>NZ_JBVJRP010000008.1:0-204771 GCF_055607525.1 Kitasatospora sp. NPDC036993 | reverse complement strand
CGGACCTGCCGTTGGGTACCTACTACTGGCAGGAGGTCGCGGCCCCGCCCGGCTACGACCTGCCGGGGCAGACGGTGACCACGGTCGTCCTCGACACCAACGGGCAGAACGTCCAGGTGACGGTCAGGGACACCAAGACCGCTGTCGTGACCGGGTCCACCAGCGTGACGAAGGTGGACTCCGCGACGTCGCAGCCGTTGGCGGGGGCGACGTTCCAGTTGTGGCACGAGACCAACGGGGTCGCGGGCTTGCAGACCACGGGTGCGACCCCGGACACCGCCGTCGGGGCCCCGTGTGTGACCCCGGCGTCGGGTGTCTGTTCGGCGGCGGACCTGCCGTTGGGTACCTACTACTGGCAGGAGGTCGCGGCCCCGCCCGGCTACGACCTGCCGGGGCAGACGGTGACCACGGTCGTCCTCGACACCAACGCGCCGGACGTCCAGGTGACGGTCAGGGACACCAAGACCGCTACCGGGACCGGTTCCACCAGCGTGAAGAAGGTCGATGCCGAGACCGGACACCCCCT
Source organism: Kitasatospora sp. NPDC036993 (assembly GCF_055607525.1). Taxonomy (NCBI): domain Bacteria; kingdom Bacillati; phylum Actinomycetota; class Actinomycetes; order Kitasatosporales; family Streptomycetaceae; genus Kitasatospora; species Kitasatospora sp. NPDC036993. Next base: position 204,245 of record NZ_JBVJRP010000008.1, on the reverse strand, counting down.
GGCGGGGGCGACGTTCCAGCTGTGGCACGAGACCAACGGCGTGCCCGGGCTACAGACCTCCGGGGCGAACCCGGACACCGCGGTGGGCGCTCCGTGTGTGACCCCGGCGTCGGGTGTCTGTTCGGCGGCGGACCTGCCGTTGGGCACCTACTACTGGCAGGAGGTATCCGCACCCGAGGGCTACAGCCTGCCGCAACCCGCGGTGAGCACGGTCGAGTTGACCGACGACTGCCGGTGCGTGGCGATCACGGTCAAGGACAGCAAGTGCCCGCCGCCGCCCTGCCCGCCCACCCCCTGCCCGCCGGACGAGCACCCGTGGGAGCCGGGACACGAGCCCGGGCACGAGCCGGGACACGAGCCTGGGCACCACGAGCCTGGGCACCACGAGCCGCATCCGCACGGACACGGCACACCCGCGACGGACTCGGACGAGGAGCGCGCCTGACCGACCAGCTCCGGCCCGTGAGCCCGTGAGGGCACGACCCTCACCGACGGTGGACGCCGTCGGTGAGGGTCAGCCGTCTGTGCGGCTGGGAGGGCGTACCGGTCCGGATCAGCCCCGTGCCGAGCCGGGAGGCGGCCGTGTCCGGATCGGCGCCCTTTCCGGCCGGCCGCCCGGTGCGCTAAGCCTGTCTCACCCGAACGAGGAGGCGCCCCGATGACCGCGGCTGGGAACGAGCACACACCGGGTACGGCCACGCGGATGACCGGCTTCGACGACATCTACGGCCGGCCGGACCCTCGGTCGTACTTCGAGGTCCTGGGGGCGCTGGAGTACCAGACACCCCATCACGCCCAGCGCGTCTTCCGCGGGCTCCTGGCTCCCGTCGGCCTTCCCGAGGCTCCCCCGCGCCCGGCCGACGGCCGGGGCGACGAGCCGCCGGCCACGGTCCTGGACGTCTGCTGCTCGTACGGCATCAACGCGGCGCTGCTCAACCACAACGTGACGATGGAGGAGTTGCACGACCGCTACACCTCACCGGGGGTGGCCCGCCTGACGACCGCCGAACTGATCGCCTCGGACCGGGAGTTCTACGCGGCGCGCCGTCGTCCGGACGCCGTACCCGTCATCGGCCTCGACATCTCCGCGCCGGCCGTCGGCTACGGTCGCGCCGCCGGTCTGCTCGATGCCGGGTTCGTCGAGAACCTGGAAACCGCCCCGCCCAGCCGGGAGTTGCACCGGGCCACCCGCGGCACCCGGCTGATCACCCTGACCGGCGGGGCGAGCTTCCTGTCCGCCCGGACCTTCCGTCCGCTGCTGGAGGGCAGGCAGCAGCCGCCATGGGTGGCGGCCTTCGTCCTGCGGACGGGCTCCTACCGGAACGTCTCCGACGGACTGGCCGCGCTGGGCCTGACCACGGAGAGGGACACCGCCCGCACCTATCCGCAGCGCCGCTTCACCGGCCCCGACGAGCAGGCGTACGCCGTCGCGGCCGTGTCGGCGGCCGGCGACGATCCCCGCGGCAAGGAGACCGAGGGTCTCTTCCACACGGCCCTGCACCTCACCCGGCCCGCCGCCCAGGCGGTCGACCGCCCGCTGCACGCCCTGCTGCGAGACGGGTGAGCCCGCCGCCGCGCGCGACGGGGGCCCACGCGCCCCACGCGTCCCACTTTCGTCAACTCCCGTGGGCGGCGTACACCCGGTCGAGTTCGGAACGCCGTGTCAGCGGGCGGCGGGCGCGGCGGCCGTGTGAGGATCGGCGCGGCCGTGCAGGTGCGTACCGCCGCCGGCCGGAGACGACGTACGGAGGGATGCGGCATGGACCCGACGGACCGCCTGACGATCAGACACCCTCGACCGCCTGGCCTGGACACCCTCCACTACACCGCGCGCAGCGGCCTCGACGCCGTTCCCGATCCCCGGCACCGCGGCATGGTCGCCGGCGTCCTGGACTCGGGCCTGGTCGACGGGATGATCGCCTTCACCGAACCCTTCGATCCGCCCGTCGACCTCGCCCAGGCCCGCGCCGACGCCCGGTTGCTCACCGCCGAGTTCGCGGCGTTCGGTGTCACGGTCCCCCCGGCCACCACGGACCACATCACGCTGATGCGCGCCCTCATGGTGCCCGTCGCCGACGACGCCCTCGCGCTCGCCCTCGACCGCATCTGGGTGTTCACCACCAACACCGACGACGTGTGCTGCCACGACCGGGCGGAGGCCGAGGTCATCCTGCGGGCCGGCATGCTGCCCGAGCCGGGCGCGTCCTCGCCGAACGCGCGGTACATCCGGCACATGTTCGGTGAGGTCGCGCGGCACTGCGATCCGACCTTCCTCGCCGTCTTCAGGACCTTCTTCTACAACGCGATCACCGGCGTCCTGATGGAGTCGGAGTTCACACCGGAGGCGTCCGACGAGGTCGACAGCGACTTCGTCCGCGTCTTCAACGGGTTCTCCCAGTTCTGGTTCACCTCGCTCCAGTTCACAGACCCCTGTCTGAGCGCCACCCGCCACCGGGCCTTCTGGACGGCGGCGCTGAGCTCCTGCGTCGCCTTCCTCAACGACGTCAACGACGTCCTGTCCTTCTACAAGGAGGCCGTGCACGGTGAGGACTTCACCGCCAGCCGGATCCACCGCCGCGCGGTGAGCGAGAACATCCCCTACCTCGCCGCCTACCGCCGGAGCCTCGACAGCGGTCTCGCCGCCTACCGCCGTGTGCTCGGCCTCGCCACCGACGAGCAACGCCCGCACCTCGAACGCTACATGACGGCCTTCGCCTACTGGCACTTCCACTGCCGTCGCTACCGCTGGCAGGACGTCTACCCCGGACTGACGCCGATCGACGGCTGATCCGGCGGGCGGGCGGGACCGCCACCGCCTGCACCGGACCGGGACGACCGCCGAGGCCCGCCCCTTCCTCCACGTCGTCGTGGCCCTGCTCGACACGCCGCACCCGGTGACGACGGTGCGGCCCGTCGCGCCGGCGAAGCGGCGGGGCCTGTTCCGCCGCTGAGGAACGCGGCCCCGGGCCCGGGGGCCGGACCTGACGACGGGTCACGGGCAGCGGTCCGCCTCGTTCGCCGGCCCCTGCGGCACGACGCCCGCTGCCGGCCGGCCCGCCGCGCGGCGGGCGTGGATAGGGTGGCCGCCGACGCCGCGCGGCCGACTCCTCGGCGCGCGGCCTTCCGTCATGTCAGGAGAGATCTGGGTGAAGACCCGTATGACAGCGCTCCGGAGCGCCGCGGCCGTCGCGACGGCCGTGCTCACGGCGGTTGCCGCCGCCACCGGCTCCGCCGCGGCCGCTCCCGCCGGAAGTCCGGACACCAAGGCGGTGACGTACCAGGGCCGCGTCTTCCACGTGCCCGCGGCCTGGCCGGTGGTGGATCTGACCGCGGACCCGAAGACCTGTGTCCGTTTCGACCGGCACGCGGTGTACCTCGGTCACCCGGGCGAGCAGCAGGTCTGTCCGCCGCGGCTGGTCGGCCGCACCGAGGCCCTGCTGGTCGAGCCCGCCGCCGGCGCCGCACCGGACCAGGAGGGTTCCAGCCCCGTCGCGCACGTGATCCGGGCGAACGACGGCGTCGTCGCGGTGACCGGGACGTACGACACGGACCAGCCGCTGGTGCGGCGGATCGTCACCGGCGCCGGGCTCACCCCCGCGCCGGCGCACCTGCCGGAGCCGGCGCCCGCCGGTGCCGGGACGGCCGTCGCGCCGCGGTCCACCGCCGCCGCGGCAGCGCCGTCCGGCCAGGCCGCTGCGGCGTCGATACCCGTGTCGGCGACGAACCACACCGGCAAGGGGTTCGACGCCTGCACGGCGCCCTCCGGCGCGGCGATGAACGCGTGGATGACCTCCTCCCCGTACCGGGCGGTCGGCGTCTACATCGGCGGCGCCAAGCGGGCCTGTGCCCAACCGAACCTGACGGCCTCCTGGGTCCAGCAGCAGCAGGCCGCGGGCTGGGCCTTCATGCCGCTGTACGTCGGCGTGCAGGCCTCGTCGATCGTCTCGCCCGCCACCGAGGGCGCCGGCGCCGCCGACGACGCGGTGAGCCAGGCCAGGGCCCTCGGCTTCGGTCCCGGCGCGGTCCTCTACTACGACATGGAGGACTACGCCCCGCAGTACTCGGGCGCGGTGCTCGCCTTCCTGACCGCGTGGACCAACGAACTGCACGCCTGGGGTTACAACTCCGGCGTCTACAGCAGTTCCTCGTCCGGCATGAAGGACCTGGCCGCCAACGTCGGCAACGGCGCCTACACCATGCCCGACGCCGTCTTCAGCGCCAACTGGAACGGCCGCGAGGACACCGCGGACCCGGCGATACCGGCCGGCTACTGGTCAGCCCACCAGCGCGCCCACCAGTACGCCTCGCCGCAGAACCCGGAGACCTGGGGCGGCTTCTCGATAGGCATAGACCAGGACTACCTCGACATCCAGCTCACCGGGATCCCGCGGCCCCAGTCCTCCGCGTTCTTCCTGGGCGTGCGCCAGAGCACGGGCGCCTGGCCCGGCTTCGGCCCGCTGACGGGCGGGGCGGGCCTGTTCCGCGGCTCGGAGGCCGCGATCGCCGGACTGCCGGGAGGCTCCTCGCAGGAACTGGGCATCGGCCTGGACGGCCGGCTCTACCACGGGGTCCGGGCCGCGAACGGCGGCTGGAGCGGCTTCGCCGCGCTCCCCGCTGACGGCATGCCGACCACGCAGGCCCGCCGGGCCGGCATCGCGGGCCTGCCGGACGGCTCCTCGCAGGTGGTGGCGATCGGCAGCGACGGCAACGTCTACCACGAGACCCGTTTCGCCGACGGCAGTTGGAGCGGTTTCGCTCCGCTTCCCGGGGTCGGCACCCCGACCATGGCGGCCGGGGACGTCGCCATCGCGGGCCTGCCGGACGGGTCCACCCAGCTGCTGGCGATCGGCAACGACGGCAACGTCTACCACAAGACCCGTTTCGCCAACGGCAGTTGGAGCGGTTTCGCCGCGCTCCCCGGCGTCGGCACGCCGACCATGGCGGCCGGCCGGGTGGCCATCGCGGGCCTGCCGGACGGCTCCACCCAGGTGCTGGCGATCGGCAACGACGGCAACGTCTACCACAAGACCCGTTTCGCCAATGGCAGTTGGAGCGGCTTCGCCGCGCTCCCCGGCGTCGGTACGCCGACCATGGCCGCGCGGACGGTCGGCATCGCCGGCCTGCCGGACGGTTCGTCCCAGGTGGCGGTGATCGGCAACGACGGCAACCTCTACCACGAGACCCGCTTCGGCACCGGCAACTGGTCCGGCTTCACCGCCGTCCAGGGCCCGGCGGGCGTGAGCACCTTCCCGGCCCAGCGCGTCGCCATCGCGGGCCTGCCGGACGGTTCCAGCCAGCTCGTGGCCACCCGGAGCTGACCGGGCACGCCCCGGCACGCCCCGGCACCAGGCGCCCCCGTCCCCGGTACTTGCGGGGGGCGGGGGCGTTTGCCGTCGTTCCGGCGGGAGGCAGGGGGCGCCGGCTACCGCCCGGGGCCCTCGTGCGACCGACCCGCGGCGGTGAGCTCCCGCCCCGGCATCCGCCCGTCATCCGCGCCCCGTCATCCGCGCTCCGTCATCCGCCGTCCCGTCATCCGCCGTTCCGCGCCTCCGAGGGGGAGTCGCCGGTGAGGCCGGCGACCATCCGGGCGTAGGCGCGTTCAGCGCGCTCGTCGAGTTCGTCGAGCGGGATGCCGGTGCCACGGGCGTACGCCTCGCGGAAGATCACGTAGCCGACCAGGGTGGCGGCGGCCATGACGTGGGCCGCCACCGGGTCGCTGTCGGGCGGCAGCGCGCCCTCGCGGCGGTCGCGCTCCAGGCTGCGGCGGGTCTGGGCGAACCGGGGCAGCGGGTTGACGCCCTCGTCGCCGTCGAGGGCGAGCAGGGCCTCCAGCCGGACGACCTCGGGCTCGGCGATCCGGTGCCGGAACATCTCGGCCCGGCGCTCGGCGAACGGCAGGTCCCAGAACCCGGCCTCCCGTTCGGCCACCTGACGGTCCACCAGGTCGGCCACCGAGGCGCGCAGCAGGGCCTGGCGGCTGCCGTAGTACTGGTAGATCTGCCCGTGGTTGACCCCCGCCTCGGTCGCGATCTCCCGCAGGTTCACGCCCGTGAGCACGCCGTCGCGCTGCAACAGCCGGCGCGCCGCGTCGAGCAGGTCGGCCTCGGTCTCCTGCCGGCTGCGGCGCCGTCGCCGCGGTCGGCCGGTGTCGTTCACGTCCGGCTTCTGGTCCATGGGTCGGGCTGTCTCCGTTCACCGCGATCTGCTCCCGGGGTCTTGCCCCCGTGCGGGGCCTGGCCGTGTTTCATAATTGATCTTGTGGTGGGTCGAGGAGAGATAATGGATGCTGCGTGGGCTCGGATTGAGCCGTTGCTGCCGCAGCGGGACGGTGCTGGGCGTCCTTGGCGGGATCACCGCCAGGTGGTGAACGGGGTTCTGTGGCGGTTGCGCACGGGTGCCCCGTGGCGTGACCTGCCCGAACGGTACGGGCCGTGGCAGACCGTCTACCGGCGCTTCGCCCAATGGGAGAAGGACGGCACGTGGGCCGCGCTTCTGCAGGAGGTTCAGGTCCGCAACGACTCGGTGGGGACCGTGGAGTGGACGGTCTCGATCGACTCCACCGCCGCGAGGGCCCACCAGCACGCGGCCGGTGCCCGCAAAAAGGGGATCAGCCCGAGGACGAATCGGATGATCCGGCAGCAGTTGCGCGCCGCGAGGCGCTCGGCAGGTCCCGGGGCGGGCTGACAACCAAGATCCATCTGGCGGTCGACGGTCGGGGCCTGCCGCTGTCGATCGTGCTGAGTTCCGGCAACACGGCCGACTGCACGATGTTGCCCGCCGTCCTCGATGCCATCAGTGTCCCGCGCGTGGGACCCGGGCGTCCGAGGACCAGGCCCGACCGGGTCGTGGCGGACAAGGTGCTCGGTGCCGGGCTGGCGGTGGTGGGGGCTCTGCTGTGCACGACGGCCTACTTCCGGTGGCGTTCGGTCCAGCGGGCGATGCGCCACCGGCGGCCGTTGCCGCCGAGCCGGCTGCTGCCGGTGCTGGCCACGGGTGCCGCGCTGACCGGCCTCGGCCTGCTTCTGCTGATCGTGCGGGCGGCATGACCCCGGGCGATCCCGGGCTCCAGCCCGAACGCACCACCCTCGCAGGCCGCCGCACCGCACTCTCGGCGCTGGTCACGGCCGTCCTGGCGCTGCGCGGCGCTCTCGCCCACCGGGCCCCGGCCGTGACGTCGCAGACGTACAGCAGGGGGCCGACCTCGATGTCGAGCCCGGTCTCCTCCAGCATCTCCCGGCGCAGCGCCCCGGCCAGGGTCTCGCCGCCCTCGACCTTCCCGCCGGGCAGGGACCACCTCCGAGGCCCCTCGGTGTCCTGGTCCAGCAGCAGCATCCGGCCGCGCCGCACGGCGATGCCCGTCACACGTGTATGCATCCGCGCACCGTACCGCCTCCCAACAGCGGGGGGAGAACGGTCCGTTGAAGAGTTCCACCAGCCCCGTGGTGATCGTCGCCGGTGGGCGGTCACCCGGCCGGCCGACTCCTCGCGGACGCTGCCCGAGGAGTTCCCCCGGTCGGGGGACCTCCCTGCCCGGCGATCCCGGACACCGCGTCGAACCGCCTTCCAGGTCGGAGGGGATTCCCGGCACGAGCCATCGGGTTCGCGGGCGGCCCCTTCGACTGCCCGCTCTCCAGCCGCTTCGACGAGAACGACGCCGTCGCCATCTCCTGGACCGCCGTCGACCTCGCCCGAGCCGCCGGCCCCCGCCCGGCGGCCGCCCGCGCCTACCCCGGTCCGACCAGCCCGCACTCGTACGCGAAGATCACCGCCTGTACCCGGTCCCGCAGATCCAGCTTGGCCATGACCCGGCCGAGATGCTTCTTCACCGTGGGCTCCGCGAGACCGAGGGCGGCGGCGAGTTCCGTGTTGGTCAGGCCGCGGGCGGTGCCCAGCAGGACCTCCCGCTCGCGCGCGGTCAGCGCGCGCAGCCGCTCCGCGTCGCCCCCGCCACCGTCGCCCCCGGCGGCGGGGAGCCGGTGCGCGAAGCGGTCCAGCAGCCGCCGGGTCACCCGGGGGGAGACCACGGCGTCCCCCCGGGCCACGTCGCGGATCGCCCCCAGCAGCTCCTCCGGCCGGCTGTTCTTCAGCAGGAAGCCGGATGCCCCGGCCCGCAGCGCGTCGAAGGTGTACGCGTCCAGGTCGAAGGTGGTGAGCACCAGCACCCGCGTCCCGGGCACCTCGCGCAGCAGCCGCCGGGTCGCCTCGATGCCGTCGGTGCCGGGCATCCGGACGTCCATCAGCACCACGTCCGGCCGCAGCCGCCGCGCCAGCTCCACCGCCGCCGCCCCGTCGGCCGCCTCCCCGACCGGCTCCATGTCCGGCTCGGCGCGCAGGATCATGCCGAACGCCAGCCGCAGCAGCTCCTCGTCGTCCACCAGCAGCACCCGGACGCTCACGGCGCGCCCCCGGGATCCAGCCGTACGAAGACCCGCCAGCCGCCGCCCGGCCGCGGGCCCGCCTCCAACACCCCGCCGAAGGCCGCGGCGCGCTCCCGCATCCCCGCGAGACCCCGCCCGGACCCGGCGGATCCCGGTCGCCCGGTCCCTGCGGCCCGCCCGTCGTCGGTCACCTCGACCGTGACCGCCCCCGGCGCGCAGGACACCCGCACCTCGGCGCGCGCCCCCTCCGGCGCGTGGCGCAGCGCGTTGGCCAGCGACTCCTGGACGAGCCGGTGCACCGTCAGCTGCGCCGCGGCCGGCACCCCGGCGGCCTCGCCGTCCACCCGCAGCCGGGTCACGAGGCCTGCCGCCTCCGTCCGTTCGCACAGCGCCCCGAGCTGCCCGATCCCCGGTGGCGAGCGCCGGTCGTCCCCGGGCCCCGCGTCGGGACCGGCGTCCTGGAGCAGGCCCAGCGCCCGCCGCATGTCGGTCAGCGCCTGCCGCCCGGTCTCCGCGATCCGGGCCGTCACAGCGGAGGCGTCGGCCGGCCGCGCGTGCCCGAGCGCGTCCGCCAGCGCCACCACCACCGACAGGCCGTGCGTCACGCTGTCGTGCAACTCCCGCGCGATCCGGGCGCGTTCCTCCTCCACCGCCCGACGCTCCCGCTCGTCGCGGTCCCGTTCCAGCCGCGCCAGCCGCTCCGCCCGCGCGGCCCGCCGGATCCGGGCGTTGGCCCCGAGCAGCGCGCTCGCGGCAACCGCCGCCGTCATCGCGGCGGCCGAGGCGAGGAACCGGCCCTCGGGCGCCCAGCGCGCCGCCGCCGGCACCGTCCCGGCCACCGCCACCAGAGCCGCCGCCCACGCCGACCGGTACGGCGCCCGCGCGGTCACCGTCCCGAGGGCGACCAGCAACGCCGCGTCGGCCGGCAGCTGAACACCCAGCAGCCACTGCGCGAGCGCCGCGGCGGCGATCACCACGAACGCGGCCCGGGGCGCCCGCCGCCGCCACACCAACGGCAGCACCAGAGCGGTCTGCAACGCGAAGCCCGTACCGTCCGCCACCCGCCCCGGCCCGAGCGTCACCAGGAACAGGGCCGCCGCGAGCGCGGCGTCCGCCACCAGGGGCGGCACCCGCCCCGGCAGCCAGGCGAGGGCGCCCGGCGGGCCCGTCCGTACCGCGCCGGTCTCGGCCATCGTGTCCGTCCTCGCGTCCGCGTCGTCCGGCGTCCTCGCCGGAGCCCCACGGTAGGGCCCCCGCGCCCGCTGAGGCGTCCGCCCAGCGGCGGAGACCGGGGGAGACCCCGGAACACCGGGGGCTCCTCCGCGCGGAGGAGCGGACGCGCCCCGGGGCGACCCGCGCCCACCTGCGGGATCGTCCCCCGGCAGGGCGCCCCGCACCCCCGGCGGCGGAATCCTGGTGGCGACCCCGTATCCGCACTGCCCGAGGAGCCCGCCCATGCCCCCGACCCGCCGCGCCCTGCTCGGCACGCTCGGCGCCGCCGCGCTCGCCACCGTGGCCGCCGCCCCCGCCTTCGCCGCGGAAAGCCGCCCCGCCACCCCGGCCGGGGGACACGGCCCCGCGCACGCCCCCGGCGCCCCCGTCCCACTGCGCCTGCCCGCGCCCACCGGGCCCTGGCCCGTGGGCACCGTCGCGCTGCACCTGGTCGACGACAGCCGCCCCGACCCCCTCCTGCCCGCCAAGCCCTACCGGGAGCTCATGGCCGGCCTCTGGTACCCGGCGGAACCCGGCGCCGGGCATCCGACGGCCCCCTGGCTGTCCCCGGCCGCGGCGGCCGACTGGGACGCGCACTCCGCACCGGCCCTCGGTGTCCCCGCCGGTGCCGCCGACTGGCGGGGGATCAGGACCCACGCCCGCACCGGCGCGCCCGTCGCCCGCCGCGCCGGCCGGCTGCCCGTGGTGCTGTTCTCCTCCGGCGACGGCGGCTCGCGCGCCCTCGGCACCACCCTGGCCGAGGAACTGGCGAGCCGCGGCCACCTCGTCGTCGCCCTCGACTCCACGTACGAGGCCGAACAGGTCGAGTTCCCCGGCGGCCGGGTCGAACGCGCCCTCCCGCTTCCCGACGACCTCACCCCGGAGGTCATCGCCGCCCTCCTCGCCGGGCACTCACGGGCCCGCCTCGCCGACGCCCGCTTCGTCCTCGGCGCACTCGACCGGCTCGCCCGCGGGGACCGCCCCGACAGCGGCACCGGCCCACTCCCGGACGGGCTCGCCGAAGCCGCCGACCCGGCCAGGACCGGCGTGCTGGGGCAGTCCCTCGGCGGCTCCGTCGCCGCCGAGCTCGCCCACGACGAGACCCGCGTCCGCGCGGCGGCCGACCTCGACGGCGCCCTCCTCGGACCCGTCGCCGACAGCGGCCTCGCCAAGCCCTTCCTGCTGATGGCCTCCGGTACGAAGACCCTGCGCACCGAACCGAGTTGGGCTTCCTTCTGGGCCGCGTCCACCGGCCCCCGGCACGCCCTGCGGCTGCGGAACGCCGCCCACGGCTCGTACACCGACCTCCAGGTCCTCCTGCCCCAGCTCGTCCGCCGCCTCCCGGTCCCCGACGCGGCCGGACTCATCGGCACCGTCGACCCCCGGCGCTCCCTGGCCGCCCAGCGCACCGCCGTCGCCGCCTTCTTCGCGCGGTACCTGACGGGGCGGCCCACCGGCTTCCTCGACCGGCCCGGCGACGACTGGCCGGAGCTGGAGGTGCTGCGCTGAACCGGCCCGCCCGGCACCCCTCGTGGCGCCGGGCAGGCCGGCCGTCCGACCGGTAGCGCGGCGCGCGCGGAGCGGGCCGAGACACCGAGCCGGCACGATCGAAGGACGGACGGACCCCCTGTGCGCTGGTGTGCCCCGCCACCTGATCGGACCCTGACTCGGCGGTACCGCCGGGGTGTCACGACCCGGTGGACATCGACCGGATGCCGTCGGAAGCGTCAGTGCCCGCAGTCGTCGGGGCGGCTGGTGCGCCGCCCGTCCCTTGCCGCCGGTCAGGGTCTCAGCTGTACGGGCTCCAGCGTCCGAAGCGGCCCAGCAGCCGACGGGCGCCGTCCTCGTTCAGGCCGAGCGCGGCGGAGGTCTCCTCCAGGCTCAGGTCTCGCCGGGCATCGTGGGCGGGCCAGTAGGCAGTACGCTCCGCCGTCACCTCCAGCATCCTGGCGGCCCTCAGTGCCGCCAGCGGGGAGTCCTTCCCCAACGTCTCGATCCCGTCGGCCAGGCGGCGCAGCAGTTCGTTGATCTCCTCCGGCAGGGCCACAGCGGACCTCTCCACCTCGGCGGCGTGCCCGTCCCACTCCTCCTCGCACTCCGTCGCCAGGTCCACGGCCGCTTCGCCGAGGGTCTGTTCGCCGAACCGGTCCCAGTCGAGGGCGCGCGCGGCGCCGGTCCAGCCGCAGGAGCACACGGCGCGCAGGGCGTGGGCCCGCGGGCGCAGGCCGGCGCTGCCGTCGTACACGGTCCACTGCGTGGTTACCCGCCCGGCCCCGTGCTCCGTCAGGATCAGGTACGCGGGTTCGGGAACGGTGCCGTCGGGCAGGAGCACGCCGACGGCGCCTTCGTGTGAGTCCCCGAACTCGTCCGTCGTCCACGTTTCCCGCTCGCCCACGGTGTCCCTCCGGGATCCGGCCGTCCTGAGCACCCGTCCGCCGGGGCGCGGGACCGACGATGCCGCAGGAGACGTCCATGTGTCAGCGGAACGAGGAAAGACCAGCTTTCCGTGTCCGGCGCCGCGGGGTGGTTGCCCGGCCGACGCGTGCTGCTCGGCCTCGTGTGCCGCGTGCTCGCCGCCCGTTCCTCCTGTCCGAGCCCGCGTGCGGCCCCACCGACAACTGCGGTGGGGCCGCCTTCATTTCAGGAGCGGGGCGTCAGTGCCGGTGACTCCGACGGCGGGAGGCGAGGACGAGGGCCGCGCCGCCGAGGACGACGGCGGCGCCGATGCCGCCGATCAGCGCGACCTGGCTGCCCGTCGCGGCGAGGCCGCCGCCGCCGCTGCTGCCGGCGCCGGCGCCCGGCGGCTGCGTGCCGGTGGGCTCCGGGTGGGAGCTGGGGCTGTCGGTCGGCGTCGCCGTCGCGGTTGCCGTCGCCGAGGAGGAGGACGAGGGCGAGGGCGAGGACGTCGGGGACGGCGTGGACGTGGTCACCGTCACCGTGGCGGTGCACTCGCCGGCGGTCGAGCCGGCCGGGCAGTTGCCGCCGGGCCGGTCGGACACCACCGTGTTGCGCAGCGTGTGGTCCCCGGCGGCCGGGTCCTTCACCTTCACCGTGTACGTCACCCGGGCGCTGCCGCCGACCGGCAGGTCGCCGGTCCAGCCGAGCACCGGCTGGGTGTAGGACACCTTGCCGGAGGTGGCGGTGGCATCACCGTTGTACGTGGCGTCGTCGAGGACGGCGCTCAGGTCGTCGGTGACGTTCAGTCCGGTGATCGGCGCGTTCCCGGTGTTGGTGATGTCCACCTGGTACTTCACGGTGTCACCGGGCAGGGCCTGGGCCTTGTCGGAGGTCTTGGCGAGCCGGTAGCCGGCGTGCTCGGAGACGGTGTTGCGCACGGTGTTGCTGGTGCGCTGCTGGTCGCGGCCGGTCTGGGCGCCGCGGTAGGCGAGCGAGGAGGTGTTGTCGAGCTTGGTGCCCGGCGCGAGCCCGGCGTCGACCCGGGCGCGGAAGGAGAGGGTGGTCTCGGCGCCCGGCGCGAGGTCGGCGGCGGTGCAGGTGACGTCGCGTCCGGCGGCGGTGCAGCCGGGGCCGGAGCCGTCGACGTAGCTGGTGCCGGCGGGCAGCACGTCGGTCAGGGTGACGCCGGTGGCGGTGTCGAGGTCGGCGGTGCTGCCGTCCTTGTGCCGGTTGGCGACGGTGAAGGTGTAGGTGATCTCGGCGCCGGGGTCGACGGTGCCGGGCGGGTTGTTCGTGGTGGAGCCGGCCGGGTTGTTGGCCTTGGTGATCTGCAGATCCGGTTCGAGTGCGTCGACGGCGAGCCAGGCCGCCTGCGGGTGCAGTGCGTCGCCCGCGCCGTTGATCCGGAGCACGGCCTGGGTGCTGCCGGCGGGGATCTTGCCGGTGACGTCGATCATCCGGGCGTCGTAGCCGTAGTTGTTGACCGGCGCGGGGGAGCGGGTCGTGATGTTGGTGCCCGTCCCGTTCGCCGTGACGTTGTCGATCCGGCCGGCGAAGGCGTTGTCGGTGACGGCGCCGGCGGGGCCGGGCATCGGCAGCAGCGTCAGGTTGTCGGTCGAGGAACCGACCAGCAGCTGGTCGCCCTGGATCGGCACGTCGCCGTCGCCGACGGTGACCCCCATGGTGGCCCGCGGGGCCGTGGCGGGCGTGTGGATGCCGGAGAGGGTGAGCGTCGCCAGGTTGTCGGGGTGGCGCAGCAGCTGGAAGCCGTCCCAGACCTGGAGGTAGCGCAGCGGCTCCGCCTGGTTCTCGTAGGCCACCACCAGCGACCAGCCGCCCCAGCAGCCCACGTTGTTGCCGCCGAAGTTCTGCGCGGAGGAACGTCCGGCGCACGCCTGGATGTCCGCGACGGTGTAGTTGCCCGGGCCGGCGGCCTTCACCTGGGCGGTGACGTCCTTCACGCCGGCCCCGGCCAGCAGCGGCTCCGGCGGGTTGCCGCCGACCTGCTGGTCGAACCAGTCGTAGGTGTCGGCGGTGAGCTGCTCGTAGGAGGAGCCGCCCGGGACCTTCCAGGACACCGTGTTGCCGGTGTCGATGTCCCCGGAGGTGCCGCCCGCGGTGCTGGTGTTGGTCGGGTTGAACTGCCAGTACAGGCGGGCCGACAGCACCTGGGCCCCGGCCGGGATCACCAGCTGCGCGGAGGACGCGTTGTTGCCGGGAGCGTTCGGGTCGGTCTTCACGTACTTGGTGCGGCCGTTGTTGGTGCCCTCGGTGTCGTTGCAGACCGAGCCGTCGCTGTCGTCGCAGGTCAGCACCGAGTTGGACGCCATGGTGAGGTTGCCGTGCGCGAGCAGGTCCACCGTCGGGGCCGGGCCGATCGGCCGCTGGGCGCCGGTCCCCCGAGCGGCCTTGCCCGCCGGGGTCTTGTCCGCGCTCGTGGCGGCCGACGCTGACGGGGCGACGAGTGCCGTGGCCAGGGCGAACGCGAGCGCCGAGGCGGCGAGGACCCCGAGGACCACCCTGCCGGGCAGGCGCCGGGACCGGCGTTCGGCTGCCGGGTGTTCCCCGCCGGCGGCGGATGGTATGCGGTCTCTCATGGGGGACTCCAGGAGTTGTTCGAGGGTTCAGGAGGGGTGAGGGTGCACCCCCCTGGGAGGAATCGTGATGGTACGTCCGGATTCGACCGGGCCAAATAATATGTCACATTCCTTTGTTCATTGCTCAACAGTTTTCGCCGCGGCCACTTGTGGTCACTTGTGCTCCATGAGGTGCACGTCGGACCGGTGCGGGGCGAGGGTCTCGCCGCGGCGGGTGCCGGTGCCGAGCATGACCTCGAACAGGTCGGTGAGCTGATCCGCGTGGTGATCGGCGCCATGGCCGTCGTCGACGGCGGCGCGTTCGTCGTCGGTCAGCGGGACGGACATGGCCGACTTCCGCAAGTTGCTTTCGGCTTACAGGAGTTGGGATCGCATGCGTCCTGGTCTCGCTGCGGGACGCGCTGCGGCGCCGGGAGATCCGGGTGGTCGGCGCGAGCCGATGGCGCGACCCGGAGGGCGACCTGCCGCAGGACTTCGAGGACAACCGGGACGTGCACCACGGCGCGATCCGTCAGCCGCTGGATCCGGGCGAGTTCACCGGCACCCTGCGGGTGAGGCTCCGAGTGGCCCTGACCCGGTTCGATGCCGCGCTGGAGGAGGGCCCGACCGGCGGGGTGGAGATCGTCCGCAGGCGCGGCGGGGTTCGGCGGGGCGGTTCTGCGCGCCGGTCAGGTGGCCGAGGCGGTCGGGGGCCTGGTGGAGGCGGGCGGACCCGCGGTGGTCGAAGCGGTGGTTCCCCCTCCGGGAGAGCGCCGCGCGGCCGCGTCGGGCGCGCCCGGAGAGGGTGGGCCGCCCCGCACGAACCCGTGCGGGGCGGCCCCGGGCGGCACCAGCGCCGCGGCGGTCGCCGCTGTCAGCGGGGCCCGGTCCCGGCTGAGGCCTGGTCGCGCGCGGCGGCCGGACGGTGGTCCGGGGTGTAGGCCCAGGGGCGGAGGTGCTCCAGGGCCTTGCCGATCCTGAAGACGGTCGGGTCGTCGTAGGTGTGGCCGACGATCTGGACGCCTGTTGGCACGCCCCAACTGGATCGGCCGCTCGGGACGTTGAGGACGGGGCAGCGGTTGTTGATGTTGAAGGGGGCTGTCATGCACGCCCACAGGGGCTCGCCGTGGTCCTCGCCGTTCACCACCAGGCGGTCCAGGAGGTCGTCTCCGGCGGGCAGGCCCGGGACGGCTGTGGTGGGGCAGATCAGGGCGTCGAAGGGCGCCATCGCCTCACCGAGTTCGCGCTGCATCCTGGTCTCGACGCGCAGGCCGTCGAGGTAGCTGACGCGCTCGCGGGCGATCGCCATGGTGTCCGCGAAGGCCACCGCGTAGGCCGACATCCGGTCGCGGTGCTCGGCCTCGATCTCGGAGACGAGGGCTCCGAAGATGGAGGAGAAGTGCGCCGCGAGGCTGAGGAGGAGGTCGTCCTTGGTCCAGGGCAGTTCGATCTCCTCGACGACCGCGCCGGCGTCGGTGAGGGCGCGGGCGACGGCGCGGGTGTCGGCCTCGATCTCCGGGTGGACGTCGTACGCGCCGAGGCGCAGGCACAGCGCCACGCGCATCCCCGCGACCGTGTCGTACTCGGTCGGCAGGACGAGCTTCGGGCGCAGCGACACGTGGTCGCGCGGGTCGGGGCCGGCCAGGACGTTGGCGAACGCGACGCAGTCGTCCACGGTCCGCGCCATCGGGCCGTCGCCGCGGTAGTGGTCTGCGGAGAGCGGGGCGACGCCGGGGATCCGGCCGTAGGGGGCCTTGAACCCGACGGTGCCGGTGAAGGCCGCGGGGATCCGGGTGGAGCCGCCGATGTCGGAGGCGGAGGCGAGGAGCGCGGTGCCGGCCGCGAGTGAGGCGCCCGCGCCGCCGGACGAGCCGCCGGGGGTGAATTCGGGGTTCCAGGGGTTGCGGGTGACGCCCCACAGGCGGCTGTGGGTGAAGGTGGCGATGGAGAACTCGGGGGTGGCGGTGCGGGCGTGGATGATGCCGCCGGCCTCCAGGATGCGGTCGACCACCGGGGCGTTCTCGGTCGCCGTGGTGCCGACGTTGACGAGCGAGCCCTCGGTGAGGGAGCGCCCGGCGATGGCGTGCTTCTCCTTCGTCGCGACCGGGATGCCCTCCAGCGGGCGCGGCGCCAGGCCGCCCTTGCCGAGGAAGCGGTCCTCGGCGTGCCGGGCCTGTTCGAGCGCCTCGTCGAAGAGCCGCTCGGTGAAGGCGTTGACGACCGGCTCGGTCTGCTCGGCGCGGTCGATCACCGCGCGCATCAGCTCCACCGGGGACAGCTCGCGGGCCATGAACAGGCGTCGGGCTTCGGTGGCGCTGAGGTAGGCGAGGTCGGATCCGGAGTCGTACACGTTCATGCGGAGGCCTTTCCGGAAAGCCGGGGCAGGGGGGGAGGGAGAGGGAGAGCAGGACGTGCGGGAGGTACGGGGCCGGGGAGCCGTGCGTCAGCCGTTCCGGTCGTTCCAGCCGCTCCGGTCGCCGTCGGCACGGTCGCCGTCGGCACGGCCGCCGTCGGCACGGGCGTCCTCGGGGCACAGCCACGGGGCGGCCGCCGCGAGCAGGGCCGTCACCCCGATCCGGATGGTGGGGTCGGGGACGGGGGCGAAGTGCGGTGAGTGGTTGGCGGGGACCGTGTCGGGCAGACCGTCCGTCACCAGCGATGCGGGGTCGATGTCCCGGAAGAGCGCGGGGTCGGCGCCGCCGAAGTGCCAGAAGACCGAGGGAACACCGAGGGCCGTGCCGAAGACACCGAAGTCCTCGCTGCCGGTGAGGGGCTGGGGCAGGGTGAAGACCCGCTCCCGGCCGAGGGCTTCGGCGATCGCCGTCACCACGGTGTCCGTGGCGGGGCCGTCGTTGACGGTGAGGGGGAAGGAGTTGATCGCGGTGATCTCCGGGTCCTCCGGGGCACCGGAGGCGGCGGCCTCGGCGCGGACGATCCGTTCGACGGCCGCGAGGACCCGGTCCCGGACCGCGGGAGTCGTGGAGCGGATGTTGATCCGCAGCTCCGCGGTGTCGGGGATGATGTTCTCCTTGGTGCCCGCGTGCAGCGAGCCGACGGTCACCACCGCGGTCTGCGCCGCCCCCGTCTCGCGGGAGACGATCGTCTGCAGCCGCATGACGACCGCGGCGGCCATGACGACCGGGTCGACGGTCGACTCGGGCGTCGAGCCGTGTCCGCCGCGCCCGAAGAGGCGCACCCGCAGGCTGTCGGAGGCGGCCATCAGCGGGCCGGGCCGGGTGCCGACGAACCCGGCGGGCGCCGGTGCCACGTGCTGGCCGAGGCAGACGTCGGCGCGGGGGAAGCGCTCCAGGAAGCCGTCCTCGATCATCGCCGGCGCACCGCCGACCTCTTCGGCGGGCTGGAACACGGCGACGACCGTGCCGCGCCACTCCTCACGGGCGGCGGCCAGCTGGGCGGTGGCGCCGAGGAGGCAGGTGACGTGCATGTCGTGGCCGCAGGCGTGCATCACGGGCACCTCGTTGCCGTCAGCGTCGACGGCGGTCTCGCGGGAGGCGTACGGCAGCCCCGTCCGCTCCCGGACCGGGAGGCCGTCCATGTCGGCGCGGAGCAGGACCACGGGGCCCTCGCCGTTGACCAGGACCCCGACGACCCCGGTGCGGCCGACGCCCTCGGTGACGTCCCAGCCCTGCCGCCGCAGGCGGTCGGCGACGATCCCGGCGGTGCGGAACTCCTGGAACGACAGTTCCGGGTGGGCGTGCAGGTCCTCGTAGACGGCGCGCAGGTCGGGGAGCCGGTCGGGAAGGGCCGTCAGCAGGCGGGGGAGGGAGGCGGCGGTCATGCGGATTCCTTTGCGGGCTCGGGAAGGCCGGACGCGCCGGTGGCGGTCCGGAAGGAGGCGGCGTCCTGTGGGGTCAGGAGAGCCATGGCGGCGGCGATGCCGGCGCCGAGGACCAGGGAGGCGAAGGCCACCCGGAAGGAGAAGGCGTCGGCGAGCGCGCCGACGAGGGGAGGGGCGGCCATGCCCGCCACCTGGCCGCCGAGGACGATCACCGCGCTGCCCACGCCGACCCGCTCCGGTGCCAGCCCGCTCAGCGGGACGGCGAAGACGGGCATGTAGCAGAGGGAGACGGCGACCGACGCGACGGTGCCGAAGACGACGAAGCCGGTGAGCGAGGAGGAGAAGGCGACCAGGAGCAGCGCGAGCGCGGCCACGGTCATGGCGGGCAGGATCACCTTGCGGTGGTGGCCCCCGAGCCGGTCCGAGATCCGGCCGCCGATGACCGTCGCCCCGGCGGCGGCGAGGGCCGGGACCGCCATGAGCGCTCCGGCCGCGGTGAGGGAGAGTCCGAACTCGTCGCCGAGGTAGGAGGGGACCCAGGTGTTGAAGCCCCAGACGATCGCGCTGTAGCCGAACATCATGGCGCTGAAGCGCCAGACCACGCCCAGCCTCAGGACATCGCCGATGCCGGCGCGGACCGTGGCCGTCGCCGGTTCCGTCCGGGGCAGCGGGGCGGGCAGCCGCGTCCGCACCGCCACCAGGACGAACACGCCGAGCGCCGCCGTGGAGAAGAACGCCGAACGCCAGCCGAAGACCGCGATCAGGGGAGCGACGAGAAGCGGGGTGAGGACACCGGCGATCGCGTTGGAACTCATGATCAGGCCATTGGCGGCCATCCGCTCGTCCGGCCTGGTCCGCTCGACGAGGACCTTCAGCGCGGCGGGCGGGAAGACGCCCTCGGCGGCACCGAACGCGAACCGCAGCACCAGCAGAACGACGAACGACCAGGCGAAGCCGGTCAGCGCGGTGAACACCGACCACGCCAGCAGGGCCCAGAGCGTGACCCGGCGCGCGCCGTACCGGTCGGCGAGCATGCCGCCGGGTATCTGGGCGAGCGCGTAGGCGAGGAAGAACGCGGAGACGATCAGGCCCTGCTGCCCGCGGCTCAGCCCGAACTCGGCGCCGAGGGAGGGCAGGACCAGATTGATGACGAGCCGGTCGGCGTAGTCGACCAGCCAGGCGGCGAACAACAGGACGATCGTGATCCGGACCGTTCTCCGGGCGGACTGCGGGGACGGAGCAGACACGCGGCACTCCTCATCACCGTGGCCGAAACTGGGCATCGGCCGGAAGTGCCCCTACCATCCGACCTGTGACCGGAATACCCGAGGAATTGCAGGAAAACATCAGGGAAAGCGCCGCACCGCCCGATTCCCGCCCGCCCGACTCCCGCCCGGCCGCCGCGGACGTGCGCTTCTCCGAACTGGACCTCGCGCTCGTCGACGCCCTGCAGGCCGCGCCCCGGGCGCCGTGGTCCCAGGTCGGCCGGGCGCTGGGCGTGGACGCGACCACGGCGGCCCGGCGCTGGGAGCGGCTGCGTGCGAACGGCCTGGCCTGGGTCACGGCCTACGACGCGGCGAAATCGGCCACCGTCGGCTACGTCGAGGTGCGCTGCCGGCCACGGGCGCTCGAATCCGTCAGCCGGGCCCTGGCCGACATGCCCTGGGTCTTCAGCGTCGACGAGACCGCCGGCGACTTCGACCTCCTGGCATCCGTCGCGGCGGCCGACCTGCCGTCCCTCGGCCGCTCGGTGCACGGCCTGATCGGCGGGTTGAAGGGGGTCCGGTCCACCCGGACCCGCCTCGGGATCACGCTGTACAGCGAAGGCGGCGACTGGCGGATGCGGGCCATGGAGCCCGCCGGGCACACCGAGCTCGCGGCTCCGCGGAGTTCGGGCTCGACCGTGTACAGCGCCCGCATGCACCCGCCGCGCCCGCCGGATGACCAAGCCCTGCTCGCGGCGCTCGGTGTCGACGGACGTCTCGGATACACCGAACTCGGCGCGGCGGCCGGGATGAGCGAACACACCGCCCGCCGCCGGCTCCAGCGGATGGTCCGGGACGGCGACATCACCTTCCGCTGCGACCTGGCCCACCCCCTCGCGGGGCTCTCGACCGTGGTGCTCTACCGCGCCGTGGTCCCCCACACCCATCTCGCGGCCACGGGCAACGCGCTGGCCCGGGCCAAGGAGGTGCGCCTCGCCGTCTCCGTCAGCGGTTCCGACAACCTGCTCGTGATGGCGTGGCTCCGCGGCCTGCACGCCATCGACCCCTTCGAGGCACAACTCGCGGAACGCTTCCCCCAGTTGAGGATCAGCGACCGCACCGTCCTCCTGCACTCCCGCAAACGCATGGGCCGCCTCCTCGGCAGCACCGGTCTCGCCACGGGGCACGTTCCCTTCGCACTGCCACACCTGTGACCCTCCGCCCGCTTTCGGGCGCACGGCCCGCACCGCCGTCGAGGACGGGCCCGCCGGGACCGGTCACGATCCAGGGGCCCACGGCGCCCGGTTGGTCCGGGGCTCCGTGATCAGTGCCCGGACGCCCACCGCCTCACCCGCTCGACCACCCCGGCCGGGTCGGGAACGGCCGGGCGGGCGGTGAACTCGGCGCACCCGGGCAAAGCTCTCGATCCCGATCTTCCGTGAGTTCAGAGATTCTGAAGTGTCGGCCGGGCGAACTCACGTAAGCCCACGTGCTATTGGGGTATGGCGAGGCCGAGTTCGGTCCGGAAGAAGGCGGGACTGCTGGGTCAGTGTCCTCGTACTCGTTGAAGTGCCCAGCCAAGTTCAGATGAACGTGCTCAGCGAGATGGCCGCCAGGGCCTGTGTGATGTTGTGATCAGTCTTCGGATGCTGTCCTCATCCGGGGACGGAACCCGGTATGACTGAGGATGGACAATGGCACAACATGGGCAAGAAAACCCCGACCCGATGGGAGCCGTAGCGTGAGTGACGATCAGTCCGCCACAATCGCCGCCATGGCGGGTATCGGAGAAGTGCTGTCGTGCATCGGGCCCACCTGTGGGGACACCGTCGACTGGAGTGCGGCGGAGAGAGTCTACGGAACGTCATTCCCGGCCGACTACCGGGCGTTCGTCACAGCCTTCGGCAGCGGTTCGATCGAGGAGATGGTCGGCGTCCACATCCCGGCCGTCACTTCGAACGAGCCGCAGGTAGGCACGGTCTCGCGTCTCTCGGAGGCAGCGCTCGCGGACGAGTTGCTGAACGAGTGGGCTCCTGCCGACAGAGGCCGGCACCGGCTGGAGGACCTGCTCATCTGGGGATGGACGGTCGGGGCCGATACCCTGTGCTGGATCACGACGGATCCGGACCCGGACCGATGGCCGGTCGCGGTGTACTCGCGCGGGAACCTCGAATGGTCGGTGTATCCGTGCGGTATGGCCGAGTTCCTGCTCAAGCTGCTGCGCGACGAGTGGCAGCCATGGCCGATCAGCGACTCCTCGCGCCAGGGCATGGCGGACCTGCGGTTCCTGCACAGCAAGGACGAGGCTGCGGGATGGGAGTCGGGCAACAACCCCTGGGAGTAGCTGGTCCGTTCGGTGACATCCCCCTCGGGGTGGGATGTTGAACACGGCCTGTTGGGGCGGTGACCCCGGTCCGTATCTGCCGATCGCCAGATACGGACCGATGAACCGTGCTCCAGCGGGGGCGTCGACGTGGCTGCTCAGAGCTTCGTGATTCGGTGTCAGACGGAAAGGAAGCGTTCATGAGGTCAGTCTCCCTACAGCAAATGACAGCGCCCCGTCCGGATGCGCGAAACCTTGGCCTCGCGGGAATGTCCGCAATGTATAGATGCTGGTCAAGCGCGATGTGATTGCGCCACCGGCCGGTAAAGCGGCGAAGGAAGTGCTGTTCCGGCTGCGGCTGATGCACCCGGAGATCACCATCGTCTGGGCCGACTCCGGCTATGCCGGAAAGCTCGTGACCTGGACGAAGAAGTACCTGAACGGCCACCAGCCTGTTTGCCCCTGGAGACAGTCGGCGCTGACCTCGTCAGCGGCAGTCAAGTCGACCTGGGCTGGCTGTCTCCAGCCTCCTGCGCACGGAGCCGGGCTGCTCGGCCAGCCAACTCTGAAGCGGCTATTGCGAAGTGCTCGCTTCATACCTACGGTGAGTGCATGCGACCAAAGCACCGGCCTGAGCAGATCACCGACCTGTCACGGTTGAGGGCGTTCATGATCCCGCTGCGGATGCAGCTGTACCGGCTGCTGTACGCCGCAGGCACCGCGACCGCCTCTCAGCTCGCCGAGCATGTCGACGAAACGCCCTCGCTGGTCAGCTACCACTTGCGCAAGCTGGCCGAGCACGGGTTCGTGACCCAGGCGAGCGACCAGAGCGCCGACGGCCGCGAGCGGTGGTGGAAGGTCGTCTCCGAAGAGGGGTGGGGCTTTCGCGACTCGGACTTCGCGGACACGCCCGAGGGCGCCGCCGCGGTCGGCGCAGTGACCCGAGGGATATTCGACACCCGCGTCGCCCAGTACCGCACGTATCTCGACCAGAAGTCCGCTTGGGGGAAGGCGTGGACCGACGCGTCCTTCACCTCCGAGTGGCTCCTCGACCTCACCCCGTCCGAACTCGCCGAGATGAGCGACGAGCTTGAGGCGCTCGCCCGACGCTGGCGGGAGCACGGCAAGGCTGCCAAGGCGGCCGGCGACACCGAGGACCGGGAGCACGTGTCCGTGCACGTCTACGGCTTCCCTTTCCGGCCCTGACCCAGCCGAATTCCCGACTGCCTGGAGCCCACCATGGCTGCCCCGCACACAGTCCTGCCCGAACGCGCCACCACACCGGCTCACCGCGACGCCAACGTGCTGCGCTGGCTCACCGCCTACACGGTCTCCATCGTCGGCGGCAGCGTGTACTTCGTCGCCTTGGGCTGGTCCGCCCAGAAGGCTGCCGGTCCCACCGAAGTCGGCCTCGTCATGGCCGCCGGAGCGCTACCACGAGCGTTACTCATGCTCGGCGGGGGCGTGGTGGCCGACCGGTTCGACCCCCGCCGGGTGATTCTCGGCAGTGACACGCTGCGCTGCATCCTCGTCCTGGCGGTGGCCGCCGGCATCGCACTGACGGCGCCGGCCTTGTGGATCCTGGTCACGGTGGCGCTTGTCTTCGGCGCCGTGGACGCGCTTTTCGTACCCGCTGTCGGTGCCCTCCCGTCCCGGATCACCACCCCCGACCAGCTGGCCCGGGTCACCGGCATGCGCTCGCTGTCGACCCGCCTCGGCCAGATCGCGGGCCCGCCGATCGGCGGTCTGGCCATGGGAGTCGGCGGACCCGCAGCCGCCTTCACCGTCGCCGGACTGCTCATCGCGCTGTCCCTGCCGCTCCTGCTGACGATACGGATACGGCCCCTCGGGGCGAGCGACGCCGAGCGGCCGGAGCCCGGCACCGCGCGGCAGGACCTGCTCGACGGCCTGCGCTACATCCGCCGCCACCGCCTCATCGGCCCGCTCGTCGTCGCCGGCGCCGTCTGCGAACTCGGGCTCATCGGCACCCTCAACGTCGGTATGGTGCTCCTCAACGCCGAACGCGGCTGGGGCCCTTCCGGCTACGGCTGGATCGCCGGCAGCTTCAGTGCAGGAGCTGCTGCCAGCGCCTCACTGCTTGCCATCACAGGATGGCTGCCCCGTGCCGGCCTGATGATGACCGGGACACTGCTCGTGGGCTGCGTGGGCGCGGCCACCATCGCACTGGTGCCCACCCTTTGGCTCGCCGTGGTGCTGGCTGCGGTCATCGGACTGTGTGCGGGTGTCTTCGGCAGTCTGAACAGCGCCCTCATGCAGACCGCGGCGGACCCGGCCTACCTCGGCCGGGTCACCTCCGTCGTCATGCTCACCATGGTCGGTATCGCCCCCCTCAGCTACCCGCTGGTCGGTGCCGCCATCGGGGCCTGGGGCTCCGCTCCGGTGTTCGCCGGCTGTGGCATCCTCGCCAGCCTGGGCGCGGTCATCGCCCTGGCCTCCAACACGGTGCGCCACGCCGAACTGCCCCGGCAGCGGGCCAGGCGTGACCGCCTGAGCAACCCAACCGCAGCCCAATGAACCCAGCCCTGTTCGATTCCTGACCTGGCCAAACACTGCCCGGAAGCTTGCAAACTGGCACTCACGGTGGCCATCACGTGTGTCGGGGCACCTCCGCGCAGGCGGAGCGGACGCCTGAAGCCGCTTAACGTCCTCGGCGAGGGGCGGGTCACCTCCGCGCGGGCGGAGCGGACGCCGGACCTAGCGAGCCAGCCGCGCCACGAGAAGAAACCTTCTGGGAGGAAGCCCGGCGGGCCGGCCATCGGCAGGCTGTCTGGCAGCGGTCACTCGACGCCGCGAAGGCCACGATCGACAGCACCGAGTAGGCCCGCCTGCCGGCCGGGCCGGGACGCTGATGCCGTCGATGCAGTACCGTCGCCCCACATCACACCCCTCCCAGGGGGGACCATGCGCACCCGTACCACCGTCGCGGCCGTCGTCGTCGCGCTGCTCGCCGTCGGCTCGGCCGCCTGCTCCAGCTCGACCACCAGCTCGAAGGGGGCGGCTGTGGCACCGAGCAGTGCGGCCGCGACACCGCCGACCTCGGCGGCCGCCACCCCCGCTGCGCCCCCGGGGCCGGCTGACGCCGGGGCAGCGGCGCCCACGGCGGCCGGGGCGAAGCCGAGTGGGCCGCCGCCGAAGCCGGACGCCACGACCACCACGGCCTACATCGCCGCGCTCACGGCCATCGATCCGGAGATCGTCAGCGACAAGATCGACCGGGCCGTGAGCCGCGGCCGTGATCAGTGCACCTCTGTGGCCGAGTGGCCGAACGACCAGCCGAGGCTTGTCGACCTCGCGGGCAAGAGGTTCACCAGCGCGCAGCATCCGAACGGTTTCGGGCCCGAGAAGTCGAAGCGGATCCTTGAGGTCGTCCGCAAGCACATCTGCCCGACGTACTGAGCGAGGAACGCAGGAAGGCGCCCCCGTCCCCGCTCCGGCTCTGGCCGGGCGGGGGCGCTGTGTGGCCGGTGCTGAGCTCGCCCACCTGGGTGCCGGTGCTGGGGTTCCGGATCCGCACCGTCGAGGGCAGTGGCGGTGGCGAGGTGGGCCTCGGCGCGCAGTTGGGCGCGGTAGTACGCGCGGGGGTTCCGTTGCCGGCGGTGGCCATGTGCTCGTTCCCTTCATTCCGTGCAGTTAGAGGGTATAGCGAAAGCTCTTGACCGTCACTCGCCCGTGCGTTACAACTTCTAACGTAAGCGCCATCCGCTAACGGATCGGATGGGGAACCGAGGGAGGTCATCGTGAACGCCGGGGAACTGATCGAGGTCGTCCTACCGGGCAAGGTCGAGCCGGAGGGCCTGTACGTGCGCCGCGGGTACGTCCCGGTCGCCGGCCCGGGACAGGCCGTCGTCCGGATGGAGGCGACGGGTGTCTCCTTCGCCGAGCAGCAGATGCGCCGCGGCCGCTACTACGACCAGCCGCCCTTCCCCTTCGTGCCGGGCTACGACCTGGTCGGCACGGTCGCCGCGGTCGGCGACGGCGTCGACGCCGCCCTGGTCGGAACCCGCGTCGCCGCGCTGCTGAAGGTCGGCGGCTGGGCCAGCCACGTGGTCGTCGACGCCGCCGACCTGGTCCCGGTGCCCGAGGGCATCGGCCCGGCACAGGCCGAGACCGTGGTGGTCAACGGCATCACCGCGTGGCAGATGCTGCACCGCAAGGCCCGCGTCCGGCCCGGGCAGACCGTCCTGGTGCACGGCGCCAACGGCGGCGTCGGCTCCGTCCTGGTCCAACTCGCCCGGGCCGCGGGCGCGCACGTGATCGGCACCGCGTCCGCGCGCCACCACCCGGCACTGCGCGACCGCGGAGTGACCCCGATCGACTACCGCACCGAGGACGTCCCCGCCAGAGTCCGGGCACTCGCCCCCGGCGGCGTGGACGCCGCCTTCGACCACGTCGGCGGCCGCAGCGCCGTCGACTCCTGGGGCCTGCTCGCCCCCGGCGGCACGCTCGTCTCCTACGGCACCGCCTCCACCCGGGACGACGACGGCTCCCAGCAGTGGCCCGTCCTCAAACTGCTCGGCCGGGTGTGGCTGTGGAACGCCCTGCCCAACGGCCGCTCCGCCCACTTCTACAACGTCTGGGCCGGCCGGGCACTGAACCGCCACCGCTTCCGGGCCCGGCTGCGCACCGACCTCACCGCGGTGTTCCAGGCGGTGCACGACGGCGACGTCACCGCGCAGATCGCTGCCGAACTCCCTCTGGTCCGTGCCGCCGAGGCCCTGCGCCTGGCCGAGTCCGGCACCGTCGCCGGAAAGGTCGTCCTGCGCGCCTGACCGCCCTCACCCGGCGGACCGCCCGCCGGCCACCACGGGGCCGGAACACTCGCCGCCGCGACGACAGGGAACCGGGTGGGCCTGGAGCCGGCGCCGCCGCCTGATGAATCGCTCGGTGCGGGCCGATCCGTCGTATCGCATCGCGCCCCCGTCGCGGGGTCCGGAGACTCATGGGCGGATGGGGAAGCGGGACAGGCCGTGCCGCCGCCGGTCCCGCGGCAATGTTCTTGACGCGAAAGGGGCGGCCAAGCTCGGGCTCCATTGCGTGATCGGACCCGCGAGATCCTCGCCCGCCCGCAGGTGGAACTCGTGGTCCCGACGGATCGGGCGGCGGCCGAGAACCCGCAGGCCCTGCAATGGGCTGTTCCAGCGCACAAGGGCTCGCGCTCCGGGCCTCTCGACGTTGGGAACGGTCGATGCGCTAGGAGGGGAGCTGTTCGAGCGGGTTCTCGCCGAGCTTCCGGTCGAGCCCGCCGTCGACGAGGCGTCGGGCTTGGCTGTGCGGCTTGCGCGCGGCCTGATCCCGTACGCAGGCACCGAACTCCTCGGCAAGGTCGAGGCGGGGGTAGGTGCTGAGCACCTCGCGGCGGAAAGCGAGTGGGATGTCCTCGTCGCGGCGGCCGGAGATGTCCAGTCCGGTCGCCGTCTCCAGCAGGTGGCCCTCGACGTCGAGTGCAGGATCCACCTCGGGCCAGTTGTGCCGGACGATGACCTCGTTCACGCGGCGGCGCCGGTCAGCCGGCCAGCCGGCGCCGGCGGTGAGCGCCTCGCCGACGAAGCCGCCGGCCTCCTCGTAGCCGAGCGTGTGGTTGTCGTAGGAGGGGACGAGCCCGATGTCGTGTAGCAGAGCAGCTGTGTACAGCAGCTCATGGTCGATGCCCGTGCGACCCTCGACGATCGCGAACGCCTCGGCCCAGAGCCAGGACCGCGTGACGTGGTTGACCATCGCAGGGCTGTGGAAGGCCTCGCACAGCGCTCGTGCGCCTCGGGCCGCGGCAGTGTCGGGCGGGGAGTAGTCCGAGAGACGCATGGAGGCTCCGAGGTAGGAAGGAGGATTTGATCAGCGTACCTCTGGTGGGAGCCGGCGAAGATTGGAGTCGTTGAGCCGGTGCCCGGGCACCGGCCTTCGCCCGGCTCCGCGCCGCCGGTCGGGAAGATCGTCGGGGCACGGCAGGTCCGCTTTCCTCAGAGGTGGGTGAAGGGCGGCATTCGTGGTCGCCCGCCATGAGCGTGCTGTTCCAACGTGATGTCATGACAGCTTTTTCACGAGCCGGTTGGGTTCCCGCCGACCGTGCCGGGTTCCTTCACACCCTGCTGCCGTGCCGCCTGTACGGAAGTGCCACGGGAAACCGCCGCGGGGGCCCCTGAGCTCTGCCCTGAAGTACCTTCCGCCGCGCCGTTGCCGTCGGGTTGAGTGGGACGTTGCCGACGATCCCGGAAGGGGCGGAGCCCGATGCGCGAGCGGGAGAACGAGGAAGCCACCGGGGCCAGGGCCGGCCGGGCGGCGAGGCCCGCGCCCGCCGAGGCCGGGCACCCACGGTCAGAACTGCTCGCCCTCCAGGCCACCGTGGGCAACGCGGCGGTCGTCCAGATGCTCCGTCGGGCCGGCCACGGCGGCCTGGACGCGGAGAAGCACCGGCATGGGAACGGCCGCGGCCACGAGGGCTTCGAGGGCCCCGCCGTCCGGCGTGCCGTGTCCCCGGTCCTTCAGCGCTCGTCCGTCCACGATGTCCTGCACGACCCCGGCCGGCCTCTGGACCAGGCCACCCGTACCGACATGGAGTCCCGCCTCGGCGCCGACTTCTCCGACGTACGCATCCACACCGGCGGCGCCGCGAAGGCCTCCGCGGCCGAGGTCGGCGCGCGGGCCTACACCTCCGGCAACCACGTCGTCATCGGCGACGGCGGGGGCGGTGCGCACACCCTCGCCCACGAGCTCACCCATGTCATCCAGCAGCGCCAGGGGCCGGTCAGCGGTACCGACGACGGCAACGGGCTGAAGGTCTCCGACCCCTCAGACCGCTTCGAGCGCGAGGCCGAGGCCAACGCCCGCAGGGTGATGAGCCGTCCGGCCCCCCGGGCCTCCTGCGACGTGCAGCGTTCGGCCGGCCCCGGGACCGGGACGGCCGGTGCGTCGGATGCGCCCGTGCAGCGCACCCTCGCACCGGGCCTCCCGAACGGGACCCGGGTCGTCAAGCACACGGACGAGGGGGACGTCGAGGGGCAGACGACCCTCAGTTTCCGCTTCGGGTCCTATCTGATCTCCGCGGGCGCGGACGGCAAGAAGCCCCGGGCGTCCACCAAGGACAAGTCATGGGGGACGGTCGAGGAGCGGGAGGCGTCCCGCAAGGAGTACGAAGAGGCTCGTGCCCGGGAGTTGGACCCGGCGGTCCTCGCGGCCAAGCAGAGGCAGGACGACCTCAACCTCGGCGAGAACTACCTCAGCGCCGACTACCGCCGGATCAACCCGCTCCTCGCGGCCCTCGGGCAGGCCGGCTTCACCGCGGGCGAGATCGCCGCCCCGGGCTTCTCCTACAAGTCGAAGGAGAGCGAGGTGCTCGACGCGTGGCGCGGCATCGCCATCGCGCGGGGCTACGCGGACGAGCAGACCACGGAGGCGTGGGACGAGAAGCACCTGGCGGACACCTTCGACATCTTCGCCCGGATCAACGGCGTGTGGGACGACTTCACGACGCCCCGCGCGAACGAGGACGGCAACGTGGTGCGGGGCGACAGCAAGCACATGTACGAGTCGTTTGGCGGCATCCTCAAGCAGCAGGAGCGCCACCCGGACGGTGGCTACGTCCCGGTCGACGAGACGATCGAGTGGCCGGCGATCCTGTCGACCACGTACGGCGATCCGTTGACCCACACGTACGTGGCCGGCAAGGAGATCGTCTGGGAGTTCGGCCTCCCGGAGGACCATCGGGGAAGGACGCTCGGCGGGAACAACCAGTCCGAGGAGGAGATGACCTTCCCCATCGGCACCAGGATCCGCATCAACCGGATCCTCGTGCGGAGCGGCGACTTCCGGCAGGAGCAGTCGGCGAAGTACGGCGAGAGCGCGGTCGTGATCGTCTTCGCCGACATCCTGGCGGGACAGGGCCCGACTCGGGGGGCCGAGTAGACCAGGGGCCGAAGAGCGCCAGGTCGCCAGGCCGCCGTGCAGCCCGAGGCGGACCTGCGAGAGGCTGAGCCCGGCATGGACCGGATCCGTGCTGACCTCACCGCCGTGACCGGCATCGCGGCGCTTACCGACTTCGCCGATACGGTGCCGTATCACCGGCTGTTCACGCCGCCGCCGGGGGGGCACACGGGCGCACCGAGGGGATTCACATGGCGATGAGCACGGTGGACGTGGCGGTTCCCGACGCGCTGCGGCCCGTCGTGGATGTGGCGGCGCTGCCGGCGGCCCTCGGTGACGCGGGGTCGGCGTGGCTGGTGCTGTCCGAGGGTGGACGGCTGGCGCGGTGGGTGCCGACGACCGGCGAGGTGCGGGACGTGGCCCGGTACCGGGAGGAGAGGCCGGCGTCCGAGTGCGGTGGCGGCGTTCGGCTGCGGCTTCACGTGTCTCGATGTGGCCGTTGGGCGGCGGTGGTTCAGGACCGCGGTCGGTACGGCACGGTCGTCGATCTCGCCACCGGTTCGCCGGCGTTGACGTTGGACGGCGGGGACTACTGCTGTGAAACCGTCCCGTTCGCGTTGGCGTTCGCCGAGCACGGTGGCCGGCCGGTCGTCGTCCATCGCACGGACTGGAACCGGTTGGACGTCACCGATCTCGCGTCCGGCGAGGTGCTGACGGCGCGGGACAGCCCGGGTGGGGACGAGGAGGACGCGGAGCACGACCTCGACTACTTCCACGGCGCGCTGTCGCTGAGTCCTGACGGGACTCGTGTCCACGACGCCGGTTGGGTGTGGCAGCCGTGGGGGATGCCGGCGGTGTGGAGCCTGACCGCCTGGCTGCGCGACAACCCGTACGAGTCCGAGGACGGGCCCAGCCGTGCGGTGTATCCCGAGGTCTCGGAGTGGAACTGGCCGGCGGTGTGGATCGACGACAGCCGGATCGCGGTGTACGACCGGGGCGATGCCGGCAGCGGTACCGTCCACGTCCTCGACCCCGCCTCGATCGAGCCGCGCTCGCCGGGCGTCCGATGGATCAGGGCGGTCGCGACGTTCCCCTGGCCGGTCGGCGATTTCGGCGATTTCGGCTTCTTCACCGACGGAGAGCATCTGCTGATCGCCGGCCAGGCCGGTCTGCAGGGCGTCGACATCACCAGCGGACAGCAGGTGTTCGCGATCGACGGCTTCCGCCCGGCGCGTCAGGACCGGCATACCGGAACGCTGATCCAGGTCGGCAGCGCCGATGCCCGGTTGTGGACGCCGCCTCAGTGGACCGCGCGCGCCGGCTGAGCCGCCAGGTCCCGCAGGGTGGCGAGCGGGAGAACATCCGCGAGTCCGTACCGGAAGGGCGCGACACCGCCCCTCGCAAGGGCAAGCACGGCGGTCGGCCGCCGGTCGTCACCGACGAGAGCCGACGGGCCCGGCCTCCCACTGCTCGGGCGGCCGGGCTCCGCACCGTGCCACGGCTCAGGCGCCGGTGGCCGCCTCGGGCGCCTGGTCACAGCGGGGCGTCCGGGGTGCCGCTGCCGGCAGGGTCGGTGGGCAGGGACGCGATGTCGATCGCGAGGTAGCCCGACCGGGTGCCCGCGATGAGCAGTCCGTGGCCTTCCGCCAGTGCCTCGACCCCGTCCGCCAGGGTCAGCGTCTGCCCGGTCCGGGTGTGCGGGTCCCAGATCCGCACCGTCTTGTCGATGCCGGCGCTGGCCACTCGCGCCGTGCCGTCAGGCGCGTCGAACGCCACCACCGCGCTCACCCAGTGGTCGTGGCAGGTGAGGGGCGCGCCCTCCAGGGCGCCGGTGGCCGGGTTCCAGACCCGCACCGTCCCGTCCTCGCCGCCGACAGCCGTGCGGGGCGTGCCGTCGGCCGCGCTGAACACCGCCGCCTTCCGCGCCCCGCTGGTGCTCCCGGTGATGGGGCCGTCCTCCCGGGTGCAGGTGGCCGGGTTCCAGACCCGCACCGTCCCGTCGCCGTCACTGGCGACCAGGCGCGGCGTGCCGTCGGCCAGGGTGACCACCATCAGCGAATCCACTGCCCTGCCGTTCCCGGTGAGGGGCACGCCCTCCTGGGCACGGGTGGCGGGGTTCCAGATCCGTACCGTCCCGTCGCCGTCACCGGCGGCCAGGCGCGGCGTGCCGTCGGGCGCGGTGAACGCCACCATCGCGCGCAGCCAGCTGGTGTGGCCGGTGAGGGGCGCGCCTTCCTGCCTGCCGGTGGTCAGGTTCCAGATCCGCACCGTCTTGTCGTGGCCGGCGGTGGCCAGGCGCGGCGTGCCGTCGGGCGCGGTGAACACCGCGACGGCCATCACTCCGTAGATGCTGTCGTCGACGGGTTCGCCTTCCTGGGGGCGGGCGGCCGGGTTCCAGATCCGCACCGTGTGGTCCTCGCCGCCGGTGGCAAGGCGGGGGGTGCCGTCGGCCGCGGTGAACTGCACCACCGCGCTCACCCAGTGGTCGTCGCTGGTGACGGGGACGGCTTCCAGGGCGCCGGTGGCCGGGTTCCAGACCCGCACCTCCCCGTCATAGCAGCCGGTGGCCAGGCGCGGGGTGCCGTCGGGCGCGGTGAACACCGTGATCGCCGCCACTCCGAAGCTGTGGCCGGTGATGGTGTCGCCCTCCTGGGTGCCGGTGGCGGGGTTCCAGATCCGCACCGTCCCGTCGGCGCCGGTCGTGGCCACGCGCGGGGTGCCGTCGGGTGCGGTGCTGTCGGGCGCGGTGAACGCCACCATCGCACGCACGATGCCGCTGTGGCCGGTGAGGGTCGGTCCTTCCTGGGCGCCGGTGGCGGGGTTCCAGATCCGCACCGTCGTGTCATGGCCTCCTGTGGCCAGCCGCACGGTGCCGTCGGGTGCGGTGAACACGGCCACCGCGGTCACCTTGTCGGTGTGGCCGGTGAGGGTCCGGCCCTCCTGGGCGCGGGTCACCGGGTCCCAGATCCGCACCGTCCCGTCGTCGCCGCCCGTGGCCAGTCGCACGGCGCCGTCGGGTGCGGTGAACACCGCCACCGCGGCGACTCCGCTGCCGTGGCCGGTGAGGGGGACACCGTCCTGGGTTCCGGTGGCCGGGTCCCAGATCCGCACCGCCCCGTCGTCCCCGCCCGTGGCCAGCCGCACGGTGCCGTCGGCTTCGGTGAACACCGCCACCGCACGCACCGCGTCGGTGTGGCCGGTGAGGGAGGGGCCGTCCTGGGCGCGAGTGGCCGGGTCCCAGATCCGCACCGTCCGGTCCGCACCGGCCGAGGCCAGACGCGGAGTGCCGTCGGGCGCGGTGAACAGTGCCACCGCGTTCACCTTGTCGGTGTGGCCGGTGAGTTGCAGGTGGAGTTTACGTTGCCGGACTTCGCCGACGGTCAGTTCCGGAGGCCAGCCGCGCGGGTCGCGGGGGCGCGCTTCGGCCGGGGGCGGGGCGCCCTGGATGTAGCTGGTGCCGAGCCGGCGCCACCAGCGGCGCCAGCCGGCCGTACTGTTCGCCGACTGCTCGGTGGCGGCGGTGTCGCGGGCGTGGTGCTGGAGCAGGACGGTCCCGGCGATGGCCGGGGGCAGTTCGTGGGAGGGCAGGCCGTGGTCGAAGGCCGCGGCGGTGATGCTGGTGAGGTCGAGGGCGTCGAGGACCTCGGTGTGGTCGGCGAGGGTGTGGAGGGCTCCGGCGGTGTGGCCCAGGCGGGCGTGGGCGGCGAGGTGGTGGCGGACGTAAGGGCTGACCACCGCGTCCGGCGGGGCGGTGGCGTCCTCCTGCGCGCCCAGGCACTGCCGGCCGTGCCCGGCGAGGGCGGCGGTGAGGAGGGCGTGGCCGCGCGCCGTGTCCGGGGCGGCGGTGAACTGTTCGGTGAAGGTGCGGTGGGCGAGGCGGTAGACGCTCCGCTCGTGTTCGTGGTCGAGGGTGAGGTAGGGAGCGGCGTCGCGCAGCAGCTCGGGGATGCTGCTGCCGGTGTCGGAGCCGGTGTCGGTGCGGCTGTCGAGGGCGTCGGCGGTGAGGGCCCAGATGCCGTCCTGGGCGGGCAGGCCGCGGCCCTGGGCGAGGCCGAGGGCGCGCAGGAGTGGGGCGTAGTCCGGGTTGGCGCGCTGGAGTCGCTGGAGGGCGCGGGTGAACAGCTGGCGGTGGGTGCGGCCGATCAGGGGGGTGGGGTCGGTGAGGAGGCCGGGGTCGTTGAGGAGTTCGTGGGCGGCGAGCCGGACGTAGAGGAACTGCTGTGGTTCGGCGCCGTGTTGCTGGTGGTCGGCAACGAGCCGGTGGACGGCGTCCTCGATGGTCGCCTCGTCGGCGTCGAGGGCGCCGCGGTGTCTGGCGGCGTCGAGCTTGGCACGCAGGTATCCGGCGAGGGCCTTCGGGTCCTGCTTCACCTCGACGCGTTCGACGCCGGGCCGCGGTCCGGCCTCGCGGCGGACCGGCCGGGGGCGGAGCGCGTCGAGGATGTCGGTGTCGGTGGGAGCGGGCCGGTCGGGGCCTTCGTGGGTGGAGCGGCGCGTGCCGATGACGACCCGGACGGCGGGCAGGGCGGCGAGGGGGCCCAGGAGGAGGGCGGCGATGAGCAGCGGCTGGTCGGCTTCGTCGAGGGCGTCGAACAGCAGCGTCAGCCGGGTCGGCCGGGCGCGCAGCCGGGCGACGAGTCGGGCGGCGAGGACGGCGGGTGGCTGACCGTCCTCGGCCTGCCGGACGAGGTCGGGCAGGCCGACGGCTTCGGCGACGAGCTGGACGGTGCGGGCGAGGGTGAGGCCGGAGAGGTGGGCGACGAGGTCGAACGGGTCGTCCGGGCACGGCACTTCGGTGGGCAGCGCGGTCAGGTGGCCGTGGCGGACGAGGACGTCGCGCAGCCGGGAACGGGTGTGCAGCAGGACGTGGCCGAGGAGGGCCGACTTGCCGGAGCCGGCGGGGCCGGTGACGACGAGGGCGCCACGGGTGGCGGTGGCCAGCCAGCGCAGGATGTGGTCGCGCTCCTCGGTGCGGCCGTGGAAGTACCAGGCGAGTTCGCCGAGTTCGGCACCGGACGCTTTGGGGAGGAAGTGACGCTGCTCGTCGGCGGGCAGCCGGTCGATGACGGCCTGGAGTTCGGCGAGCTGGTCCAGCGGCGCGGACACGGTGGTGGCGACGTCGGGGGTGAGACGCACGAGCCGGTCGCCGTGCACGGCCCTGTCGCCGCGGTAGCCGCCGCGGAGTTCACGGTTGAGTTCGACGCCGAGTTCGGCGAGGCCGATGTCGGGCTTCCCGCGGAAGGTGACGGTCAGGACGTGCCGGAGGGCGCCGGTGAAGGCGCCGAGTTCGGCGTAGCCCTCGGCCGCGGTGGACAGCAGCAGGTAGCGGCCGGCGTCGCGGTACTTCCTGCCGAGGAGGACGCGGTGCACCTCCCGGGCGAAGTCCCGGGAGAAGCAGGCGTCGATGACGACGATCGCCCAACCGTCCTCGTTGTCGGGGTGGATCTGGCGGCTGCCGATCGCGCGGGCGACTTCCTCCGGGGAGATTCCGTCGTCGATGGGGGCGGGGGTGCGGTGGTGGGCGAGGTGTTCGGTGCTGCCGTGCCCGACCCAGTAGAGCACCGTGTTGCCGCCGCGGGAGGCGGTGGGCCGTTTCCATGCGCCGAGCCGGTCCTCGACGGCCTGCCGGTCCCGTTCGTCCTCGGGGACGGTCCAGCTGTTGACGCGCGGACCGTAGGGAGCGAGCAGGTCGGCGATCGCCCGGACGTGGGCCTCGGTGTCCAGGGCGGGGTGCTGCCGGTAGGCGGTGAAGTTCACCGGGAACAGCTCGATCCCTCCGCCCTCGGGGGGCGGTTCGGTCGCGTTCCGGTCGGTGCCGACGGGTGTGGTCAAGGCGGGGTTCCGATTCAGGCGTCGGGCGGGTTCAGGCGTCGGGCGGGCTGACGAGGACGAGCTGGGTGATCGGTACGTGGTCCTCGACGTCCAGGGTCACGCGGTACAGGTCGGGCGCGTCGGCGGTGAAGCGGGCGGCGAGGGCGCCGTCCGTGCGCTCGGGGTCGCGGCGGAGGGTGAGGGGATGGCCCATGCGTCCGGTGGTGGCGCTGCGGACGGTGAGGCTCCCCCTGGCCGGGGTGTCGAGGCCGGTTGCGTGGAGGGTGAGCGGCTGCCCGAACGTCCCGCCGAGCTGGGGGGTCTCCAGGCCCGGTCCGGCGCTGGCGCCGGAGAGGCGAGGACCCGGGGTGCGTTCCAGGGCGATGTTGCGGAGCTGGCGCAGGACGTCGTCGTGGCGCATCAGGGTGCCGTGCTGGCCGAAGACGTAGGTGCGTGCCTCGGTGCCGCCGGCCTGGGCGGACGGGGTGTGGACGGTGCCGTCGCCGCGGGAGTCGCGGCGGGCGGGGATGCCGGTGGCCGGGTCGCGGACGACGTCGCCGTCCGCGCCGGCGTCGAAGGAGTGGTGCCGTCCGACGGCGACCGGGTGCCCGGCGTGCCGCTGTTCGTCGAGGGTCTGCACGGTGGCCTGTGCCTCGCCGACGATCACGCGGTGCCCGGGCATCGCGTACGGGTGCTCCCAGCGGCGGGTGTGCTCGTCGAGCGAGCGGGCGGCCAGGTGTTCGTCGCCGCCGAGCCGGGCGACATCGGAGGGGGTGAGGCGGTCGACCGACAGTCCGCGGTCCAGGCAGCGGTAGCCGGGCAACAGGTCGTGGATGCCCGGCAGGGTCGCGGCCATCGCCTGCACCTGTCGCAGCAGCCTGGCCGGCTTCGCCCCGGCGTGCCGGAGGTTGAGGGTGAGGACGGACTTCACGGAACCGAGGAACGGGGTCCCGACGGTGACCACCGCCCGGGTGTCGGCCGCGAGTTCGGGGTCGTGCTCCAGCGCGGCCCGCACCACCAGCCCGCCCATCGAGTGCGCGGCGAACAGCAGCCGGGGCTCCCGTCCACCGGCGGCCCTCCAGTCGGGCCGGGCGGCGACCCGCTCGCGCCAGCGGGTCAGGTGCGCGCGGGCCGCGCGGGCGAGCACCGCGCCGTTGTAGGCGACGGCGAGGCGCCAGTCGTACGGGAACGGCGCCACCGCCTCCGGCGCCAGCGCGACCTTCCGCAGGCTCCTGACCGCCTCGCCGTAGGGGTCCAGGCCCTCCAGGACGGGAAGCCACCACGGCTTCGCCAGCAGCCCGGTCGCCCGGACGCGGGTCAGCGGCGCCCGCCGGAAGGTGTCGGCGTCGGCGGCCCGCTCCGACTCGTCCGCCCGCAGCGCGCCGAACAGCTCCTCACCGGTCGACGCACCCGTCAACATCCCGAGGTCCACGCCCCACAGCGGGCGGCCCGTCGCGGCGTCCTCCAGGACGCTGCCCATGATGCCCGGTACCACGACACACGCGTCCGGCGTCCGGTCCTCGAACACCGGTGGCACACCCGACCAGGGCACCGCACCGCCGAACCCGCCGGCCCCCATGTTCCCCATGGCACCCGACGATAGGGGAGCGGACCCGCCACGCGTGCGGCTTCGTCGAGAACGGCCGCGAGCCGTGAACGACCGGTGCGGGCGTGCGGTGGGCGGCGCGGCGGCGGCCGATGTCGTGGCTCGTCCCGCTGCCGCCGGCTCCCACGGCCGCACCGTGGTTCCGTCCTTCGAAACCGTGTATCAGGTGCCGCCGGGGGACGTCGAGATCCGCTTCCGGCCGCTGGGTCCGCTGGCCCCCTGGACCGCGGCGGCCTGCCGGTGGTGATCGGGATCAGGTCGACGTGGTTCGCCGCGGGGCGGCCGACCGGCAGGAGCGCGTGGACGCGCTCCACGCGGGCATCCGTGCCGCGACCGGGCTCGTCGACTTCGGCGTCCACGTGTCCCTGTCGGTCGCCGCCTGGTCCCAGGGGGAGTGAGCGGGCCCGGTCGCCGGCCGTCGGCGCTCACCCGGTCCCGGCGCACGCCCGTGCCTCCGCCAGGTACCGCGCTACCGGGCCGAGGGTCAGCATTCCGCTCGCGGCGCCGGCGTGTTCCGCGGGGGCGGCGCGCAGGGCGGCCTCGGCGCGGGCGGCGGCCGTGCGCTCGCCCAGGTGTACGGCGGCGCGGGCGGTCAGGCACCACAGGGCCTCCTGCATGTGGTCGTGCGGGGGTTCGGGCACGGCGGCGAGTGCGGTGCGGGCCTGTTCGACCCGGTCCTGGGCGAGCAGCACCAGGGGGAGCGCCCACGGCCGGTAGGGGCCCCAGTCCAGGCGCGGGTCGGTGGGCGCGGGCCGGTCGTGCAGCAGGCGCAGCCCCAGGAGCGCGAGCGCGAGCAGGCCGCGGTGCAGCCCCGGCATGCCGGCCGTGCGCAGGGCGGCCTCGGCGGTGCGGTACCGCTCCGCGGCCGTGGCGGCGCCCGGTCCGCCGGGTTCGGTGCTGCGGGTGGCCGTGGTCCGGGCCCGCAGCCACGCGGTGAGGACGGGGACGAGGGGCGCCTCGGTGGTGGCGGCGAGCCGTTCGGCGGCTTCGGCGTGCGCGGCCGCGGCGTCGAGGTCGCCGAGGGCCGAGGCGCTCTGCAGGCGGACGAGTCGTCCGAGGACGACGAAGTTCGGCAGCCGGTGGCAGGTGGCGAGGTCGAGGATCTCGGCGCCGATGCGGTCCCGTGCGGCGGCGAGCCCGCAGCGGGTGAAGGTCTGCAGGAACACCCCGTTGAGGGCGAACGCCAGCACGGCGGGATCGGCCAGGTCCCGTGCCAGCGCCTCGGCCTGCCGGGCCGCCCGCAGCGCGCGCTCCCGCTCGGTCCCGGACAGGTCCGCGCCGCGGCTCTCGACGGCGATCGTGGCCAGGAGGCGGGCGCGCAGGTCGGCGGGGCCGTCGGGGCCCAGCGCGGTGAGGGTGTGCTCGGCGGCCGCGACGACGGCGCGGGACTGCTCGGGGTCGTCGGCCCGGCTCCAGAGGGCGGGAACGTCGTAGGCGCCGATGATCCGGGCGGTCAACCGGAGGTCTCCCGTGCGCTGCGCGGCCCGGACCGCGGCGAGGCGGTCGCGCCGAGAGCGGACGAGGGCGTCGCCACCCGCCAGTGCGAGGGTGCGGGCCAGGTCCACGGTGGTGCGCGGGCCGAGCCGTACACCGGGGCCGTTCCACACGGTGCCGGCGCCTTCCGGGGGAGCCGCATCGTTGAGGAAGTCCGCCTCCAGCCGCCGGAGTTCGGCGCCGGGGTCCAGTCCGAGCCGGTCCACGAGCATCGCGCGGGCACGGCGCAGGGCGGCCAGCGCGTCGGCCCGGCGGCCCGCTTGGTGCAGCGCGCGGGCGAGCAGTCCCCAGGCCGGCTCGCGCCAGGGGTGTTCGGCGACGTGGGCGCCCAGTTCGGCGACGAGGCCGGCCCCTTCCCCGGAGTCGAGGGCGGCGCGGGCACGCAGCTCCACCGCCTCCAGCCGCCACTCCTCCAGCCGGGTCCGCTCGCGCCGCGCCCACGCGGAGTCGGTGACGTCGGCGTAGGCGGGCCCGCGCCAGGCCGCGAGCACCGCGTCGAGGTCGGGCACGGCGCCGGGGTCGCGCCGGGCGCGGACCAGGGCGTCCTGGAACCGGTGGACGTCCACGTCCTCGCGCGGCAGGCGCAGCGCGTAGCCGGGGCCTTCGGTGACGAGCAGGCGCGGTGGGGTGCGGGGCGGCCGGCCGGGTTCGAGGGCGCGGCGCAGGGCGGCGACGAAGGTGCGCAGGGCGCCCACGGCGCGGGCCGGGGGGTCGGTCCACAGGTCGTCGACCAGGGTGTCGGTGGTGACCATCCGTCCTTCGGCGGCGACGAGCCGGGCGAGCACCTCCCGATGGCGGGGCCCGCCCAGGTCGACGGGGCTCCCGTCGTCGCGGAGGGCCCGCACGGCACCCAGCACGTCGATTCGCATGCCCCCATCCTCCGTGCCGGAGCGGGCCGCGCCCAACCGTACTGATCGGTTGCTGATCGACGTCGTCCACGCTGGCCGGGTCGCACCCCGACCGGTTCACTCCGGCCCGGTCACCCCGACCGGTCCGAGCGGGCCCGGTCACCCCCCCGACCCGAGAGGACGGTCCTCCCATGACGCTCACTGTTCCCGGCTTCGACCTCGTACGCCTGCCCGGTGCGGACGGTGTGGAGCTGGCCGCCGCCGTCGGCGGCAGCGGCAGCCCGGTCGTGCTGCTGCACGGCTTCCCCCAGACCCATCTGATGTGGCGGCACGTCGCCGAACGGCTCGCGGACGAGCACACGGTGATCTGTCCGGACCTGCGGGGCTACGGCGCCAGCGACAAGCCGGCGGGCGCCGACCCGGAGTCGTACGCCAAGCGCACCATGGCCGCCGACGTCGTGGCCCTGGCCGCGGCGCTCGGCCACGAGCGCTTCGCCCTGGTCGGCCACGACCGGGGCGCGCTGGTCGCGTTCCGGGCGGGGCTGGACCACCCCGAGACCGTCACGCACCTGGGCCTGCTCGACGTCGTGCCGACGCTCGACATGTGGGACGTCCTGCGGGGCGTGCCGGCGGCGGTCGGCTACCACCTCTTCCTGATGGCGCAGCCGGCCGGTCTGCCGGAGACGATGATCGCCAACAGCGCCGACGCCTTCTTCGGCTCGTTCCTCGACGCCTGGGCCGGGGACCCGGCCGCCCTGCCGGAGTCCGTGCGGGCCGAGTACCTGCGGGCGAGCGCCGCGGCGGTGCCGTCGATCGTCGCGGACTACCGGGCGTCGGCCGGCATCGACGTCGTGCACGACCAGGCGGACCTGGACGCCGGGTCGCAGCTGGCCATGCCCGTGACCGTGGTCCAGCGGGACTGGGGCGCTCAGCTGGGCTACGACGCCGCCGCGGTGTGGCGGGCGTGGGCGCCGGACCTCGACCACCGGCTGACCCGGGTGGGGCACTTCATGGCCGAGGAGGCGCCCGAGGAGATCGCGGCGGCGATCCGGAGCCTGCTGGCGCGCTGAGCGACCGCCTGAAAATGGGGAACCCTCCCCGATTTGGTACGATCGGGTCCACCAACCGGGGGGCACTCCCCGTTTTTCAGGAGGCATCCATGCCCGCTCCGACGCTCCAGGAACTGTCTCCCACGGGAATCGACGTCACCGTCGACCCCTACCCCGCCTACGCGGCCCTGCGCGAAAAGGGGCCGGTCCACCGGATACTCGTACCGGGATCCGGCGAAGCCTGGCTCGTCGTCGCCCGCGAGGAGGTCCGCGCCGCACTCACCGATCCCCGGCTGAGCAACGACATCCGGCACTCCTCCACCTGGACCGACGACGGAGGCCACGCCCTCGGGGTCAACATGCTCCAGAGCGACCCTCCCCAGCACACCCGGCTGCGCGCGCTGGTAGCCGCCGAGTTCACGGCCGGCCGGATCCGGGCGCTGCGCCCCCGCGTCCAGGAGATCGCCGACGCCCTGGTCGACGCCCTGCCCGCCGAGGGTTCCGCGGACCTCGTCGCCTCCTACGCGCTGCCACTGCCGATGACCGTCATCTGCGAACTGCTCGGCGTACCGGCGGAGGACCGCGCCGGATTCCGGGCCTGGTCCACCGAACTGGTCACGCCCAGCTCGCCGCAGGCCGTCGGCGAGGCGGCCGGCGCCATGACCGCTCGCCTCACGGCCCTCATCGAGGAACGGCGGGCCGACCAGCGTGAGGACCTGCTCAGCGCGCTCGTCGCCCCGGCCGCCGACGGGCTCTCCGCCGAGGAACTGCTCGGGATGGCCTTCCTCCTCCTCGTCGCGGGACACGAGACCACCGTCAACCTCATCTCGGGGACGGTGCTGTCCCTGCTCACCCACCCCGAGCAGCTCGCCGCCCTGCGCTCCGACCCGAGCCTCGTCGACAGCGCGATCGAGGAGACCCTGCGCCACGACGGCCCGGTGGGGGCCGCGGCCTTCCGCTTCGCCACCGAACCGGTCCGGATCGGCGGCACCACCGTCCCGGCCGGCGACAGCGTCCTCGTCTCCCTGGCCGCGGCCTCCCGCGACCCGCTCCACTTCCCCGACCCGGACCGGTTCGACATCCGTCGCAAGCCCGCCGGCCACCTCGCCTTCGGCCACGGCATCCACCACTGCCTCGGCGCCCCCCTCGCCCGGGTCGAGGCCGCCGTCGCCCTGCGGACCCTGATCGAGCGCCGCCCCCGCCTCGCCCTCGATGCCGACCCGGCAGACCTCCTCCGGCGGCCGAGCACCCTGCTGAGGGGACTGGCGAGCCTGCCGGTGCGGTTCCACGACGCGACGTGACGGCCCCGGTGATCGATCACGAACCCGGGTGGCGGTATGGGGACATGAGTGACCGTCCGGAGCTGCCCGAGCACCTCAAGCGCGACCTCGGCCCCGGCGTCGGCTTCGCCCGCCCGTTCCAGGGCTGCCGGTTCCCCGCTCAGGACCGCTGTCACATCCTCGACCACGCAAGGGGCGGCGGCCCGGACGTGTTCGGGAACCTCCCGAGCGCCTGCTCCGCCCACCACCGGATGTGCGCCCTCGGGCAGATCACCTCCCAGGACCTTCACGTGGCCAAGGCCGGCCGGCGGGGGAGTCGGGGCGCTGCACCGGTACGGAAACGCTCTTCCGCTCCGCCCCCGAGCGCGGCCGCCGCCCGGTCGCGGCGCCCCCGCGCGCCGCGGTCGCGCACGCGGGGGCGACCCCTTGTCCCGGGGGCGCGACCCGGAGCTCCTCCTGGCCGGGGCGGACACGAAGACGGCCTCGGGCCAACCACCGCCGTCCGCGCCCCGGTCGCGGGCACAAGCGGCGTTCCAGCAGGGGCGGCGGGGTCACGTGTGGCTCCCGGGCCCCGTGCTCCACATCCGGAGCGCGCCGTCGCTGTCCACCGCGTGCACCCGGGTCACTTCGGCCTCGGGATCCCCGACCGCGGCCGGCAACAGGCTCAGGACGACCTGCGTCGTGCCGCCTTCGGTCAGGTCGCCGGTCGTCCAGG
The DNA here is from genome assembly GCF_055607525.1 of Kitasatospora sp. NPDC036993. Classification (NCBI taxonomy): domain Bacteria; kingdom Bacillati; phylum Actinomycetota; class Actinomycetes; order Kitasatosporales; family Streptomycetaceae; genus Kitasatospora; species Kitasatospora sp. NPDC036993. The sequence goes on along the minus strand of NZ_JBVJRP010000008.1, from coordinate 161,677 downwards.
GCCCCAGGCCTTCCTTCTGCCGTGTCTCCCGCAGGCGGTGGCTGTCGGGGTCGACGGTGAAGACGCTGATGTCCTTGTCGTGCACCACCACGGCGGGCCCCGTCTTCGGTGTCGCCGGGGCCCCGCCGGACTTGGTGGGGTCGGACGGCGTCCACGTCCCGCCGTTGCCTTCCAGCTGCGTCTTCCACAGGTGCCCGTCGCCCGCCGCCACCGCCGCCGCGGTGCTGATCGCGATCCACGACCGCGCGTTCTGCGGGTCGGCCGCCGCCTGCCGAAGGTCCGGGAGGGCGCGGGTGAGTCGGTGTCCGTCGCAAGGAGCCGTATGGCCCGCTTGATCAGCGGCAGAGCAGCCCTCAGCCGCTTGTTCCAGCCCGGCTGTTTCGGGACGTAGGGGAACATGCCGCCCAGGCGGGTGCCGACGAACCGCGGCCACCTGGACTCCGACGCGAAGCCGAGTAGCGCCTGGGCCACAGCGAGGCAGACGAGCTCGGAGTCCGTCAACTGCGGCGGCCGACCCAGCCAGCGGGTGTCGGTGATCTCGTCGTCGATCTTTACGTACAGTGCGGTGAGCAGGGTGTCCAGGTCGCTTGTCACAGAACGATCTTGGACGCCCTGCCTGCACTGTCCGGCCGTCTTTGAGTGAAGGGGCGCCGCCGGACGAAGCGCGGACGGGCCTACTGCGCGCCGAGCGTCATCCACTTCTCCGGCTTCTCGAGTGACGCGAAGCCCACTTTGGCGTAGATCGCGTGAGCGTCCGCGGTGGCCAGCAGCACACGGCGTAGTCCGTAGGGCTCGAGATGCTCGCAGACGGCCGTGACGAGAGCGTGCCCCAGGCCCTTCCCTCGGCCGCTGCGAGCGATGTAGACGTCGCACAGCCACGCGAACGTGGCCTTGTCGGTGACCACCCGGGCGTAGCCGAGCTGGACACCGGTGCCGCTGTCGTAGACCCCGAAGTTCAGGGAGTTGGCCATCGCCGCGTCCTGTTTCTCCCGGGATCGCCCCATCGCCCAGTACGCATCCTTCGACAGCCACTCGTGAATGACCGCGTGGTCAAGACGGTCCGGGTCAGCGGATATCTCGAAGCCGTCTGGCAGATCGGTGCTCATGGATGCATTCAAGCAGCCTCCTGTCGCCGGGAGCCGCCGCCCTGAGCAGCAACTGCCGGATCACGATCACTTCGGAATGACTCGTCCTGGTTGTGCCGCTCCGTGCAAGTTCCTGGAGCGGTGTGGGCGTGGAGCGTATGACGCCATGCTTCGTCGGACGGGTCAGGGGTTGATGCGGCCGAGGCGGCGGGTCATCTGTTCCACGGTGTCGGTGGGGGGCCAGGGGAAGTCGGGGAGGTCGGCGCGGAGGGTGACCTGGCCGTGGAGGGCCGTCCAGAGGGTCACGGCGTCGGCGAAGGGGTCGGTGCTGGACGAGCGGCCGGCGCGTACGCAGGCATCGAGGTTGTCGACGAGGGTCTGGAAGGCGTCGAGTCCCTGGCGGCCGGGAACGTCGGTGGCGGGGGCTTCGGGCTTGGGGCGGGCCCAGCCGAAGAGGACGCGGTAGCGGGCGGGTTCGCGGACGCCGAAGTCGACGTAGGCGGCGCAGCCTGCGAGCAGCGCCTCGACCGGGTCGTCGTGCGCTGCGACGGCGGCGGTGACCGCCTGGTGGAGTTGCGTGATCGCCTCAACGACGATCGCTTCGACGATGGCGTTCCGGTCGGGGAAGTGCGCGTAGATCGAGGGGGCGGCGATGCCGGCCTCGCGGGCCACGGAACGCAGGGTGACGGCCTGGTCGGAGCCGGTGCGCACGATGAGGGCGGTCGCCGCCCGGATGATCTCCTCGCGCAGTAGCAGGCCCTGCCCGCGCCGGTTGCGGGCCCGGGGCGAAGCGTCCTCCCCTTGGTCGGCGGGGAGGTCGGTAGCTGTGGGGGCCTTCTTCATGGCCGCAACTTTACAGGTGTTAGCCGATCGATGTAGCGTCCCGGCCAGAAAGCTCACACTCGTAAGATTACGACCGTAAGGACATTATGGGCATCGAAGGCACACCCCACCCGGAGTCGGGTCACCCGCGCCGCAGGCCCGCACTGGTGGCGCTCTGTCTGGCGCTGGTCGTCACCACCATCGACAACACTGTGCTCAACACGGCCCTGCCCGCACTCGCCGAGGCACTGTCGGCCTCCACCGCCGACCTTCAGTGGATCAACAACGCCTACACCCTGGTGTTCGCTGCGATGCTGATCACCGCGGGCAGTCTCGGCGCCCGGTTCGGGCACCGCCGCGCGCTGGTCGGCGGCCTGACGGTGCTGGCCGTGGCGTCGGCGTCGGCCGCGCTGTCCGGCTCGACCGGGCAACTCATCGCGTTCCGCGCGGTGATGGGGCTGGGTGCGGCGTTCGTCATGCCGGCCACCCTCTCGATCATCGTGGCGCTGTTCGGCCCCCGGGAGCGCGGCAGGGCCATCGCCGTCTGGTCCGCGACCGCCGGTATCGGCATCGTGGCCGGCCCGGTCACGGGCGGGCTGCTGCTCGACCACTTCGCCTGGGGCAGCGTCTTCTGGATCAACGTGCCGCTGGTCGCCGTCGCGCTCACTGCCATCCTGCTGCTGGTCCCCGCCCTGCCGGGCCTCCGTACCGGTCGCCTCGACATCCCCGGTCTGCTGCTCTCGGCAACCGGCCTGGCCGCCCTGGTCGACGTGGTAGTCCAGGGCCCCGAACGCGGCTGGCTGACGGCCGCCACCGCGGTCGAGGCCGGCGCGGCGGCCGTGCTGCTCGCGGCGTTCGCCCGCTGGGAACTCCGTACCGCCCACCCGATGGTCGACGTGCGGCTGTTCGCCGACCGGACGTTCAGCGTCGCGAGCGGCATCCTCGGGATCACCTTTTTCGCCCTGTTCGGCGTGCTGTTCGGCTACACCCAGTACCTGCAACTCGTACACGGATTCAGCCCGTTCGCGGCTGGGCTCGGCGCTCTGCCGTTCGCGCTGGCGATGGCGGCCACCGCCGCGACCAGTGACCGCAGCACCGCCCGGTTCGGCCCCCGGAACACCATCGCCGCCGGACTCGCCGTCATGGCCGCCGGCCTGGGCGGCCTCTCCCTCGTCACCGTCGGCACGCCGTTTGCCGTGCTCGCACTCACCATGGGAGCGGTGGGCGCGGGAATGGGCCTCGTCATGGCGCCGGCCAGCACGGCAACCGTGGCCGCCGTGCCCCGCCAGAAGTCGCCCATGGCAAGCTCGGTGAACAGCGTGGTCCGCGAACTGGGCGGAGCCCTGGGCATCGCAGTGGTCGGCACCCTCGTCTCCGCCTCCTACCGCTCGCAACTGGCCACCACCCTGCCGGGCGCACCCTCCCCGGCCGCCGAAGACCTGACGTCCGCTCACCTGCTCGCCGCCGAGCTGCTCCCCGATCCGGCCGGCCGACTGGTCGCCGCCGCGGACGAGGCGTTCACCACCGCGATGAACCACGGAACGCAACTCTGCGCCCTGGTCGCCCTGCTCGGCGCCGTAGCGGCCCTCGTCTGGCTGCGCCAGCGACCGACCGCTGAGCAGCCGACCGCGAAACCTGAGAAGACGCCGGAAACGGGCAAGGTGTCGGTGTCATCCCACAACGCGTAGATACCTCTCCGACGCGGTCAGACCGCTGCACTACGTTCCCGCCTTGGCGGAATTCGTACGCATCGCAGGCGCGCGGCTCGGACCGTGGGCGTGGAGGGGTGGTGATCAGGCTGCCTTGAGCGGGGTGCCCTCGAAAATCCACCGGTAGGGCCGCGCGGTCTCGTTGTGCCCGATCACGTACGCCTCCAGCTTCTCGATCAGGTCGTCGCGGCTGGCGAAGTCACCCTCCACGAACTTGCGAGGAGCAGCACCGGGCCGCGTATTCGGTCGTGATCAATGGGTTCGGCGTGAGGTCCTTGATCCAGATCATTGCGCCGCGGAGGTGGAAGGCCGGCGAGGTAGCTTTCCGGGCTCCTGTCATACCGGGTCGCGATGCCTCGCCAGGCCTTCAGCTTGTTGATCAGGCGCTCGACGGTGTTCCGCTCCTTGTAGAGCTCGGCGTCGTGGCTGACGGGCCGGCCGCCCCGGCTGCCCTTCTACTTCCGGTTGGCGACCCGGTCCTTCTTCTCCGGGATGACCGCCTTGATACGGCGTTTGCGCTGGTGGGAACGGTTGCCGCGGGACCAGTAGGCCTTGTCCCCGGCGACCGCGCCGGGTCGGGTGCGGGGACGGCCGACGGGTCCGCGAACCCGGACCTTCTCCAGCACGGGGATGAACTGCGGGCTGTCCGCGGCCTGGCCCTCGGTCAGGATGAACACCAGCGGGCGGCACTTCCGCTCACCGGCAACGTGGATCTTGCTGGTCTGCCCACCCCTGGAGCGTCCGAGCAGGGCTTCCTTCAGCCGGAGCCTGCGCTGGCGCCGGATGCGTCGCCGTTCTTCCCGTTTCGGGTCACCTGAGGCGATCGCTCACAACCTGACGGTCGTCCACGGCTTCTACGCGTTCCACCAGCCCTTCGGCCGGGGTCCGCTGGTCAACCCGGTACCCGAGAGTGCCGCCCGCCGGGCGGCCCTGGCCCACCCGTCGCCGCTGGAGGACCGGAAGCCGTTCCGCAGGGCCCGGCCGCGGCCGAAGGTGCATATGCGGCACCCTCGGTCGATACCTGACGATCAGTGGGACGAGCTCTTCGCGCAGATGCGCTGCGCGCGGGACAAGGCCCTGCTCGCCAACTACATCGCCTCCAGCCCGTGCCTCCGGGCTGCTGGGCGTCGGCCCCGGGGACGTCGAGTGGACCAAGGGCCGGCTCTGGGTGATCTCGAAGGGCACCCGGGCCCGGCAGCCCGTCCCGACGTCGCCCGAGGGGCTGGCCTACCTCGCGGCCTACCTGGAGGAGGACGGCCTGCCGTCAGCCGGGATGCCGGTCTGGCGGACCGGCGCGGCGAGGTGAGGCCGCTGTCCTACTGGGCGGCACGCCGATGGTGGGCCCGGTTGACCGTGGAGTCGACGGAGGCATCCTGTTGTTCCAGGCGTGTAAGGGACGTGTGCCAGCGCCGACCGGGCCCCGCAGGCGTCCTGCCGGCCGCGGCCCGGCTTCGGTAGCGAAGGCGCCGGCTGGCCGGCGCCGCGGACCGTGGTGGTGACGGGGTCACGACGGGCCGGGTGAGCGTGCGGGCCGCAGGTCCGGGGCCGGCGGCAGCGATGCGGGGGCTCCCGTCCCGGGTGTCGCGCGGAACGCCTCGATCACGTAGGCGGCGAAACGGCGGGAGGCTGCGAGCCGGGCAGCGGGAGGAACATCCTGGAGGCCCTGGTGGGCCATGAGCATGAGGATCAGGTCGTCGACGACGAAGCCGGGGCGGAGCCGGCCGGAGGCCTGGGCGCGGTGGGCCAGTTCGGTGACCGCCCGTACGGTCCGTCCGCGGTCGGCGGTGAAGTCGGAGGCTTCGGGGAAGGCCGTCATGAAGGCGTCGGCGAATCCGCGGCTGTGTGCGTGGAGTTCGCAGATCCGCTGGATCAGGTTCTGGAGGCCGTGCCAGGGGTCCGAGTCCGCGCGGGCGTCGCGGACGGCGGTGTGGCAGGCCCGGCGCTGCTCGGCGAAGGCTTCGGCTATCAGGGCCCGCTTGGTAGGGAAGTGACGGTACAGCGTGGCGGGGGCCACGCCTGCGTGCCGGGCGACTTCGCGGACGGGCGCGCCCAAGCCGTCCTCGCCGAACACCACGCGGGCGGCGTGCAGGATCCGGGCCCGGTTGTCGTGGGCGTCGCGGCGTGCGGACTGAGTCAATCGGCCGGTCATTCTCTCTCGTTTCAGTCGGGCGGACGGAGCTGTCCGTTACGGTCCGAACGCGGCGTCGCCGTCCCTCCACCGGCTCAGGGAGACATCATGAAGGCTGTCGTCATCAGGACGTTCGGTGATCCAGACGGGCTGGAGGTCACCGACCTGCCTGTGCCCCTTCCGTCACGGGGGCAGGTGCAGGTCGCCGTGGAGGCGATCGGGGTGGGCGGAGTGGATGCCGTCATCCGCCGCGGGACCCTCGCCTCCTACGGTTTCCGGGCGGGCCACCTCCCGGGCAGCGAGGTCGCCGGAACCGTCTCCGCGGTGGGAGAGGGCGTGGACGGCTCGTGGACCGGGCGGAAGGTGTGGGCGTTCACCGGCCTGTCCGGCGGGTACGCCGCATACGCCGTCGCCCCGGTCGACGCTGTGACGCCGTTGCCTCACGGCCTGAGCGGCGCGGAGGCGGTGACCCTCGGCGGCTCCGGCGTCGTCGCCCACTTCGCCCTGAAGCAGGCCCGTTTCGCGCCGGGCGACGAGGTCCTCGTCCGGGGGGCGGCGGGCAGCATCGGGATCACGTCCGTCCAACTCGCGGCCGGCGGCGGGGCGGGCGCGGTGGCGGTCACCACATCCTCAGCGGAGCGCGGCGCCCGCTTGAAGGACCTGGGCGCGACCCACGTCCTGGGCCGCGCGGGTGAGGGGGGACCTGGCACGCCGGAGGGCTTCGACGTCGTGATCGACGTCGTCGCCGGTGCGCAGCTCCCGGTCTTCGTGGACAGGCTGAACCCCAACGGGCGTTACGTGGCGGTCGGCGTGGTCGGCGGGCCGCCGCCGGCGGATTTCGGCATGCGGCTGATGGACGGCTTCCGCAGGTCGCTGTCGTTCGCCACCTTCAGCTCTGACACCGTGCCCGGGCCCGACCGGCAGGCCGTGCGGTCCTCCCAGTTCGCGGCTGCCGCGGGCGGGAGGCTGCGCACGGTCGTGCACGAGGTGCTGCCGCTGGAGGAGGCGGCGTCGGCCCATCGCGCGATGGACGCGGGAGAGGTGTTCGGGAGGGTCGTCCTGACGCCCTGAGCCCGGCGTCCGCCGCGTTGTGCGGATCAGCTGCGCGGGCTGATGCCCCGCACGGTCAGGGCGAGCAGCCGGTGCGCCTCGGCGGCCGGGTCCGGGTGGTGCTCCGTGGCGAGCGTGAGGCCGGTGACCAGCGCGATCAGGTCGGCCGTGGTCACCTCGGGCGCCACCGCACCGGACCGGGCGGCACGGTGCAGCAGCGGGTCCACGGCGCCGCCGAGGCGGGCCGCGCAGGCGTTCACGTGATCGGCGTCGTCCGCTCCGTCCTGGAGCAGCGCGCCGGCCATGCCGCGCGCGGAGGACGCGTACGTGGTGAGTGCGCTCAGCCAGTCCAGCAGTGCGGACCGGGGGTCGTCGGCGCCGGCGAGTTCCGTGGCGAGGGCGCACAGGGCATCGATCCGGTTGCCGAACACCGCTTCCAGAAGGGCTCTTCGGGTGGGGAAGTGCCGGCGGACGGTGGCCGATCCGACTCCGGCGGTACGGGCGATCTGCTCCAGGGAGGCGTCGGCGCCGTGCGCGGCGACCTCGGCTTCCGCCACGGCGAGGATCAGGGCGTGGTTGCGCCGGGCGTCCGCGCGCTGGCCGGTCATGGGGCGTCTCCGTGCTTGCTAAGTGGCGGGGTCCTCCGTATCGTACCGGATATAAACGGCGGGCCCCGCCGTTTGCATCCGGGTACTCGGCGGAGGAGCTTCATGACCACAGAGTCCGTTCCCGTTCTGGTCGCCGGCGCCACCGGCCGGCAGGGCGGTGCCACCGCGCGCGCCCTGATCGCCGCGGGGATTCCCGTCCGGGGGCTGGTCCGCGACCCCGCCACCGACCGGGCGAAGGAGATCGAGGCGCTGGGCGTCGAGCTGGTCACCGGCGACCTCGACGACCTCGGCTCGGTGTGCCGGGCCGCCGAGGGGGCGCGTGCGGTGTTCTCCGTCCAGATGCCCGACATGGACGGCCGCGGCTTCGAGGGCGAGGTCGCGCAGGCCGTCAACCTGATCGAAGGAGCCCGGGCCGCGGGGGTCCCGCAGTTCGTCCACACCTCTGTCTCCGGTGCGGGGCAGCATGTCGGCTGGGTCAAGGACCGGTGGGCGTGGATGGAGCCGTACTACAGCGCCAAGGCCGGGATCCAGGACCGGGTCCGTGACGCGGGCTTCGCCCACTGGACCCTCGTCAAGCCGGGCTTCTTCATGGAGAACTTCCTCCCCTCCGCCCGGATCATGTTCCCCCGCGGCATCGAGGGCGGACTGGTCACCCTGCTCAAGCCCGCGACCCGGCTCTCCCTCGTGGCCGTCGCCGACATCGGCGCGGCCGCCGCCGCGGCCATCGCCGAGCCGGAACGGCTCGACGGGGTCGAACTCGAACTGGCCGGCGACTTCCTGTCCATGACGGACATCGCCGCGACCCTCTCCCGTGCCCTGGGCGTCGAACTGGCGGCACCCGACATGACCGGCGAGGAAGCAACCGCCGCCGGGATGCCCGACATGGGCTTCGCGCAGGCCGGCATCAACGAAGAACCACAGCCCGCCCGACCCGGCTTCGCGAAGGATCTGGGCCTGCCCCTCACGACCTTCGAGAAGTGGGCGCAGGACCGGCTCCGCGACAACGGGCGACAGGAGACCTCTTCAGCGGACCTTCCGGCCACCGACGTCCTGCACGGAGGGACCTGACGGACCGATTCCGTCGGCGGCGGCCTCCCCGACGAGGCACCCAGCCGCCGGAGGTGGACGACCCGATCCGGTCCGTCGCAGTCCGACGGCACGCGTCGGCCGGGCCCGTCCCGTCGAGCGGGCGGACAGGGGAGCCGAAGGTCCGCCGCGAAATGCTCGCGGCGGACCTTCCACGAAGCCGGCCATCCCCAACTCCCACGCCATCCGATCCCCCGCCCGCCGCGACCTGCTCCGATTGCCCGCGCGACAGCGTAGACCGCCCCTTCGCGACCCGACCTGGCGATCGAACTTCTTATGACGGCAGGTACGAGTAGGCTTGGCCCATGCTGACAAGCCGGTCGGCCAGTTCATAAGGGGTGGAAGGCCCTGCGGGCTACCCCTCCGTGGGCGTGTGGTTCTCGGCTCGGATCATTCGGCGCAGGCTGAGCTTGTTGTTTAACCTCGGAGGTCACCCGACCTGCTGATCTGCGGTTCTTCCCGAGACAGCAGAGGCGGCCGCCCCTCATGCTTCGAGATGTCGAGTAACGAAGCTGAAGGGATCTGGCGCACCTTTCTGGGTAGATTCGACCTTGAGCAAACCTTCCGCCTGCTCAAGTGCACCCTCGGCTGGGCGGCGCCGCACTTCCGCGCACCGGACACCGCCGACCTGTGGACCTGCCTGGTCATCGTCGCCCACACCCAGCTCCGCTTGGCCCGCCCGCTCGCCGCCGACCTGTGCCGCCCGTGGGAACGCCCGCTGCCAGCAGCGATGTTGGCCCTGGCCCGGGTCCGCCGAGGGTTCCGCCGGTGCCGTACCGGCTGAGAACCTCGTCGAGTCGGGACACTGGGTCGACCACGGAGCCGTCAGGACCGCTGGTGAGGTCGCAGTACGTGATCGCGTCCAGCAGTTCCGACGGCGGCCGGCGGAATTCCGCGAGCGCGTCCGACAGGCCCAGCTCCGCCGCCTCCCACTCCGACGAGGAGTGGTAGGCGACAAGCGAGCAGACCTCGGTGTCGACGCCGATCCCACGCAGGTACCGGGCTCCGTCGATCATGTGCTGGCCGGTGTCGACCGCGAGGGGCGCGTACCCGACGTCGAGCAGGCCGCTGCCGCACACGCCTTCGCGGACCTGGCCGTCGTGCGGCGAGACCGTGCGGATCGACCGGCTGGCGCCGACCCCACCAGCCCGGTTCCGGATCGGAGGTCCCCGGCCGGTGCTGCGGTACGGCCCACGTGGTGAACCGCCTGGCCGATGGCGCCTCCCCATGCCTGGTCTAGCGCGCCGACAACCTGGTGCGCTGGTGCGAGCGGGGGCGGAGGCGTTTGCGGAGGCTCGCGGCCCGGGATGCCGGTGCTGCTCAGCGTGGGCTACGCGGCCTGCTGCCGGTGGCAATGGCTCAAGGCAGCCGGATCGACCTGGCGCTGGACCGCCGTGCGACGGCTGAACGGCAGCACCGCCGATGAGCCGGGCCAGGGCCCGTTGCCTGGTGCCGGATCCGGGCGTCGTCAGGTCGCCGTCGCCCGGGCGGGATGGACCAGCGCGTAGGTCGGTTCCGGGCATTCGCACAGCCAGGTACCCCTTCCGGCAGGCGGGGTTGGGGGCGATGGCCCAGCCGAGGAGGTGGGTGCCGAAGTCGGCGGCGATGCGGGCGAGGCACTCGCCGATCTTGCCGGTGCCGATGACGCCGACGGTCATGCCGTGGATGTCGCGGCCGAGGAGGTCGTCGAGGCGGAAGTCGAACTTGCGGGAGCGGTTGGTGGCTCGGGTGTGCCGGCCGACGAAGGCCTCCTCCAGCAGCGGCCGTTCGTCAGCCTGCACCCCGAAGGCGACGAACTCCACCCGGTCGCGCTATCCAACCCCATCTCGAACGCCGGGATTTCGTCCGCTCGCTCCAGAACCCCGGAGTGAAAGCCCTGCCTGTGTTCCTCGTCGGAGGCCCGCATTTGTCTGACGACACGTCAGCGACGTCGGAATGGAGTCAGCGTCGGTCAGGCCGCATGCTGGAACAGGCGGGTCCGACTCCGTGAAGCACAGGTCGTGCGAGGTGAGCGCCCTGCGGGTTGGGCAGAGGCTCGTAGGGGTCAAGGCGGAGGGTCGAGGCGGGGAGTGCGGCAGGGTCGGAGGCTCGCAGCCGCTGGGGCGGGGGTCAGCGGGTGCGGCCGCGGGGCTTGAGGGGGGTGCCGGGGAGTTCGGGGGCGGGGAGGCGGTCGCCCGGGTAGCCCTGGACGGCGCCGAAGCGGTCGGTGGCGGCCTGCCACTCGGCGCGGGCCCGGACGATGTCCTCGTGGGACCGCCCGATGAAGTTCCAGCGAGGACGGCTCCTGGGGCATCTGGCAGGGCACCCCGGAGGAGAGCGCCTACTCCGTACAGATCCTGACCGCCTCCGACGCCCCCCACCACGAGGCCCCTGCCCGCGCCGAGGCGTACCTGCGGCAGACCTACGGCTGCGCGGTCACGCACCCCCCGCTGTGGCACGACAAGACGCTCTACCTCCCCCGGGCCATGGTCGACGCGGAACACCTCGCCGCACTCGCCGTACTGACCACGAGCCGTCCTACCCAGGCCGCTGCCCCGCTTCCTGGTTCCGCCGCCGCAGGACCGTCCGGTCCCTACACCGACGCCCTCGGCACCGCGGGCTGAGGGGTCGGCCGGGTCACGTAGTGGCGGCGGATCGGCTGGCCGGGGCGCGCGTCCAGGGGTGGGCGAAGGCGTCCTCGGGCAGCGGCTGGCCGTTCATCGACTCGACGAGCGAGCCGTCCGCCCTCACCCACGGCATCGCGTCGGAGGCGATCGTGGCCCCGGGGTGCAGCACGGAGAGGTCGAGCAGAGGAGGGGGAGTCCGATCCGGCAGCCCTCATCGCTCCCTGCGGGGCTGTCGGTCCCGGTGCGGGGACGAGCCCGGCCCGCCCGGGTACGCAATGGCCGAAATCACGCTCTGGTGAAGGGGATTGCACTTTCTGTAGGCTCCGTGGTGTTTGTCATGGCGATGACGGCAGCCTAGGGAGCGGGTTCATGGGTGTCAGTGACGGCGTGGTGAAGGTCTACAGCGACCGCACCTACACGTCGACGACGGTGATCCGTCATCAGGGGACGACCGTGGCGTTCGCGATGGACGACCGGCGGCGCATCGTGTACTCGGTCCTGGCGCTCGGAGCCCAGGACCCCGCCCGGGGCGAGGCGGACGCCGCCTACTGGAGCGAGGACCCGCTGGAACTGTCCTTCCCCGACGAGCTCGTCCGCGTCGGGTACGCGGCGCTCGGCACCGTGGCGATGCCCCGGGTCAAGAAGGGCGGGCGCGTCGAGGCCGAGGCCGGGCAGGTCGTCGACCCGCAGGAGAGCGACCCGTTCCTGTCCAGCACGGCCCGGCTCACCGCCGCCCTTCCGTTCCAGGTGCTGTCGGACGGCACGCACGTGGTGGTGCTGCGCCAGTCGGTGCCCGCCGACCACCCGGACGCCGTGCGCGAGGCGGCCCCGGGCCGGGCGTCGGGAGGCGCGGCGGGGGCCCCGCTGGTGGATGCGGCGCTGCTGTGCGACCGCTTCCTGCTGGTGGACGGAGTGCTCAAGCCCGTCCGGGAGATCCGCTACCGGCGCAGCCGCAGCAAGGACCGGCCGGACTCGGCCAAGGACAGCCTCGGCAGCACCGACATGGAGGGCCGCCCGTTCCGCGAGCCGACCCAGGTGCTCGGCTTCGTCCGGAACCTGACCGAAGGCCGGTTCACCGCGCTGCTCGTGCCCACGAGCGTCGCGGGCGCGAGCCGCTGGCAGTTCTTCACCCACAACGCGGCCACCTCCCGGATCGACGCGCTGAGCGTGGAGCAGGGCCCCGACGGGCTGTTCGACACCCGGGGGAACCGGGCCTGGACCAGCCCCGACCCCGCCTACCGGAGCGCCGTGTACGAGCGGGAGCCCGGTACCTGCCCGTTCACGGGGGCGCCGCTGGTGCCGCTGGCATCGGGCGCCGGTGCCGGCGAGACGGCGCTGCGCCTGGCCGGGCCCGACGCGGCGGCGACCGTCCCCGGGGTGCCGCGCGGGCCGGAGTTCACCGTCGAACTGTGGCTGCGGCCCGAGCGGGCTTCGGCCACCACGCTGTACGCCGACGGCGTCGTGCTGGAACTCGCCGAGGGCGGCGTGCCCCGGCTCAGCGGCGCGGACAGCGTCGTCACCGCCACCCGGGCCCTGGCGGCGGGCGAGTACGCGCACCTCGCCGCCGTCTGCGGCAACGGCACGGCCACCCTCTACGTGGACGGACTGCCGTGCGGGAGCGGCCCGTTCACGCCCCGGGCGGGTACCGGCGACGCGGTGCTCGGCGGCGCCGGGCGCGGTGTGGCGTTCGACGCCGACGAGCTGCGGATCTGGGAGCGTGCACGGGCACAGGACGAGCTCCGGCAGGACCGGGTCCACCGGTTGGTGGGCGACGAGCCCGGGCTGGTCGCGTACTACCGCTTCGACGAGGCTTCGGGCGCCGTGGCGCACGACCAGACGGACCACGCGCGGCACGCGGCACTCACCGGTGCCGTGTCCTGGGTGACCTCGACGGCACCGGTCGGCGAGCACGCGGGCATCCGCCGCGACAGCTTCTCCTTCGCCGGCCGTACCGTCTTGTCCGCGCCGTCGGCGCTCCTCTACCACCAGCAGGAGACCCAGGCCGCCGGATACCGGGGCGAGCCCAAGCCCGCCAAGCACCAGGCCCGGGTGCTGCTGTCCTGCGCCACCGGTGACGCGGCGGCGCCGGAGGCTGAGCCGCGCCTGGCCGTGCTCGACCTGGCCGTCGGTGCCGACGGCCGGCTCGCGCAGGTCGCCGACGTGCTGACCCTCCCCGAGCTGGCCACCCGGGAGCACGAGGACCTGGACCGGCAGAGCGCGCTGGAGCAGCGGATCAAGGGCCTGCAGGCCGAGATCGCCGAGCTGCGGTCCCAGTCGGCCACTCTCACCGGCACCTGCGCCGGCATCCCCGCCCAGGAAGCCGTCGTGGCCACCGCGCGGCAGACGCTGACCGCCGCCGAGGCGCGGTGGGAGCTCCAGCGCGACAACCCGTCGGACTGGAGCACCGCCCAGCTTTCCTTCACCCGGCCCGACGGCAGCACCTGCTGGATCGTCCCCGACGGCAACCGGCTGTTCCACAAGAACCCCGTGATCGGCTGGAGCGACGCCCCGAGCACCAGCTACTGGCGGTTCGTCTACTCGGGCTGGCCGGACCGCAGCGGCCGTCCGCTGTACTACATCCGCAACGGCACCTACCAGATGAACGTCTACGGCGGCACCGGCGACGAGGGCAGCCACGTCCAGCTGTACGACGCGACGAGCAACGCCGCCCACAACGAGCTGTTCTCCGTGGTGCCCCAGCCGGGCGGCACCTACCAGCTCATCGCCTACCACAGCGGCAAGACGATCTGCCTGCGCGGAGGCCCCGGCACCCGGATGGCCCAGTACACCGGCTCCACCGTGCTGGCCGGCGGCGAGGCCCGCTGCCGGATCGTCCGCACCTCCACCTCCGGCGCGGACACCGCGCTGACGGCCGCGCGCGGCACCCACGAGGCCACCCGGGCACAGCTCGACACGCTGCTGTCCGCCCGGGAGCGGCTCAACACCGTCACCCTCCACCTCGCCGTGCGCGAGGCGGCCCTGACGACGGCCCAGGAGGAACTCGCCCGGTTCACCGACGGCCTGTCCGGCGCCGACGACCTGACCGTCCCGGCAGCGCACCTGGGCGTCGACGCCACCGGGCTCGGTGTGAGCGGCGGGCTGCTGTCCTTCGCCCGCACCGCCTCGCGGCCCTTCCTGATGGACAGCGCCACCGGCCAGGTCGCGCTGTACTTCCGCGGTCTCAACGACCAGTTCTTCGCCGCCTACTACGACACCCGGGTGGTGCGCGGCACCAAGACCCTCGGCAGCGGGGACGGCTCGCTGCTGTTCACCGCCCGGGACGCCGGCGTGGACCTGGCCCGGGCGGGCGTGACCGTGACCGCGGTCGAGGGGCGGCCGGGGCTGTGCGACCTCACCGTCGGCCTGCCCGGCGACCGTGAGGTCTGGCACGCGCTGCCCCGGCGCGCGGGCACGCTCGTCGCCGTGCTCTCGGGCGCGGCCGCCGCACCGCAGACCCTCGGCACCGCCGCCGAACCCGACCGGGCCGACAGGCCGGAACCCGTCGACGGCGCGGTGCTCCGTCTGGCGGCCCCGCTCGGCACGCCGATCGCCGCACCCGCGTACCTGTCGACCGGCGACGGCGTTCGGCTGCTCACCGAGTCGGCCCCGGCTGGGGTCACCGAGCTCCGGATCGACCGGCCCTGCCGCCCCGATCTCGGCTCGCCCGTGGACCTCGTCCCGTACGACCCCGCGCTGGCGCGGGCGGAGCGGCCCGGGGCGGACCTCTCCCGCGGCTCGCGGCTGGTGACCGTCGCGGCGGTCTCCGCCGACGCCAGGGTGCAGGACGGCACCGCCGTCGACGCCGTCCTCGGACAGGCCTGCCGCTGGCGCGGCTCCTCCCCGGGCCGGGCCTTCGCCTTCAACGGCACCGACCAGTACCTCGCCCTGCCCGCCACGGCCCTGCCCACCACCACGACCGCCTCGAACGTCACCGTCGAGGCGTGGGTCAACCCCTACCGGGCCACCCGCACGGCCCGGCTCGTGCACGCCGCCAACGATGCCGAGGCCCCCTACAGCCTGCTGCTCGCCGACGCCACGGCCCGCACCGCGGTGGTGTTCGACGGCGGCGACGACCAGGTGTCCGTGAACGGCCTCGCCCTGGCCGGGACGGCCGTGACCGTCGAGCTGTGGGCCAGGCGGGCCACGGCCGCGCACACCGCACGCGAGGTGCTGCTCTCCTACGGCGACGGCGACGGCGCGCTGTCGCTGTCCTACGAGCAGGCCGGGACGGTCTCGTTCGCCCTCGGGGACGAGGTCCTCACCACCGCCGCGTCGTACACCGACACCGACTGGCACCACTGGGCCGCCGTCCTCGACCCCGCCACCCGCACCCAGATCCTCTACCGGGACGGCGTCGAGGCCGCCCGCCGTTCCTCCGCTCGCACCGTCGCGCGCGACGGACGGCTCGTGCTCGGCGGCCTCGGCGCCGCCGCCTCCTTCCGCGGCGGGATCGACAGCCTGCGGGTGTGGAACCGGGCCCGGACGGCCGACGAGGTCCGCGACCTGATGCGGCAGAACGTCGCCGGAGGGCTGCCCGGGCTGCTGGGATCCTGGACCTGCGGCGACCAGCAGTACCTGGACGTCTCCGGGCACGGCCGCCACGGCGTCCTCGGCGGCACCCCGCAGGCGGGCGAGTCCCACGCGAAGGGCTACCGCCTCGTGTCCGGCGTGGGCGACCGGGTGGTGCGCAGCCGGGAGGTCTTCCCGACCGGCGAATGGGCCCACGTGGCCTCGGCGTTCGAGCAGTCCTGGGCCGTGCGGCTGGACGGCTCGTCCTGGCTGGAGGGCGACGCGGACGACTCCCTCGACCTCACCGGCGACCTCACCCTGGAGGTCTTCGGCACGCTGGAGCGTCTCGGCACCACCCAGGGCCTGATCGGCCGCGGCCGCCTCGGCGGCGATGAGCACGTCCCCTACCAGCTGTCCGTACGCCCGGACGGCCGGCTGGAGTTCGCCTTCGAGGAGGCCGGCCCGGTCGTCCGGCGGTTCGTCTCCACCGCCGCCGTGCCGGCCGGGCGCTTCGCCCGGATCGCCGTCGTCAAACGGGCCGGCCGCGAGACCACCGAGCAGCGGGGGACCCGGCAGATCGCCCTCACCGGCCCGGACGGAGCCGCCACCACCCAGACCGTGGACGTCGTCCAGGGCGTCGACGTCCGGGCCTGGGACGACATCACCTTCTACATCGACGGCGCCCCCGCCGGGACCTCCCGCTACACCGGCCCCGGCGCCGAGAGCGGCAGCGGCGTCCTGGAGATCGGGCGGATACGGGACGGCCTGCGCACCCACGGCGCCCGCGGCGTCCTCGGCGAGGTCCGGATCTGGAACAAGGCCCGCGACGCCGCCGCCATCGGCACCCCGGTCTCCCCGCGCGACAGCGGACTGGTGGCCCGGTTCACCTTCGAGGAGAACAGCGGCAGCACCACGACCGACACCACCCGCGCCCACAGCGCCCGGCTGCGCGGTGCCGCCTGGACGCGGGACACCGACCCGAGGGCCAGCGTCTTCCGCCTCTACCGCAACGGCCTCCCGCTGGCCGCCGAGCCGCTCGCCGCGACCGACCCGGACAGCCCGACGGCCTACGGGGAACGGCAGTTCACCCTCGGCGCGCGTCTGGCCGCCGGCACTGTCACCGAGGGTCTCGACGGCACCCTCGAAGAGGTCCGTGTCTGGCGCACCGCCCGCACCGCGGAGCAGATCAGCGACAACCTCTTCACCCGTCTCAAGGGCGACAAGGAGGACCTGATCGGCTACTGGCCCTTCGACCGGGACTCCACCTCCGGCGCCGCCGACGAGGTCCGCGACATGGGCCTGCGCGGCAACCACCTGCGGCCCGGCCCCGGCGCCGCCCCGGCCGTGGTCCTCTCCACGGCGCCGGTCTCCACCGACACCGCGGCCGTGCGATCCGCACTCTCCGGCGTGCGCACCCCCTTCCACGAGACCATCGCCGCCGCCCCGGCCGCCGGCGAGTACGCCGACATGCAGTTCGCGGCCGACGGCACCGCCGCCGGCGTCATGAAGCGCGCCTACGCCTACCTCACCGAGGAGGGCCGCTGGCGCCTGGTCACCGGCTACAAGGTCGGCGACCTGGTCAGCGAGTGGGTCAGCCAGGTCCAGTACGACCCCCAGCTCGTCGGCTACGTCGAAGGCGCCCCGCCGGTGCCCTCCGAGAACCTCACCGGCCAGGGCAACGACTACCGGGGTGCCTCCAGCGTCGAGTTCACCACCGCCGACGCCGTCACCGAGTCGCTGTCCTCCTCGCGCGACCGCAGCGTGGACACCGCCTTCCACTTCGCGTTCAAGAACACCTACGACGCCAGCACCCTGCTCATCACCGCCCCGCTCGGCATCGGTACCGCCAAGCCGGCGGTCGAGGGCGGCGCCGTCTTCTCCCTGGACAACACCCTGGAGTTCACCAACACCTGGACGGACGCGACCACCCTCGCCCAGGCCACCGACACCGCGCGCGCCACCAGCGTCGCCCTCACCGGACACTGGGAGGACCCGGCCCACCTGCTCAACCCCGCGCTGGGCCGCCGCTACCAGCCCGCCAACACCGGCTTCGCCCTCGTGCAGTCGCTGACCGCCGACGTCTTCGCGCTGCGGCTGGCGCACACGGGCACGCTGGTCGCGTACCGGATGACGCCCAATCCCGACATCCCCAGGGACTGGAACATCGTCACCTTCCCGATCAACCCCCAGTACACCAAGCAGGGCACACTCGACGGCGGGGTCGGATTCGACGAACGCGGAAAGGTCCTCGACCCGGCCTACCCGAACGCCCGCCAGTACGGCGAGTACAGCTACTACAAGCCCCGCGAGGCGTACGCCCTCAAGCGCGCGATCCAGCGCCGCCAGCAGCAGCTGCGCAGCTACTACGAGAGCGTCTCCACCGCCACCGGCACCCCCGACCCCGTCCAGCAGCGGGCTGCCAGGATCGCCGAGACCTTCGTCGGCCCGATCGGCGACAACCGGGGCGGGACCGCCGGAAAGGCCGCCGCCGACGGGGGAGTCGTGTGCGACCTCGCCAACACCTACGTGTGGACCGCCGACGGCGGCTTCTTCGCCGAGACCACCACCACCACGGACTCCGTCTCCGAGACCACCGCCGGCTCCTACACCGTCAAGGACATGGCCACCGTCGGCGCCGAGTTCGGCTTCAAGGTCTTCGGCATCGGCATCGGCGCCCAGCTCGACGCGAGCCTCGGCGGCAGCCACAGCGTCACCCGCACCCGCTCCCGCGACGCCTCCCGCTCCTACGCCCTCGACGTCACCTGCAGCCCCTCCGGCGACCTCCAGGCGTACAGCGCCGACGGGCAGGCCCGGTTCGCACCCGACGGCAGCCCCCGCCGGGTGCCCGGAAAGGTCGACGCCTACCGGTTCATGAGCTTCTACCTCCACGAGTCCGGCGACAACTTCGACGACTTCTTCCACAAGGTCGTCGACCCACTCTGGCTCGCCACCTCGTCCGCCCCCAACGCCGCGGCGCTGCGCCAGACCCGGCAGTCCGACCGCAAACCGCCGTGCTGGCGCGTCCTGCACCGGGTCACCTTCGTCTCCCGCATCCTGCCGCCGGTGCCCGCCGCCGACGCGCCCCCGCTGGAGCAGGACCTGATCCGCGCCGACATCGCGTCCAACTACGAACTCGTCCGCCGCCTGGACCCGTACGTGCGCCACGCCAGCGGCTCCACCACCGCCCTCGCCGAGGCCGTCCGCGCGGCCCTCGCCACGCACCTGCCGCAGATCCTGCCCCACGAGGAGGCCGTCCGCCGGTTCCTCGCGGACTACTACGGCGTCGTCGAGTAACCCGCCGCTCCCCGGGGCCCGCTGCCGGGACCCGGCGGTGGAGATCGTGACCAGCCGGCTGTGCCGCAAATCGCTGGTCGTCCGTAGCTGTTCGCCGCTGATCTCACAGGTCAGCGGCGAACATGCTGTTCTGTCACACGAGGCACGCGGGGGGAGGGAGGCGCGTCGATTCGATTAGGACGATCACGCCGCTCTGCCGCACCTGCGGTCTGATCGAATGTCAGATTCGTGCCGAGAAGTCGGGCCTGCCTTGCGGAGCGACGCCCGCACCCCGCAAGGAGGAGGCGGCGACGGTTGGTCACCGGCGCTGTACCTTCAGCAACCGCACACACCACGCACCCAACTGCCGCCCGCCCGCGCCCCGGCACCCGCATCGCCGGTGCACCCTGCCCCGCTGCGTACGCTGTCCCATGAGCTTCCCTGAGCGTGTCCTCGCCATCCGCTTCTGAGCTGCGGCAGTCGGCAGCAGGGACCTGCTGAAGGGCCGACAGATTGCTGTTACTCGCGGTGACGAAGGTGGCTCCGGGGACTTGGGGACCAGGTTGGGTGAGCGCCCATGAGCGCCCGTGGGCGCTTTCGGACATCTATATACGAACTTGAACCTGACTGAGCATCGACCGGGTTCGGGATCCGTCAGCTCCCGCCGTCCATAGTGAGTCTCAGCTCTCTCCTGTTTCAGTGAAGTTGGGAAAAAGCCGAGGCCTCAAGGCCTCGGCTGTCGACAATAAGTGAACCCCTTGACTGGGGGTCAAGCGGGTTCTGGGGCGCTAGTTGTTGGGTCTCCGGACGTGGTCGATGGTCCACGCCACCGCCCAACCCGCCTCGGCGATCGGTCCGGCAACAAGGGCTCCATCCGCGCCCACTGCGCATTGGTCTATGACACACATCAACCAACGATCAGATGATCTATAGGAAGCGCCCGAGCCTGTGCCGTTGTCTCGGGGCTGGCGGCAGGTGTGGGGGTGCGGCGGAGGAAGGTCGCACCGTCGGGGTCGGCCGGTTCGATTTCGATGGCGCGGCGTAGTTGTTCCATGCGTTGGGGCAGGGGGTGCCAGCCGGGTTCTGTGGCCATCTCGGTGTTGAGGTCGTGGATCGCACGGGCGTAGGCGCGGGCCAGGCCGCGGAAGTGCAGGGGCAGGCCGGGGCGGGGGTGGCCGCTGGGGGCGATGCTCACCCACAGGGCGTCGGTGGTCTCGTTGCCCGGGCCGACGGGCTGGGTGGTGTCGCGTGCGACGAGGTGGCCGCGGACGGTGAGCCAGTGGCGCATCGCAGCCCGGGTGGGCCCGGACAGGGTGATTGTTTCGGTGGCGGGCGTGGTGTGCGGGTTGCGGTGCTGGGGGAGGCGGGTGAGGCGGATCGTGCCGCGGTGCAGGTCGACGTCGTCCGTGTGCAGGGCGCAGAGTTCGCCGGCGCGGCAGCCGGTGTCCAGCACGGTGCCGATGATGGCGAGGATCCGGCTGCGGGAGTCGGACCGGCCGGGGCGGGCCGAGTGTTCCAGGTGGTCGAGCAGGATGCTGCGCGGGCGGGCGGCGACCACGGGCCGGAGCTCGACCTTCGGCGGGTTGCGCTCCGGGAGGGTGACGGCGATGCCGGCCCGGGTGCCGAGGATGCGGAGGCAGTCCTCCCGGACGCGCATGGACGCGGGTGAGGTTTGGCCCGGTCGTGCGGCGGGCTTGCGCCGCAGTCGGCCCCGCTCGGCGGCGGCGAGGTAGTCGGTGAGGGTGTCCGGCGCCAAGAGCTGGGCGAGTGAGCCGGCGGCCGTGGGCAATATCGCGCCCCGCTCCAGGGCGGTGCGCAGTTCGCCGGCGACCCAGCGCAGTTGCTTCGCCCGGGACATGCCGGTCGGAGGTTCGCAGGCACGCTCGACGAGGGCGTCCAGCGCCTCGACCGAAGGTGCTGCTGTCGTCGGGGCGTCAGCCATGAGGTCACCCTAGCGCCGGGTCGGGGCGGGCCGACGGGCTCTTGCCGGGGGAGTGAGCTCGGAACGACCCGCAGGAGGCCTCGGGCCTAATAACTGGCCTGAAGCAAGATCGTCGGTGGCGGCGCGGGCGGCATGGTGGCCGTTCTCTCCGGCTTGCCCCGGTCCGGTGGTGGCCGTCCTTCGGCAACCGACGAGGGGGCGTGCCAGGGCATTCGTTGGTTCTCGCGGCGGCACCCGACGATGACTTCCCGGAATCCGGGAGCGTCCCGATCTGTTCTGATGGACCGTTGGCAAACTCGGCATTGGGTCAGCATTGGTCCTGTCGGACGCTGTCGCGGATGGTCGAACGGTGTCATGCGTCGAGTGCGGAAGCGAGTGCCGACAGGGGCCGCTTCGAGGTGAGCGCAGGGGCGGTGTGGTGGCCCGGGTCACCACACCCCCGAGCGTCTAACGTGCAGGTCAGCGCGCGTTTCCGCGCGGCTTGAGGGGGGTGCCGGGGAGCTCCGGGGCGGGGAGGCGGTCGCCGGGGTAGCCCTGGACGGCGCCGAAGCGGTCGGAGGCGGCCTGCCACTCCGCGCGGGCCCGGACGACGTCCTCGTGGGTGCGTCCGATGAAGTTCCACCACATGACGATCTGCTCCTCGAAGGGCGTGCCGCCGAGGAGGACGAGCCGGGCGTCGGTGCCGGCGGTGTTGGTGAGGGTGAGGGTGGTGCGGCCAGGGGCGAGATAGCCGAGTTCGGCGGGGCGCAGCGGGGTGCCGGCGAGGAGGACGTCGCCGCTGTCGACCAGCAGGCCGTGTTCGAAGGCGGGGTCGACGTCGAGGGTGATGGTGGCGTTCGGGCGCAGGAGGAGTTCGGCGCCGAGCAGCGGGGTGAAGGTGGGGACGGGGGAGGTGTCGCCGGCGAGGGTGCCGAGGAAGACCCGGGCCTCGCCGCCGTCGAGGGCGACCGGGGCGGGCGCGTGGTGGTGGAAGTCGCGTGCGGTGTGCCGGTGCTCCTCGGGCAGGGCGACCCACAGCTGGACCCCGTGCAGGACGGTGGTGGCCGGGGTGGAGACCTCGGAGTGGGCGATGCCGTGGCCGGAGGTCATCAGGTTGACCTCGCCCGGCCGGACGTGGGCGTGCACGCCGAGGCTGTCCCGGTGCTCGATCTCGCCGGTGAACAGCCAGCTCACGGTCTGCAGCCCGGTATGCGGGTGCGGGGCGACGTCCATGCCGCCGGTGCTCGTGACGTCGTCGGGCCCGTAGTGGTCGACGAAGCACCAGGCGCCGATCATGGTGCGGGAGCGCTGCGGCAGCGTACGGCGTACGGTCATCGCGCGCGGGCCGCCGAGCGGGACGTCCCTGGCGGGCAGGACCTCCACCCGCGGTTCGGCGGCGGGCGTCTCGGCGAGGCCGGTCTCGACGGTGCTCACGGTGGGTCCCTCCCAGGTGCCAGTTAGTTCTGGATTCAACTATCATGCCATGGCAGAGTGGCGGGTGACAGCAGGCCCGGCCCGAGTGATCAGACGGAGGAGTCCCAGGTGAGTGATGTGACGGTGGTCGCGACGGACCAGCGGGTGTTCATCGACAAGCGGACCCCCCGGGTGTACCAGGCGCTGCTGGCCGCGGCCGAGGCGGCGCGCGAGGCCGCGGCCGAGGCCGGGCTGGACCGCCGGCTGGTGGAACTGGTCAACCTGCGCGTGTCGCAGATCAACGGCTGCGCCTACTGCCTGCACGTGCACACCAGGGCCGCGATCCGCGAGGGCGAGACCAGTCAGCGCCTGGGCGTGCTCCCGGCCTGGCGCGACACCGAGGTGTTCAGCGACCGCGAGCGTGCCGCGCTCGGACTGGCCGAGGCGACCACCTCCCCGGCGGACGCGGCGCTCCAGGAGGCCGCGTACGGCGTGGCGCGCGAAGTGCTGAGCGACGGGGAGATCTCCGTCGTGGTGTGGGTGGCGATCGCCATCAACGCCTTCAACCGGGTGTCGATCCTGAGCAAGCACCCGGTCCGCCCGGCCCCGGGCCGGTAGCCGGAGGAGACGCCGTCCGGCGGCCGTGGGCGAAGGGGGCCGACAGTCGAGGGCGAAGGGGGCGGCGGTCGAAGCGACAAGCGGAGTCCTTTGTTCGGCGTACGCCCTCCGGTGGGTGACGGACCGTCGGCTCCTCCCAGCGGCTGATGACTGATCGCCGGGCGCCCGGGAGGCTTGGCGGCGAAGGCGGGGCGGTGCCCGCCGGGGGACTTGGGGAGATGATGATGCGTCGTACGGTTTCCGTGCTGGTGGGGGCGGCGGTCTGTCTGGCGCTGGCGGCGCCGGTGGCCGCGGCTGTGCCGGTCGTCACGGCTCAGTCGGCGGACGCGGCGAAGCCGGGGAAGGGCGACGATCGCCGGACGGCCGGTCTGCGGGCGATCACCGCGGCGGGCGCGGTCGCCGCGATCGCGGAGATCAAGGACGGGAAGGGCACCTGGCGCGGACGGTCGGGCGTCGCCGACCTGGCCACCAACGCGCCGGTCCGTACCGACGGGCGCTTCCGGGCCGGCAGCGTCACCAAGACGTTCACCGCCACCACCGTGCTCCAGCTGGTGGGGGAGCACCGGATCGGCCTGGACGACCCGGTCGAGCGCTACCTGCCCGGCCTCGTCCCGAACGGTGCGCGGATCACCGTCCGCCAGCTGCTCAACCACAGCTCCGGCCTCTGGGACGCGACCAACGAGAAGGGCGGCCTCTTCCCCGACCAGCAGGACCCGGCGGCGATCCGGAACTGGCTGGACCAGGGCGGCATGACCCGCACCATCACCCCGGCCCAGGTGGTGGCCGCCTCGGTGGCGCACGCGCCCAACTTCCCGCCGGGCAGCACGTTCGGCTACTCCAACGTCAACTACACGCTGCTCGGCATGATCATCGAGAAGGTCACCGGGCACGGCTACGCGCAGGAGATCACCGCGCGCATCCTGCGCCCGCTCGGCCTGGAGTCGACGTACTTCCCGGGCACCGCGACCGGCATTCGCGGCCGGCACGCGCACGGCTACCTGACGGTGGTCGAGGGCCCGGGGCCGCAGGACGTCAGCGACCGGGACGTCACCGAGGCCAGCGTCTCCTGGGCGAACTCCGCGGGCGAGCTGATCTCGACCCTGAGTGACCTGAACCGCTTCGAACAGGCCCTGCTGGGTGGCAGGCTGCTCAAGCCGGAGCTGCTGCGGGAGATGACCACGACGATCCCCATCGAGGTCAACGGGCAGCCGACGGGCCTGAGTTACGGGCTGGGCCTGGCCAAGGGGCAGCTGTCCTGCGGCCCGATCGTCGGGCACGACGGCGGGGTGTCCGGCTACGCCACGCAGCTGTGGAGCTCGGGTGACCGACAGGTCGCGATATCCGTCACCATGCGCGGCACGCCGCAGGAGATGGGTGCGCAGATCGGGGCGGAGGGGGCCTTCCTGGAGGCGACCTTCTGTGGTGACCGGTGACCGGTGACCGGTGACCGCGACGCCGGTGATCGGTGCCGGTGACCCGTGATCGGTGCCGGACCGCTTGAGAACCGGGCCGAGGGGCCGGTCGCGGCACCGGGCCGTTGACCAGCTGAGCTGAGCTGCGCCGTCCCCGGACCGGCGCAGCTCGGCGGCGCCCGGGTGCCCGGATGCGGCCCGGCGCCGAGCACCCGACCGAAAACCTGTGGCACCGGTCTCGCCCGGTGGTGATACTGCACCGGTGAACACCTCGGGGCTGGAGCCCGTACTGGACCCGCGTTCCTGGGGCGTCGCCCCCGACTTTCCCGGTATGCAGGACGTGATCGCCGGATTGCAGCTGCCCGCCGGGGCGTCGATGGCCGTCATGAGCGCGCTGGAGACCTCCCGGGAGCTCATCCGGTACTCCTACCAGCGGTACGAGTTCGCCACCGTGGCCGTCACCCACGCGCTGTACGCCCTGGAGCAGGTCCTCGCCGAGCGGCTGGCCGTCGATGCGCCGACGGGGGAACTGATCGGGCGGGCCGTCACCCGTGGGATCCTCGACGGCGGGGTGGCCGCCGAACTCGACCGCGGTCTGTGGCTCCGTGACAAGGTCGCGCGCGGCACGGTGACGAGCGGTGCCATCAGTCCGGAGCGGGCCGTCCAGCTGACCCGTGCCGTCTTCGACGCCGTGGCCGCGCTCCTCGGCCCGCCTCCGATGGCGGACCTGACAGCCGAGGAGGCGAGCGGGGTGCCGGCACCGGACCGGCTCGCCCGGCTGTGGGAGGAATGCCGGGCGGCGAGGTTCCCGGAGAGCTTCGTCGGGGAGAACATCGCGGAGATGCCGCTGATCGTCGCGGACTCCAACATCGCGGGCCTCATCCATCAGGAGCTGGACGGCGGGCTCGACGACAGCGGCGTCGCCGTCCTCTGGGCGGCCATTGCCTACCTCGACAGGGTCGTGCCCCTGATCAACGAGGAGTACTGCGCCGCCTACTTCGCCAGGCTCCGGACGGTGGCCAAGCTCGCGGCGGAGCGCTACCTGCCGCCCGCGACCTGAGGGCCGGGGAGGGGGCGTGGTGCCCGAGTTCCGTCCGGCGGCCCCGGCTGCGTACGGTGATCAGGAGACGGCCTACGGAGACGGGGAAGGGGCGCGCGGCATGGCGGAAACGGAACGGGGCGCGGAGGCGGTGCTGACCACCGAGCGGCTGGTGGTGCGGCACTGGACCACGGCTGACCAGGCTCGCGCCTTCGACCTCTACTCCCCCTGGGAGGTGGCCCGCTGGCTCGGCCGGACACCGAAGGCCATGACCGATCCCGAGGAGGCCGGGGCCTTCATCGAGCGCTGCCGGAAGCGCTCCGCGGACCCCCGCTACGGCGCCTGGGCGATCGAGCGACGCGACACCGGCACGATCGCCGGAACGATCCTGCTGGTGCCACTGCCGTACGGGGACGGCGACGGGGACGGTGAGAGGGACGGCGAGATCGAGATCGGCTGGCACCTCCACCCCGACAGCTGGGGCCAGGGCATCGCCACCGAAGCCGCGCGGGCCGTCCTGGCCAAGGGCTTCGCGGACGGCCTGACGGAGATCCTGGCCGTGCTGCACCCCGACAACACCCGGTCGGCGGCGGTCTGCCGGCGCCTCGGGATGACCTGCACCGGGCTGACCGACCGGTGGTACGGCCGCCGGCTGACCGAGTACCGCATCGGCCGGGACGAGGTGGAGGCGCGGTGACGGCGGACGTGACGCTCAACCTCTGGCGGCAGCCGCTCGACGCGGTCCCGGCCGGGGTATGGGACCGCACGGAGCTGACCGTGCTCATCCTCGCGGACACCGGCATCCGTGAACTCCCTCCCGGCATCGGCCGGTTGACGAGCCTGCGGACCCTCGACCTGGGGCACAACCGGCTCGCCGAACTGCCCGCCGAGCTCTTCGGCCTCACCGGGCTCGGCGACTTCCTCTACCTGCACGACAACGAGCTGACCGCCCTGCCCGAGGCGCTCGGGCGGCTCACCGCGCTGCGCTACCTCAACGTGGGCGGGAATCGGATCGGTGAACTTCCCGAGGCCATCGGATCGTTGACCTCGCTGGTCGAGCTGCGCGCGCAGCACAACCGGCTCACCGCCCTGCCGGATTCGATCAGCGGGCTCGGCGCGTCGCTGCGCGAACTGTGGCTGCGCGGAAACGAGTTGACCGGCCTGCCGGACTCCGTCGGACGGCTCGGCGAGCTGCGCGAGCTGGAGCTCAGGGAGAACGCCCTCACCGAACTCCCCGCCGCGCTCGCCGGGCTTCCCCGGCTGCGCCGCCTCGACCTTCGTGGCAACCGGATCGCGGAACTGCCCGACTGGCTGGCCGATCCGGGCACGCTGCCCGCGCTGGAGAAGCTGGACCTGCGGTGGAACGAGGTGCGTCCTTCCGCAGGGCTGCTGACGGCACTGGCCGCGCGCGGGTGCGTCACGCTGTTCTGAACCGGCCGCCGGTCCGTCGCCCTCCTGGGGGCCGCGCGCCGGGCCCCGGTCCGGAAAGGATCAACGCCTCCACCGCGGAACTGCTACCGTGGAACGCATGAAGCGCGCTGCACTCGCCACGACGACGCCGGAGAGAGTCCCGGCGCGCTGACTGCTGACCTAGTCCGAAGCCCCGGGGCGAGTGCCCCGGGGCTTCGCCGTTTCCCGGACCCACTCGCCCGCAGACCCGAGTGGAGACCGCCCTCATGCCCGACCAGCCCTCGAACGTCCGCCCGGCGCAGGACCGCCCGGTGAACGACTGCCCCGCGAACGACCACGCCGCACAGGACAGCCCCGCGAACGACCACGCCGCGCCCGACCACCGCAGGCTCGGCCGCGAACTCGACCTCTTCGACACCGACCCGCTGATGGGCTCCGGCCTGCCGTACTGGCTCCCCGACGGCGCCGCGATCCGGCACTCCCTGGAGGAGTTCATCCGCGGCCGCGAGCGCCGGGCCGGCTACCGCCACGTCTACTCCCCGGTGCTCGGCAAGCGCGAGCTGTACGAGATCTCCGGCCACTGGGCGCACTACCGCGAGGACATGTTCCCGCCCATGGAGCTCGGCTCCGAGGAGATGGTGCTGCGCCCCAGCCTCTGTCCGCACCACGCGCTGATCTACCGCTCCCGCCCCCACAGCTACCGGGAACTGCCCCTGAGGATGGCCGAGTTGGGCGGCATGTACCGCTCCGAACTGTCCGGGGTGCTGGGCGGGCTGACCAGGGTCCGGGCGATCCAGCTGAACGACGCCCACGTGTTCTGCACCCCGGAGCAGGCGGCC
Organism: Kitasatospora sp. NPDC036993; assembly: GCF_055607525.1. Lineage (NCBI taxonomy): Bacteria > Bacillati > Actinomycetota > Actinomycetes > Kitasatosporales > Streptomycetaceae > Kitasatospora > Kitasatospora sp. NPDC036993. The sequence continues at coordinate 134,149 of NZ_JBVJRP010000008.1, read as the reverse complement.
GACGAGGCCGTCGCCGCCCTGGAGCTGATCCGCGAGGCGCACCGGGTGCTCGGCGTCGTACCCGTCCGCTACCGTCTCTCGCTGCCCGGCGCCGGCGGCAAGTACGTGGCCGACCCGGCTCTCTGGGAGCGCGCGGTCGCGCTGCTCACCGAGGTGCTGGAACGCTCCGGGGTGCCGTTCGAGGCGGCGGAGGGCGAGGCCGCGTTCTACGGTCCCAAGATCGACGTGCAGATCGCCGACGGCGCCGGGCGCGAGTTCACCCTCTCCACCGTGCAGATCGACTTCCACCAGCCGGAGCGGTTCAACCTGCACTACATCGGCGCGGACGGCGCCAGGCACCGCCCGGTGATGGTTCACCGCAGCGTGATCGGCAGCGTCGAGCGGGTGGTCGCCCACCTGATCGAGCTGTACGGCGGCGCGTTCCCGGCCTGGCTGGCGCCCGTCCAGGTGGTGCTGCTGCCGGTCTCCGACGCGGAAGTGCCGCAGGCCGAACGGTTCCGGCAGCGCTGCCTGGACCTCGGACTGCGCGCCGAGGTCGCCGGGCCCGAGCACGGCAGCCTCGGTGCCCGCGTCCGCGAGGCCAGGCTGGTGCCGTACCAGGCGGTGATCGGGGCCAGGGAGGCCGTGGACGACCGGGTCGCGCTGCGCCTGCGGGACGGCCGCCGGCTGGAGCCGCTGCCGGCCGAGGAGGCGTGGGCGCGGATCGGCGCGCTGGTGGCGGCGTGCGAGGCGGAGCTGTGGGCGGAGGCCGCCGGGCGCTGAACCGGTGGCGGCGCTCCCGCGCGGGGCGGGTCGCCACTGTACGGACGACCCGCTGCGGGGCCGGCCGCCGCGCCGGTGGCGTACGTACGACTAGTGCGGAGCGCGGAGTGTCGCCCGGCCCGTGGGCGCCGGCCGCCCGTCGAATGGGCCGGGCGGCCGAGTCCGCGCGCCGCCGCTGTCCCCACCCGTACGGAGGTACCCCGATGCGCATCCCACGCGGCCTCGCCGCTCCCGCTCTGGCCGGCTGTCTCGCCCTCGCCGGGGCGGTGACCGTCACCCCGGCGGCCTCGGCCTCCGCCGCCGAGCTCCGTCCGCTGCCCGTCCCCGCCGTCCAGTACTGCGCCGCCGTGCTCGGGCACGTCCCGGGGGCCGACGCCGCCTCGCAGACCCTCGGGCGGGCCTGTTCCCCGGACTTCGGGGCCGCCGTGCTTGCCCGGGGCGAGGGCGGGTTCGGTGCCTTCGGGCCCTCGTCTCCGGAGGGGTGACCGGGCGGGCGTCCCGTGCTGCTCGCCTGACGGCGCGCGGCGCACACGGCACGAGCCCGTGCGGCGCGCGCCGGTCAGTAGGACTGGAGCTCGACCAGGTGGCCGTCCGGGTCGCGCAGATGGGCGCTGCGCAGGTTGGGGCCCCACTCCGGGCGGTCGGCCGCCGGTGCCGCCAGGGTGCCGCCGTGGCGCAGGCAGAGGCCGAGGGCGGCGTCCACGTCGTCCACCCGGAAGACCAGCATCGCGGTGTCCTGCGCGGGTGCGGCGGGGCGGACGGGCAGCCCGGTGGTGCCGAGGGTGGCGGCCATCGCCGAGCGGTCGTAGAGGACCAGGAGGGTCTGGTCGGCGACGTCCCAGTTGGCGTACGGGCCTTCGGGAGTGCCCTTGACCAGGGCGGCGCCGGTGAGCGGCGGGAGTATCGCGCGGTAGAAGCCGAAGCACTCGGCGAAGCGGGTGACGAGCAGACGGGGGTACAGGGCGTCCACGGGCGAACTCCTGGCAGGGGGGCGGGTCTTCGGCCGGTTTCGAATTGATGGGTCGAAACCCACTATAGGGAGATTCCCTAGACTGCCGCCATGGCCTCCGAGAACCCGCACCCCGCAGACGGACTCCCGCCGACCCTGCTGGACCTCAGCACCTACCTGCTCTCCCGGGTCGGCAGGGCGGCGCGCGGCCGGCTCGCCGAACGACTGGCCGAACGCGGCCTGCGGCTCTGGGACATGGCGGTGCTGGCCGCGCTCGCCGACTTCGGCCCGCAGGCCCAGCGGGACCTGGTGCGGCGCCTCGCCATCGACCCGAGCGACCTGGCCAAGGTCGCCGACCGGCTCGCCGCCGCCGGGTACGTCGAACGGGCCAGGGACCGGGCCGACCGGCGGCGGGTCTCGGTCTCCGTCACCGACGACGGACGGGCGCTGCTGGCCGAACTGGACGCGCTGGCGCGGGCGGTGCAGGACGAGGTGCTCGCGCCGCTGGACGCGGGGCAGCGGCAGGCGCTTCAGGAACTGCTGATGCTGGTGCACCACGGGACGGGGGAGCGGCGCGGCGGCGTGTGACGGGAGGGGCCGACGCGGGCGGCGGGTCAGGTCGCGGGCGGGCCCGGGCGGCGGGCACCGGCGAACTCGCCCGCCCAGCGCGGGATGTCGAGCACGTTCTCGACCCGGGCGACCAGCGTGCCGGTGCGCTCGGCGTGGATCATCGCGCCCTCGCCGGCGTAGACGCCGACGTGGTGCAGGGGTGCGTCGGGGCGGGAGAAGAACAGCAGGTCGCCCGGGGCGAGCGCGTCGCGCTCCACGGGGGCGCTGAGGTTGAACTGGGCGACGGTGTAGTGCCCGAGCTCGACGGTGCCGTGGCTGGCTCGGTACCAGCAGTAGAGCGACAGGCCGCTGCAGTCGAAGCCGACCGTCTTCTCGCCCATGCACACGCCGTTCAGCCAGCCGTTCTCCTCGTCGCAGAAGCCGAGGCCCGCACCCAGCCGGTCCCCGCCGCCCCAGGCGTACGGCACGCCGATCTGGCTCGCGGCCACCTCGGCGGCCCGGCGGCCCAGTGCGGCGGCCGGCAGCACCCGGGCCGTCCCGGTGCCGGGCGAGGGGTCGGAGGCCGCCTGGGCGGCGGAGCCGAGTGCCGGGACGAGGCCCGCCCCGAGCGCGAGGCCGAGCATGCGGCGCCGGCGGACTCCGGAGGACTGGTCGGGGCCGTGCGGTCGGGATTCCATGGCGGTGCCTCCAGATGGCGGTGGCGGTGCGGCGGCGGTGCGGGCGGTGGTGCGTGGATCCGCACCAGGATTCCGCGCCGGCGGGCGGGTCCGCCATCACCCGCAACGGTGAATCGTGAATCCAGGAACCTTGAAACGGAGGGGAGTTCGCCGGTAAATGGTTTGACGGTCGTTCAGGAGAGGCCAACGATGGGCGCGAACGTTCGGCCGGGACCGTCGGAGGAGACCACATGAGCAGCGCCGTCAAGCTGATCCGCAGCACGCGTCTGACCAAGGCGGTGGACTACGCCTACGCGGCCGAGGTCGACGCCCCCGCCCGCTCGCTCTGGCTGGCCGGCGCCTGCCCGCTCGACGAGGAGGGCAGGACGGTCGCGGTCGGCGACCACGAGGCCCAGGCCCACCAGGTGATGCGGAACCTGATAGCCGTGCTGGAGGACAGCGGGGCGGCCCTCACCGACATCGCCAGGACCACCGTCTACGTGGCCTCCGGTGACCAGGCGGACCTGGTGAAGGTGTGGAACGTCTACCGCTCCTACATGGGGGAGCACGACGCCCCGAGCACCCTGCTCGGCGTCTCGGTGCTCGGGTACCACGACCAGTTGGTGGAGGTGGAGGCCGTGGCCGTGCTGCCCGAGCGGGTCTGACCGGACGGGCTGCCCGTCCCCGGCTCCGTCCCCGGCCGTCCCTGGCCGACCTCGGTCCTCCCGGTGCCGTCCTGCGCGGCCGGCGGTCCGGCCGCGCAGGACGACGAGGGTTCAGCCCTCCGCCACCTCGTGCGCGAGGCGGGCGCCGGCGCGGAACAGCCACGTCCCGGCGTGTTCCCGGGCGGAGGCCGGGTCGCCCGCGAGCGCGCTGAGGGTCAGGGCCCGGTCGTCGGCCGACTCGCCCGCGACGATCCTGGCGGGGACACCGGCACGGGCGGCACGGGCGAGGACCTCGCCGACCGCCTTGCCGCGCAGGCTGGTGGCGTCGTACCGGCCCTCACCGGTGATCACCAGCTGCGCCGTGGCGATGTCCCGGTCGAGGCGGAGGAGTTCGGCGACGGCGGCGGCGCCGGGGCGGATGACGGCGCCCCACGCGGCCGCGAGGCCGTAGGCGGTGCCGCCCGCCGCCCCGGTGCCGGGCAGGGCCGGGTCCGCGCCGAGGAGCGCGGCGAGCCGGGAGAGGCCCCGGTCGAGCAGGGCGACCTCGTCCGGGCCCGCGCCCTTCTGCGGGCCGTAGACGGCGGCGGCGCCGTCCGGGCCGAGCAGCGGATCGGTGACGTCGGTGAGGAGCACCACGCCCTCGGGCGGTGCCGGGCGCAGGGCCGTCGCGTCGACCCGGTGGGCCCGTACCAGCGCCCCGCCGCCGTCGGGGAGTTCCCGGCCCTGTACGTCGGTCAGCCGCAGGCCGAGCGCCGCGAGCAGACCGGCGCCGCCGTCGGTGGAGGCGGAGCCGCCGAGGGCGACCGCCAGCCGGCGGGCCCCCGCGTCGAGGGCCGCCGCGACCGTCTCGCCGGTGCCCCGCGTGGTCGCGGTGAGCGGTGCGGGGCGCGACATCAGGGGCAGTCCGCCGGCGACGGCGAGTTCCACCAGCGCGGTGCCGTCGGGCAGGAGGGCGTACCGCCCGGTGACCGGCCGCCCGTCGGGGCCGGTGCAGCCGGGGACGTCGTGCTCGGTGGTGCCGGGCAGGGCGGCCGCGACGGCGGCGATGGTGCCCTCGCCGCCGTCGGCCATCGGACGCTCGATCAGCTCGTCGTCCGGCCGCACCGAGCGCCAGCCGTCGGCCAGCGCCCGGGCGGCGTCCGTCGCCGTGACCGTCCCCTTGAAGGAGTCCGGCGCGAGGACGACCCTCATGCGCTCTCCACGTGGGCCCGGTGGCGCTCGACCACCGTCGCGAGGGTCCGCGCCCCGGGGGCGTCCCAGATCTCCCGGTTGAAGATCTCGGTCTCGATCCAGCCGGTGTAGCCGGCGGCCGTGACCATCTCCGTCAGCGCCCCGAAGTCGATGCACCCGTCTCCCACGTGGCCCCGGCCGAGCAGGACGTCGGCGGGCAGCGGCAGCGTCCAGTCGCAGACCTGGTAGGAGGCGATCCGGGCGCCCGCGCGGGCGATCTGCGCGGCGAGGTCCGGATCCCACCACACGTGGTAGCTGTCGACGACGACGCCGACCTGCCCGACGGGGTGGGGCTCGGCCAGGTCGAGGGCCTGGCCGAGGGTGGAGACCACGGCCCGGTCGGCGCAGAACATCGGGTGCAGCGGTTCGATCGCCAGCCGCACGCCCAGGTCACCGGCGTACGGGGCGAGCTCGGCCAGCCGGTCGGCGACCCGCTCCCGCGCCCCGGCCAGGTCGCGGCTGCCCTCGGGGACGCCGCCGACGACCATCACCAGGGTGTCGGTGCCCAGTTCGGCCGCGTCCTCCAGCGCGCGGAGGTTGTCGGCGAGCGCCGCCCGGTGGGCGTCCGGGCCCTCGGCGGTGAGGAATCCGCCCCGGCACAGGCTGCTGACGGCCAGTCCCGCCTCGCGGACCAGCTTGGCCGCGACCCCGACGCCGACCTCCTCGACCTTGTCGCGCCAGAGCCCGATCGCGGGGACGCCGGCCTCCGCGCAGCCGCGCACCGCCTCCGGCAGGCTCCAGCCCTTGGTGGTGATCTGGTTCAGCGAGATCCGGTTCACGCCTCCACCCCCGCCACCGCGAGGAACTGCCGCATCCGGTGCGCCGCCAGCTCCGGGTCCGGCAGCACCCCGGCGGCGTCCGCCAGCCGGAACAGCTCCACCAGGTGGACGACGGAACGGCCGCTCTGTGCCCCGCCGACCATGGTGAAGTGGCTCTGGTGGCCTGCCAGCCAGGCGAGGAAGACGACGCCCGTCTTGTAGTGGTACGTCGGCGCCGCGAACAGGTGGCGGGCCAGCGGGAGGGTGGGGGCGAGCAGCGCGTCGTACCGGTCGGTGTCCCCGGCGTCCAGGGCGTGCAGCGCGGCGGCGGCGCGGGTGGCGATCGGGTCGAAGACGCCCAGCAGCGCGTGGCTGTGGCCGAGCGCGTCGCCGCGGATGAGCTCCGGGTAGTTGAAGTCGTCGCCGGTGTAGAGCCGGACGCCCTCGGGCAGGGCGCGGCGCAGGGCGACCTCCCGGTCGGCGTCGAGCAGGGATACCTTGATGCCGTCGATGCCGGCGCGGTGCTCCCGGATCAGCGCGAGCACCGTCGCGGTGGCCGCGTCCAGGTCGGCGGAGCCCCAGTAGCCGGACAGCGCCGGGTCGAACATCTCGCCGAGCCAGTGCAGGACCACCGGCCGGCCGGCCTGGGCGATCAGCCGGCCGTAGACCCGGAGGTAGTCCTCGGGCCCGCGGGCCTGCGCGGCGAGTGCGCGGCTGGCCATCAGGACGGGCTGCGCACCGGCCTCCTCGACCACCGCGAGCTGCTCCTCGTAGGCGGCCGTGATCCCGGCGAGGTCCGTGGCCGGGCCGGTGAGCTGGTCCGTGCCGACGCCGCAGGCGAGGAGACCGCCGACGGCGCGGGCCTCCGCGCCGGAGCGGACGATCAGCTCCCGGGTGGCGGCCCAGTCCAGGCCCATGCCGCGCTGGGCGGTGTCCATGGCGTCGGCGACGCCGAGGCCGAGGGACCACAGGTAGCGGCGGAAGGCGAGGGTGGCGTCCCAGTCGACGGCCGCCGGGGCGCCGGGGGCGTTGCCGCCGAGCGGGTCGGCGACGACGTGCGCGGCGGCGAAGGCCGTCCGGCTCCTGGGCGGGTGCGCCGGGATCTCCAGCGGCTCGGGGGCGGCCAGCCGGTGCCGGCCGTGGCCGGGAAGGTTCAGCTCGGTCATCGGATCTCCAGCTCGGGGACGTCCAGACGGCGGCCCTCGCGGGCGGAGCGCAGGCCGAGTTCGGCCAGCTGGACGCCCTTGGCGCCCTCCAGCAGGTCCCAGGTGTACGGGGAGCCGGTGACGACGTGCCGCAGGAAGAGCTCCCACTGCGCCTTGAAGCCGTTGTCGAACTCGCCGTTGTCCGGGACCTGCTGCCACTGCTCGCGGAACCGCTCGGTGGCCGGCAGGTCCGGGTTCCACACGGGCTTCGGGGTGGTGGCCCGGTGCTGGATCCGGCAGTTGCGCAGCCCGGCGACCGCGCTGCCCTCGGTGCCGTCGACCTGGAACTCCACCAGCTCGTCCCGGTCGACCCGGACGGCCCAGGAGGAGTTGATCTGGGCGGTGATCCCGCCCTCCAGCTCGAAGACGCCGTAGGCGGCGTCGTCGGCGGTCGCCGGGTAGCCGCGGCCCTGCTCGTCGACCCGCTCGGGGATGTGGGTGGCGCTGTGCGCGTACACCGAGCGGACGGGCGCGATGATCTGGTCCAGCACGTACCGCCAGTGCGGGAACATGTCGAGGATCATGCCGCCGCCGTCCTGCGCGCGGTAGTTCCAGGAGGGGCGCTGCGCGTCCTGCCAGTCGCCCTCGAACACCCAGTAGCCGAACTCGCCGCGCACCGACAGGATGCGGCCGAAGAAGCCGCCGTCCACCAGCCGCTTGAGCTTGAGCAGGCCGGGCAGGAAGAGCTTGTCCTGCACCGCGCCGTTGCACACCCCGGCCTCGCGGGCCAGCCGGGCCAGTTCGAGCGCGGCGTCGAGGGACTCGGCGGTGGGCTTCTCGGTGTAGACGTGCTTGCCGGCCGCGATGGCGGTGCGCAGGGCCTGCTCGCGGGCCGGGGTGACCTGGGCGTCGAAGTAGATCTCGGCGAGCGGGTGGGCCAGCGCCTCGTCCAGCGAGGTCGTCCAGTGGGTCAGCCCGTGGCGGTCCGCCAGGTCCTGGAGCTTGCGGGCGTCGCGGCCGACCAGGATCGGCTCGGGCCACAGCGTGTCGCCGCCCTCCAGGGGGAGTCCGCCCTGCTCGCGGATGGCCAGGATCGAGCGCACCAGGTGCTGGCGGTAGCCCATTCGTCCGGTGACGCCGTTCATCACGACGCCGATCACTCTCTGAGTCATGCGTGGTCCTCCGGGTCCGGTGCGGTCAGTGGGAAAGCAGTGGGAAAGCGCTTTCCGAGAGGTTAGGGAGATATGCTGCGCACGTCAACGCAGGTGCCGGGGAAAGCGGGGAATCGGTCGATGGGTGTCACCCTCAGTGAGGTCGCCCGTCACGCCGGGGTCTCGCTCGCGACGGCCTCCCGCGCCCTCAACGGCTCGGCCCGGACGGTCGGCGAGGCGCTGGCCGCGAAGGTCAGGGCGAGTGCCGACGCCCTCGGGTACCTGCCGAACGCCCCCGCCCAGGCGCTCGCCCGCGCCGCCACGGCCAACGTCGGCGTGCTGCTGCACGACGTGGCCGACCCGTACTTCGCGGCCATCGCCCGCGGTGTCTCCGACGCCGCCGGGCAGGCCGGGCTGCTCCCGCTGGTGATCAACACGGACGGGGAGCCGGAGACGCAGGTACGGGGCATCCGGATGCTGCACGGTCAGCGCGTGCGGGCCATCGTCCTGGCCGGGTCCGCCCACACCGACCCGGCCGCCGTCCTCGCCGTCGACGCGGCGCTCGCCGACTACCGGGCGGACGGCGGGCTGATCGCGACCATCACCGACCACGGCCCCGCCTACGACGCCGTCCTGCCGGACAACCGCGGGGGCGCGGCCGACCTGACCCGGGCCCTGCTGGGCCTGGGGCACCGCGAGTTCGCCGTGATCACCGGGCCGGAGCGGCTGCGCGTCCCGATGGACCGGCTCGCCGGGGTGCGCGAGGCGCTCGCCGAGGCGGGCATCGAACCGGCCGAAGGGGCCGTCCAGCACGTGGAGTTCACCCGCGACGGGGGGCGCGAGGCGGTGCGGCGGCTACTCGACCGCCCGCAGGACGAGTGGCCGACCGCCGTGCTGGCGCTGTCCGACGTCTGCGCGGTCGGCGTGCTCGGCGAACTCCGGGTGCGGGGGATCGACGTGCCCGGCGTGATGTCGGTGGCCGGCTTCGACGACATCCCGTTCGCCGCCGACGTGGCACCGGCGCTTTCGACGGTGCGGATGCCGCTGGAACGGCTCGGCGCGGGAGCCGTCACCCTGGCGCTGGAGTCCGGCGGGGGCGGTGGACGGCCGGTCCGGCTGGCCCTGCCGACCCGGGTCGTGTTGCGGGGGAGTACCGCGGCGCCGGCCCCGCGGACCCGGTGAACGGGGGAGCACAGGCCGGCGGTGCGGTGGTGCCGGACGTCCGGTGAACCGGCGGTCCGTGGTTCGGCGGTCCGTCCGTCCGGCGGTGCGGCGGGGTTTCCGCAGGCCGGGAACGCGGGAGGACCTGACCGGATGATCGGGTGACCGGTACGGTGGTTCTGATCGACTCAGCACATCTGTGTTCGTTCGATCGTATTTCGATTGAACGATGTAGATTGATCAGTTGCCGTGCGGCACCGGGCACGCAGGAGGGAAGCCATGACCATCACGGCAGAGGAACGTCGGTCCCGGATCCTGGAGGTCGTCCGTGACCTCAGGACGGTTCGGGTGGTGGACCTCGCCACCCGGATGGGCCTCTCGGCCGTCACCGTCCGCCGCGACGTGGCGGCGCTCGCCGACGACGGGCTGCTGCACCGCTCGCACGGCTCCGTCTCGCTGCCGCGTGCCAAGTCCGCCGCGGCCGGGGGCACCGACCGGGTCCTGGGCATGCTCGTCCCCACCGTCGGTTCGTACTTCGACGAGGTGATCGGCGGTGCCCGCGCGGCCGCCGCGGCCGCCGGTGCGCGCCTGGTGCTCGCGATCGCCCCGTACGAGTCCGACAACGACCGCGCCCAGGTCGGACAGCTGCTCGACTCGGGGGTGGACGGTCTGCTCCTGACCCCCAACTGGCGCCCGGCCGGCGGCGAGGACGGCCCGTGGACCGGTGGGCTCCCGGTGCCCGCCGTGCTCGTCGAGCGCCGCCCGCCCGCCGACGGCGAGGGCGCGCTGCTGGACTCCGTCGGCTCGGACCACCGGCACGGCGTGCTGCTCGCCCTGCGCCACCTGGTCTCGCTGGGGCACGGCTCGGTGCTGCTGGCCGCCCGCGAGGACACCTGGACGGCGCACCGGGTCCGGACCGGCTACGCCGAGGGGACGGCGCTGCTCGGGCTGGAACCGCAGCCGGTGATCGACATCCGCCGCCCCGGCGTCGACTCCGAGGCCGTCGCCGAGCGGATCGCCGAGGCCGCAGCCCGGGGCGTGCGGGCCGTCCTGGTCCACAACGACCAGGATGCCATCCAGCTTCCGCCGCTGCTGCGGGCGCGGGGCCTCCAGGTGCCGGACGACGTGGCGCTGATCGCGTACGACGACGTGTTCGCGGCCCTCGCCGCGCCGCCGCTGACGGCCGTCGCCCCGCCGAAGCGGGCCGTGGGCGCGGCCGCCGTGGAGCTGCTGCTGCGCCGTCTGGACCGCGGCGGCTCGCTGCCCGTGCACCGTCTCGAACTGCTGCCCTCGCTGGAGATCCGCACCTCGTGCGGGGGCGCGGGCGAGGCCGGCTGAGGCACGGGCGGACGGCGCCCAGGGGCGTCAGGCCCGCCCGCGCCCCTGAGCAGTCCGCCCCGCCCCGGCCTCAGGCCGCGAGCCGGGCGAGGTAGGCCGCGCCGGGGCCCAGCAGCCCGGGCAGCGGGGCGGCGGCGGGGTGCCAGGGCGCCTCGTACTCCCAGGACACCCAGCAGTCCGCCGGCAGGGCGCGTACGCACGCGGCGATCGGCAGCACGCCCGCCCCGAGCGCGAGCGGCGTGAGGTCGTCCTCGCCCGCGATGTCCTTGACCTGGACGTAGCCGAGGTGGGGCGCGAGCGCGGCCAGGGTCTCCGCCGGGCGCTCGCCGGCCAGGTGGGTGTGCATCAGGTCCCACAGCGCGCCGACGGCCGGATCGCCGACGAGGCCGAGCACGCGCGCCACGTCCCGCCCCGAGCGGTGCGAGTCGTGGGTCTCCAACAGGATGCGGACGCCGAGCGAGCGGGCGGTGCCGGCCGCCGCGGCCAGCCGCCGTGCGGCCCGCCGGTCGGCGGCGCCCGTCGCGGACTCCGCGCCGTGCGGGAAGACGCGCAGGTGGCGCGCCCCGAGGTCGGCGGCCAGCCGCAGGTGGTCGGTCAGGGCGGCGGCCAGCCGGTCGTCGTCGCCGGGCGCGGCGACCCCGAGATAGGAAGCGACGGCGAGCGGGGTGATCCCGTGGGTGGCGAACTCCCTTCGGGCGCTGCGCAGTTCGCCGGCCGTCATGGCGGGGTGCACCGGTTCGCCGGGCGCGCACCGCAGTTCGAGTCCCTGCCAGTGGTGCTCGGCCGCCAGCCGGAGCACCTCGGCGAGCGGGAGGCCCGGCAGGCCGAGGGTGGAGAGGGCGGGTCGCATGCTGGTCAGTCCTCCCGGTGGACGGTGACGGAGCCGGTGGCGAGCAGGGCGGTGTGCCGCCCGCCGTCCGGCCAGCGGACGTGGAGGCGGTGGCCCTCGGGCACCCGCTCGGTCCGGACCTCGACGGCCGTGAGGGGCGGGTGCGCCTGGCCCCGGGCGAGCCGCGCGGTGCTGACGAACAGCGTGGCCGTGCCGGTGGTCCGCCCGGTGACGCGGGGCACCGCGCCGACGGCGCCGAACGCGGTGCCCGCGGGCAGCGGGTCGGTGGCGGCCGTGCTGAAGCCGTCCGCGCGGCGCAGCAGCGAGACGAGCCGCCCGCCGTCGGGACCGGTGGCGGTGGCGGTGGCGAGCGGTCCGGCCACGGAGGTCTCGACGCGGTCGCTCGCCACCGCCCACCCGCTGTGCCGGACCTCGGTTCCGGGTTCGGCCCCGGTGACCAGGTGGGCGCGCACCTCCTCGGCCCCGGCGGCGAGGACGAGCGAGGTCACGACGACCCCGGGGAGTTCCGCGCCGCCCGTCCGGGGCCGGTGTTCGGAGGCGGCCCAGCCGTCGCCGGCGCCGAGCGGCCGGATCGGGCCGCGCTCGGTGAGCGCGCCGCCGACCACCAGCCCGAGGTGGTTGTCCGGCGGACCGTCCAGCACCGGCCCGGTCGCGGTGGAGTGGGCGAGGCGTGCGTAGAGCGGGTCGTCGGGCAGCACCTCGTCCGCGGGCTGGTCGTCGCTGCCGTGGTTGTGCAGCCGGACGAGGCCGTCGGCGGCGGTGGACTGGATCAGCCAGCCGGGGCGGGGGAGCGGTCGGACGGCGTCGCCGAGTTCGGCGGGCCCGGGCTCCTCGGTGGCCGTCCACACCGGGTGGTCCGGCGGGAGCAGCAGTCCGAGGAACCCCTTGCTCGCCCAGTACGGCGAGGCGGGGCCCGAGTACGGCTGCACCATCGGCGGGTACGGCCCGTGCCAGCCGGAGGTGAGCAGGCCCTCGGCGTCGAGCGCGCCGCGGTCGAGGAAGTACCGCAGGGCACCGGAGGCGAGGCGGCGGGTGGTGCCCGCGGCCAGCGGGGTGTGCCCGGACAGCGCCCCGGCCCACAGCGGGGCCGCGGCGGCGAAGCGGTAGGTGAGCGAGCGGCCCTGGTGGACGGGGGCGCCGTCGGCGCCGAAGGTGTGCGCGCAGGCGTCGAGGTGGGCGGCGAGCCGGCCGCCGTACAGGTCGAGCAGTCGCCGGTCGCCGCCCAGGTGGGCGTGGAGGACGGGGTAGAGGTGGAAGGCCCAGCCGTTGTAGTGGTCGAAGGCGCGCGGGCGCCCGTCGGTGTACCAGCCGTCGCCCCGGTACCAGGACTCGATCCTCGCGAGGCCGCGCTCCACGGCCTGCTCCGCGGCCGCGTCGTCGATGCCCGCCTCGGAGAGGAAGCCGCCGACGGTCAGCGGGAAGAGCCACCAGTTGTTGTCCACCGGGGCCCGGTGGAGGGCGCCGGCCAGCCAGGCGCCGGCCCGTTCGCGCACGTCGTGGTCCAGCCGGTCCCAGAGCCAGGGGCGGGTGATCCGCAGGCCCAGAGCGATCGAGGCGGCCTCGACCATGGCCTGGCCCCGGTCGGTGATCACCGGCCAGGAGGCGGGGTCGGCGTCGGTGAGGGCGCGTTCGGCGGTCGGGCGGCGGGTGCCGGCGGCGAGCCCCTCCGCGTAGGCGGGGAGCAGTCCGTGGGGGTCGTCGCCGCCGGCGCCCGCGACGCGGAAGGCGGCCAGCAGGAAGGTCCTGGCGTACCCCTCCAGTCCGTCCGAGCGGGGGCCCGACCAGCTGGGGCGGTCGCCCGGCAGCCCGATCAGCGCGTGTCCGGGGCCCGCGTGGCGGCGGACGGCGGCCAGCAGGCCGTCGGCGGCGGCCTCCCAGTGGGCCCTGGTCCAGCCGGTGAAGGGGCTGAGCCTGCGGTCTTCGGGCGGTAGCTCGATCGGGGGCATGCGGGGCTCCTCGGCCGGGTCGGGTGGACCGGATCCGGGAACAACCCCAGATCGATCGTCCATCGTATTGATCAAATGATCCACGCGGACGGGGGTGAACATCACGGAAAGGGTGCATTCCCGTAAAGAAGCCTGAACGTTGCCGGGTATGTCAGATCGAAGAGGATCATTTGATCAGAAAGGCTTGACTTCGATCGGAGCGCGGTCCCAGGATGGCCACACCCCTCGCACCCCTCCGACAGGAGACGAGCCATGCCCACCACCCCCACCCCGGTCCGCAGAGCCCCCCGTCTGGCCGCGGCCCTCGTCGCGTCCGCCCTCTGCGTGACGTCCCTCGCGGCCTGCGGCAGCGGTTCGTCGAGCGGTTCGTCGAGCGGTGGCTCCGACGACGGCAAGCCCACCACCCTCACCTTCTGGGGCTGGGCCAAGGGCACCAAGGAGGTCGTGGCCGCCTTCAACGCCTCCCACCCGGACATCCAGGTGACGTACGAGGAGATCCCCGCCGGGGTCGCCGGCGGCTACGCGAAGATCTCCAACGCGGTCAAGGCGGGCAACGCGCCCGACGTGTTCAACGTCGAGTACTCGCAGCTGCCGGACTTCGTCAGCCAGGGGGCCGTCCAGGACCTCGGCAAGTTCGTCACGGACGACGTCAAGTCCAAGTACCTGAACCAGGCCCTGGACCTGACCACCCTCGGCGGCAGCACCTGGGCCCTGCCGCTGGACGCCTCCCCGCAGGCCTTCTACTACCGCAAGGACCTCCTCGACCAGGCCGGCGTCACCGCGCCGAAGACCTGGGACGAGTTCCGCACCGCCGCCCAGAAGCTGAAGGAGGCCAAGCCGGACGCCCGGATCGCCACCTTCTTCCCCGACGACCCGACCACCTTCGAGGCCATGGCCTGGCAGGCCGACGCCCACTGGTTCAAGAGCTCGGGCGACTCCTGGAAGGTCGACGCCACCGGCGCGGAGACCAAGAAGGTCAGCGACTACTGGCAGCAGCTGATCAACGACGACCTCGTCCGGGTCATGCCGTCCTTCAGCCAGCAGTGGACGGCCTCCCTCCAGAAGGGCGAGACGGCCGGCTACCTCGGCGCCTCCTGGGGCGGCGGAGTGCTCAAGGGCACCGTCCCCGACGCCTCCGGCAAGTGGGCCGTCGCCCCCGTCCCCACCTGGGACGGCACCCCCGCCAGCGGCATGGTCGGCGGCACCACCTTCGCGGTCTCCAAGAACAGCAAGAAGGCCAAGGCCGCGGTGGAGTTCGCCACCTGGGCCACCACCACGCCCGAGGGCTTCAGCGCCCGCATCGCCTCCGGCACCTCCTCCGCCTACCCGGCCGCGCCGGCCCTGGTGCCCGTCGCCCAGGGCGCGTTCAAGACGGACTTCTACGGCGGCCAGGACGTCTACGCGATCTACGCCGACGCCGCCAAGTCCATCAAGCCCGGCTGGCAGTGGGGCCCGGCCATGGGCGCCACCAACACCTCCCTCAAGGACGCCTTCGGCAAGCTCACCCAGGGCGGCACCGTCCAGTCCTCCGTGGACGCCGCGCAGCAGGCCACCGTCGCCGAGCTGAAGAACCGCGGAATCAAGGTCGCCCAGTGACCACCGCTCCAACCGACCGCGCCGCCCGTACCGCGCCCGCCCGCCCCACCCGCGGGCGGCGCCGGTACGGACGGTACGGCGCGCCCGCCCTGCTCCTCGCGCCGTTCCTGATCCTCTTCACCGCCTGCACCCTCGTCCCGATCGGGTACGCCGTCCACCTCAGCCTCTACACGGAGCACCGCTCCGGCCTCGGCTTCGGCGGCATCGAGACGGTCTTCACCGGCCTCGGCAACTACACCCGCGCCCTCGGCGACCAGGCCTTCCGCGAGGGCTTCTGGACCACGGCGCTGTACTGCCTGCTGTACATCCCGCTGATGGTCGGCCTGTCCCTGACGTTCGCGCTGCTCCTGGACTCCACGCTGGCCCGCGCCCGGCGCTTCTTCCAACTCGCGCTGTTCCTGCCGCACGCGGTGCCCGGCATCATCGCCGCCCTGATCTGGATGTACCTGTACACCCCCGGCATCAGCCCGGTCATCGAGGCGCTGAACTCCGTCGGGAGCAGCCCCGACCTGCTGGGCAACCCACTGCCCGCGGTGGTCAACATCGCGCTCTGGGAGTGGGTCGGCTACAACACCGTCATCTTCTACGCCGCGCTCCAGGCCGTCCCGCGCGAGGTGCTGGAGGCCGCCGTCGTGGACGGCGCCGGCCCGCTGCGCACCGTCCTCAGCATCAAGATCCCGCTGATCCGCGCCTCGATCGTGATGGTCGGCCTGTTCACCGTGATCGGCTCCCTCCAGCTGTTCACCGAACCGATGATCCTGCACGGCGCCTCACCCGGCGTCGTCAGCACCTGGACTCCCAACATGTACGCCTACACCGCCGCCTTCGACCGCGGCGACTACGGCCTCGCCGCCGCCTCCTCGGTGCTGCTCGCCATCACCGCGGCCGTCCTGTCCTTCCTCGTCACCTGGGCGACCCGCACCCGCCCCGCCCGCCGCACGGAGGACCCGGCATGACCACCCTCGCCCCCGAACGCGACACCCCCGAACGCGACACCCGCAGGCGCCCGCGCGCGCCCAAGGCCGGCCGCGGCCGCGCCCCGCGCACGCCCTGGACGCTCTCCAAGGCCGCCGTCAACGGCGCCCTCGTGCTGGCCGCCGCCTACACGCTGCTGCCGCTCGGCTGGCTGCTCACCGCCGCCGCCAAGAACACCGGCGACCTCCTCGGCGGCCACGGCCTCACCCCGTCCAACTGGCACCTCGGCGACAACCTGCACGCCCTCGCCACCACCGGCGACGGCATCTACTTCCGCTGGTACCTCAACTCGCTGCTCTACGCGGGCATCGGGGCCGTGCTCTGCGCCCTCGTCTGCGTCTGCGCCGGCTACGCCTTCCACGTGTACGAGTTCCGGGGCAAGGAGAAGCTGTTCGGGCTGGTCCTGCTCGGCGTGCTGGTGCCGACCACGGCCCTGGCCCTGCCGATGTACCTGCTCGCCTCCGAACTCGGCCTCGCCAACACCTTCTGGGCGGTCTTCCTGCCCTCCCTGGTGAACCCCTTCGGGGTCTACCTCTCCCGGGTGTTCTGCGCCGGCTACATCCCCGGCGAGGTGCTGGAGGCCGCCCGCACGGACGGCGCGAGCGAGCTGCGCACCTTCTGGTCGATCGGGCTCAGGATGGTCATGCCCGGCTTCGTCACGGTGTTCCTCTTCCAGTTCACCGCGATCTGGAACAACTTCTTCCTGCCATTGGTGATGCTCTCCGACAACCGGCTCTTCCCGGTCAGCCTCGGCCTCTACTCGTGGAACACCCAGACCCACGCCTTCCCCGAGTTCTACCCGCTGGTCGTCACCGGGTCGCTGCTGGCCGTCGTGCCGCTGGTCGTCGCGTTCGTCGGCCTCCAGCGCCACTGGAAGGCCGGCCTGACCGCGGGAA
The DNA here is from genome assembly GCF_055607525.1 of Kitasatospora sp. NPDC036993. NCBI lineage: Bacteria > Bacillati > Actinomycetota > Actinomycetes > Kitasatosporales > Streptomycetaceae > Kitasatospora > Kitasatospora sp. NPDC036993. The sequence goes on along the minus strand of NZ_JBVJRP010000008.1, from coordinate 117,501 downwards.
GCGTCAAGTGACCCACCAGACAGCAGACTCCACGACCGCGCCGGAGAACCACGTGTCCAACCCGCCGAACCCGACCGCCGCGCACGGGAGTTCACCCGCCTCGCCGCGACGGCGCCCGCGCGCCCTGCTGGCCATGACCCCGGACCTCGTCGGCCGGCTGGTCGACGACGAGACCATGGACCGGCTCACCACCCTCGCCGAGCTCGATCCCGTGTTCGTCGTCGACGACTTCACCTCCCCCGAGGCGGCCGCCGTGCTCGCCGAGACCGAGGTGATCGTCAGCAGCTGGGGCTGCCCGCCGCTCGACGAGGCCGTCCTCGCCGCCGCGCCCCGGCTGCGCGCCGTCGTCCACGCCGCCGGATCGGTCAAGCACCACGTCACCGCGGCCTGCTGGGAGCGCGGCATCCAGGTCTCCTCGGCGGCCTGGGCCAACGCCCTGCCCGTCGCCGAGTACACCGTCGCCAACGTGCTGTTCGCCAACAAGCAGGTGCTCAGGCTCAGCGCCGACTACCGCGCCCGGCGGGCCCCGCACGACTGGCAGGGCGCCTACCCCGCGGCCGGCAACTACCGGCGTATCACGGGCATCGTCGGCGCCTCCCGGATCGGCCGCCGCGTCCTCGAACTGCTCCGCCCCTTCGACCTGGAGCTGCTGCTCCACGACCCGTACGTGGACGAGGCCGAGGCCGCCGCGCTGGGCGCCCGCTCGGTGACGCTCGACGAACTGTGCGAGCGCAGCGACGTGGTGAGCGTGCACGCGCCCGAACTGCCCGGCACCCGGCACATGATCGACCGCCGCAGGCTCGCCCTGATGCGCGACGGGACGACGCTGGTGAACACCTCCCGTGGGTCGCTGATCGACCAGGACGCCCTGGTCGAGGAGCTGGTCACGGGCCGCCTCGGCGCCGTTCTGGACGTCACCGTCCCGGAGGTGCTGCCCGCCGACTCGCCCCTGTACGACCTGCCCAACGTGCTGCTCACCCCGCACGTGGCCGGCTCGCTCGGCGGTGAGCTGTGGCGGATGGCGGCCGCGGCGGCGGACGAGCTGGCCCGCTACGCGGACGGCAGCCCCTTCGCCCACCCGGTGCTGCGCGGCGACCTGGACCGTACCGCCTGACCGGGGGGGAGCCCCCGTCCGGCGGTGCGCCGAGGGCCGCAGGAGTCACCCGACTCCTGCGGCCCTCGGGCGTTTCGCGGTGGAATCCCCATTTTTTGGTCCCGCTTCCGGTCCAGGCTCCGGACAGCGGTCGGCGGCCGTGCTCCCCGGAGGGGGCACGGCCGCCGGTGTGCGGGCTCCCGCGAGTTCCCGCGGGCTCAGTACTCGGAGCTGGGGGCGGCGGCGAGCGGCCCGAGGTCGGGCCGGTCGCGGAGCTCGATCTCCTCGCCGTGGCCGTCCAGTTCGAGCAGGACGAGCTCGTTGACGCCCGCCCGCCACAGCGGAGCCGGGGCGTAGAGGGTCTGCTGAGGACCCTGGGCGGAGTAGCGGCCGAGCAGGAAGCCGTTCAGCCAGAGGAGCCCGCGGGTCCAGCCGGGCAGGGCGACGAAGGCGTCGGCGGGCTCGGTGAGCGAGGCCTCGAAGCGGTGGAAGGCCGGGTCCGCGTCGCCCGCCGGGTCCGGGTCCTCGTAGCGCAGGTGCCCCGGGTCGGAGAGCGGCAGGGGACGGATCTCCCAGTCGAACAGCCGCTGGTGCCCGTGCGAGACGCCGCGGGTGATGCCCTTGCGGTCGTCCAGCAGGGGGCCGTAGTTCACCCGGCCGAGCGCCTCGACCAGGATGTCCAGCACGACGCCCTCGGGGCCGACCTCCAGCGGCAGGGTCTCCGCCGGGGCGTCGCGGTGCAGGACGCCGAGCGGCCGGCCGTCCGCGAACACGTGGGCGCGGTCGCCGATGCCGTCGATGCGCAGCGGCATGGACGGCCGCGGGCCGGAGATCCGGGTGCGGTAGTGGATGAGGCCGAGGGACTGGCCGACCTTCTCCATCGGCTCGGGCACCGGGCTGCGCACCGGCTCGGACAGGGCGTCGAGGTTCGCCAGGAGCCGGGCCGAGGCGGCGCGGCGCCGGACCCGCTGGGGGGCGACGCGGGGGGCGGGCTCGGGCAGCTCGCCCTCGGGCAGGGGCAGGTACTTGCCGATGACGGCGCGGAAGGCGTGGAACTTCTCGGTGAGTTCGCCGGCCTCGCCGATCGGCGCGTCGTAGTCGTAGCTGGTGACGGTCGGCTGGAACCCGGCGTCGGACGGGAGGGTGCCGGTGTGGTTGGCGCCGGCCCAGAAGCCGAAGTTGGTGCCGCCGTGGGCCATGTAGAGGTTGACGGAGCCCCCGGTGGCGAGGAGGTCGTCCAGCGCCTGGGCGGACTCCGCGGCGTCGCGCACGTGGTGCGGCTCGCCCCAGTGGTCGAACCAGCCGATCCAGAACTCCATCGCCGTCATCGGGCCCTCGGGCTGGTAGCGACGCAGCACCTCGAAGCGCTCGGCGGGCCGGGAGCCGAACGTCGCGGTGGCCAGGTGGCCGGGAACGCCGCCGCCCTGCTGCATCGCGTCCTCCGCCCCGTCCGCCGTGAACAGCAGGCAGTCGACGCCGCGGGCGAGCAGACCGTCGCGCAGGTGGCAGAGGTAGGCGGCGTCGTTGCCGTAGCTGCCGTACTCGTTCTCGATCTGCACCGCCACCACGGGGCCGCCCCGGCCGGCCAGGAGCGGCAGGATCTCGGGCACGACGGCGTCGAACCAGCCGTCCACCTCGGCCAGGTAGGCCGGGTCGGCGCAGCGCAGCCGCATCCCGTCGGCGGCGAGCAGCCGGGCGGGCAGGCCGCCGAACTCCCACTCCGCGCAGATGTAGGGGCCGGGCCGCAGGATGACATCGAGGCCCACCTCTCCCGCGGTGCGACAGAAGCGGCCGAGGTCGCGCCAGCCGGTGAAGTCGAAGGCGCCGGTCGGCAGTTCGTGGAAGTTCCACGGGATGTACGTGTCGACGGTGTTGGCACCCATCGCGCGCAGCCGGCGCAGGCGGTCCTCCCAGAGGTCGGGATGGACGCGGAAGTAGTGCAGGGCACCGGAGACTACGCGGTGCGGCACCCCGTCACGGAGGTACCCGGTTTCGTCGTGGTCGAGCATCAGGGGCCAGCTTTCGGAGGGCTTCGGGGAGGGTGCGGCCGTCGGACGGCCAGTCCCGCCGGCCGGTGGCCTGGGGCGCGGCACGCTGCGGGAGGGGAGGCAGGAGGCCTGCCATGGTGATCGAGCCTACCCAGTCCGAGGCCGCTTGGAAAGCGCTTTCCGTGAAGGGTGGCCGGTTGTGCGCGACGGGTGGTGGGGGTGGTCGGGGATGCGCCGTCCGGCACGGCGAGTGCGCCCTGCCGGACCGGGTCCGGCAGGGCGCACTCGCGGCGATCGGGGCCGGTCAGGAACCGGCTAGCAGGGCGTCCAGCTTCTGGTAGCCCTCGATGACGCCCTTCTCCATGCCGCTGGCCAGGATGGCGTCACGGGTCACCATGCTGTCGACCACCGACAGCAAGGTGACGCGGGTGCGGCCGTCCCCGGCGGGCTCGAAGGTCGCGGTGTCCAGCGAGACGCCGTCCGGCATGCCCTCGTAGGTGAAGGTCTGAACGAGCCGGGTGGCCGGCCGGACCTCGTGGAAGGAACCGTAGAAGGCCGCGATCTCCTGGCCCTCGTGGTGCATCGAGTAGCGGTAGTGCCCGCCGGTGCGGCCCTCCCAGGTGTCGATCTTCGTGTCGTGGCCCTTCGGACCGATCCAGCGGGCGACCAGCTCGGGCTCGATCCAGGCCCGGAACACCCGCTCCTGCGGTGCGTCGAACTCACGGACGATCCGGATGGTGGGCAGCTGGGGGTCCGCCTCGATGCGGGTCTCGGGGCCGTTGGTGGAAGTCATGACGGGGCTCCTTCGCTCTGCTCGGGTCGGTCGTTCTCTTCGGTCTGTGAGGTGTCGGGGATGGAGCCGGCGTGTTCGTCGTCGCTCTCGTCGTCGGCCATCTCGGCGAGCAGGGCGTCCAGTCGCCCGAACCTCTCCTCCGCCTGCCGCCGGTACCGCTCGATCCAGCTCGTCATCAGGTCGAACACCTGCGGCTCCAGATGGCACGGCCGCCGCTGCCCGTCCCGGCTGCGGCTCACCAGCCCGGCCTCCTCCAGCACCTTCAGGTGCTTGGAGACAGCCTGCATGGACATCGCGTAGGACTCCGCCAACTCGCCGACGCTCGCATCGCGGATCGCCAGCCGGGCCACGATGTCCCGCCGGGTCGGATCGCCCAGCGCCACGAACGCCCGGGACAGCTGGTCGACAGCCACCGCACACCCCTGTTCATCCTCAACCGATTGGTTGAGAACAACGCTACGCCGCCCGGCGACCTTATTCAACCGATCGGTTGAGAGTCTTGGGGCGGGTCGCAGGACTCTGCCGTGGTGGGGTCACGGCGAGGCCCGTCGGCGGCGATCCGTTTCGGGAGCGGGCGGGGCTCGAAATATTGATGACTCATCGTTAAATACGCGAGCAGGGGCGGGTGTTGAGCACCGGGTTTGTGACCGACGGGTAGGTCCCGGAGTGGTCACGAACCCGTCACATCGCCCATACCGAAAGGTGTGCATCGCTACGTTCGCCCCATTACCCGCACCACGTCCCAGGGGAATCAATGCGTCGCACCACCCTCACCGTGCTTGCCGCCGGCGCCGCCGTTCTCGGCCTGGCAGCATGTGACCCCAGCACCACGACCAGCAGCAAGAGCACCGCCCCCGCCGTCGCCGCGACCGAGGCCGGCGCCCCGGCTCCGGCCCCCGCCGGTGGCGGCGACGCCGCCAAGGACGCCGAAATCACCAAGTGCACGATCAACGACCTGCTGAAGATGCCCGAGGCCGAGGTCAAGATCACCAACCACAGCAGCAAGAGCAGCAACTACATCGTGCAGCTGGAGTTCACCGACGCCTCCGGCACCCGCGTCGCCGAGGGCGCCGCTGCCACCAACAACCTCGCCCCGAACCAGGCCGCCGTGCAGAAGGCCCCCGGAGCGGCCCAGGTCACCGGCAAGGTCAGCTGCCGGATCACCAACGTCACCCGCTATGCGGCGCCCTGACCCGCGTGCGTCGAGCCGCCCCCGCCCCCCGATGGGCGGGGGCGGCATCTCGCCCGGCTCCGGGGACGCTTGCGGCGAGTGCCGATGTGGCCGAACGGCCCGGCTGAATTCGCAGGTGCGGAGCGGATAGCGGGCTCGTCGCCACCTGAGGCGACCCGGTCGGCTGACCCCAGCGGCTGCGGGGAGGACGCCAGCAGCGGCATGATCGACTTGTTGATGACCGGCTGACCCCCGCGGTTGCGGGGAGAACTGGGCGAAGCTGTTGCGGCCCGGGTCGTAGCCCGGTTGACCCCCGCGGGCGCGGGGAGGACACCCCCCATTCTTCGTGCCACACGACGATGGCTGGCTGACCCCCGCGGGTGCGGGGAGGACACCTCCGGGAACTCGGTCATCGCGGAGGCGACCGGCTGACCCCCGGAGTTCGGGGAGGACACCTGCGCCCTGCTCGCCAACCAGCCGATGGGCGGCTGACCCCCGTGGGTGCGGGGAGAACCCCGATCAGGAGGACCACGTGCTCCGACGATCCGGCTGACCTACGCGGGTGCGGAGAGGACCGCCGGTGCAGTAGGGCCCGGATCAGCGTCGTCGGTTGACCCCCGCGGGTGCGGGGAGGACAGGCGGGCCCGGTCGGCCGGCGACAAACCCAACGGCTGACCCCCGCGGGTGCGGGGAGGACTAGCGGCCGCTCGCGTCCTTGAGGAGGTCGAACGGCTGACCCCCGCGGGTGCGGGGAGGACCCTTCGTGACCTGGGGCTGCGTAGCGGCTTTGCGGTTTCTTTGCCAACCCCGTTGCGACGCAGCGCGGTTGGTCTGTTGACGTGCCAAGGTGCCGGGGACATCGTGCCATGTGCCGGCGGTGTCGCGGCGGGGGATGCCCACGGTGGGGATCCTGCCACGGGCACCGTCCGGTAGATTCTGCGGCCAGTTGATCGGCACACGAAGCGGGTGTGCGCCACTGAGTGAGGTAGGGGGCGACGGGGTGGGGCGTGGGGACCGGCGGGTGGGGGATCTGCTGGAGTGCTGGCGGGCGGTCGAGTTGTTCAGTCCGCCGTCGATTCCGGAGGTGCCGCGCAAACGGCGCGCCGGCCGGCCCCGGGCCTCGGACACCGTCGTCGTGGACGTCACGCCGGCCGCGGGTCACGCGGCGGCGCTGCTGCCGTGGGTGTCCGACCATCCGGAGACGGCCGCCGGGCGGGCGCCGCGCGGGATGGTGTGGCGGCACGAGGTGTACGGCGGGGTGTTCGATCTGGAGCGGCTGCGCCAGGCGATGATCGCGGTGCTGCCCAAGGGCACCGACCCGAATCCCGGGGTGCCGGACGAGGAGCTGGTGCTGCCGGGGAGGAGCGCGATGTTCGCGCTGGTCCTGGACGAGTACGGGCGGCCGGTCGAGGACACGTCGGTGGTCTCCGCGTGCGCCTGGGCGACCGGACGGCTCTTCGATCCGGGGCCGTCGGCGCCCGGGTGGCTGGACGGCTTCGAGGAGTTGGGCGAGGCGTTCGAGGTCGCGGTGGGGCGCCTGACCGCCACGCCCGTCCCGTACGCGCCGATACCCGGCGGGCTGCCGGACCCGCTGCCCGTGCCGGGGGAGGAGGCCGCCCGTGGGTGGCGGCAGCTGCTCGCGGAGATCCTGGGCGGCGCGGCCGTCGCGGCGGTCGGTGCGCTGTTCGGCGAGGTCGCCGGGGCCGCGGTGCAGGGGGCGACGGAACCGCTGGTGCGGCGCGTCGCCGCGTGGACGGCGGTCCGCCGTCCGGAGACGGGGGGTGCGGGCACCGCCGACACGGACGCCGTGCCCGCAGGGACGGAACCGGTCGGGGAGGAACCGGTCGGCGAGGAGCCGGAGGCCGATACAGGCCCGCGTCCGGTCACGCTCGCCGACCTGGTCGCGCTGACCGCCCAGATCGCCCACCTCTGCGGCGTCGAGGAGCACCTCGACCCGCGGGTGATCCGGGTCCAGAGCCGGCTGGTGCACCGCCCGCGCGATCCGAAGGCGAAGCCCGCTTCCACGCAGCCGTTCCTCAACAGCCTCCTCCCGCCCGACCTCGCCCGGGTCCGCGCCGCACTCGACGGCGGCGGTGGCGGCGACGGGAAGGGACACGGCCTCGGCCCCGCCCTGGAGGCCTACCTGACCGACCGCCGGGCCGTCTCCGTCGGCGCCCGCACCGACCTGCGCGGGGACCGCCTCACCGTGCTGGAGGGCGTCGACCCGGCGCTCGTCCCCGCCGGGCGGTGGCCCGCCAAGGCGCGGTACCCGCTCGCGCTCAGCCAGCAGTTCGCGGTCAACCGCATGCTCGCCGACCGTGCGGGAGCCGCGAGCACCACCGCGGGCGCCACCGCAACCGCCGCCACGAGCAGCGACGCCGGCGGCCTGTTCTCCGTCAACGGTCCGCCCGGCACCGGGAAGACCACCATGCTGCGCGACCTGGTCGCCGCCCTCGTGGTCGAACGCGCCGCCGTGATGGCCGGCTACCGGCGGCCCGAGGAGGCGTTCGTCGGCGGGCCCTGGCGCGGCAAGGACCGCCAGGGCGTCCACGTCCGTTCCGTCTCCGGGCTCGACCCGAGGCTCGCCGGCCGCGAGATCGTGGTGACCTCCTCCAACAACGGTGCCGTGGAGAACATCACCGCCGAACTGCCCGGCGCCGACGCCCTCGACGAGCACTGGCACGACGGGCCCGACCACTTCTCCGACCTCGCCTCCGCCCTGCTCGGCGGCGCGCCCGCCTGGGGGCTGGTCGCCGCCGTGCTCGGCAACAAGACCAACCGGACGAGGTTCACCGAGCGCTTCTGGTGGGGCCGCCTGCCCGAGGACGAGACCGCCGCCCGCACGGATGCCGGCCTTCCGCCGCTGCGCGGGATGAACGCCGTCCTGGGCGACTGGGTCCCGCCCCGGGCGCCCAGGCCCGCCCCCGGTGCCCCGCGCGGCGGCCGTACGGACCGGGCCCCCGCCGGCGAGGCCCAGGCGCCCGCCGAGCCGGTCCCCTCCTGGCCCGAGGCCGTCGCCGCCTTCAAGGCGGCCGAAGCCGAGGTCGAGCGCCTGCGGGCCGAGCGCGTCCGGCTCTCCGCCGCCCTGGCGGACACCCGGTCGGAGCGGGTCGGCCCCCACCTCGACGCGCTGCGCGCCGCCATCGCCCGCGCCGACGCCCGGGTGCGGGCCGCCGAGGCCCGGCACGCCGACTCCGGCGCGGCCGTCGAGACGGCCCGCGGTGCCACCCTCGCCGCCGAGGCCGCCCACCGGGCGGCGGCCGGGCGCGTCCCGCGGGCCCGCGAGGCTCTCGACGACGCCCGGGGCCTCCTGGCCGAGGCCCGTGAACGGGCCGACCGGCACCGCAGGGAGGTCGACGTGCTGACCGCCCTCCACGACGAGCCGCCCGGCGCCCAGCCGGGCCTGCGCGGGGGGCTGCGCCGGCTGCTGCAGAGCGGCGCCGAACGCGAGGCCGCCGAGCAGCACCGCGACCGTACCCGGACCGAACTCCTCGGCCGGCTCGTCGAGCAGCGCACCGCCCTCGCGGAGGCCCACGACCACGTGGCCCGCCGCACCCACGCCGCGGACCTCGCCGCCGACCTGCGCACCCGTGCAGACTCCGACGTCACCGAGGCCGCCGCGGCCGCCACCCGCGCCCGCGGCCACGAGGAAGCCGCCCGTACGGCGGAGCTGGCCGCCCGGGCGGACGTCGGGCAGACCCGGTACGAAGTCCGCTCCGCCCAGGACGAGTTGACGGCCGCCACCGCCCGCGTCGACGCCGCCCACCGCAGTCTGCGCGAGGCGGCCGTCGCCCTCCCCTCGCTGCCCCTGGACTGGCTCCACCTGGAGGACCACGAGCAGGAGCTCGGCGCCCCCTGGTCCGACGAGGCCTGGAGCACCGCCCGCAGCGACCTGTTCCTGCGCGCCCTCGACCTGCACCGCGCGCTCGTCGCCAACACGGCCAAGCGGGTCCGCGGCAACCTCCAGGTGCTGGTGGAGCTGATGGCCGGGACGGCGGGGCCGGTCCCCGACGAGCAGGTCCAGCAGGCCTGGCAGACGCTCTTCCTGCTGGTCCCGGTGGTCTCCACCACCTTCTCCTCCATCGGCAGCATGTTCGCGCGCCTCGGCCGGGGCTCCATCGGCTGGGTCCTCGTCGACGAGGCGGGCCAGGCCACCCCGCAGGCCGCCGTCGGCGCCCTGTGGCGGGCCCGCCGCGGGGTCCTCGTCGGCGACCCGCTCCAGCTCGAACCCGTCGTCACCATGCCGACCGCGCTGCAACACCGGCTCCTGCTCGCCCACGGCGTCGACGAGGAGTGGCTGCCCTCCGCCACCTCCGCCCAGGCCGTCGCCGACCGCGTCAACCGCTACGGCACCTACCTGCCCGATCCCACCGGTGGCGAGGAGGACACCGTCTGGGTCGGCTCGCCCCTGCGCGTCCACCGCCGGTGCGAGGAGCCGATGTTCACCGTGAGCAACGAGGTCGCCTACGGCGGCCTGATGGTCCACGGCACCCATCCGCAGGCCTTCCCCGACGCCGACCGCGGCGGCCTCCTGCCCAGCCGCTGGCTGGACACCCCCGACCCGGACCGCCCCGCCGACGCCCCCTGGGGCGAGCGCGACCGGCGCGCCCTCACCTTCCTGCTGCGCCAACTCGACCGCCACGGCGTCGGCGTCGAACGCGTGCGGATCATCGCGCCCTTCCGCGCGCTCGTCGCCGAGGCCCGCGAAACCTGCCGCAAGCGCCCCGAATGGACCGCCGAACACCTCGACGAGCGGTGCGCCACCGTCCACAAGGCGCAGGGGAAGGAGGCCGACGTGGTGATCCTGCTGCTCGGCGCGGGCCGCGCCGGCGCCCGTACCTGGGCGGCCCGCACCCCGCACCTGCTGAACGTCGCCGCCAGCCGTGCCAAGCGCCGCCTCTACGTCGTCGGCGACCGCGCCCTGTGGGCCCCGCTGGCCCACTTCGACGTCCTGGCCGACGAAGTCCCCGTCTACGACCACGTCCGCGACCGCGAGACCTGGCCCCGTGACGAGCCCCGCGACGAGCCCGGTGGCGAGGACCAGGGGGCCGGTGGCTGACCCCGCGGGCGCGGGGAGCCGACGGACGCCCTGAGCCGCGCGAGAAGTCGGCCCGGACGTCGGCCCGGCCGACTTCTCGCGCGCCCTCAGCCGGACGGCAGGCGGCGACGGGCAACGACTCGCTCGTCTCGGTGGTCACCTGTGCACGGAAAGGGTCATGCAGAAGAAACCATTCGTTCGGTTTCTCTGGTCTCCGGGCGGTGCGGCGGGGCCGAACCGCCCGGAGCGATCGGGACGGATGGCCACCACTGGGCCTCCGGGGGCTTGACGGGTTGTGAGGAAGGGGGAGTGGTCGGGGGGATTCATGGACATCGTCTTGTCCGTCGTGGGTGGGGCGCAGCTAAGATACGGGGTGTTTGGTTTTGTTTTCCGGGAGCTCATGGCGGGGTGGTTTCGGTGGTACGACAGGAGCGGGCGCTCCGGACTCGTCGGCTGATCCTGGAGGCGGCGGCCTCGGTCTTCGACGAGTTCGGGTACGAAGGCGCGACCATCGGCGAGGTGGTCTCCCGGGCCGGTGTGACGCGGGGTGCGGTGTATTTCCATTTCGCCTCGAAGCGCGATCTGGCGCAGGGCGTGGTGGAGGAGCAGTTCGTCCAGGACGGAGTTCCGGAACGGAGCTGCAAGCTCCAGGAGTTCGTGGACACCGGGATGGCGGTGGCGTACCTGATGCCGCGTGACCCGCTGCTCAGCGCGGGTGCCCGGCTCTCGCTCGGCCAGGACCTCTTCGACGATCTCGGCGGCGGCGCGATCCCCGGCTGGATCAGCCGGTTCGAGACGCTGCTGGTGGAGGCCGGCGAGCGCGGCGAGCTGCTCCCGCACGTCGTGCCGGCGGACACCGCGTGGCTGCTCGTCGCCGCGTGGACCGGGGTGCAGATCCAGTCCCAGAAGCTGTGCGGCCGGGCGGACCTGGAGGCGAGGGTGTCCGCGCTGTTCCAGCACCTGATGCCGAGCATCGCGGTGCCCGGCGTGCTCGGTTCGCTCCAGATGGGGCCGAACCGCGGTGCCCAGGTGGTCGCGGAGGCCGCGGCGGCCCGGGTGGCAGCGGAGGGCGGCGGCGAGGCCGGTGGCCCGGCTGGTGGCCCGGACGGAGGGGCGGCCGGCCAGGCCGGCGGTGCCGCGCGCGCCGAGGTGCGGGCGGGGGCCGGCGTGGGCTGACATCGGCTCACCGGCCCCCCTGCCCACGGGAATCCGGGGGGAATCCGGGCGAGTACGGGCGAACGGGCGGCGACGGGACCACGGGGGTCCGGCGCCGCCTTTGACTTTGTCCGATCATCATCACGAACAGTTGTCGACCCATCGCATGGCGTGGCGAAGTGGGCGGCCTGGAGAAACAAACAGCACGTTCGGTTTTGTATTGACAAACCACGCGTCCTGTTTTTGACTGGTGGCAGTTGACCCTGGGGGTGTCGACCCGGGTGCCGTCCGTGGCGGAGGAGACTGCGGCGTTCCGTGTGATGAGGGGTGGTCATCGTGGAAATTCGGGTGCTCGGGGCGCTGGACGCCCGGGTGTGCGGGGTGTCGGTGGTGCCGTCGGCGCCGAAGCCGCGGCAGGTGCTCGCCCTGCTGGCGTTACGGGCCGACCAGGTGGTGCCGGCCGGGGTGCTGGCCGACGAGCTGTGGTCCGGCCGTCCGCCGCGCAGCGCACGCACCACCGTGCAGACGTACGTGCTCCAGCTGCGCGAGCTCATCGACCGGGCGCTCGCCGCGGCCGGTGCGGCCACCGGGGTGTCCTGCGCGAAGGACGTCCTGGTGACCTCGCCCGGCGGCTACATGCTCAACAGCGGTGGCGGGCTGGTGGACCTCCGGGAGTTCGAGCGGCTTGCCGGCACCGGCTACCAGGCGATGGACGGCGGCGACTTCCCCCTCGCCGCCCGCCAGTTGGGCGAGGCGCTCGCGCTGTGGCGCGGTCCGGCCTTCGCCGACGTCCCGGTCGGCGGCCAGCTCGCCGTCGAGGCAAGGCGCCTGGAGGAGACCAGGCTCTGCGCACTGGACCAGCGGATCGAGGCGGACCTGCGGCTCGGCCGGCACCGGGTGCTGCTCGCCGAACTCACCGTCCTGGTCGACCGCTACCGCACCCACGAGAGCCTGCACGGCCAGTACATGATCGCGCTGCACCGCTCCGGCCGCCGGGGCGAGGCACTGGAGGCCTACCAGCGCCTGCGGAACACCCTGGTCAGGGAGTTGGGCATGGAGCCCTCGGCCGGGCTGCGGCGGCTCCAGCGCTCCATCCTGCTCGCCGGGCCGGAGCGCGCGGAGCGCGAACCCGCCGTCGCGGGCGCCGGGCCGGAGGCTGTGGCGGCCCGGTTCAGCCGGGTCGGCTGAACCCGATGGCCGTCCGGGCCGGCGCCGTCGGCGGAGCCGACCCCGGACGGCCGTCGGGGACCGCGACGCCCGTCCCGGGCGGCCGGGGTCTGGTCGGAACCTGCTTGTCGTCGTGAGGGGTTGTGGGACGGGTGGTCCAGGAGAGGTCGGAGCGGACGCGTGGGCGGCTGGTGGAGGCGGGGGCGGAGCTGTTCGACCGCCGCGGCTACGCCGGGGCCACCCTCGGCGAGATCGCCGCAGCCGCGGGGGTGACGAAGGGGGCGCTGTACTTCCACTTCGCCTCCAAGGAGGAGCTGGCCAGGGCGGTGTCGGAGCAGGCCGAGCGCTCGCTGCGGTCGGCCTGCGCGGAGCCGCGCGCGGCCTCCTCCCCGCTCCAGGGGCTGATCGACGCGGGGCACTGGCTGGTCGACGCCCTCGGAACGGACCCGGTGGTGCGGGCGGCCTTCCGCCTCGGCCGCGAGGACACGGGCCGGCAGGCCGGCCCCACCACGGCCGGCCCCACCACGGCCGGGCCCACCGCGACCGGCCCGGCTGCCGCACCCGGCCCCGCCACGGCGGAGCCCAGGCAGCCGGGCTTCGCCGACGCGCGTGGCTTCCACGGTGTCTGGGCCGGAGTGGTGCGCGAACTGCTGGCCGGCGCCCGCCGCGCGGGCGAACTGCGCGACCGCCCCGGCGGCCCCGGTCCGGAGACCCTGGTGGTGGCCGTGGCCTGCGGCCTGGAGGTCGTCTTCGCCGAGGGCTGCCCCGCCGAGGAGCGCGCCCGCCGGGTCGGCGCCCTCTGGGACTGGCTGCTGCCCTGCCTGGTGCCCCCGGGCGGGGCCGACGGCTACCGCACCAAGCCGCCGGCCCCGCAGCCGGCCTGACGGCGGCCCCGGACACGGGACCGCCCCCGGTGCCCGAGGGCTCCGGGGGGCGGTCCGACCGCCGACGGATCAGCGGCGTCGCATCGCGGACCGTACGGCGGCGTTACGCCGCGGACCGTTCGGAGGCCGAACGGCGCCGGGCGCGGAGGAGCAGCAGCCCGCCGAGGGTCACCAGCCCGCCCCCGCCCACGGCCGCGCTCACGGCGGCGGTCGGCGCGCCGGTGTCCGGCAGCCCCCCAGAACCGCCGCCCCGCGGCGGAACCGGGTGGTGGCCCGGGTACCCGTGGCAGCCCTGGCCGCCCTTGTGGCCGTGCCCCTTCGGCGGGCAGGGCGCGACGACGATGCAGAGCTCGACCGGCGGGCTCTCCACGGTCTCGCCCTGCGGGTCGCGGGCGGAGGCCCGGGCGGTGTTGGTGATGCTGCCGGCCTGCGCGTCCTCCTCGGTCACCGTGTAGGTGCCCTGGCAGGTGGTGCTCCGCCCCGGTTCGAGGGTGGTCTGCTCGCAGGTCACCTGCCGGACGTGGTCGTCGTCGACGGTGACGTCGGTCAGCGTGGTCGTCCCGGTGTTGGTCACCGTGTACGTGTAGGTGACGGTGTCACCCGGGTACACGGTCCCCTCGACGTCGGCCCGCTTGGTGATGGACAGCGAGGACTCGCCGGTGCCGACCACCTCGACGGTGGCCTGGGCCGGCGGACTCTGGACGTTCTGGCCCTGGGGTCCGGTGCCGTTGGCGTGCGCGGTGTTGGTGACGTGCCCGGCCTGGGCGTCGGCGGCCGTCACCGTGTACGTGCCGTGGCAGGTCGCGCTCTCGCCCGGGGCGAGGGTGGTCCGGTCACAGGAGACCGACTGGACGTGGTCGTCGGCCACGGTCAGGTTGTTCACCGCCGCCGTCCCGGTGTTGGTGACCGTGTAGGTGTAGTGCACGGTGTCGCCGACCTGGAACGGCCCCGCGCTGTCGGCCTGCTTCCGCAGGCCGAGCACGGCGACGCCCACCACCGGCAGCGTCACCTGGGCGATCGGGCTCTGCACCGTCTGCCCCTGCGGGCCGTTCGCGGTCGCCTGGGCCGTGTTGGTGACGTGGCCGAGCTGCTCGTCGGCGGCGGTCACGGTGTACGCGCCGTGGCAGGTGGTGCTCTGGCCGGCGTTCAGCGTGGTCTGGTCGCAGGTCACCAGCGGGGCGTGGTCGTCGGCGACGCTGAGGTTGTTCAGCGTGGTCGTCCCGGTGTTGGTCACCGTGTACGTGTAGTGCACGGTGTCCCCGGTGTGGACCGGCCCGGCGGTGTCCGCCTGCTTGGTCAGGCCGATCGACGACGGACCGACCACCGTGATGGTCGCCTCGGCCTCCGGTGAGGTGACCGGCTGGCCGTTCGACGTGCCGCCGGCGTGGGCGTGGTTGACCACCTTCTCGGCCTCGGCGTCGGCCGCCGTCACGACGTAGCTGCCGTGGCAGGTCGTGCTGTCCCCGGGGCTGCCCGCCGGCGCCAGCACCGTCGTGTCGCAGGTGATCCCGGTGACCTTGTCGTCCGTCACCGTGAGCGCCTCCACCGGGGTGCCGCCGGTGTTGGTGACCGTGTAGGTGTAGGGCACCGTGTCGCCGACGTGGAACGGCTCGGCCGCGTCCACGTGCTTGACGAGGTTGATCCCCGGCGGGGCGATGACCGGCACGTTCTCGGAGGACGGCGGCGAGGTGACCGGGCCGCCGTCGGTGGTCCCGGTGGCCTGCGCCGTGTTGGCCACGTGCCCCGCGGCGGCGTCCGCCGCGGTGACCAGGTACGTCGCCGTACAGGTGACCGTCTCACCGGGGGCCAGGGTGCTCACCGGGCAGCTGACCGGCCCGACCTTCGGGTCCTCGACGGCCAGGTTGGAGATCGGCACGTTCCCGGAGTTGGTGACCACGAAGTCGTACGGGATCGGGGTGCCCACCGTGATCAGCCCGGGCAGCGGCTCGTGCGCCTGCTTGACCAGGTTCAGCTCGGGCAGCGGCTGGTCGGTGTTGATCACCACGTTGCGGATCAGGTGCACGTCGGTGAACAGGCCGGTGGAGCCGGCGAAGCCGAACTTGTACGTGGAGGGCGCCGGCTGCGGCGCCGGGGTCTGGAGCACCTGGTGCGAGCCGGTGCCGTCGTTGAAGTCGATGGAGACCGTCAGGACCGGCGAGGCCCCGGGGGTCAGGTGCACGTTGACCCGGCGGCGCGAGGGCTCCAGCAGGGTCTGCGCCTGGTCCGGGGTCACCCCGGGCGGCAGCGTGGTGAGCGGGCCCTGGAGCTTGCCCGGCAGGGTGGAGGGCCAGGGGGCGCTGGTGGTGAAGTTGCTGGTCGTCGCGGTCAGGAAGCAGTAACCGGTGGTGCCGTCGCCGGGGCCGCGGACGGTGACCATGTTGGCGCCGGGCGCGGGCACCCGGAAGGACGTGCCGGCGGGGGAGCGCTGGGAGCAGCCGTTGCCGCGCTGCTCCCAGTCGCCGAAGTAGTTGCCGAGCACGTCGAGCCCGACGCCCAGGTAGCCGCGGTCGACGCCGGGCAGGAAGGCGAGGTTCGGGTTGTCGTCGGGCAGTTTCTGGGCGTAGCCGAGACTGCCGCCGAAGGCGCCGGGGTGGGTGAGCGAGACGTCGCCGTTCACCAGGAAGAAGGAGATGCCGTCGGCCGGGGTGTTCGGCGTGGTGCTGCCGTACTGCCACTGGTCGAAGGTCACGTCCAGGCCGTTGCCGGCGGGCAGGGCCTGGTCGAAGAGCACCGCGCCGCTCTGGTCGTTGCCGGAGTCGGTGATCCGCAGGTAGCCGAGCGGCGCGCTGTTCAGCGGCGGCACCGGGCCGGTCTCGGCGGTGGGGCAGCCGCCGAGCGGGTGGTCGCCGGGCCCGGGCTGCGCCGGGGCGGCGCCGGTGAGGCAGGCGGAGCCGACGGCGATGAAGCGGGAGTCGGCGGTGGCGCCGGTGAAGGCCTCCTGGAGCAGGGGCGTGCCGGTGGCCCGGACGCGCTCCGGCAGCGGTGCGGCGGGGTGGTGGGTGGGGGCGGCGGCCAGGGCGATCGGGGCGGTGAGGCCGGCGCCGAGCAGACCCAGGGTGGCCGCGGCGCTGATGAGGCGGGCCGTTCGAGCACGAAGCCGTGACGGTCCGCGGGATTGTCTCGTCATGGCGTTAATATGCTCGATCGCTACGGTCTGTTATCGACATGTACTGTCAGTGGGCCTATCGAATAGCTCGGACGAGCGAGCGCGCACGCCTGTGCGATGGCGGGTGGATCCGTTTCGATCATCCCCGCCCGGCGGTGCGGTAGGGTGGCCGACGCCGAGTATGACCGCGAATCAGGGAGGTGAGACCCATTACCGGAATGTCCGAGCGGGTGCTCCCGGAGCGCGGCCGTGCGGGCGCCACGCGCGCGTAGCGCGGACGGCGCGCCGATGCGGTGCCGGCCCTCGCGGGAGCCCTGACGGAGTCGTTCGCTCTCCCGTCTCCCCCCGAAGGGGTTCTCTTGCCGGTTTTCTCCTCCGTCTCCCTCCGTTCCTCGGTGGTCTCCCGGCTGCGCGCCGCCGGGTGCGTGTTCGCCGAGGACGAGGCGCGGATCCTGCTGTCCGCCGCCGCTTCGCCCGCCGACCTGGCCGCCATGGTCCGGTCCCGCGCGGCCGGGCGGCCGCTCGAACACGTCGTCGGCTGGGCCGAGTTCGCCGGGCTGCGGATCGCCGTCGACCCGGGCGTCTTCGTCCCGCGCCGCCGCAGCGAGTTCCTGGCCGCCGCCGCCGCGTCGCTGACCGTCCCGGGCGCCGTGGTGCTCGACCTGTGCTGCGGCAGCGGCGCGCTGGGCGCCGCGGTGGCGGCCGCGGCGGCGCACCCGGTCGAGCTGTACGCGGCCGACATCGATCCGGGCGCGGTCCGCTGCGCCCGCCGCAACCTGGCGGGGGCCGGGGCGCGGGTCTTCGAGAGCGACCTCTTCACGGCGGTGCCCGCCGGGTTGCGCGGCCGGGTGGACGTGCTGATCGCCAACGTGCCGTACGTGCCGACCGGTGACCTCGGCCTGCTGCCGCCCGAGGCGCGGCTGCACGAGGCCAGGCCGGCGCTGGACGGCGGGGCGGACGGGCTGGACGTGCTGCGGCGGGTGGTCGCCGAGGCGCCGCGGTGGCTGGCGCCCGGCGGGTCGCTGCTGTTCGAGACCAGCGAGCGGCAGGCGGCGGCGGCCCTCGCGGTGACCGGGGCGGCCGGGCTGGTGGCGCTGGAGAGCCGGCAGGAGGACCTGGACGCCACCGTGGTCACCGCGACCAGGCGCTGAACAGCCGCATCGCGAAGGGGACTTCGGGATCGACCGGGGCCCGGCCACCGCACCCCCGTGACGGTGGCCGGGCCCGGCCGGTCAGAGGTGGGTGCCGTACACGTGGTCGACCGGGATGGTGAGGAGCACCCGGCGGTCGGTGACCATCGCCTGGCGGTACTCCGCCCAGTCGGGGTGCTCGCCGGCGGCGCGGCGGTAGTAGTCCACCAGCGCCTCGACCTCGGGGCCCCCGGGGTCGGTGCCGGGACCGCTGAGGGTCGCCACGCCCTCGGCGGTGACCCACGAGCGGCCGTCGGGACCGGTCACCTCCAGGCTGGCCCTCGGGTCCCGGCGCAGGTTGACGGTCTTGGCCAGTCCGTCCCGGGTGGAGATCAGGAGGGCGTTCGCCTCCCGGTCGTAGAACGGCATCACGGGGGAGAGCTGCGGCCGGCCGTCCGCCTTGATGGTGGCGAGGACGCCCAGGCGGCTCTGCGCGAGCAGCGCGTACGGGTCGAAAGGTGTGGCGGTCATGGGAGCATGATCGACCTTCACACCGGTGTGAAGGCAAGGCCGCCACGCGGGCCGGGTGTGCGAGGGCCGGAACTCTCCGGGCGTTGTCGGTGGCGGCTGGTACGGTCCCGCGCATGAGCAATCACGTGCCCTTCACGGGTGGGGAGAAGGAAAGCCTGCACGCGGCGCTGGACCGGCACCGCGACGCGGTGCTGTGGAAGCTGGAGGGGCTGGACGACGAACAGCTGCGCCGCCCGATGACACCTTCGGGGACGAACCCGCTGGGGCTGGTGAAGCACCTCGGCGGCGCCGAACTCGGCTGGTTCCGGGAGGCGTTCGGCCGGGAGAGCGGACCGCAGCCGTTCGACATCGACGCCGACGAGGCCTCCGACATGCGGGTGGAGCCGCACGAGTCGACGGCCGACATCCTGGCGTTCTACGCGCGGGCCAGGGCCGGTGCCGACGAGGTGATCGGCGAGCTCGCGCTGGACGACCTCGGCACGTCCTGGTCGGGCGACACCGTGTCGCTGCGCTGGGTGCTGATCCACATGACCACGGAGACGGCCAGGCACGCCGGACACCTGGACATCCTGCGCGAGCTGATCGACGGCGGGACGGGGGACCACGACCGGAGCTGACCGGGCCGGCCCGCCTCAGTCCGCGGTGGAGCCTGCCCCGGAGCCCGATGCCCGGGCCGTCCCGTTCCGGACGGACCGGGCCAGCGCCCGTGCCGTGCGCCGGACGTCGGCCTCCGTGGTGCGCCAGTTGCTGAACGCCGCGCGCAGCGCTGGGCGGCCGGCGTAGTGGGTCGGGGTGAGGAAGGCCTCGTCGGCCGAGCCGGCGGCGAGCGCGGCGAGCCGCTCCGGGGTCGGGTCCGTCGTCAGGGTGAAGCAGACGACGTTCAGCCGCACCGGGGCGAGCAGTTCCAGGCCCTCGATCCGGGCGACCTCCGCGCCGAGCGCCCGGGCGCCGGCGACGCAGCGCTCCACGATCTCCCGCTGCCCGGAGCGGCCGTACGCCCGCAGGGTGAACCAGGCGGCGAGGGCGCGCAGCCGGTGCGAGTTCTCCGGCGTCAGGTGGACCAGGTCGGGCTGCTCGCCGAGAGGGCCGAGGTAGGCGGCGGCGTTCCGGAACACCCGGGCCTGGAGGTCGGGGCGGCGGGTGAACTGCACGGCGCTGTCGTACGGCACGTTGAGCCACTTGTGCAGGTCGACGCAGACCGAGTCGGCGAGGTCCAGCCCGGCCACCAGCTCCGCGTGCTCCGGCGACAGCGCGGCGAACGCGCCGAACGCGGCGTCCACGTGCAGCCAGAAGCCGTAGCGCTCGCGCAGGGCGGCGATCGCGCGCAGGTCGTCGAAGTCGACGGTGTTGACGGTGCCCGCGTTGGCCACCACGACGCACGGCCCGTCGGCCTCGGCCAGCGCCCGCTCCAGCGCGGCCACGTCCACCGCCTCCCGGCCGGGCAGCACGGGCACCGCGCGCAGCGCCGTCCGGCCCAGGCCGAGCACCGACAGCGCCTTGGCGACGCTGGAGTGCGCGCTGCCGGACAGCACCCGGACACGGCCCAGCGCGCCGGCCCCGTCCTCGGCGACGTCCACGCCGAGCCGCTCGCCCAGCCACTCGCGGGCGACGGCCAGCCCGACCGTGTTGGACATCGTGGCGCCGCTCACGAAGGTGCCGTGGTGCGCCGCCGAGAGCCCGAACAGCTCGCGCAGCCAGCCGACCGTCTCCCGCTCCAGCTGCTGACCGGCCGGGTCCAGCGAGGAGTTGGAGTTCTGGTCGTAGGCCGAGGTCAGCCAGTCGCCGGCGAGTGCGGCCGGCGTCGCGCCGCCCGTCACGAAGCCGAAGTAGCGCGGCCCGGCGCTCGCCGACAGCCGTGGCTCCCAGCGCTCCGCGAACTCGGCCAGCGCGGCCCGCGCGCCGCCGCCCTCCTCGGCGAGCCCGGCCCCGGCCGGCGGCTCCGGATGCGGGACCACGGGCCGCTCGTCGAGGCCGGCCAGGAAGGCGAGCGCCCGCTGCCGGGTCTCCTCCAGGACGTCGGGCAACCGGCCGAGATCGGCGGCGAGTTCGGGGTGCATGCTGGTTCTCCGTTGATCGACTGTGCGGCCGAGGCTAACGGCAGGGGGCGGCGCAGTCCCGGTCCAATCCGGCCCGGGTGGCCCGCGTCGGGTTCGGGCCGGGTGTCGTGAGTCCGGCCATCCGACGGATGCCGTCGATGGTTCGGACTCGTGGGTCCCGTTGCCGCCGCCATCTCGCCGTCCCCGAGGCCGGCGTCCGCTTCCGTGAAGGCTCCACGGTCTACGGCGTCGAGGCGCTCCCGGTCACCTGGTGACCGCCCGGCCGGCCCGGCCCCCGTGTGCCGCACAGGGTGCTCAGCAGGCGGCGGCGCGGGGGAGTTCGGCGCCGCGGACGGCGGGGGAGGCGAGCGCGAGGACGGCGCCGAGGCAGGAGAGGGCGCCGCAGCCGGCGAAGACCGGGGCGCTGCCCCAGGCGCCGATGGCGGCGCCGACCAGCGGGTAGCTGAGCGGGGCGATGCCGACCATGGTGAGCATCGTGACGGAGGTGACCCGGCCCAGGTAGGCGGGGTCGGCGGCGGTCTGGATGAGGGTGCTGTCCAGGCTGCCGAAGACGCCCGCGCCCAGGCCGACCAGGGCGGCGATGACGGCGGCGGTCCACAGGTGCGGGACCAGCGCCATGGCCGCCGCGCCGACGCTGCCCGCCAGCAGGGTCCAGGCCATGGTCAGGCCCGCCCGGGGAATCCGGCCGACGACGGCGAGCAGCGCGGCGCTCGCGGCGGCCCCGGCGCCGAAGCAGCCGACGATCCAGCCGAAGCCGGACGGGCCCCAGCCGCGTTCGGCGTTGAGCAGCACCATGCCGACGTTGAGGGTGCCGGTGAGGCCGAGTTCGCAGACGGCTCCGGCCACGACCAGCGGGCCGATCAGGCGGTGGCGGCGGATGTAGCGCAGCCCGTCGAGGAGGTCGGCGCGCGCGGTGCCGTCGCCAGGAGGGGTGTCGCCCGCCGGGGCTTCGCAGGAGGGGGCTTCGAGCGGGCTGATCCGGACGGAGAGCAGGAGCGGCAGGGAGAGCGCGAACAGCAGGCCCGCGGTCGCGAACGCGGCGGCGGGGCCGCCCAGACCCATCGCCAGGCCGCCGAGCGGCGGTCCGGCGATCTGGCCGAGGCGCATCGACAGCGAGCGCAGGCCGGTGACCCTGGCCAGCTGGTCGGGACTGGTGATCCGGGGCGGCAGAGCACCGACGGCGGGGACGAACAGCGCGTCCACGGCGCCGAAGACGAGCGCCACCGCGACCAGCAGCCAGAGTGCGGGCGTGGTCAGCGCGATGGCGGCGGCCACCGAGAGGATGAGCAGGCAGCGCATCGCGTCGCTGCCGAGGATCACCCGGCGCGGGTCGAGCCGGTCGGCCAGGACGCCCCCGCCGAGCATCAGCAGGGCGCGCGGAGCGGCGCCGACGGCCATGACCAGGCCGACCTCGGCGGGGCCCGCGGAGCGCTGGGCGGACCAGCCGAGGGCGGCGAAGTAGACGCCGTCGCCGATCAGCGAGGCGGTGTAAGCGGCGAGCCAGCGCAGCACGTTGCCGTCGCGGTGGGCGGGCGGTGCGGCGGGCGGTGCGGCGACGCGGCCGGGAAGGGGTGCTTCCGCGAGGGTCATGAGGGGCTCCGACGGTTCGGGGACCCGGCTGTGCCGGTGTCAGGGGCGGAAGGGGAACCCGTACAGGTGGACGGACACGTGCTCGCGGCCCGCGGTGTCACCGGCCGTCCTGGCGGCCTTGCCGCGCTCCCGCCAGCGCCGCGAGATGGCCTGCAACTCCTCTTCCATCTCGGCGAGTTCGGCCGCGGTGAGGTCGAGCAGCCACTCGGAGCTGAAGGCCGCGTCGGTCCACTCCCTGCCCCAGGCGGCGCTCTGCCCGAGGTAGGCGAGGTACTGGGCTGAGCGGAAGTCGACCAGGCCCCTGGTGATCGTGCCGACGACGGCGGCGCCCTCGGGCGTGCCGGCGAGGTCGGACTCGCGGAAGCCCCAGCCCTCCTCGGAGGCGACCTGCCACCACCGCTCCCGGCCGTCGGTGCTCCGGCCGCTCGCCTCGGTCACGAAGCCCTGCTCGGCGAGCTTGCGCAGGTGGTAGCTGACCAGGGACGGAGCCTGGTCGACCTGCTCGGCGAGCTGTGAGGCGGTCGCGCTGCCGACGGCGTAGAGCAGACGGTAGAGCTGCATCCGCAGCGGGTTGGTGAACGCCTTCAGACGGGACAGGTCGGTGATCCGGTCGGGCCGGGGCTTCTCGGGCATGCGTCGACGATAGATCCGAAGGAAAAGTTGCGCAATAAAAATTTCGTATTCTTTGGAGGTGCCCGCCGAAGAGGTGACGGGACGGAAGAGTGGCGGTCAGCGCAGGGTGACCTCGCGCGGGCCGTTGAAGGGAGCCAGCGAGAGGACGGTCTTCGGGGTGCGCAGGGCGTCGTGCTCGGTGAAGAGGCGGCGGACGGAGGGGAGGTCGACGGGGCCGGTCGTCAGGTGGGCCACCTCGTCGTAGGGGCTGTGCGGCGTGGTGGTGGAGGCGGTGCCCCAGGTGTCCCAGACGAGGGTCTCGGTCTTGTTCAGGGCGGCCAGGTCGAGCCTGGTGGAGTGGGCGACGAACCAGCCGCCGTTCAGCGGGCCCTCCTCGGGCGGGTGGACGCCGAAGGAGCCGGCGGCGGCCCGGCCGCTGCGGATGGCGCGCCAGGCCTGGCCCGCGACCAGGAAACGGTCGCGCGGGACGTCCATCGGGTCGAAGTCCACCCGCAGGTCGGCGGCGACCCTCGGATCGGCCAGCTGCGGGTCCGCGAGCAGCCAGCCGCGCCGGTCGTCCCAGTACTCGGTGGCCACGTGGTCGGCGTGGAAGCCGTCCGGGCCGAGGTAGTCGGCGAAGCCGCAGCGCAGCCGGGCCGGGACGCCGACATGGCGCAGGAAGGAACAGTGCAGCAGGGCCAGGTCGCGGCAGACGCCGACGAAGCGGTCGGCGGGCGAGCGGGGATGGGTGAGCGGGGCCGGGTCGCGGTCGGTGATCAGGTCCAGGATGTCGTCGAGGTAGCGGGTCTCCGCGTCGTGGTGGAGGCGGTTCGCCGGGATGTGGTGGTGGAACAGCCGGCCTTCGAGGCGATGGATGACCAGGTTCCGGGCGATGCGGGCGAGTTGGCCCGGAACACCGGGGAGGTCGGCGTAGCGGGGGAGGTGGGTGCCGGGGTCGGAGAAGACACTCTGGCCGAGGTAGAAGGCGGGGAAGTCAGCGGAAGGCATGGGAGAACTCCCAGGAGGCTTCGGCCGCAAGATCGATGGCTGGGCCGCTGCTCCTCACCGTGGCAAATTTTCGGGGTGATTGTCCAGAAGAGCCGGACGGGCAGGGGTGGTTCGGCCGGTCGGGATGGTCCGACGGGTAGGGGTGGTGCGGCCGGTAGGGGGCGGCCGGACGGGAGGTGTCGGCCGGGAGGCGCCGGCGACACGCGGGCAGGAACGTCCCTGCACCTCCGCGGCGGGCCACCGGGGTGCAATGGCGGCACCCGAATCGTCGTCAACAAGGGGGAGGCCGACCGGTGGAGACCAGGACGAAGGACGAGGACCCGGTCCGGGTGCTGGACGTGGCGAGCGCCGACTACCGCCGGGCGTTCGAGCTGTTCCTGGCCGGGACGGACGAGAAGCCGGTCACCCACGCCCGGCTGGGCGAGATCGCCTCCGCCCTGCCGCACCGCAGGGTGCTGCTGGACCTCGGCGCGGGCGACGGCCGGACCACCGCCTACCTGAGCCGCTCCTTCGAGCGCACCATCGCGGTGGAGCCCAGCGCGGCGATGCGCGAGAAGCTCGGCGCCGCCTGCCCCGACGCCCTGGTCCTCCCGGAGCCGCTCGACCGGGCCCGCCCGCCGGAGCCGGCCGACCTCGTCCACCTCTCCCACGTGCTCTACTACGTGCCCGCGCCGGACTGGCTCGGCACCGTCACCCGAGCCCTGGACTGGACGGCTCCCGGCGGCACCCTCCTGGTCGTGCTCCAGAACCCGGAGAGCCCCTGCATGCGGATGGCCGCGCACTTCACCGGCGTCCGCTACGACCTGGGCCCCCTCGCCGACCGCCTGCGCGAGCGGCACCCGGAACACGACTACGCCCTCGAAACCCTCGACCTCCACTACCGGGCGCCCGGACTGGCCGAGGCGGTGGCCGTGGCCGAGTTCATGGTGAACGTCGCCGACCTGGCCACCCTCGACCCCCGCCCCTCCCGCGCGGCGCTGACCTCCTACGTCCAGGAGCACTTCGCCGTTCCCGGGGGCGGCTACGCCATCGGGCACACCCAGGACATGCTCATCGTCCGCCGGGCCGACGGTTCCTGAGCCGCCTTCCCCGGTCGCCTACCGTCCGTCCTCCCGCAGGGCGCGCCGGACGGCCCGCAGGGCGGTGGCGGACTGCTCCCAGCCGTGCCACCAGAACAGCCCGCCGCGGTGGCTCGCCTCGGCGGCGAGCGCCGTCAGGTGGGCCCACGGGCCGGGCGGGATGCCGTACCGGGGCCGGGCGGCGAGCTCGCGGGCCGTCTCGGCGCCGACCGGGACCATGCCGAGCAGCGGGAACGGTGCGCCGTCCGTGGTCCGGCCGGTGCCGTGGAGCATCGGGTGCAGGGTGATCGGGTCGAGCAGCAGGGCGAGGTCGGCGGACGGCACGGGGGCGGGCCCCCGCCGCCAGCCGAGCCGTCGGCCGCTCTGCCCGGCCCCGGGGACGGCCCGGCCGTCCAGCGTGACGCCGTCCGCGGCGACCCGCAGTTCGGCGCCGTCCGGCCGCGCGGGCAGCCGCAGCCGGTACGTCCCGTAGAGGCACGGGGGGACGTCCGGCAGCCGCCGGGCGAAGGGGACGGTGACGCCGTCCACCTCGAAGCCCGCCGGTCCGATCAGCACCGCGGCGGTGGCCGGCTCGCCGTCGACGGTGACGCGCAGGCGCGGGGCCGAGCCGGGGGCGCCGGGTGCGACGTCCACGCGCACGCCCGAGCAGGCGTAGCCGCCGACCAGGCCGGCGAGCGGCGGCAGTTCGGGCAGCGGGTACTCGGTCAGGCGCACTCGGCGCCCTCCGACGGTGCCGACCAGCCGGCGCCGCCCGTCGCGGCCGGACTCCGGGCGCAGTTCGCCGTCGGCGGCGCCGTCCGCCGCGCGCCAGCGCAGCACGCCGTGCCCGTAGCGCGGGTCGGGGACCGGGCGGCCGTCGAGGTGGACCCGGTGCCGGGGCGGGTCGGTGGCGCGGCCCAGGACGTAGACGGAGAGGTCGCCGTCCGGTGTGCCGTACAGGCCGGTCCACGGGTACAGGGCGGCGGCGAGGACGGCGTCCAGGTCCCGCCGGACCGGCGGCGGGCCCGCCGCCCGCGACAGGCCGCGCGCCTCCGACGGGCGGGTGAGCAGGGTGCGCAGGCGCCGGGCCGCCTCCGGGCTCGGCTGCCGCCGGACACCGCGGGCGGCGGCCTGTACGGCCAGGTCCTCGCGCCGGGCCAGCAGAGCGCGTTCGGCCGGGCCGAGGCCGGCGGGCGGGTGGCCGGCGGCTCCGGGGCCTGTGGTTCCGTGATCGGCCGTTCCGTGGTCGGGTGTCCCGGGGCCGGGTGGGGCCCAGTCCGCCACGGCGGCCGCGGGGTCGCGGACGTAGTGCTCGCGCAGGGCGCTGTCCTCGCCGAGCGCGAGGACGAAGCGGGCGCCGGGGGTGTCCTCCTGCCAATGGAAGCCGGCCGGGACGCGGAAGTCGGCGAAGCCGTCGAGGGCGGCGAGTTCGCGCGGACCGTACGCGTCGATGACCCGCAGCGGGCCGTCGGGCGGGCGGACGGTCAGGCCGGGCGCGAGCAGGCCGAGGCGTTCGAGCACCTGAGGGTCGGCCGGGGCGGCGACGGCGGGCGGCAGGTACCAGGTGGAGGCGCTGGTGACCGTGTGCCGCACGGCCGGGTCGCGCAGGGCGGCGACGGTGTGGTGGTCCGTGACGGGGTCGAGGCCGGGGTAGCGGGCGCCGACGTAGTTGACCACGGGGTGGTCCGGCCCGTACACCTCCTCCAGCCGGTCCAGCAGCACGGGGAGATGGCGGTTGCCGAACCCGCCCCGCCGGTAGCCGAGTTCGCCGACGATGCCGACCTGCCAGAGCACCAGGTGCAGGCCCGGGTCGATGCGCCGGCCCCGGATCAGCAGGTCGGAGGCTTCGAAGGTCTGCATGCCGGGGGTGCTCGGGTCCACGCCGAGGTCGGCGCAGAGCACGTCCAGGGCGCTGATGCCGGGCCGCATCACGGCGCGGTGCCCCTCGCGCCGGGCGATCCGGACGGCGCGGTGGCTGGACAGGACGAAGATGCCAGGGTGTCCGTAGAAGACCGCCGCCACGCGCCGGCCGGCGCGGACGAAGTGCAGGACGGCCTCGGACATCTGGACGTACGTCAGGTAGCGGTCCTTGGCTTCGTCGTAGAGGACGCCGAGGTCGTAGGCGTCCGGCCGCCAGACGTTGATGCGGACGACCGTGGCGGGGTCGGCCACGCAGTGGAAGACGTGGTCCGCCTCCCGGAGCAGGCGCTCGTCCGCCCGGGTGAAGCCGGCCGCCTCGATGCCGGAGCCGAGGACGGCCTACCTCGCCGACGCCTACCCCGGGCCCGCGGGTGCCGGGATGCCCGCCGCCGAGGCGGTGCTGGTGCCCGAGGTCCTGCGGGCCGGAGCCGACGACTCGGACGGGCTGCGCAGCTTCGACACTCCCGGGGTCCACGGCGGCCGGCTGCTGAGCCGTATCGGGGCCGGTCTGCCCGTCACCTGGCCGCCGGGCGTCGCTGACCCGGCCCGGGCAGCCGCCACGGCGCCCGCCCTCGGACGGATACTGCGGGCGACCACCCGCCCCCGTGGCGCAGACTGGGGGCCGGCACTTATAGATCAGAGGATGGTATTCATGACTGACCGGCCCTTGACACTCATGGCAGTGCACGCTCACCCCGACGACGAGGCCACCGGGACCGGGGGAGTCCTCGCCCGGTACGCGGCGGAGGGCATCCGTACGGTCCTCGTCACGTGCACGGACGGTCGTTGCGGCGACGGGCCGGGCGGGGTCAAGCCGGGCGAACCCGGCCACGACCCGGCGGCCGTGGCCGCGATGCGCCGTCAGGAGCTCGAAGCCAGCTGCGAGGTGCTGAAGGTGAGCCACCTGGAGCTGCTGGAGTACGCCGACTCCGGAATGATGGGCTGGGAGAGCAACGACGCGCCCGGTTCGTTCTGGCGCACGCCCGTGGCGGACGGCGCCGCCCGCCTCGCCGAACTCATGCGGCAGTACCAGCCCGACGTGGTCGTCACCTACGACGAGAACGGGTTCTACGGCCACCCCGACCACATCCAGGCGCACCGCATCACGATGGCGGCGCTGGAGCTGACCGACGCGACGCCGAAGGTCTACTGGACGACGGCGCCGCACTCGGCGATGCGCCGGTTCGGCGAGGTCATGCGGGAGTTCGGCGCGGACTGGGAGGAGCCGGAGTCCGCGGAGGAGGGTTCCCCGGAGGCGGGCTCCGCGGCGGTGGACGCGATCCCGCCGATCGGACTGCCCGACGAGGAGGTCACCACCTGGGTGGACACCACCGAGTTCGGCGGCCTGAAGTTCGACGCCCTGGCGGCGCACGCCAGCCAGGGCGAGAACATCTTCTTCCTGAAGATGGGCAAGGAGCGGTTCACCGAACTGATGGGCGTGGAGACCTTCGTGCGAGTGCAGGACCCCACGGGGGCGGCCCTGCCGGAGAACGACCTCTTCGCCGGCCTGCGCTGAACCCCGGTGTGGTCCGCGCGGGTTCGCGCGGACCACACCGTCGGTGGCGCTCGCCCCGGTGCTCTTCAGCGGGTCCGCGCGCGGGCGGCTCCCGCCTGGCCGACCGGTGCCGTCGGCGCTTCCACCACGAGCTGGACGGGAGGGTCGAGCTGGACGCACCCCTGCGCGTCGAACTCGAAGTCCATCTGGGTGCTCTGCGGCGGGGTCATCAGCACCGGAGCCCCGGACACCGGGACTCCCGCGTCGGGCGGCTGCACGGTGTCGTCGCCGTCCAGCAGCAGGTCGACGTCCACATCGATGTCCAGGACGTCGTGCACGTCCAGAACATCCAGGACGTCCAGGACATCCGGGACGTCCAGAACATCAGGGACGTCCACGGACAGGCTGCTCGCGTTCAGGGTTGTCACGGCGGTCACTCGTCCCCTCGGAGCCACGGGCGGAGGCGAGGCCATGCTACTGAACGGCCGTGCGGCCGGACAGGGTCCTGGCGGCCGGCCAGGGTCCTCCGGCCGGCCGCCCACCCCTCCCGCGCCAGGGCTCAGCCCTTGACCGCGCCGACGGCGAGGCCTGAGGTGATCCTCCGCTGGACGATGAGGAAGAACACCACGACGGGCAGGGCGGTCAGCGTGGCACCCGCCATGAGGCCGCCGTAGTCGGTCCCGAAGCTGGTCTGGAAGGAGACCAGCCAGATGCTGACCGTCTGCTTGTCCGGGCTCGACAGCAGGACGTAGACGAGGACGTACTCGTTCCACGCCTGGACGAGCGCGAAGACGGAGGTGGCGACGATGCCGGGCGCGAGCAGGGGGAGCACGACCCGGCGGAACGCGCCGAGGCGACCGCAGCCGTCGACCATGGCCGCCTCCTCCAGCTCGACGGGGATCCCGACGATGAAGCCGCGCAGCATCCACACGGTGAACGGGAGAGTGAACACCAGGTAGGTGAGGATCACCCCGCTGAGGCTGTCCGTCATGTCGACGTCGTTCAGCAGCAGGTAGACCGGGATGATCAGGGCCGTCAGCGGGACCATCTGGACGATGAGGATCACCACGGCGAAGGCCTTGCGGCCCGCGAAGCGGAAGCGGGCGAGCGCGAAGGCGGCGAGCACGCCGACGACCAGGGACACCAGGACGGTGCCGAGGCCGATGACCACACTGGAGCGGACGTTGGCCCAGAACGTCTCGGAGCCCAGTGCCCTGGAGAAGTTGCCGAGCGTGGGCCGGCCCGGCCAGAACTGCGGTGGCAGCCTCAGGATCTCGGTGGCGGGCCGGAACGCGGTGAGCACCATCCAGTAGACCGGGAACCCGACCACCGCGGCGACGAGCAGCCCGAGCAGGTCGTGGCCCAGCGACCGCTTTCGTCTCATTCGACCTCTCCCGTCCTGAGCATCTGACGCAGGTACACGACCGATCCGGCGAGCAGCAGCACGACCGTCACGAGCGCGATCGCCGCCCCGGTGCTGTACCGGTTCACGGCGAACGACTCGATGAAGGAGTAGACGCCCAGCAGGTAGTACTCGCGCTCGGGCTGGCCGCCGCGCATGATCCAGATCTGGTTGAAGGTGCCGAAGTTCCAGATGGCCATCAGCGTCGTGACCATGAGCAGCACCGGCCTGATCGAGGGCAGGGTGATGTGCCGGAGGACCTGGAACGGCCGGGCGCCGTCGAGCACCGCGGACTCCTCCAGTTCGGGCGGCACTTGCGCCAGCGCGGCCCGCAGGGTGATGGCGGCGAACGGCAGCGAGCCCCACACCACGACGGCGACGATGACGGCGAAGCCCTGCAAGGGATCGGTGAACCAGTTGTGCCGGGCCAGGTCGACCCCGGGCAGCCGGGAGAGCAGCCAGTTCACCACCCCGTAGTCGGCGTCGAAGAGCCAGCGGAAGATCGCCCCGGCGACCATGACCGGCATCGCCCACACGGTGACCAGCACGCCCGACATGACGGCGCGCACCCACGGGGAGACGCGGTGCATCAGCAGCGCGGTCGCCGTCCCGCAGACCACGGTGAGGACGACGGACACCGCGGTGAACAGCACGGTGCGGAGCACCACCGTCCAGAAGAAGCCGTCACCGAGGATCCGGCGGAACTGGTCCAGCCCGGCCCAGGGCGGCGTCGAGCCGCTGAACAGCTGCTCGCGGGTCATGTCCTGGAAGGCGAGGACGACCATGTCCACGAGCGGGTAGCCCAGCACCAGGACGAGCGCGACGACGGCCGGGGCCATCAGCAGGTACGGCAGCAGCGTCGGAGGGCGCCGCCGCCGGACCCGGTCAGCGCTCATTGATCACTTCGTCGATCCGCCGGTCGGCCTCCCGCGCGGCGTCCTGGACCGACGCCTTGCCGTTCGCGATCCGTTCGAGCATCTCGGGCAGGACGTTGGACTTCTCCGCCGACGTCCAGCCGGGTGCGAACGGGGTCATCCAGCCTCCGGTCGCCGCGGCCTGGGCGGCCGGACCGTTGATGCCGCCGGCGGCGACCTCGGCCAGCTGGGTGGTGTTGTTGGGCAGGGTGTTCGCGGCGATCAGCGTCTTCTGCGACTCCCGGTCGGTGAACAGCTTGATCCAGTCGGCGGCCAGCTCCTTGCGCGTCGACTTGGCCGGCACGGCCAGGGTGGAGCCGCCGAGGAACGGGGGCAGGAGGTTCCCGGAAGGGCCGGGGAAGGGGAAGGTGGCGAACTTGCCCTTCAGCTTCGGGTCCCCGCCGGAGCGTTCGTCGGCGGCGGCGTCGGCCTCCCAGGTGTTGCCGTAGAACACACCCACGTGGCCCTGGCCGACGACGCCCGGCTGGTCGCCGTTGTCCTTCGCGCGGTCGCCGACGTAGTAGGTGTCGATCAGCCGCTTCCACTCGGTGAGCCCGGCGACGGACTTCGGCGAGGACAACGAGGCCTTCCAGCGGTCGCCCTCCTTCACGGCGATCTCGCCGCCGGCGTCCTTCACGAAGGCCATCGCCGCGTTCCAGTAGCGGCCGGGCAGGTAGAGGGCGGAGAAGTTCGGGTCCTCGGGGCCGTAGGCGGCCTTGAGGCGGTCGAACGCGGAGAGGAGCTCGGGGTACGTCTTCGGTGCGTCCGGCACACCGGCGCGGGCGAAGTAGTCGGTGCGGTAGACGCCGACCCTGGCCCCGACGTAGTAGGGCACGCAGTAGGTCTTGCCCTTGTCGCGGCACGCGTCGGCGAGCGCCGGGAGCCAGGCGTCCGACTGGTCGAAGCGGGCCGGGTCGACCGTGGCGAAGGCCCCGTTGACGATGTAGTTGGTGGTCTCGCTGTTGCCCATCTCCACCACGTCGGGCACGTTCTTCCCGGCGAGGACGGCATCCAGCTTCTGGTTCTTCGTCGGCCACTGCTGGTACTGGACCTCGACCTTGACCCCGGGGTGGGCCTTGGTGAAGCGGTCATTAGTGGACTGGACCAATTCCGGCCAACTCTCCTGGGCGTCGACGGCCAGCCACACCGTCAGTTTGCCGCCGCCCTCCGATCCGCCGCCCGAGCCGGAGCTGCACCCGGCCGCGGCCAGGGACAGGAACAACGTGAGGACCAAGGGGCGGTAGCGCATGCGAATGGCCACGGAATCTCCAAGTTCACTGTGGGGGTGTCTTTCTGACTACCCATCGGCTTCACGGTCCGAGCGGCGGCGCGGACATTCGGCCGGAAGGCGATGTCGGCGCCCGCGGAGGCCGCCGCGCCTCGGCCTCTCCGGGGTGGCGGCCGAAGGCCGGGTCTCCGCATCGTCCGGACAGCCGAACGGGGTCAGCCGGGAGGCCCAGCCTGACGCGCGCCGGCGGTGCCTGCCTGGTGGGCTGGGCGGGGGAGTCCGCCACCCGCCCGGCCTCCCGGACCACACGGAGGAGGAACCGGTGCCGGACCCGACGACGACGTACACCGACCTGAGCGCCCTGGTGATCAACTGCACCCTCAAGCGTTCCCCGGAACGCAGCCACACCCAGGGCCTGATCGACGTCAGCACCGGCGTCCTGGAGCGCCAGGGCGTCCAGGTCGCGGTGCTGCGCGCCGTCGACCTGGACATCGCCACCGGCGTGTGGCCGGACATGACCGAGCACGGCTGGGAGACCGACGACTGGCCGGTGATCTACTCCCAGGTGATGGCGGCCGACATCCTCACCCTCGCGGGCCCGGTCTGGCTGGGTGACAACTCCTCCGTCATGAAGAAGGTCATCGAGCGCTTGTACGCCTGCTCCTCGATCCTCAACTCGGAGGGCCAGTACGCCTATTACGGGCGGGTCGGGGGCTGTCTGATCACCGGGAACGAGGACGGTGCCAAGCACTGCGCCATGAACGTGCTCTACAGCCTCCAGCACCTTGGGTACACCGTCCCGCCCCAGGCGGACGCGGGCTGGGTCGGCGAGGCCGGCCCGGG
Organism: Kitasatospora sp. NPDC036993; assembly: GCF_055607525.1. Lineage (NCBI taxonomy): Bacteria > Bacillati > Actinomycetota > Actinomycetes > Kitasatosporales > Streptomycetaceae > Kitasatospora > Kitasatospora sp. NPDC036993. Next base: position 85,318 of record NZ_JBVJRP010000008.1, on the reverse strand, counting down.
GCCGTCCTACCTCGATCCCGGTTCCGGCGGTCCGGAGAACGACTTCACCAACCGCAACGCCACCTTCATGACCTGGAACCAGCTCCACCTGGCCCGCATGCTCAAGGACGCCGGCGGCATCCCGGCCTACGGCAACCAGCGCTCCGAGTGGGACGCGGGCTGCCGCTTCGACTTCGAGAACCCCGAACACCGCTGAGCCGTCGGCCATCTGTGCGAGGGGGCTGGAGTCCGGCGGGGTGCGGCTGATCGCCATGCCGGCCGGGGGAGCCGGCGCTGTGGCCCATGCCCGGTGGCCGGACGGGTCGGTGCGCCTCCCCGCCCCTGGTACTGCTGGTGTACTCGAGCAGGGGGGCGAGCAAGCTTCCGGGGAAGCCGGCACGGTGCGTGGCCGTTCTGTGGGGGCTCACCGGGGTTCGTACGATGTCCGGCTGAGCCTCCAATAGCAGCTCCGGCACGGTGGCGTGGTCGAGCCGGGAGACCTGGCGCAGCTCGGCACCGAGGACGGCCGCGCCCTTGCGGGCCTCGATGTCGCGGACCTCGTCGTGGTGCGGGACGAGGACGGTGACGGTGGCGCACCTGGCGTGCAGGGCGAGGGTGGCGCCGGCCCACAGTTCGGCGTCGTCGGGGTGCGCGAAGGCGGCCAGGACCGAGCCCGGTACGGCGCCGCTCACCACAGTCCCAGTTTCTCGACGACGTCGGCAGGCTTTGGCAGTTGGGGGCTGGCCTCGCCGCTGAGGGCGACGGGGACGTCGACGTGGCGGCGAACCGTGATCATCGATTCCCAGCGTAGGACGTCGGCCCAGGCGGTGGTGATCGCGGTGCCCTTGGCGCCGGTCAGGCGCCCGGATTCGGGCAGGTCGGGCAGCCGCATGCCGTCGTGCAGCAGGGTGGCGGCGACCTTCGGGCCGATGCCGCGGACGCCGGGGATGTTGTCGGACTTGTCGCCGGTCAGGGCGCGGAAGGCGGGCCACTGGGTGGGGGTGACGCCGTAGCGGGCGAGGACCTCGTCGGCGGTGATGATCCGCTGGGACGCCTTCCGGGAGCGGTTGAGGATGCGCACGCGGTCGTCGAGGAGGGCGGCCTCACCGAGGAGGAACGCGAACCCCCGCACGCCAAGATCAACGGCCGCCTCGACTACAGCCGCGTCAACGCGGTACTGGCCGGACGCGACATCTCCGTCACCAAGGCCGAGCGCCGCGCGATCGTCCTCGCCGGATACCGCCAGGACGTCCCGGTCGAGCGCCTCGCCTGGCTCCTCAAGATCACCCCGGAGCACGCCCTCAAGCTCTACCGCGAAACCCGCCGCGCGATCCGCCACCGGCAGATCGCCGAGCAAGCCGCCGCCCGCGCCGCCTCGACCGGCCACAGCGCCACCAGCACCGAGCAGCCGAACCGCGACGACTTCGGGACGGCCGCATGAGCACCACCACCGTGACCACCCCGACTACCGCCCACGTCACCGGCTGGGACCGCGCCGTCGTCATCGCCCTCGGCGCCTCCGGCTGCGCACTCAGCTTCTCCGCCCTCCAGCAGATGGCCGTCGCCATCCACGTCCGGGACTTCCTCACCTACCCGAGTGTGTACTCGACGACCCGGACCCGTTCCGGGTCCGCACGGTGTGATCTGCCCGGTTGGCGGGATGCGGCAGGTGGTTGTCGCCGGGCGGTCAGTGGCGGTGGGTCTGACGGATGACCTGTTGCGGAGATCCCCCGGATGCCGATGCGTCAGAGGCCGTAGGACTGACGAATGCTGCAACGTTACCTCGCCGGAGTGTCCCTCTGCTGCCCGTCGCCGCCCGCAGGTTCGGGTCGGAGACGGGCAGCAGAGGGGCCCAGGCGATGGGCGCCCGGCCGAGGCTAGGACATCTTCCTTACGGTGTAGGTGATCTCGATGTCGCCGCCGTACGCGCCGACGAGGGTGGCCGTCTGCCGCCCTTCCGGGTCTCCGTTGTGCCACCACGCTGTCCCGTAGGCGACAGTCTGGTTGCGGATGAAGCCGCCGTGTCCGTCCATGACGTCCGCGTGGACGGCGAACCCATGGTCGGAGCGGACGCGGCGGAGCCCCGACAGGGGGAAATCGGTGCCGACCTTCATGTAGCTGTCACCCTTGTACGGCTTGGTCCACACGGTCTGGTGGTCGCGCGTGGAGCCCGAGGCTCCGGTGACGGTGATCTCGCCGAAGTCCCAAGGATCGTAGGACGTTTTGTTGTCGCTGTAGTTGTAGCGCTTGAGGGTGGCCTTCTCAACGGTGAGTTCGTACCTGCCCGACGGCTCGGTCACGTCGCCGGCGACTACGGGGTAGTGGTCGCTGTAGTCGGAGTACGCGTAGTGGTGGTTTGCGGAGACCATCTCCCAGTTGTACTGGCCGGTGAGGGTCTTGTTGTTCCACACCGCGGGACGCGCGTGGTCCTTCCGAAGCAGGATGTCGTCGAGGTCCTGCGTCGGGGCGATGGGGTTGTTCGGGAAGTTCACCTGCCGGCCGTCGCGGTACTTGGCGATCGTGTTGTTCTGGGTGTCGTAGGAGTACGGCCACCCGAGGTTGTGGTCCGGTGCCTCGGCATGCAGCGCGCCGAGCATGCGGTGATACTCGGGCGAGTGCCGATCGACGTTCATGTCCCCGCTGAGCACGACCGTCTCGCTCTCGGGGATGTGCATCCCGCGGATGAAGGCGTCGATCTCGCTGAACTGCTTGTGCCGGATTTCCTCAGCGGCGCCCTTGGCGCAGTTCGTGTCGTCCGCCTGGGTGTGTGTGCCGATGACGTGGAGCCAGGTGCCGTGGAAGTTGATGCGGACGTAGGCGAACCCCTTTGCCGCGTGTTGGTCCGCCCCGCAAGGGCGCACCTTGTAGACGCGCGAGGCCATGTAGTCGATGGGGTGCTTGCTCGCGATGACGACGCCGCCGTTCTCCAGCCTCAAGGACCCCGGGCTGTTGTCGGACGAGTTCCAGCGGGGGTTGTCTCCGGGGCGGGTCCCGTCCGTGGCACCGACGATGGGGGTCCGGTAGGTGTATCCGTTGTTCTTCAAGGTATCGAACAGAATGCCTGCCGCGGGCTTCTGGTTTCTGAACACTTCCTCAAGGACGACGACGTCGTTGCCCTGCACGAAGTCGGCGTTCCCGATGCGCTTGGCCCGGTTCTCGTGGTCCCAGTCGCCGGCCACCGTCAGCAGCATGGTGTTGTAGTTGAGGATGCGCGGCTGCGGGGTGGCCGTGGCGGCGGGGGATGCGTGCGCGGCGGGCGTTCCCAGGGCCGCCGCCGTGGCAATCAGCCCGCCGGCGATCAGTGCTGCGAGGGTTCTCACTATCTCTCCTCAGAGTTGTGCAGGGCCGGTTCGCTGTGGTCTTCAGTCCTTCGGGACCTCCGTCGGCCGCTGCGCAGGGCTGGGGCGAAGCGCGAGGTCTTCCTGGCCGCGCTTCTTCGGTTCGGGGTTCGGATGATGCTTCGGAGTCGGCTCCATGACGTTCCCGCCGCCGGGAGAGCCGGCGTCCTCGGGGGTGTCCGGGGGCGGGCCCGAGGACGCCGGGCGGCCGTGGACGGCTCCGAGGACGGTCGTCCGTCGGAGCCGCCGCGAGGCGGTGTTCTCCGCTGCGGGCAGCCGGGTTTGAGAACCGGGGCAAGCCCGTAGGGCGGCGGGAGGAGCGGTGGGGCGGGCGGCGGGCCGGGACTGGGCCTGGGCTTGGGCGGGCTGGAGCCCGGTGAAGGACATTAGGCGATGATCATCGAAGGGGTTCGGGACTTGGCGTGGTGGACCTCCCACTCGTGACCCCACCAGGCATCGGCGTCGAAGGACCATTCCCCTGCCACCTTGGAGCCCGTGTCGGCGGAGGCAGTGTCGGTGCGGACCTGCAGCCACCGCTCGTACACGTTGGCCACCAGATGGGGGGAGTGCGCGGCCCAGACTCCGTTGCGCCACAGGATGCCCTTCGCCTTCACGTCGCAGTTGACGTCGAAGGACCCCGTGTAGTACCAGGGCGTACCGACGCGACCGTAGTACCCGCAGCCGCGGATCTGGAGCTCGGTGTAGACGGACTTGGTGCGGGAGTGCGGCGCGCCGGTTGCGACCACGCAGGACTGGGCGTGGGCGGAGACCCATCCGCCCGGCCTGACACCGGAGCCCTTGCCCCAGTGCTCGGTCAGGTCCCCGCACTGGACCTGGGCGGCCTTGGGCGTGTGGGCGCCGTTGGGGTCCGAGATCAAGCGCAGTGCCATGTCCACCGTCCAGTCATCACCCTGGATCTGGTCGTGGCCGACGCAGGGCGAGACGAGGTTGGCGGCGCCGCTGAGGACGCTGGTCCTGCCGGTGTACTTGGCAGAGCGCTCGCCGTCATCGTCCACCCCGTAGACCACCTTGTCGCAGGCGTAGGGGTACGGGGAGAGCGCCGCCTCAAGGGGCTCATCACCGACGTTCGACCGGAACGTCGCGTACTGGGTGCTCCCATACGTTTCCGGCTTGCCGTTCAGCCACTTGAGGAAGTCGGACTTCGCGCCCATCTCGGCAGCCTGGGTACCGCAGAGGCCGGGGCAGAGGTTCCCGAGCACGGTGCCGTGGTTGGGGGTCGCGAGGGTGACCAGGTGCGCCGTGGTGCTGGCGCCGCCGTTCACCAGGTAGGTGCGGGCGACCAGGCCGCCCATCGAGTGGGCGACGATGTCGATCTTCCCGTCGGGTGACTTGTCCACCAGGCCCTCATCCTGGATGAACTGGCGGAGCATGCCCGCGAGGGTCGCGATCGGCGTGCTGTCGTTGCCCGGTTTGCTCACTGAGCTGTAGTCGAACGGCCACAGCTCGCCCGCACCGTAGCCGAAGTCGGTACGGTCCATGGCCCTCTGCTCCATCGCGGACCAGGTGCGGGAGTCTCCGTGCCAGCCGTGGACGAAGACGATGGGACGGTGGGCGAGCTTGCGGGGCTCGCTTCCCGAAGCGGATGCAGCCGGGGCAAGCCCGAGAGAGACCGCGATCATCATGAACATGACGACCGCGAGCCGCGGCAGCGGCGATTTCGGTTTCATTCGTTCTCTCCACGTGGATGTAGGAGCGGCTCTCCTGAGGTGACCAGCGGACCGGCCTCAGGCCGGACGGGCGCCGTGACCCGACCTCCGGGTGGGCGCGGCACTCGACCGCTGGAGGTGACGACAAGTCAACCAGCGGCCGACGTGTCCGCACCAGGAAAAGTCGGGAGGGTTCGGGGGGTCGCCCCCGAAAACTCGGCCCCGGCTTGCGTGAATCCCGGTGCGGAACGTGCTCATGTCACTACACTGGGCGAGTGGATGGGAACGTGATTCTTCGAGCCCGCATGGCAGAACTCGGCTTGTCCGGCGTGGAATTGGCCGACGAGGTCAACGGCGCATACGAGGAGCTGACCGGCCGAATCGGGACGGTCTCCGAACGGACCGTCACCAACTGGACGACCGGACGCACGGGGTGGCCACCCTCCTTGTACCGTGCCTGTCTCCAGGCGGTCCTCGGTCGCCCCGCCGACCAACTGGGATTCATCCCCCGGGGAACCCGCCGCTCTCAGGACCTGTCAGAGCCCGCCGGCGTCCCCGCACCCAGCACCGGTACAGCCGCTGAACACCGCCCGGCCGGCCGCTGTCAGATCGGCATGGCGGACGTCGACCGGCTTGAGAGGAAGCCAATCGAGGTGATCGGCCCAAACCGCAGGTTCGGCACGGGCCAGGAGATCGAGCAGCGCGCCGCTGACCTCGCCCAGAGTGCCCTGGCGCTTCAGGAGCAGGGCAGCGCCGGCCAGAGAGTTCGCTCACGGCTCTTCGCCATCGCCTCGTCCCTGGTCTCGCGTGCGATGCTGACGGCCGTCTCCGCGCGTCACCTTGATGCAGCGCAGGCCCGCCTCGGCCTGGCGGTCACCCTGGCCGAGATGTCCGCCGACCCACCCACCAAATCCCAGGCCTGGACCCCTGTGGCGGAGGTCCACCGGCTGTTCGGTCGGCACAGCCTGGCGATGGCGGCGGAACAGGTCGCCTGGACCGGTAGCGCACGCGAAGACCCGCTCTACGCCTCGCCGGCCGCTTCCCGATTGGCCATCCATCATTCCAGCGTCGGCGAGGACGGCCTGATGCGCCAATGTCTCGACCGCGCCCGCACAGCTTGGGACCACCTCGATACGGGCCTGGACCGCCTGGCCTGGACCGCGGACTACGACCAGCCCGCCCGGGAGATGCTCGCCCTGATGGCCACCTACGAGGCCCGATTATGGGAGGACACCGAAGCCCACGCCCACCGCTTCCAGGTGCTCCGTCCTCCGGCTGTGACCCGCTGCCGCTGGATCACACTGGCCGGTCCGATCACTGCCCCGATCACCGCCCTCGTCCCGCAGGCCACCAAGGGCGCCAGCCGCATCTGCGGATAGCCCCCACCCCCGCCGTGGCATCGGTGCTTGGCGAACACCGCGAGGTTGGCCGGGGAGTCCGGTACCGGCAGTAACGTGCCGTCGACGGTCACGACCAGCAGGCCGCGCCAGAGCGCCTGGGCAGCCGTCGTGGGCACCGGGCCGCGGACCAGGTCAGCGCCTTCATCGGCGCGGCCCCAGACGCTGGCGGGCCGCACGGGCCGGCCCTCGAAGAGGACTTCGTTGCGGAGCCCATGTCCGTCATTGCCAGTGAGCCGAAGACGAGAAGGGTGGCACCAGGGTCAAGTCGCAGTGAGCCGTGCGCCGCAACCCTGCGCCCTTGTCAGAGCCGGGTGGTACCAATGGGCCGCATGGACACAGAGCACGCGGATCCCCGCGATCTTGCTGCGATTCGAGCAGCCGTCGACGCCGACGATGCCCGGGAGTCGGCGCTGGGTTGGGAGGCCGTGGGTGCCTTCGAGGCGGAGCACGGCGTGGTCCTGCCCGAGCCGTACCGGACGTTCGTTGCCGAGATCGCGGACGGCTCACGCTCCGGGCCACCGGACTTCGGGCTCGTGGGACTGGCGGAGATGCCCGGGGACTGGGGTGACGGCCGGCCGGAGCGTCACCTGAGCAGGCCCTTCCCGCTGACGTCGAGGTGGTTGTGGGAGGAGGATCCCAGGCCCTCCGAGGAGATCGACCCGATCCTCGAACAGGTCTTCAGCCACGGATCGATCGTGTTGGGTACCGACGGCTGCGGGATGTACTGGCACCTCATCGTCACGGGTCCGCACCGGGGGCACGTGTGGAACATCAGCGGGGAAGGCGCGGTTCCCTTCGGCTCGGAGTTCGGTTTCACGACGGCCGAGTCGGGCTTCGCAGGCTGGGTGAAACACTGGTCCGCCAGGAAGCCGTGGTTCGACGCGTGAGTGAGGGCGCTGTGCGGCTCCCACTCGGTCCGGTCGAGGAAAGCTCGGCCCGGGCGCCGACGACGGTCCGGCCCCCCCGGGGAACCGGAGGGCCGGGCGGGGGTCAGTCGTCGATGCCGAAGTGCCGGCCGAGGTACTCGATGATCTCGACGGCGTGCGGCAGGAGTTCGGGCAGTTCGGTGGCGAGCACCTGCCGGGTGGCGGCGGACAGCGCGCCGGTGCTGGTGGCGGCCGGGCGGACGTACGGTTCGAGGCGGTGGATCAGTTCGTAGTTGCTGTCGATGTCCCGGCTGACGAAGGTGGCCCGGTGCAGGACCCGTCAGCGTTCCGAGGGGGCCGCCAGGGGCCTCGAACCCTGAACTCACGGATGGAAAGAGCAACGCGGACCGTGATCCGACGGGATGGGGCGTGCTACTCACGACGCCCGGCGACGCGTGCGCGACCGCGTCGGCGACGAGTGCCGAGGAACCGAGGAGGAGCCGGTCCGTTCCGGGGCCCTGCCGTCATTCCTCGTCCGCCGGGGCCGGGTTCGGAGTCCCCAGCAGCCGGGCCAGTCGGCCCTGGCCCGCGACCACGTACCCGATGCCGATCCCGAGCGTGATGGCCGTGAACATCACGATGAGCCAGCTGAGCAGGGTGAACACCAGGCCGAGCGGGCCGAACTGCGCCACGCTGCGGTTCAGCGAGCGGGGGATGTAGAGCCGCGATCCCCAGGCGAGCGCCGTCAGCGCGGCACTGGTCAGCACGGCCCCGGGGAGCAGGGGAAGCCAGGGGACCCGGCCACCGAGCAGGAGGTGCTGCGTCCACCACCAGAGAAGAGTGGCCGTGACGAGGTAGAGGATGACCCCGAGGCCGTCCCCCACACCGAATCCGGTCCGGACCTGCCCCTGGACGGTCAGGGCGACGATCCACACCAGCAGCCAGGCGAGCCATCGCCACGCCGCCAGGCGCCCTGCCAGATGGGGCAGGTGCCAGCTCCGTTCGCACAGACGCTGCAGGACACGGCTGCAACTCGTGGCCGAGAGCAGGGTCACCAGGATTCCGACGACGCCGAAGGCATCGGTGGTGGTGTTCTGGCCGCTCTGGAGCACCTGTCGGATCTCGTCGATCGAGGCACCGTGGAGGCCCAGGACGGTACGAAGGGAATCCGAGACGCTGCTGCGCACCTCCTGCGGCATGAAAGCGGCCAGTACGAACAGCACCGGGAGGGCGGTCAGGAACACCTGCGCCGCGAGACGGGTGGCGGTGTCCAGCACATGGATGTGGATCAGCTGCGCCGCGAACCGGCGCGGGAACGGGGCGTCGCGCAGCGTCGCCGTCCGCCCCCGCAGCCAGGCGGATCTGGCACGGATCCAGTGAGCGCGGCTGGGCTGACCACGCTGTTCCGCCACTCCGTCCTCCCTCCGACGTCGGCACTCCGTCCGCCGCTGGGGTCCGTCGCCGGCGCGGGCACCCGGGATTCCGTCCAAGCCTGGGCGACGGGATGGTGTGCGGCATCCCGGGAGGACCGCCGTTCGGCGCAACGGACGGAGAGCCGGGCCGCGCCGGCGGGACGGTCCGGTCGCGGGAGAGCACACCGGTCGCGGGAGAGCACACCGGCCGCGGCCGCACGGGAGCGCGCGGTCCGTCGGCCTCGCCTCGTCCGGACGGACCACCCCGGGGTGCCGGTGGCCGGGCTCTACGGGGCAATGGTGGTCAGCGGTGCCACGGCCGCGCGGAGAGCTGGGAGTTCCGATGACCGAGCCGCCGGGGCCTCCCTCCGCGCGGGGGACGGACGAGGCGGGGAACGGAGGCTCGTCCGCGGGGACCGGACGCCCCGCCAAGGCCGGGCGGATCATCGCGAGCACAGCCTCGGCCGTGCTGATCACACTGACCTGCGTCCTGGTGCCGGTGTCGCTGCTCACCGTCTGGGTGCACGACATCGCGCTGGACACCGACCGGTACGTCGCCACGGTCGCTCCGCTGGCGACCGACCCCGCCGTTCAGGACGCCGCGGTCAACCGGCTCACCCAGGCGGTGGACGTGAAGGTGGACGGCCCGGCGGTCGCGTCCGACCTGGCCGCCTGGCTTCAGTCGCAGGGCCTGCCGCCCAGGGCCGCCTCCGCGGTCAAGGCACTCGGGCCGAAACTGGACGACGCCGTCGACCAGGTGATCGCCAGGGCCGCGGCGGAGTTCGTGCGCAGCGACGCGTTCGCGACGGTGTGGACGCAGGCCAACCGCTTCGCCCACGCGGCCGTGGTGCACGCCCTCACCGGTCACGGCCGGGGTGCGGTCGGCGTCGCCGACGGCACGGTCACCCTCGACATCGGGACGGCCGTCGACCGGCTGAAGGACGAGCTGGTGGCCGCGGGGGTGTCCCCGGCCGCGAGGATCCCGGACGTGAACAAGCAGATGGTGCTCTTCCAGTCCGACGAGCTGGCCGAGATCCGCGGTGCCGCGCACGCGCTCGACGTGGCCGGCAACCGGATCCCCGTCCTCACCGTGCTGCTCGGCGCGATCGGCGTCCTGCCGGCGCGGCGCAAGCGCCGGGCCCTGGTGACCACCGCCCTCGGTGCGGCCGGCGCCTGCCTGCTGGTGGCCATCGCCCTGGTGATCGTCCGGCACCACTATCTCGACCGTCTGTCCCCGGCCGTGCAGTCTCCGGCCGCGGCTGCGGCGATCTTCGACACGCTGCTCCGCTTCCTGCGGACCAGCCTGCGCACCGCGATCGTCCTGGGCGTGCTCGTGGCGCTCGGCGGCTACCTCTCCGGCACCGGACGGTTCCCCCGCGCCGTCCGCGCGCGGGCGGACGGCGTCGCCGACTCCGCCGCGCGCTGGGGCGACGCGCACGGGGTGCGCACCGGACGGGCCGGCACCTGGACCGAGGCCCACCGCCGCTGGTTCGTCCTCGCGGCGGTGCTGGTCCTGGCCCTGGTGTTCGCACTGTGGAACCACCCGACCGTGCTGACCGTACTGCTGCTCGTCCTGGTGCTCCTCGCGGTGCTCGTCGTCGTGGCACTGCTCGCCGCGTCCGGACGGGTGGGCGGCAGGCGCGGGACCGGCGAGTGAGGCCGGGTGGGCCGGTGCGGCGGCGGCCGGTGTCACGGCCGCATACGCGCTCGGCTCGCGACGGCCGACGGGCAGCGGCAACCGCTCGTGAGCCATTTGCGAAATGGCGATGCGTCAATTCGTGATGCAGGAAGGGTTGTTGGCTTGAAGCGCCACCGGCGCATGACCGGAACCAGTCAAAGCGTGGCCGGTTGTGACCGCTGAGCGGGGAAAAACGGAATACGACACTCCCTTCGTGACTGAGCTGTGTAGATTCCTGCTCGGTTCGGGCGACGGCGCAAGCCGCCACCCGCCCACGGGAGTTCATTCACAACCGGCGCGGACGGCGCCTCGCAAGCCGCACCCGCCTCCCGTACGCCCTACCGCGAGCGGAACCGTGCACCGACCATGGGCACGCGAACCCGTGACCGACCGCCGCCGAACGCCCGCATCCGTGTCGATGCCCGGTCGCGGCCGGCGGCCTCACCGAGAGGACCTCGATGGCCATACCCCTGCGCACCCGCCTGACCCGACGGCTCGCCGCCCTCGGCACGGCGCTGCTCGCCGTGCTCGCCGTCGTCCCGCTCGCGGCGGCCCCCGCCTCGGCGGTCGCCGCGAGCCCGATCTGCCTGAGCGGCACCTTCCAGTACGACTACCAGAACGCGGAGGAGGGCCCGGCCAAGCCCACCCGGACCAAGCCCGTCCGCAACGCCAACGTCCAGCTGTGGGGCACCGAGAAGGCCGGCGACACCCCGCACGCGCTCGGCGGCTACGACCTCACCGCCGTGTCCGACGGCGGTTTCACCCTCTGCTACACCCCCACGACCACCACGACGATGAACAGCATGTGGGTGCGGTTCTCCTCCGAGAGCACCAGGATGTGGAGGGTCCTGACCCCGGACGTGCCCGCCTCCCGGTACACCGTCGACTCGCCGGTCCAGCAGAACCTCTCTGCGAGCGCGTCCCTCGGCGTCATCAAGCCCCCGGCCCAGACCTCCCGGGCCTGGCACGTCCTCGACACCCTCAACCTCCTGTGGTGGGGCCGCAACAACCCGGTCAGCGACTGCTGGAGCGCCCGCGAGCCGAACAGCAGCTCCTGTACCGAGCTCACCGTCTTCTGGGCCCCCGGCATGACCAGGGGACCGGTGTACGACCTCGACAACACCATCACCCTCCCCGACGCCGACCCCGACTCCGAGCACATCATCCTGCACGAGGGCGGCCACTTCCTGATGGACCGCCTCTACGGCGGCATACCGCCCGAGGGCATCTGCGCCCCGACGTACATCTGGGCGGCCGGCAACCGCTCCTGCGCCTGGGTCGAGGGCTTCGCCAACGCCGTCGCCGCCTACCTGCTCGGCGACAACCGCTACGTGTGGTCGAACGGGAACAGCACCGAATTCACCTACGGCAGCGGCTGGGACAGCGGCGACGCGGTCTCCGGCAACGTCGCCGGTTCCCTGCTCGACCTGTGGCGGAAGGTCGACCAGGGCTGGCAGGGGACCGCCAAGGTGATGCTCGACCACACGTCGTCCACGTTCGCCGACTACTACAAGACCGTCCGCCCCGCCGCCGTCCCGCCCCTCGCCACCACCGGCGCGGCGCTCGACCTGCTGGCCAAGCACACCATCTACTACGGGCCCCTGCCCGTCGGCGACGGCCGGCCCCACTTCCTCTCCAACGGTGGCAACCTCGTGCTGTCGCACCAGGGCGGCGGTTGCATGGTGCTCCCCAACAGCTACGCCTCCATCTACGACAAGAGCCCGTCCGACCTCGGGCAGCAGTGGCGGCTGGACGCCAACGCGGACGGCACGGTGCGCATCCACGACGGCTGCAACCCCTCCCTCTCCCTGACGTCCAGCGGCTACCCGAGCTACCGGGTCACGGTGAAGCCGTCCGACCCGCAGTCCGCGTCCCAGAAGTGGCGGGTCGCCCGGAACGACGACGGCAGCCTGAAGATCACCGACCCGAACACCGGCTACGTCCTCGACACCCCCGGCAACCAGTCCGGCATGGGCGCGACGCTCACGGCGCCCTCCGCGACCAGCGCCACCCAGCGCTGGACCACCCGCGACTGACCCGACGTCCACCGCTCGCGGCGCGGACCGGGAAACGTGCCGGGACACGCGCAGAGACCGCTCGGGCCACCAGCGCCGGGCGGTCTCTGCTGTTCGGACGGACCCATGCGCTCGACGGCCCACCGCACGGCTCCGAGCCGGAGCCGTGCGGTGGGCCTCGGCGACCTCGCCACCGGAGCCGGCTACTCGCCGGTGCGCTCGCGGGGTGGCAGCTCGTACAGTCCGGTGCCGCCGTGTGCTCCGGTGGCGACGTTGACCACGCCGACGTTGGCTTCCAGGCGGGTGCCGCGGGCCATGATGCCGGCGAAGCCGCGCGCCATGGTGAACACGCCCCAGACCGTCAGCCATGGCTGCAACGTGCCGTCTTCGTCCGGGAACAGTTCGGTGACCGGGCGGATCCGGCGTTGCAGGATGGAGGGCGTGCCGAGCAGGGCGGCGTCGAGGTGAGCGGCCCAGCTCTCCTCGGTCACGTCCTCGCCGAGGACGACACCGCTGCCGCCGTGCAGGACCGTCGGCTTGAGGACGAGGTCGTGCCGGTCGGCCCGGGCGTAGTCGAGCAGGTCCACCGTCCGTCCGCTCTCCAGCGTCACCGTGCCGGGCTGGACGGTTCGGGTCCACGGCAGGATGCGGTCGAACGCCGCCAGCTCCCCGGCGCTGAACAGGTGCCGGTTGTTCTCGTCCGAGAGCATCGCGAGTGTGGCCTTGCTGGCGTAGAGCTCCGCGTCCAGCGGGACGAACAGCTTCACCTGGCCGGCCGCGGCGGCGCGGACGACCCGGTCCATCAGCGCCGGGGCTTCGGGGGATTCGAGCAGGTCCTCGGCGAGGAAGATCCGGTGGATGACGTCCACGGCCCGGTCGCCGAGCCAGACCCGGCCGTCGCGGTAGTCGAGCTGGCCGATGTGGCAGGGGTGCGCGTCGGCGCCCAGGGCCTGGAGATGGGCGCAGAACTCCTTCAGGAAGGCGCCCCAGCCGCTCAGGTAGCTGCTCGGCCAGTCGGCGACCGCGATGACCGGCCGGGCCTCCGGGGCGAACCCGGTGGCGGCGTACATGGTGTGCAGCAGTTCCCTGGCGGTGTCGGCGAAACCGAGGCCGTGCCGGGCGGCGAAGTCGGCGAGGAGCGGGTGCTCCAGCAGGGCCTGGGCCATCACGCCGTTGTCCATGCCGCCGAGCGAACTGGTCACGTTGACTTCCACGACCTTGAATCCGCTGTCGTCGACGCACAGGTCCGTACGGGCCATGCGGGTCGCGGCGGCGCCCTGGCTGCGCAGGATCACCTCGATCTGGGTCTCGGTCATGCCGACGGCACGGGCGAACGCGCCGAGGTCGCCGTCGAAGAGCCGGTCGGGCAGGCTGAACAGCGCGGTGCGGAGCGTTTCCAGGTCTTCCGTCAGCTGCTCGCGCTCTTCGTGGCCGAGGAAGAGCGGGCGGGGCAGGAAGCGGTTCCGGTAGTAGGTGGTGAGCAGGGTGTCGTGCTGCGCACGACCGAGCAGTTCGGCCGCGGTGGGCGCGCTTTCGCTCAGTTCGGCCAGATACCGCTCGGTCAGGGTGGGGCGGTCCATGGAAGTCCTCTCAGGGGGCGCGTGGGCGGTCGTGGCGGGAGTGTTCAGCCGCGCGCCGACGCCGTGAGGCGGGTGGCGACCAGGGCGGCCAGGGCTGCCAGGTCGGGCTGGCGCATGACCTCCGCGGCCTTGACCCGGATCGGGTAGGTGCTTTCGATCAGCGCGAGCAGGCGGGCGACGGCCAGTGAAGTCCCGCCGGATTCGGTGAAGTTGTCGGCGATCGTGAGGTCGGGCTGGTCGAGCAGCCGGCGGCAGGCCGCGAGCAGGAACGCTTCGGGGTCCTCGGCCTGCGGGGTCTGCGGGGTCTGCGGGGTCTGCGGGGTCGGCGCCGCCCCGGGTGCGGTGGACGCCGCGGGGGCGGCCTGCCGGGTGAGCAGTGCGCGGTCGACCTTGCCGTTGGCGTTCAGCGGGAAGGCGTCGACGAAGCGGACCACGGCGGGCACCGCCTGCTTCGGCACCCGGGCGCGGGCGGCGGCCAGCACGGCGTCCTCGTCGGCCCGCGCCCCTTCGGCGAGCAGGAGGAAGGCGGCCAGCCGCAGACCGCCGCCGGTGCCCTGGTAGGGGACCACGACGGCGTGCCGGACCGAGTCGTGGGTCTCCAGGGCGGCCTCGACCTCGGCCGGTTCGATCCGCGCGCCGCTGATCTTCACCTGGTCGTCCGTCCGGCCGAGGAATTCCAGCGTTCCGTCGGCGCGCATCACCGCCTTGTCGCCGGTCCGGTAGACGCGGTCCACGTACGGTTGGCCCGCGGGGGCCGGCACGAAGCGTTCGGCGGTCCGCTGCGGGTCCACGTAGCCGAGCGCCAGGCCCGCACCGCCGATCCGGACCTCTCCGGCCCGTCCTCGGGGCAGGACCCGGCCGTCCTCGTCGGTGATGAAGACGGTGTAGCCGGTCAGCGGCTGTCCGATCGGCACGACGGCGGTCGGGTCGTCGCTCCGGGGACGCACGCGGTGGGTGGTGGTGAGCACGCAGGCCTCGGCGGGACCGTACACGTTGTGCACGACCGCCGCGCACTGCTCGGGCGGCCGCACCCGCATCCGGTCGCCGCCCACCAGGATGTGGCGCAGGGCCAGGCCGGCGGGCCACGGCTGGGTGAAGGCGAGTTCGGCGAGCGGGGTCGGCAGCAGGCAGTGGGTGAGGCCCGACTCCCGCCACCACTGGAACAGTTCGGCCATCGAGCCGCGGGCGTCCTCGGGCGCGACGTACAGGGTGGCGCCCGACGACAACGCCTCCCACAGCTCCTTGAGGTGCGCGTCGAAGGTGGTGCCGACGAAGAGGCCCACCCGGGACTCGGGGCCGATCTCGAGCCGGTCGCAGGTCCAGCGGACCAGGTTGGCGATCGCGTCCTGCGGCAGCAGTGCGATCTTGGGCCTGCCGGTGCTGCCCGAGGTGGTGACGGCGCAGAAGGCATCGCTGGGCGCACCGTCGGCCCGTCCGCCGTGCCGAGCGACGGTGAGCCCGTCCACCGCGTCGTCCGGCGCGACGGTCCAGCCGGGTGGCGGCGGCGTCGTGCCGTCGGTGAGCAGGCAGTTGATGCCGGCGTCCTCGGTGATCGACTCCACCCGCTCGGCCCCCGGCCGCGCGCCGAGGGAGAGGTAGACCGCGCCGATCCTGGCCAGCGCGACCGCCGCGGCCACCAGCGGTGCGGAGCGTTCCAGGCAGACTCCCACCAGCCGGCCGCGGGCGACCCGGCCGCCGAGGGCCCGCACGATCCGGGCGGCGGCCTGGTCGAGCTCGCGGTAGCTCCAGGTGGTGGTGCCGTCCACGACGGCCGGGGCGTCGGGCTGCTTGGCCAGCCAGCTGTCGAACCACTCGAGTGGTCCCGCCCCCGGTGCGGGGGCGGGCGCGGGCTCACCTCCCCAGGCGATGCCGGGCAGCTGATGGGCGGTCGGTTCGTGGGAGGTCATCCGGTCTCCTCGGTTCATGGTGTGGGCGGTGGGGTCAGGCGTTGGCTGCTGCGGTGAGTGCCGCGAGGCCGGTCGCGGTGTCGGCGAGGTAGGCCTCCAGCAGCGCGGTGAACTGTCGCTGCAGTCCGGCGATCCGGGCGCGGTCGTACACGTCGGTGGCGAAGTCCCAGATCAGCAGCATGCCGCCGGGGCCCGAGCGGGCGTTGACGGTCCGGCGGGAGTCGGGGACCAGCACCACGTCGAGGGCGAAGCGGGAGGTGCCGGTGTTGAACGCCTCGTGGACGGACACGTCGAGGTCCAGCCCCTCGACGTGCGGGACCGGCGCGTCATGCGCGCTGAACATGACGTGGAACAGCGGGTTGTCCAGGCCGGTGCCGGAGTGTTCTCCGAGTTCCCGGGCCAGGTCCTGGACCGGGACGCCCTGGTGCGGCAGCGAGCGGATCAGGACCTCGGTGACCTCGTCGACCGCGTCCAGCGCACTGCCGTCGGGCTCCAGGCGGATGCGCAGCGGGATGGTGTTGACGAACATCCCGACGCACTCCTGGAAGCCGGGCGGGCGGTTGCCCACCGCGCTGCCGATCACCAGGTCGGACCGGCCGCTCTCGCGGCGCAGCAGCTCCGCGAAGAGGGTGAGCAGGACCGAGAACGGGGTGTGCCCGTGGCGGTGGGCGGCTGTCCGCAGGCGCTCGGCCGGCCCGGGCTCCAGCAGTTGACGCAGTTGGTCGCCGTGCGGGACGTCGCGGACCCGTCCCGGGTCCAGGCCGGGCAGCGGCAGGTCGAAGGCCGCGCCGTCGAGGGCGCCCCGCCAGTACGCCACGGCTCCGTCCCGGTGGCCCGGTCGCTCCTCGGCGGCCACCGACCGGCGGACGTGCTCGAGGTAGGAGCGGGGCTCGGGCAGGTCGGCCGGGATGCCCTGGGCCAGCGCGCGGTAGGTGGTGAACAGGTCGCGCAGGACCAGGCCGAAGGACCAGCCGTCGTGCACCAGGTGGTGCTCGGTGTGAAGCAGCCGGTGGTGCTCCTCGGCCAGCCTGATCAGGGTCCACCGCACCATGGGCGCCTCGGCGGTGTCGAAGGGCTCGTCGTGCTGCTCGCGCCACAGGTCCTCGAAGGCCGCCTCGGGGTCCTCGCCACCGGTCAGGTCCACGGTGCGGTAGCGCGGTGCGCAGGCGGCGTTCACCCGCTGCTTCGGTGGGAAGTCCTCGGGATCGAGTTCGAGGCGGAACGCCTCGTGGCGGGCGAGCACGGTCGCCAGGCTCTGCCGCAGGGCCGGCTCGTCCAGCGGGCCGCGCAGGTCGAGGGAGGCGGTGAAGTTGTAGGCGCGGCTCTCGGGGAAGAGTTCCTCGTGCAGCCAGACGATCTCCTGGGAACGGGAGAGGTTGAACATCGCTGCGGCCCTTTCCGGGTCGGTGGTCGTTCGGTGAGCGGGGCTGGTGGCCGGGGCGGCCTCGGATACCACCTGCTCAGCAGGCGGGTGGGGTGGCGGTGACGGTGTCGCGGAGCAGGAACTCCAGGCCGTCGCCGTGGAGCCACTGGGCGCAGGCGCCGGCGTGGTCGGGTCCGTCGGTGTCGGCCAGGCGCCGTCGGGCGTCCGCCATGCGGTGGCGTGCTTCGGTGCAGAACACGTCGGCGAGGTCCTGGGCCGGTCCGGTGCCCTCGCGGTGCAGCCGGGCGGCATTGGCCAGCACCGCGGACATGCTGAACAGCTCGGCGGAGAGCTGGTTGAGGAGGATCAGCACGCGTTCCTCGGCGAACAGCTCCTCGGGGTCGGGGTGCCGGTCCACCAGGTCGCGGCTGAGGCGGGCGAACCGCACGGCCTGTTCGGCGACGAAGCGCAGGTGGTCCCGGTTGCGCGGGGACAGGCAGTCGTCCGCCGCGGTGAGGTCGGTCGCGGCCTCGGCGATGGCCCGCGGCTTCGGGTAGTGGCGGGAGAGCAGGTGCCTGGCCGCCCAGTGGTCCACGAGGAAGTCCACCCCGCCGGCCACCCGCAGGGCACGCGCGTCGCGGAAGAACCGTTCCACCGGCAAGGGCTGGGCGCCGCGCCGGGCCTTGCTCGTCGCCGTCTCGAAGCCCTCGGCGGCCAGCAGGGACAGGGTGCGGTCGACGATGCGCCAGCTGGTCATCGAGTTGATGTTCTTGGCCACCGTCTGCTCCGGGTCCAGGTCGATCCCCGGGTGGCGTTCCTCGGCCAGCAGGCACCACTCCACCACGCTCTCCATGGCGAAGGTCTCGGCGAGGTTGGCGGCGATGATGCGCTGGATCTCGTCGTACCGTTCCAGCCCGAGCCCGCCGACCGAGCGCCGCCGGACGAACTCCCGGGACCAGTGCAGGCAGAGCCGCCCGATCGCCAGGGCGGGCGCCGAGATGGGGTACATCCGGCCCCGGACGCTGATGGTGTGCAGTTCGGGGGCCAGCCGCCACTCGTCCTCGGCGGTCAGGCCGTCGAGGGTGAAGACCCGGCTGTGCGGGACGAAGACCCGGTCGAAGGTGAGGGCCGCGTTGGGCAGGCCCTTGAGACCCAGGTACTCGTGCCAGGAGCTGACCGTGAAGCCGGGGTCGGCGGTGTCGACGAAGAACAGCCGGATGTACTCCCGGTCCCCGTCGTGCACGGTGGCCGAGACCCTCAGCAGGCCGGCGATCGGGCCGTTCTGGATGAACACCTTCTCGCCGCTGATCCGGTATCCGGTGCCGTCCTCGGTCGGCACCGCGGTGGTGGCCCGGGTCCGGTTGATCGCACCGGTGGGCTCGGTGTCGGCGTCGCCGGAGATCGCGCCGGAGGCGAGCAGCCGTTCGAGTTCGGACTTCAGCTCGCCGTCGGCCAGGACCGGCAGGTAGGCGCCGGCGCCCAGTCCGAGGTGGACGGACATGGCGTAGCAGGCGGTCACCGACCAACTGGCGGCGGCCTGGATCATCCGGAAGGCGTTGTGGGCGGTCAGGCCCAGACCGCCGCGTTCGAGCGGGTCCTGGAGCTTGAAGTAGCCGCGGGCGGCGCAGGCTTCGTGGAAGCCGTCGGGCAGCCTCGCGGTGCGGTCCACCTCGGTCGGGTCGACGGTCTCCTGGAGGAAGCGCATCAGCTCGGCGACGGCGGCGTCACCGCGGGCGCGGTCCTCGTCGGACGGGGCGGGGAAGGGGCTGATCAGGTCCCAGCGCACGTGCCCCAGGTGGAGCTCGGCGAGGAAGCCGGCCGGGGTGGTGGTGTCGTGAGTCATGTCTGCCTTCACAGGTCGTGGGAGAGCGAGTCGACGGGCGACCCGGCGTGCCGGCGGTCGGTGAGTGCGGCCCGGACCAGTGCGAGCAGGGCGGCGCGGTGCTCGCGGAGGTAGAAGTGGCCGCCTGGCAGCAGGTTCAGGGCGAACGGTCCGCGGCTGTGGCCCTGCCACCGGGCGAGTTCCTCGGCGGGGAGCCGGTCCTCGGTGCCGCCGAAGACGTGCAGCGGCAGGTCGAGGGGCTCGCCGGGGGTGTGGCGGTAGCTGTCGACCATGTCGAAGTCGCAGCGGTGCGAGGCCATCATGATCGCGAGCAGGTCCGGGTCCTCGGCCACCTCGTCGGGGAGCGAGCCGTACTGGCCCTGGATGGCGGTGAACAGCTCCCGGTCGCCGAGGTGGTGGATCGGCGGCAGTCCGCGGGGCCGGTGCGGGGCCGGGCAGGCGGACAGCAGCAGGCGTTCGGGGCCGGGCAGGCCGTGCGCGCGCAGGGCGCGCGCGGTCTCGTAGGCCAGCAGGGCGCCGAGGCTGTGCCCGAAGAAGGCGAACGGTGCGCGGAACGCGGCCTGTTCCACCAGATCGTGAACCAGCGGGCCGGTCCGGGTGTACCGCGGTTCGTCGAGCCGCGAGCCGCGGCCGGGCAGTTGCACGCCCCACACCTCGATGCCCGGCACGTCGTCGCCCCAGCGGACGTACTCGGCGGCCGAGCCGCCGCTGTGGGCGAAGCAGTACAGCCGGACCGCGGCGTCGGGGCGCTTGCGGCGGTTGACCAGCCAGCGTGGGGCGGTGTGCCCCGGAACGTCAGGCATGAAGGGTCTCCTGGTTCGTCGGACGGGCGGTCGGTGCGGCGTCGGGCATGGCCCGCAGCGGGTGCACGGCGGAGAACAGCAGCGGCAGTCCGGCGAGGACGCTGCCCGTACCGGCGAGCCAGAGGACGCCGCGCAGTCCGAGCGGGCCGACCAGCGCGCCTCCGAGGAAGGTCCCGACGGGGATGACGCCCCAGACCACGAACCGCAGCGTCGCCGTCATGCGCCCGCGCATCGGGGCGGGGGTGACGGACAGCCGCAGGCTGATCTGGTTGATGTTGAAGACGGAGGCGCACAGCCCGGCCAGGGCCATCGCGACCGCCAGGACGGGCATCGCGGTGCCGGGGGTGGCCAGCGGCAGCAGCAGGAGGGTGCCGCCCAGCGCGAAGATGGACCAGGTGAGCGCCGGCCCGACGCCGAGGCGCCGCACCACCCGGCCGTTGGCGAGCGAGCCGAGCAGCACGCCCGCGTTCGCGATCGCGAGCGTGGTGCCCAACCCGGCCGGTGAGAGCCGCAGGTCACGGACCGCGTAGAGCACCAGGATCGCCTGGACCATGCCGAACAGGCCGAAGAGGTTGGTGATCCCCGCACTCAGCGCGATCGGACGCAGCAGCCGATGCCGGAACACGTACCCGAGGCCCTCCCTGACCTCCGCCACCAGTCCTGGCCGGACCGCGTCGCGGACCGGCCGCTCCTCCACCCGGACCAGCAGGAGCAGGACCGCCGACCCGGCGTAGCTGAGCGCGTCGGCGAGCACGGCGAGTGGCGCGGTCAACAGCTGGACCAGGAATCCGCCGACGCTGGGGCCGGCCAGCTGGCCGGAGGTCTGGGACAGCTGGAGTCTGGTGTTGGCCTCGACGAGCCGCTCCTCGCCGACCAGGGTCGGCAGGAAGGACTGTGCCGCCAGGTCGAAGAAGACCGTCATGACCCCGACCGCGAAGGCGACCGGATACAGCAGCCACAGGTTCAGGACCCCGTAGAGCGCGGCCGCCGGCACGGTCAGCAGGACCGCGCAGCGGACCAGGTCCGCCACGATCATGACGGGCCGCCGGCGCATCCGGTCCACCCACGCCCCGGCCGGCAGGCCGACCAGCAGGAACGGCAGGTACTGCACGGCGGCCAGCAGTCCCACCTGGAACGGGGTGGCTTCCAGTACCGTCACGGCCGCGAGGGGCAGCGCGAGTTCGGAGATCTGGGCGCCGAGCACGCTGACCGTCTGGGCGGCCCACAGCCGTCGGAAGCCCTGGTGGCGCAGCAGTCCCGGCGGGGCGGCCGCTCGGGTCATCGGGCGGCCGCCCGTTCACGTACGCTCCTCGGCCGGAGGTCACGCCACAGGCCGTCGATCAGGGTGAGGCAGTCCGCTTTGCTGCCCCCTCCGCCCGTTCGCTCCCACCCGGCGGGCAGCGCTCGGCCGGCCGGCCAGATGGAGTACTGCTCCTCGGTGTTACGGACCACCTGGTAGGTCCGGTCGTCGTCGTCCTCGAACATGGCTGTCCTCCGGGTCGGTGTGTCGGTGACGGTTCAGGCCGGTTGCCGGGCGGCGTCGACCACCCGGGCCAGTCGGCGCGGGGAGGGGGCGGTGAAGACCTGCTTGACGGTGATGCGGACGTCGAAGGCCGCGCGGACGGCAGAGGCGAGTTGGACGGCGATCAGGGAGTCGCCGCCCAGTTCGAAGAAGTCGTCCCGCGCCGCCACGTGCTCCAGTCCGAGCAGTTGACCGAAGATCAGGGCGAGTCGTGTCTCGGTGTCGCCGTCCTGTACGGGCTCGGCGGTGACGGTCTGCGCGGGGTCGTCTGTGACGGTCGGCGCGGGCTGGGCGGTCACGGCCGGCGCGGGGTCGTCGGCGGGGAGCGGTGAGTACGGCCGCGGGCTGAACGGGTAGGTCGGCAGCGGAGTCCGGCCCGGCCGGCGGCCTTCGTGCAGCCGCGGCCAGTCGAGTTCGACGCCGGCCGCCCACAGCTGTCCGGCGGCGGCCAGCGTGGTCCGCAGGGCGGACTGCTCGCCGGCGGGGTGCGGCAGGCTGGGCAGCGCCAGGTGGGCCTCGGTGCGGGCCGGGTGCCGGCGGGCCAGGGTGGTCAGGGTCAGGCCGGGGCCGACTTCGAGCAGGATCCGGTCGGGCTCGGCGAACAGGGTGGCGAGGGTGTCGCCGAAGCGCACCGCCCGGCGCATGTGGGCGGTCCAGAACCCGACGTCAGGGGCGCGGTCCGTGCGGACCCACTCCCCGGTGGTGTCCCCGACCCAGGGGATCGAAGGCGCCTTGACGTCGAGTCCGGCGACCAGGGAGGCGAACCGGTCGAGGATCGGCTCCACCAGGGCGCTGTGTCCGGCGGTGGCGATGTGCAGCCGGCGCGCGTCGACACCGGCCTCCGTCAGCCGTGCGAACACCGCGTCGACCGTCCCCCGCGGCCCGGACAGGACGCACTGGTTCGGTCCGTTGACGGCCGCGAGCTCCAGGCCGTCGCCGAGGAGTCCGGTGGCGTCGCGCTCGGCCAGCGGCACGGCCAGCATCGCCCCGACGGGCAGGCTCTGCAGCAGCCTGCCGCGCTCGGCGACCAGCCGCAGGGCGTCGGGCGGGCGGAGCACACCGGCCACACAGGCAGCGGCGAAGGCACCGAGGCTGTGCCCGGCGACAGCCGCCGGCCGTACCCCTCGCTGCTCCCACATCCGGGCGAGCGCGTACTCCACCACGAAGACGGCCGGCTGGGCCACGCCCATGTCGCGCAGCGACTCCTCGGCCGCCGCGCCCTGCTGCTCGCCGGCGGGGTACAGGACCGTCCGCAGGTCCAGACCGAGTGTGGGTTCGAGCTGCGCACAGCACGCGTCGACCTCGGCACGGAAGACCGGGTCGTTCTCGTACAGTTCGCGGCCCATGCCGACGTGCTGTCCGCCCTGCCCGGGGAAGACGAACGCCACCGGCCGCTCGCCGCCCACCGGCGGGTGGACGGAGGCGCCGGCCCCGGTCAGTGCTTCGACCGCCTCGGTGTGGTCGGCGGCCACGGCGAACCGGCGGTGCGCGAAGGCGCGGCGGCCGGTCTGCAACGTCCAGGCAGTGTCGGCCAGTTCCCGGCCGGGGTCGGCGGCGCCGGCGGCCTGCCGCTGTAGGTGCTCGGCGAGCCTGGCGGCGGCGCGGTCCAGCTCGGGGGCGGTCCGGGCGGACAGCACCAGCAGATGGTCCGCGGGCGCGGCGGGCGGGCGAGGCCGCGCGGGCGGCTCCTCCAGGATCGCGTGCGCGTTGGTGCCTCCGATCCCGAACGAGCTGACCCCGGCCCGTCGGGGACCGTCGGGGCGCCACCGGTGCAGTTCGGTGTTCACCACGAACGGGCCGTCCGCGAAGGGGATCTCGGGGTTGGGCGAGGTGTGGTGCAGGCTCGGCGGGATCAGGCCGTGCCGGACGGCGAGCACCGCCTTGATGAAGCCCGCCACCCCGGCGGCCGCGTCGGTGTGGCCGATGTTGGTCTTGACCGACCCGATCCGGCAGAACCCGCGCCGGTCGGTGCCGCGCCGGAAGGCCTGGGTCAGCGCGGCCAGTTCGATCGGGTCGCCCAGCGGCGTCCCGGTCCCGTGCGTCTCGACGTAGCCGATGCTGTCCGGCTCGACCTCGGCCACCAGGTGGGCCGCGCGGATGACCTCCGCCTGGCCGGCCACCCCCGGAGCGGTGAAGCCCACCTTGTCCAGGCCGTCGTTGTTCACCGCGGTGCCGCGCAGGACGGCACGGACGTGGTCGCCGTCCCGGAGTGCGTCGGCGAGCCGTTTGAGGACCACGATGCCGACACCGTTGCCCGCCACGGTGCCACGGGCCCGGGCGTCGAAGGCCCGGCAGCGCCCGTCGGGCGAGATGACACCGCCCTCGGAGTACTCGGGCAGCCGCGCCGGGACGTTGACACTGGCCCCGCCGGCCAGGGCCAGGTCGCACTCGCCGGACAGCAGCGCCTGCGCGGCGAGGTGGACGGCGACCAGGGAGGTGGAGCAGGCGGTCTGCACCGTCACCGCCGGCCCGGTCAGACCGAGCCGGTGGGCGACCCGCGACGTGAGGAAGTCGATGCCGGTCGCCAGCCGCAGCTGCCACTCGCTGACCGGGCCGAGCCGGTCGCGGTGGGCCATCAGCGTGTCCAGGTAGCCGGTCTGGCTGCTGCCCGCGTACACGCCGACCGGCCCGGCACAGGACCGGGGGTCGTACCCGGCGTCCTCCAGCGCCTCCCAGGCGCAGGTCAGGAACAGCCGCTGCTGCGGGTCGAGGATCAGTGCCTCGCGCGGCGAGTAGCCGAAGAACGCCGCGTCGAACCCGTCCGCGTCCTCCAGTACTCCGAGTGCGGGGACGTACTCGGGCGTGGACGGGTCGCCGGGGAAGCGGGTGACCGATTCCGTGCCCTTGACCAGGTTGTCCCAGAACTCGCCGAGGTCGCGCGCTCCCGGATACCGCCCGGCCATCCCGACGACGGCGAGGAAGGGGCTGTCCGGATCCACCGGCTGCGCGGCCTCCGTCATCGGGCACCCCCGGCGCTCTGGCGGGCGCGGCGCCGCTGGAGCCGGGAGTTCCCGCTGCGGCGTTGATCGGCACGCTCGTCACCGAGCGCGCCGTCGGCCGGCCCGGAGCCGTCGCGCAGATGGGCGGCGAGCTTGCGGACGGTCGGATGGGCGAAGAGCGCGACGCCGGGAACCCGGCGCCCCAGCGCCCCGCTGAGCTTGCGCTGCACCTGGACGAGCAGCAGCGAGTGACCGCCGATCTCGAAGAAGCTGTCGTCCGGCCCCACGTGGCCGACCCCCAGCACCTCACGCCACAGGGCCGCTATCTGCTCCTCCAGGCCGGTCAGCGCCACTGCCCGCGGTGCGCCGGACGCGGCGTCGCCGGCGGTCGGCACCGGGAGCGCCCGGTGGTCGATCTTGCCGTTCGCGGTCAGCGGCAGCTCGTCGAGCACCACGTAGGAGGACGGGACCATCGCGGCGGGCAGGCTCATGGCCAGGTGGGCGCGCAGCTGCGACGACTCGACCTCGGCGGCGACCACGTAGGCGACCAGCCGCTTGCCGTCCGCCTCGTCGTCCACCGCCCGCACGTGCGCCTGACGCACCGCGGGGTGCGTGCACAGGGCCGCGCCGACCTCCGCCGGTTCGACCCGCTGGCCGCGGATCTTCAGCTGGTCGTCGGCCCGCCCGACGAAGGCCAGGGCACCGTCGGCGCGCAGCACCACGAGGTCGCCGGTGCGGTAGAGCCGCCCGCCCGGAGCCTCGCCGAACGGGTCCGGTACGAAACGGTCGGCGGTGAGCCCCGGCAGCCCCAGGTACCCACGAGCCAGCACCGCCCCACCCAGGTAGAGCTCGCCCCGGGCGCCCGCCGCGACCGGCTCCAGGTCGGCGTCCAGCACGTACGCCCGTGCCCCGGCCAGCGGCCGCCCGATCGGCAGCGTCTCCCCCTCGGGGACCGAGTCCCCGGTGAACGCCTGGAGCGTGGCGGTGATGGTGGTCTCCGTCAAGCCGTAGGCGTTGACCACGGGCACCGGGGTGTGCCCTCGCCAGCCGGCCAGCGTACGGGTGTGCCCGGTGTCGCTGCCCACGACCAGGAGCCGCAGGGCCTCGGGTACCTCCCGCGGTTCGGCGTCGAGGTCGCGGACCCACTGGTCCCAGTACGGCGTCGGCAAGTTGGCCACCGTGACCCGCTCACGGCGCAGGTACTCCTCCAGCTCCGCGGGGGACGGCACCGCGTCGGGAGCCACCACCACCCGGGCGCCGGCCAGCAGGGTCGGGAACACCTCCTCGCCGAACACGTCGAACCCCGGACCGGCGAACTGCAGCACCCGATCGGCCGCGGTCAGTTCGAAGGCCGCGCCGACGGCGACCGCGTGGTTGGCCAGCGAGCCGTGGGTGACGGCCACCGGCTTGGGGCGCCCGGTCGAACCCGAAGTGAAGATCACATAGGCGAGGTCGCCCGGGATGACCGCCACCGCCGGGTTCCGCGCGGACCCCCCGGCCGGCTCGCCGGCCGGCAGGTCGACCACCTCGACCCCCTCACCGCCCCCGGGGCCGATCCGCAGGGTGACACCGGCGGCCTCCAACTGGTACCTGCGGCGCTCGGCCGGCAGGGCCGGGTCGAGCGGCAGGTAGGCGGCACCGGACTTCAACACGGCCAGCACCGCCGTCACCAGTCCCCGCCCGCGCGGCAGGTTCACCGCGACCACGCTCTCGGCGCCCGCACCACGCGCCACCAGCACCCCGGCCAGCCGGTCGGCGGCAGCGTCGAGCCCCGCGTACGTCAGGCACCCGTCGCGGTCGACGACGGCCACAGCGTCAGGGCTGGCCCGTACCCGCTCCTCGAACAGTTGCGGCACACAGACCGCGGTAGCGGCTCGGCTCTCGTCCTCTTGACTCAGTTCAGGCCTCACGAGGCCAACTCCTCTCCAAAACAGGGCGCGTGGCAGTCCGCCGGACAACCGACGGGCGGGGGCACTGCGGCCTCCGACGTCACGGCAGCTGTGGATGGCTGCTGTCGGGCTTGCACCGGAGCGTAGGAATCGCCGGTAGACATCCGATCAACAAGCACGCAGGACACTCCCCGGAAACCCCGGGAACTCTCGCCCAGGCACATCGGGGTGGCGCCGCCCTGGACCTGGCCCTGCGTCAGGATGTGTGGCTGCTGCGCCCTCGTCGTCCCGGGTGCCCGGCGTCCGGGCGCACCCCCCATCGCCGCCTGCCCCGCCGAACCCCGAAGCTTCGGCTGCCGAGGTAGGTGCCCAGCGCGATCGCCGCCGCACCGGAGGCGATCACCCGGTTCGGCGAGGTGGCGCCGGCGTTCACGGGGCCGTTGGCGATCAGCGCCGTCGGGCATGGCGCCGTCGGGCATGGCGTCGTCGATCGGCATCGACCTCGACGACGAGGGCGTTCCCCTCGCGACGGGGGAGGCCGGGCCGGTTGCGGATCCCGCGGTGGACGGACCGTTCGAGAGCGAGCGTTTCGCCTGGTACCAGCTCTACCGGGCATGCCTGGCGAGCATCGCCGGCGGTCACGCCATCGTGTTCCACTGACTCTTCTTCGGTACCGGCGCCCGACCGTACGCCGGCTCCTCGGGAGGGCCGGGGACCGGTGTGCGGCAGGGTGTGAGGCACCGCGCCGCGCCACTTCCCGGCCCGGAAGGTCTCACTTCTGGTCTTCGCAATACGCCCCCTTGTCCTTGAGCTCCACCAGGATCCTGTCGATCGTCGCCGTGGGGATGTCCTGCAGGTCCTTGTCCTTCTTGGCCGCAGTCTCAATCCTCTTCAGGATCTTCTTCTGCTCGTCAACCGATACCTTCCGCAGGGGGCCGTTCATGACTTCGGCGTCGACGATCCTCTGGAGCGCCTTGAGCTGGACGTCGGTGAGATGTCCCTCCCTTCCCTTGCGCGCGGTGTTCTCCTTCTCCATCTCCGCGTTGACGCATGTGACGATCTTTTCCCGTTGCGCCTTCCCGTCATCTGCCGAGGCGTGGGCGGGGACCGCAGAGCAGAAGGGCAGTGGCCGCCACGAGTGTCGCGGCCGGGCGACGCAGGTTCATTCCGTTCCTCCGAGATCTCCGGACGTTGCCGTCAGGGTGGGTGCGTGGCGCGGCCATCCTGTCACCCCTCGGGGACGAGAAGGATGATCGACTTCATCCGGCCGGATGCCTGTCGCGGTGAAGGCCGGTGGCGGCCACGGCGAGCCGGCCGGGGCCCTGACGCGGGCGAACATCCGGGGAGCCGCCGCTGTGCGTGTACCGACGGGATCGGCCCGGACGCGCCACCCCGGGTGATCGGCATCTGGCCGATGCCGTCGGGCGACCGGGGTGACGGATGCCCAGCGTGGCGGTCCGGGGGGGGCCACACGGACCACGTCCGCGGGTCGGGACGACCGGTCCGGCCCGTCTTCCGGAAGGCAGTACAGATGAAGCTTCGGGCATGTTCGAGCGTGCTGGTGACCGCCGCGCTCACCCTCGCTCCGACCGCCGCCGCGTCCCCGGCGGGGGCCGGCGAGCGGCCGTTCCTGGACCGGCTGAACACCCTGTCCACCATCGCCTCCACCGTCCCCGAGAACGGCGACGTCAACCCGTACGGCGTGTTCACGATCCAGGAGAGCACCGGCGACCTGCGCCGCGGAAACGTCCTGGTCAGCAACTTCAACAACGCGGCGAACCCGCCCGCGGGTGAGCAGGGCCGGGGCACGACGCTGGTCCAGATCACCCCGGACGGGACCCGGACCACGTTCGCCACCATCGACCCGGACAACCTGCCCGGCCCCTGCCCCGGCGGGGTCGGGCTCACCACGGCGCTGACGGTCCTGCCCGGCGGATGGGTCGTGGTCGGCAGCCTCCCCACCGCCGACGGCACGTCCGACACCGCCCAGGCCGGCTGCCTGCTGGTGCTCGACAAGCAGGGCACGGTCCGCGAGACCATCGTCGGGGACGGCATCAACGGGCCGTGGGACATGACCGCCGTCAGCTCCGGCGAGCGCAGCGAACTGTTCGTGACCAACGTCCTCAACGGGACGGTCGCCGGCGGTGGCGCGCAGGTCGACCAGGGGAGCGTCCTGCGGATCACCCTGTGTACCGAGGAGGGCGGCCTGCCGCAGCGGGTGGCCACCACCGAGATCGGGTCGGGCTTCCCCGAGCGGACGGACCCGGCGGCCCTGGTGGTCGGCCCGACCGGCGTCGGCCTGGGACACGACGGCACGCTGTTCGTCGCCGACACGGTGCTCAGCCGGATCACCGCGATCCCGCACGCGCTGACCCGGCAGGACAGCGCCGGGATCGGGCGGGTCATCACATCGGGAGGCGCCCTCAACGGCCCGCTGGGGATGGCCCTCACGCCCCGCGGCGACATCCTGACGGTCAACGGCGGGGACGGCGACATCGTCGAGACCACCCCGGCCGGCAGGCAGGTGGCGGTCAAGCCGATCAACAACGAGGGCACACCGCCCGGCGCGGGCGCGCTGTTCGGCCTCTCACTGGACCTCGACGGCGACGCCGTCTACTTCGTCAACGACGCCGACAACGTCCTCGACGTCCTGCACTGAGCGGGAGGTCCGCGGGGAGCCGCTCCCACCGGGCTTCGACGCTCGCCGGCGGCCGAACGCCCGGGCCCGGCTGAACGCCGGAGCCCGGAACCGGTGATCCGTGACAGCGAAGTTGGGACGGTTGTCACCGAAGTTGGGACAACCTCATTCTGTGACAGCGAAGTTGGGAAACGCCCTGGCCAACGCGCTCGTAGCGCTAGAGCACGGCGACGTATGAGCTCAGATCGGCGGCCAGGAAGACCAAGTGCGAGTCTCCGGCGATATCTACTCGCCCCAAGGCGACCGGGGCGTCACCCGCACGCCGAAGGTCGGGCAATCCCCGTTCGAAGTCCTTGTAGGTGACGACGCCGTCCTCCGCCATGCACTGGGCCCGCCATGCCCAGATGCCGAGAAGCTGACTGGCCGGCACCGTCGATTCGGCCCACACCCGGAACGAAGCTCCAGCGCGCAGGGCCACGGCAGCATAGCCGGCGGCATCAGTCTCATGCCGTTCGAGGGCACCAATCAGGTCTTCGCGATCCACGACGTGCAGTATGACGCTCTGCGAGCGCCAGCAGCCTGCCCCGTCCTTCCCGACTTCGCTGTCACAGGTCAACCGGGAGGGTGGCGCCGGATCGAGCTGTTCCATCAGCCTGTACGGCGCAACGGAGTTCAGCGGCGTCACCATCACCACGCAGTACTGATCCTCGCCGTACCGGGCCGCTTCCGGCGCACGTCCCGGCGCACGTCCGGCGGCCCGGGCCCGCAGTCACCCGCCGGCTCGGGCCGCCGCACCGCCGCGCCCGGCCGGCCGGACCGGCCGGACCGGCTCCGCAACCGGCACCCCCTCCGCAGCGTCTATGCTCGTCGACCGTGCTCGTCCGATCATGGCGAGCCGTGGAGCTTCTTGGGGGAGAGCAGCCGATGCCCGAACTGGTGGGGTACACCGTCCAGCCCGACGCGCTGGACCACGTGAACACGGCACTCGGCAACGTCGCAACCGACCTTGCCTCGGCCAACCAGGCCTACACCGCGCAGAAGCTCTACCAGTCCGCCGACTTCGGCGAGTTCGGTGTGGACCTGGCGTGGGCGGGCTTCGACACCAACTGGGACCAGGAACTGCACGTCACCCAGCGCGCCGTGGCGGAACTGGTCCAGAAGATGACGGCCACCAGCGCCAACTACCGTGCCGTGGAATCGCAGCTCGCCGCCTCGCTGACCCCGGCGCAGGCCCGATGAGCAAGGTCGCGGACCTGTAGAAGGCGCAGCAGGCCCCGCGCCGGGTGCTCTTCGGCGAGGCGGCGATCGCCGCCTCGTACCAGGCCGAGGCGCTGCACATCGGCCCCGAGCCGCTGGGCGTCCTGGCTCAGTACGTCCGCGCCGGCGGCTTCGCCGGGGCGCTCGACCTGCCCGAGCCGGTGATCGGCCGGGAAGCGGGCGAGCTGGTCCGTGACTGGCTGCGCGCGGGCGCGGCCGGCGGGGCGGACCTCGGGCGCGAGGTCCTGTTCGCCCGCTGGCTGGCCGAGGTCGCGCTGCTGATCACCATGCGTCGCCGAGTCCGCGAAGAGGGCAACTGATGCGCCGAACCGTCATCACCGCCGGGGCGGCGCTCCTGGCCGCCGCCCTGCTGCTCGGCTCCTACCTCGACGGCTGGTGGTCCGAATCCGGCCCGGCCGGCACCACGGTCGCCACCGCCACCCGGCCACAGGTGGAGGTGCCCCTCCCCACCGAGGCGGGGAGCGCCACCACTCCGTACCCGCCCAGCACGGTGACCCTGGCGGTCGGACAGCAGCTCGGCGTCAGGACGACCGGGGGCGCCCGGCCGAAGAGCTGGCACCTCGACTCGGCGGGCGACGCCGGCGTGCTGCGGCCCGGCCCGGACTTCGTCATCAGCCCCTGCCCCACGGACCCGCCCGCGGCAGGCTGCGGCTCCGAGTTCGACCTGACCTTCAGTGCCCTGGCGCCCGGAACCACCACACTGACGTGGGTGTTCGGCAGAGGGGGTTGCCAGGCCGGCGTACCGAGGTACGCGGGGGACCGGTGCGACATCTCCAAGAGCATCCAGGTCACCGTCCGCTGAACGTCACCGGGGACCCCGACGGCCCCGGCCGCCCCGCACGTCACCTCGGGCGACGCCCGGAGCCGCGCCTAACCGAGTGCCGGACGGCGTCCCCAGGCCGAGATCAGCGGCGCGAGTGTCAGGTCGAGTTCGCCCGCGTCGATGGCGGCCAGGTGCGCAACCCAGGGTGCCGCCGCTCGGGGAGGCGGCACCCGGGACCGGCGGCACGTCAGTAGATGAGGATGTCCCAGTGGCTGCCCTCGTTGCAGTACAGGTTGCCTGACGCGGCCTTCCACTGCGGGTAGCCGTCGCCCCGGAGGCCGATGTAGGTGAAGCTGTTCTGGATGTAGTTGTCGACGCAGGAGCTGCGGGCGATGTCGACCTTGTAGCCGTTGTAGTGGCTGTAGGTGCCGGAGGCGTGGCCCACCTCGGTCCCGCCGGTGATGTTGATGGAACAGCCGCTGGCCTGCTTGAGGGTGATCACGGCGCTGACCGTGCCCGAGTTGATCTGGTCGAACGAGGTGCAGGTGGAGTTGGACCTGGTGGTGCAGCCCCCGCTGGAGCTCCACGTGATGCCGGCGCTGCTGAACTGACCGGCGGCCGCCGACTGCGACAGCTTGGTACCGCTGGCGCCGGCCGTGGGCGCCGAGAAGGCGAGGCCGGCCACGGTCAGGGCGACGAGGGTTGCTGCGGTGCGTGGCTTCATCTGCATCTCCCGGTGAGGATGGTGTGCCTCCGACTGGACTCCCGCTCTCCTGCCGCGCCTCGGCGGGAGGGCGGGCAGTCCGGCGCCGGGCCTGTGGAACCGGCCCGGACGAAGGGGTCGTACGCAGTGCTGTGACGCGGCAGTGCTCCGGCGCGAGGGCCGACCGATCCGTCCGGCGCGGCCATCCGCGGTTCCCGGGGAACGAGGGGCGGGCTTCGAGCGCCGGCATCGCACCAGGATGGCCCACCGTTGTCTATGCGAGTAGACCCCGGTTTGTGAATTTCGCGTGACGGAGGGTGGCCGTCCGGGCGTCGAAACGCTCCACGGGATGGTGCCCGCGAGCGGGCCGGCTCGGGTAAGGCTTGCCTTGCCACCCGTCCGGGGCCTCCCCTAAGGTGAAGTCCTCAGAGGACCTGATGACCTGAGGAGTAACCGACTCATGACCGACCTCCATGAACTGACGCTGGCCGAACAGGCCGCGGCCGTCCGGCGACGCACCGTCTCGCCGACCGAACTGGTCGACCACCACCTGCGCCGCATCGAGGAGTCCGACGGCCTGCTGGGCGCCTACCGCACGGTCGACGCGTCCGGCGCCCGCCGGGCCGCCCGTGCGGCCGAGGCCCGGCTGGCCACCGGCGGGGCGGACGACGGCGCCGGGCTGCCGCCGCTGCTCGGCGTGCCGCTGTCGGTGAAGGACACCTGGCCGGTCGCCGGGCTGCCCTTCACCGCGGGCTCCGCGGCCTTCGACGACCGGATCGCCCCGGCGGACGCCGCCGTGGTCGGCGAACTCCGGGCGGCCGGTGCCGTGCTGCTGGGAACCACCACGGCGGCCGAGTTCGGCTGCTCCTGCTACACCGAGACGGCGTACGCCACCGCGCGCAGCCCGTACGACCCCGGCCGCGGTGCCGGTGGCTCCAGCGGCGGTGCGGCCGCCTCGGTCGCGGCCGGGCTGGCGGCCGGGGCCCTGGGCAGCGACGGCGGCGGTTCGATCCGCATCCCGGCCGCGGCCTGCGGGGTCGTCGGCCTCAAGCCCAGCCGGGGCCGGGTGACCCCGGCACCCGGGACGGACGCCTTCGGGCTGGCCACCGCCGGTCCACTCGCCAGGACGGTGCCGGACACCGCCCTGCTGCTGGACGCGATGGCGGGGAGCGTCCCCGGTGACGGCAGTACCCTGCCCGCCGCGCCCGCCGGCCACTTCCGGTCCCGCGCCGGACGCGAACCCGGCCCGCTGCGGATCGGGGTCATGCCGCGGACCGACGGCTGGCACCCCGAGGCCGCACTCGCCTGCCGCCGCACCGCCGACCTGCTCACCGACCTCGGCCACCGGGTCGAGGAGGCACCGCCGTTCGACCCGGGCGAGTACCTGCCGGACTTCACCGTGCTGTGGAGCGTCCTGGCCGCCGCGGTGCCCGTCCCGCCGGAGCGCGAGGAGCGGCTGCTGCCGCTGACCCGCTGGCTGCGCGCCGAGGGCGGCGGGCACAGCGGGGCCCGGCTGTACACGGCGATGACCTCCCTGGCCGCCACCGCCCGCGCGGTCTGCCACCGCTACGACCGCTTCGACGCGGTGCTGAGCCCGACCACGGACCGGCCGCCGCTGCCGGTCGGGTCGCTGACCGATCCGGACGCCCCGGAACGCACGTACGCCCGGATGCTCGCCGTCACCCCGCGCACCCCGCTGGCGAACCTCACCGGCCGGCCGTCGATCAGCCTGCCGCTGCACTGGACGCCTGACGGACTGCCGATCGGCGTGATGCTGACCGCCCGGCTCCACCAGGAGGGCCTGCTGCTCTCCCTCGGCGCCCAGCTGGAACGGGCCCGGCCCTGGCACCACCACGCCGCCCGGCAGGCGTCCGTCCTGGAGCGGGCCCGGCAGGCGTCCGCGCCGGCGCGGGGCGGTCGGGCGGCGGCCCGGCCCGAGGGGAGCACCCGGTGAAGCGCGGCAGGCTGGCCTTCCTGACCGGCACCCACATCGTCAACGACCTCTACCAGGGCGCCGTCCCCGCACTGCTGCCGTTCCTGATGTCCCATCGGCACTACAGCTACACCGCCGTCTCCGGCATCGCCCTGGCCGCGAGCGGCCTGTCCAGTGTGGTCCAGCCGCTGTTCGGCCTGCTGGTCGACCGCCACCGGTGCAGCTGGCTCATCCCGGTCGGCTTCCTCACCGCCGCGGCCGGGATCACCGGCGCCGCACTCGCCGGAAGCTATCCGCTCACCTGGCTCTGCGCCGCCCTGGCCGGCATCGGCATCGCCGCCTACCACCCGGCCGCCACCAGCGAGGCCAGGGCCGCCGGCGGACAGTCCCAACGGGCGATGAGCCTCTTCTCGGTCGGCGGCACGCTGGGCGCCTCACTGGCACCGGCCCTGGTCACCCTCGTCGTCGGTTCGTACGGCCTCGCGGGAGGCTGGCTGCTCGCCGTCCCGGCCCTGGTGACGGCCGCGCTCTGGGCCGTGCAGGGCCGGTGGCGGCGCCACCGGGGCCCGGCCCCGGCGACCCCGCCGACCGCCCGGGCCGCGACCGCGAGCACGCACCGGGACGACTGGCGGGCCTTCGGACGCCTGGCCGCCACGACCGTCGGCTGGTCCGTCCCCTACGTGACGGTCACCTCGATGCTCGCCCTGCACATCCAGCGCGACCTGCACGGCTCGACCGGACTCGGCGCCACCGCACTCACCCTGCTCACCCTGGCCGGAGCGGCCGGCACCCTGCTCGGCGGCTGGCTGGGCGACCGGCACGGACGGCTCACCCCGATCCGCGCCGGGTACCTGCTGGCCGTCCCCGCCCTCGCCGTCGTGGCCTTCGCACCCTCCAGCGCGGTCGCCGTGGCCGGCGCCGTGGCGTTCGGGCTGGCCATGTTCCTGCCCTTCGCCCCGCAGGTGACGCTCGCCCAGGACTACCTGCCCACCCGGCCGGGTACCGCCAGCGGGCTCACCCTGGGGCTCGCCATGTCGGTGGGCGGCCTCGCCGCGCCGCTGCTCGGCCGCCTGGCCGACGCGCACGGCCTGCGCTCGGTGCTCGCCCTGGTCCTCGGCGTCCTCGCCGTCGCACTCGGCTGCGCCCTGCGCCTGCGCGACCGGGTGCTGCCGGAGTCGGAGCCGGGGCCGCTGCCCGAGCCGGTCGGCGGACCCGTCGGCGGACCCGTCGGCTGAGCTGCGACGGAGCGAAAGGACGCCGTCGGCAGGACGGTAGGGTCGTGCCATGACTGTTCGCCCGGTACGCCATCGCTCATTGGTCGAGGAGGCCGTCGCCGAGCTGCGCCGGCTGGTCGGCACGGGGGAGTGGCCGGTGGGGGAGAAGCTCCCCAACGAGGTCGAACTGAGCCGGTTGCTGGGCGTCGGCCGCACCACCTCGCGCGAGGCGGTGCGGGTGCTCATCGCCGACGGTCAACTGCACTCCCGGCAGGGCTCGGGCACCTATGTCGCGGCGGCCTCCCCGGTGTCGGAGTTCGACCGGGAACTGCGCCGCTCGGAAGCCCACGACGTGTACGAGGTCCGTGCGGCGCTGGAGGCCGAGGCCGGCCGGCTGGCCGCACGGCGGCGCACCGAGGAGGACGTGGCCGCGTTGCGGACGGCGCTGGCCGCCCGTGACGCGGCCGCCGACCGGGTCGCGTTCGTCGAGGCGGACCTGGAACTGCACCGCCTGGTCGTACGGGCCGCCCGCAACCCGGTGCTCACCCGCCTCTTCGACTCCTTCGTCGACGCGCTGCGCCAGGCGGCCTGCTTCGTGGTGGCCGACGACCACCTGCACGTCGGTGCGGAGGAGGAGATCATCACCCGCGCACACCACGCCCTGGTCGAAGCGATCGCCGCGGGCGATCCCGACGCCGCGACCGAGGCGACCCGCGCCAACCTGGACCGGACCCTGGACGAACTGCGCGCCCGGGAAGCCTGAGCGCGGCGCCGGTGGCCCGGACCGGGCCACCGGCGCGTCCGTCCGCGCCTCCGTCCGGCCGGGGGACGGCGGGCGAGTGCCCGGGTGGGGATAACCCCACCCCTCTTCCGCCGGTAGCCTCCATGGTTCGGGCCGCCCGCCGTTCCTAGCCTGGGTCACGTCGACGACCAGCGACGATCCGCGAGGGAAGGCCCACCATGGCACGCCGCCACGACCGTTCCGAGTACGGGCCGACCGAGCCCCCCGGCCAGACCAGGGCCGCGATCGAGTCGCGGGCGGTACGGCGAGCGGTGGACACGACGGGCGCGACGGTGGTCATGGTGACGCACGATCCGGTGGCGGCCTCGTTCGCCGACCGTGTGGTCTTCCTGGCCGACGGCGCCCTGGCGGGGGAGTTGCACCACCCCGATCCGCAGTCCGTCGCCGACCGGATGGTCACGCTCGCCACCACCGGGGTGGAGACGGCGGCGTGAGCAACGGACTCGCGCGCGCCTCGGTGCGCTTCCGGCCCGCCTCCTTCGCGGGCACCTTCATCGCCCTGCTCTTCGGCGCGGCGGTCATCATGGCCTGCGGCACCATGCTGCAGACCGGCATCACCGCCACCGTGCCTCCGGTCCGCTACGCGGACGCGCCGGTGGTCGTCGCGGCCAACCCGGACATCGAGTTCGTCCGCCAGGTCAACAAGAAGAAGGAGAAGACCGTCGACCGGCCCGTCTCCGACCGGGCCCGCGTGGATGCCGCACTGGCCCGGCGCATCGCCGCGCAGCCCGGTGTGGCGGCGGCTCGGGCGGACTCCGCCTTCCCGCTCCAGCCGGGTCCGGCGACGCCGGGCCTGACGGGGCGCGGGTACGCGGCGCTCGGCATCGCCGGCGGCGCGGACACCCTGGTCGAGGGCCGCGCGCCCGCCGACGGCGAGGTCGTCCTCGACGCCGCCACCGCGCGCGACGCCCACCTCGCCCCGGGCGCGAGCCTGAGCCTGGTCGCGCCCGGTGGCAGCGGCAGCTACCGGATCTCCGGCCTGGCCGCGCCGCAGAGCGCCGGCCCCACCGCCTGGTTCGCCGACGACACGGCCGGCCGGCTCTCCGGGCACCCCGGCCGCGTCGACGCCATCGCCGTCCAGCCGGGCGAAGGCGTCAGCGCCACGGACCTCGCCCGGCAACTGCGCGACGCGCTGCGCGACACCGCCGACCGGACGGCCGGCGGGGCTTCCCCCACCGGGATCAGGGTGGTCACCGGCGACGCCCGGGGCTCCGTCGAGCAGCCGGCGCTCGGGGACGGCCGGACCCTGCTCATCGCGATCGGCGGCTCCTTCGGCGGTACCGCGACCATGACGGCCGTCTTCGTCGTGGTGTCCACCATCGCGCTGGCCATCGGCCAGCGGGCCCGCGAGTTCGCCCTGCTGCGCGCCGTCGGCGCGACGCCCCGCCAGATCCGCCGCACCATCGCCACGGAGGCGGTGCTGGTGGCCCCCATCGCCGGGGTGATCGGCCTCATCCTGGGCGTGGCGCTGGCCCGTTGGTGGTTCGACGGCCTCGCCTCGCGCGGCGCCGTCCCGAAGGGCGTCGAACTGGACGTCGGCCCGCTCCCCGCGCTCGTCGCTGTCGCCACCTGCCTGCTCGCCGCACTCGCCGCCGGCTACCTCGCCGCCCGACGGCCCTCCAACCTGCGTCCCGGCCAGGCACTCGGCGAGGCGTCGGTGGCGGTGGGACGAGCGGGCGTGGTGCGAACCGTCCTCGGCGTGCTGGCCATCGCCGGCGGCCTGGTGCTGACCGTGGTCGCGGCCGGCCTGAGCGGCGAGAACGCCGCCAACACCGCGCTCGGCGTGGTCATGTGCTTCCTGGTGGCCATCGCCCTGCTCGGCCCGTGGGTGGCCCGAGCCGCCACCGGGGTACTCGGCCTGCCGCTGCGGGCGGGCGCCGGCGGCACCAGCGGCTCGCTGGCCGCCGACAACGCCCGCGCCAACGCCCGCCGGCTGACGTCCGCGCTCACGCCCATCGCGATGGTGACCGCCTTCTGCGGCACCATGCTGTTCATCCAGAGCACCGTCCAGCACGCCGCCGGCGAGCAGGTGCGCGACGGCATCACCGCCGACCACGTGCTCGGCTCCACCGGCCCCGGCCTGCCCGCCAGCATCGCCGAACAGGCCGCCCGGGTGCCCGGCGTCGACGCCGCCGTGGGCGTGCTGCGCAGCGGCGCCGTCTACCGCTCCGACGGCAAGCTCCGCTCCGCCAACGTCCTCGGCGTCTCCGGCGACCCGGCGAAGCTGCCCCGGGTCCTCGACCTGGCGGTGAGGACCGGTTCGCTCGCCGACCTCGCCCGGGGCACCGACACCGTCGCCCTCGACACGGCCCTCGCCGACAAGCTCGGCCTGAAGACCGGTGACCACGCCTCGTTCTGGCTCGGCGACGGCACCCAGGCCCGGCTGACGGTCGTCGCCACCTACGAACGCGGCCTCGCCTTCGGCCAGTTGGTGCTGCCCAGGGCGGCCGTCGCCGCACACGCCGGCGTGGCCTACGACAGCCAGGTCCTGGTCGCGGACGCCCCCGGTGCCGACCGCGCCGACATCGCCGCCCGGTTGGCGAAGCTCCCCGCCGAGACCACCGCCGCCGCCGCAACTGCCACTGCCAACGCCACCGCCACGGCCGCCGGACTCACCGTCGCCGACCGCGCCGGATACGTCGCCCAGGCCGACCGCAGGCGCGAGGCCGGCGACTGGGCGAACTCCGTGATGGCGGGCGTGCTCGGCGGCTTCGCGGCGATCACCGCCGCCAACACGCTGGTGATGACCGCCCTGGACCGCCGCCGCGAGGTGGCTCTGCTGCGCCTCGTGGGCGCCACCCGCCGCCAGGTGCGCGGCATGATGCGCTGGGAGGCCCTGCTGGTGGCCGCGGCCGGGCTGCTGCTGGGCAGCGCGATCGCCTGGATCACCCTGGTGCCGATCGCCCGGGGCCTCGCCGGTACCGCGCCGTACGTCCCGCCGGGCACCGCCCTGTCGCTGGCCGCCGCGGCCGTGGTGCTCTGCCTCGTCGCGACGGCCCTGCCGGCCCGGGCCCTGCTGCGGACCCGCCCGCTCGCGACGAACGACTGAACCGCGTCCGGGCCGGCTGGTCGCGGTTCGCTACCCAGCGGGGGAGCAGAGGGGAAGGGGGGCGGCTCCGGTCCGTGGGAGGGGGCGCGCAGGAGGCCTCCGCGCGCCTGCACGCTGCACGGGATCGCGGCCGAAGCGCGCAGCGGCACGGGCACCTGGGTATCAGGAAGTGGGTATCGGGTGATCACGGGAGGTTCCATGAGTGAGCAGGAAGTGCCGCCGGTCTCGATCTTCTACCGTCGTGACGGGCTCGACCCTGGCCCGGCCCTGGGCGAGGCCCAGCGAGGGGACCAACCGGTCCGGCGCGTCCAGGACTTCTGGCTGCACCGGGACGGTGAGTTCTGGCTCGTCACCCGGCACGCCGACGTGCGGCGCGTGCTGGCCGACCACGAGACGTTCGCGATGCACGACCCGGAGCGCGCTCCGGTCCTGCCGAACGAGCTCCTCAACATGGACGCGCCGGAGCACACCCGGCTGCGCCACGTCCTGACGCCGGAGTTCACCGGAAGGCGGATCCGCGCCCTGGAGCCGATGATCGGCACCCTGGTCGACGAGCTGATCGACGCCATGGAGTCGCGCGGCCGGACGGCGGACCTGATGGACGACTTCGCCCTGCCGCTGCCGCTCGGGGTGATCTGCGCGATGCTCGGCGTCCCCGACCCCGATCAGGGGGAGTTCCACCGCTGGTCCCGCATCACGCTGGATCTCGGACTCCCCATGGAGGAACGGCTCGCGGCCGGCCGGGAATCGCACGCGTACGTGGCCTCCCTGGTCGCGGAGAAACGGCGCAGCCCGGACGACGGGATGATCGGCATGCTCGTCCGGGAGCACGGCGGCGCGGTGTCGGACTCCGAACTGGCCGGTGTCGTCGAGTTGTTGCTGCTGGCCGGCCACGTGACCGTGTCCAACACGATCGGCCTGGGCGTGCTCGCCCTGCTGTCGCACCCGGAACAGGCCGACCGGTTGCGCGACGCTCCGGAGGGCGATCCGGTGATCGACGCCGCCGTCGAGGAGCTGTTGCGGTACCTGTCCGTGTCCAGCACCGCGCTGGCCAGGACCGCGCGGTGGGACACCGAGATCGGCGGCGTGCCGGTCAAGGCCGGCGAGCAGGTCGTCTGCCAACTGCCGGTGGCCAACCGCGACCCGGCGCTCGGCGCCGGGATGGACCGCTTCGACATCGCACGCACACCCGTGTCGCACGTGACCTTCGGATACGGCCCGCACCACTGCCTCGGCGCACCACTGGCCCGCATCGAACTGCGGATCGCGGTGCCCGCGCTGCTGCGGCGGCTGCCCGGCCTCGCGCTCGCGTGTCCCGCCGAGGACGTGCCCTACCGCGTCAACAACGAGGTCTACGGCCTCCACGCACTGCCCGTCACCTGGTGACCGGCGCCATCGGCCCGGGGGCCCGCACTCCATTCCCTCGCCCGCGGAGCCGCGGCACCGTCACGACTCCTCCCCGGCCCGCAGTTCGGTGGCGACCTGACGCCGGCCGGCGACCAGTGTCTCCACCACCACCCCGAGCCCGACCAGCAGGGCCAGGCCCGCGGTGGGCAGCAGCACCGGCAGCAGCGTGGGGGTGACGACCTCCCCGACCCTGGCGCCGACCAGCGACGAGATGTCGAACGCGCCGCCCAGCAGGGCGACCGCCGCGGCCGCGACCAGGCCGCCGCCGACGGCCGCCGCCAGGGTCTGCGGCAGCGCCTCGGTGAGGATCAGCGCCAGCCCCTGCCGGGGCCGCAGGCCCATGGTGCGCAGCCGGGCGAGCAGGGCCGTGCGGTCGGCCGCGGCCCGGAACAGCGTCAGCGGCACGGCGAGCAGGGCGTATCCGGCTCCGGCGGCGGCCGCGTACCGGAACAGCCGCCCGGCGGCGTGCTGCAGCGGGTCGTCGCCGAGTGCGGCGGCGGCCTCCCGGCTGCTGTGCACGGTGTATCCGGCGGGCAGGCCGTGGGCGTCCTTGCCGCCGGCCGTGGCGTTGCCCGCGATCAGCCTGGCCAGGCCGACCGGCGGGGCCCCGCTGTTGTCCCGCACGGTGGCGCCGAAGCCGGTCGTGGTGACGGCGATCAGCAGGGCGAGCAGCGGCAGCACGGAGGGCTTGCGGCGGCCCGAGCCGTCGCGGGCCGCCCGGCTGAGGCCGAGGAAGCCGATCAGGCCGCGGCCCCGGCCGGCCAGGGTGGCCAGCCGGCCGACCAGCACCGGCTCGATCCGGGCCAGCGACAGCCCGCCGGTGACGGCGAGCAGGAGCGGCGCAGCGACCAGCAGCGGGTCCACCCCGGCCCCGGGGTGGCCGACGCCCCGGCGCCGGACCTCCGCCACGGCCGCGACGGTGAGCGCCACGACGGTGAGTTCGCCGACGAGTCGGCGCCGTCCGCCGGCCTGCCGCTGACGGGTCCGCAGCAGGGCCGCGCGGACCGGAAGGGCCAGCAGCGCGATCAGGGTCGCGACCAGGGCCGACAGCACCGCGCGTTCCCACCGCGGGGTGGGCAGCAGCACCAGGGCGAGGGCCGTGCCGAGCACGGCGGCGGGCAGGACGACGACCGCACCCTCGGCGAGCAGCCGGCGCAGCACCCCGGCGCGGGAGCCGCCGCGGGCCAGCAGCAGCCGGATCTCGGCGGCGCGCCGGTCGGTGGTGAGCACGGCGGCCAGGAACAGCACCACGGTGGCGACGCCCGCGACGCCGGCCGGGCCGATCGCGCTGAGCGGCAGCGAGGCCTGGTAGCGCCCGTCCGCCAGGGTGAGGATCTCGAACAGGCCCGAGGTGGTGTTCAGGTCGGCGCGCTTGACCGCTTCGCCCAGGGCGGTGGCGTCGCGCCCGGTCAGGAGGGAGCTGATGACGTCGCGGGTCTCGTCGAGCCGGTCGGCGCGCAGCGAGGCGGGGTCGACGGGCAGCCGCCAGAAGTTCTCGGCGGTCGCACCCCAGCGGACCATCGCGGGCAGGCTGTCGCCGTCGACGAACCCGCTGGTCATCCAGTGCTCGTGTTCGGGCTTGGTGTGTCGCTGAAACCGGGGTGCTCGGCGGCCTTCCCCAGCCGGCCGTCGGGAGCGACGGGCGTGCGCGCCGGCATGTCGTCCACGAATCGATTATTCCCGTGGGTCCGGCCCGGCGCATCCGGCTGCCCCGCCACGGCGGCCCGGGGGCCCGGGGGCCGATCGCACCCCGTCCCCGGCGGCCGGGCGGCCGAGTCGTGGATGCCGGTCCCCGGTTCCGGCGGCCCGCGGGGGAGCCGAACGGAGCGGGTGACCGGATCCGGGCGCTGTCCGTGGACGGCTGCTTCCGGCGGATTCAGCCGTTCCGGGCCGGGTTCGGCAGCAGGGCCCAGCGGACACCGTCCGGGGCCAGCCGCATCAGGGTGAGCGCCTTGGCCGGCACCGGATCCGCCACCAGGGCCCGCAGGTCGGGAGTCGCGGGGAGGTCCCGGGTGGCGGCTTCGAGGAGCGCGCCCAGGGCGGCGGCGCTGCCGGCCAGCGAGCCCAGCGAGCCCGTGACCAGGCAGCCGAAGGCCTGGCGGCGCAGGCCGAGCCGGTCGTCGTCCACGAGTCGGCCGCTCGGCGGCGACGGAAGCCGGTGGCGGAGCAGCCGGGTGGGGCTGACGCGGATGTCGGCGAGGTCGCGGTAGACCAGCCGCCGGGCTCGCCCCTCCTCGTCGAGGACGGCGAGGAGGTTCTGCCCGTGAGCCCCCAGGGCCACCCCCAGGTCGAGCATGTCCAGGCAGACCCCCACGGCCAGCCGCGCGAACCCGGTGATCCGGCTCCACCGCTCGCCGGGGGTGAGCGGCGCGAAGAACGCGGGCAGCTCCGCCACCGGGACCACCTGCTCCCGCGCCCCGGCGTACGTGTACGGCGACTGCCGCAGCACCGCCGCCAGGTCCGGTGTGCCGGCGCCCGCCGCCGCCAGGGTCCGCGCGATGTGCAGCCGGCCGCCCAGCCGGGCCGCGGCACGCTCGACGACCTCGGAGGTGGTCAGCGCGTGCTCCACCGAGTGGGCGGAGATGTCCCGCACCGCGGAGGTGAGCCGGGTGCTCAGCGCCGTCTTGACGTGTACGTCCCCTCCCAGGTCGAGCGTCCGCAGGGAGAGCAGCGGGTGGGCCCGCGGCCCGGGCAGCAGGGTCCGTCCGGTCAGGGTGTGCTCGGCCTGCCACGGGTGAACCGGGATCAGCGTGACCCGGCCGTCGCGCAGATCCGCCGGCCACGGGCCGCGCAGCACGGCGTCGGCCACCGGCGTGAGCCGCAGCCCCACCACCGGCCGGTGTTCCGGCGCGTACGCCAGCTGCTCGGCGGCCGAGAAGCCCGGACGGGACCGGCAGGCGGGGTGGTACGGGTGCCCGTCCGGTGACCGCTGCTCCCACTGCCACGGCGCCGCCGGCGGGCCGGCGAGCCGAGGGGCCGTGCGCGAGAGCGCCATCGAGGCGGCGCTGTGATCGAGTTCGGCGGCCAGCCGCCCGCCGCCGGGCAGGGCCAGCGCCGTCAGCAACCGGCCCGGGTGGTCGAACGGGCGGCCGTCCAGTTCGACGCGGGCGATCGCCGTTCCCGTCGCCCACGGGTCCGACGGCGGACCGTGCAGGCGCCGCCCGTCCGCCAGCTCCAGCCCGACGCCGTCGCGCCCGGTGGTCCGCCGCACGACCCAGGGCAGCGGCTCGTGGACCAGCCCCCGCCACAGCCGTGCCAGCACGGCGGCCCGCGCCCCGGGCAGAGCGGCCAGGTAGGCATCGACCCGCTCCGGGTGGATGTCGCCCAGTTGCTCTGCCAGCCGCCGCTCGGCGGCGCTGCCGCACACCCGATCTCCCACCACACCCAGCTCGTTCCACGTAGGGTGGCGGCCCATGCGGGACTTCGCCCGGGCAGCCGACGCGCTGTCCGTCACGCCTCTGCTCAACTGCCTCCTGCGTGAAGCCGCCGAACCGGCGGGGAGCACACCCGCCGGCCACACCGTCCACCGCCTGCACGCCAGCGGACGGCTGCTCCGGGTCCGCACCCGTCACCGGCCCTCCTCGCCGGAACTGTGGACCGGCACGGGCTGGCGGCCGCTGCGCCACGCCGGGCTCGTCGATCTCGCCGCACAGGAGATGCGGGCCACCACCGGGCGTGCCAACCCCGCGCTCGTCACCGAGGCGACCGCCAGCCGCGCGGCCCTGGAGGCCGTCCTCGCGGCCCGGGCCCGCGCCACCCCGCCCGACGACCTGTGGCTGCGTTCCGAACAGGCCCTCGTCATGGGCCACCCCTGCCACCCGGCTCCCAAGGCACGCAGTGGCGGCGGTCCGCCCGCCGCCTGGCTCCGCTACGCCCCGGAGGCGTACGCCCGCTTCCCGCTCGTCCTGCTCGGCGTCTCGACGGACGCGG
This sequence comes from Kitasatospora sp. NPDC036993, assembly GCF_055607525.1. Lineage (NCBI taxonomy): Bacteria > Bacillati > Actinomycetota > Actinomycetes > Kitasatosporales > Streptomycetaceae > Kitasatospora > Kitasatospora sp. NPDC036993. Next base: position 41,400 of record NZ_JBVJRP010000008.1, on the reverse strand, counting down.
TGATCGACGAGGGCGACACCCGCGTCCTCGACTCCCTGGGCCAGGCTCCGCCCGGGTTCCGTCCGCTGCCCGTCCATCCCTGGCAGTTCGCGCTCAGCCGCCGGCTGCCCGCGGTGCGCGCGGCCTTCGCCCGGGGCCGTCTCGTCCGGCTGGGTGCCACTGCCTGGCAGGCCCGGGCGACGTCGTCGGTGCGCACCGTCCACGTCCCGGGGAGGCCTGAGGGCCCCGGACCGGCCGACCTGTTCCTGAAGTTGAGCCTGGAGGTGTGGATCACCAACGACGTCCGGCGGCTGTGGCTGCACGACCTGCGCCAGGGGCGCCGCAGGGACCCGCTGGCCGCCGCCGCCTTCGCGGCGATGGACGGTCCGGCGGCCTGGTTGAGCGAACCCGGGCACCGTACGGTCCGCGGTCTCGAGGAGACCTTCCCGGTCGTGGTCAGGGACGGCCTGGACGGGCACCTCCTGCCGGGCGCCACCGCGGTGCTGGCCGCCGCGCTCGCCGAGCGCTTCGACGGCAACCCGCTCGACCGCGTCACCGATCCGCTGCGCTGGTGGTCGGCGTACCTGGGCCACGTCGTCCCGCCCGTCCTGGAGGCGTACGCCCGTTACGGCGTGGTGGTCGAGTGCCACCTCCAGAACACCCTCGTCGGCGTGGACGCGGACGGCGTTCCCGTCCAGGCCGTCTTCCGCGACACCGAGGGCGCCAGGGTCGTCCCCGAGACGCCCCGTGAGGCGGCCTGGCAGCGCCTGGTGTACTGCCTCGTCGTCAACAACCTCGGCGAGATCGCCGGCACCCTCGCGCACCGCTTCCCGGGGACGGCGGGCGTGCTGTGGCCGCTCGCGCGGCGGGAGTTCGAGAGATGCGACCGGGAGCGCGGCGTCCCGGAGATCACCGCGCTCCTCGGCGCGGCCACGGTCCCGGGCAAGGCCAGCCTGCTCTCCCGCTGGCTCGACCTGGGCGGCACGGAATCCCGCTTCGTGTCCGTTCCCAACCCGCTGGCCGGCTGCGCGGGCGAGGTCCGCGGTCGTCCCTGACGTGGCGCCGGCGGATGCGCGTCCGTGCGGCGGACCAGCGGACCGCGGCAGCGGGGCGCGCCGTCACAGCCGGGCGGGCGGGCGCAGTTCGCGTTCGAGGGCGGCCAGGGCGAACGCGTCCGCGGAGGCCTGCTGCCAGCGCGGCCGTCCGAACATGATGTCGCCGGAGAGCCCGTTGAGCATGGCCACCGCCCTGATGGTGAACTCGGCGGTGTCCACGTCGGCGAACCGTCCCGAGGCCCGGCCTTCGAGGAGGACGGCTTCCAGGCGCTCCTCCCAGACGTCGGACAGCTCGGTGAGCAGGTGCCGCCCCTCGTCGTCGTGGTGCTGGGCCAGGACCTGAGTCCACAGGGCGTAGCGTTCGTCGCCCTGGTGACGGGGCAGGTAGAAGCGGACGAACAGGGCCAGCTTCTCCGCGGGGGAGGCGGCCCGGTCGGCGGCCTGCTGGTACCGGGCGCCGAGGTCCGCCTCGCTCCAGACGAGGACTTCGAGCAGCAGGCGGTCCTTCCTGCCGAAGTGGTAGAGGATGTGGCCGGTGCTCATGCCGGCCCGCGCGGCGATGTCCGACATCCGTACGCCCGCGGCGCCCTTCTCGGCGATGGCGCTGATGGCCGCCCGCATCGCCCTTCCCCGTGCCTCGTCGCCGCTGGGCCGGCGCTTCCGGTCGGCCGGGGTCCGGGCGGGCCGGGGGGCGGTACGCGGCCCGGTGTCCGCCGCGGGTCCGGGCGTGCCGTCCGGCGGGGGGAGGGGCTGTGGCCGGGTGGGCTGGGGCTCTGGCGTCGGCATGGCCTCGTCTCGGTTCCGTGGTCCTAGATCGGTAGTCTAGACTGAAAATCTAGTCAATGCGGCTGAGTGGCATGACGGCGCGCGCGATCGGCCCGAAGCCCGGCGGTCCGCACTGTCCGACCCGACCATCCAGGAGACACCCGCATGACGCGCGGATTCGATGTTGTGGAGACCGGTATCGCCGACCTGCGCGCGGCGCTGGAGAAGGGCGAGGCCACCGCGGTCGGGCTGCTCGACGCCTACCTCGCGCGGATCGCCGCCTACGACCGGCCCGGCACCGCCACCGCGCTCAACGCGATGGTCGTGATGAATCCGGACGCCCGCGCCGAGGCGGAGGCCTCCGACGCCCGCCGCGCGCGCGGCGAGACCCTCGGTCCGCTGGACGGCATCCCGTACACCGCCAAGGACAGCTACCTCGCGAAGGGGTTGACGGCCGCGGCCGGTTCGCCGGCCTTCGAGCACCTCGTCGCCCAGCGCGACGCCTTCGCCGTCGAGCGGCTGCGCGCGGGCGGGGCCGTCCTCATCGGCCTGACCAACATGCCGCCGATGGCCAACGGCGGCATGCAGCGCGGCGTGTACGGCCGCGCGGAGAGCCCGTACAGCGCCGACTGGCTCACCAGCGCCTACGGCTCCGGCTCCTCCAACGGCTCGGGCACCGCGACGGCCGCCTCGTTCGGCGCGTTCGGCCTCGGCGAGGAGACCTGGTCGTCGGGCCGGGCACCCGCCTCCAACAACGCGCTGTGCGCCTACACGCCCAGCCGCGGCGTCATCTCGGTGCGCGGCAACTGGCCGCTGGTGCCGACGATGGACGTCGTGGTCCCGCACACCCGCACCATGGCCGACCTGTTCGAACTGCTCGACGTCGTCGTCGCCGACGACCCGCAGACGCGCGGTGACCTGTGGCGCGCCCAGCCGTGGGTGCCGATTCCCGCGGCGTCGCAGGTGCGCCCCGCCTCGTACCCGGCGCTCGCCCCGGCCGACGCGCAGGGCGCACGCGCCGCCCTCGCCGGCAAGCGCGTCGGCGTCCCCGCGATGTACATCAACGCCGACCCCGACGCCGGCACCAACCCCGACGGCGGCATCGGCGGCCAGACCGGTCAGCGGATCGACACCCGCCCCTCGGTGATCGCCCTGTGGGAAGCCGCCCGCCGGGACCTGGAGGCGGCCGGCGCCGAGGTGGTCGAGGTCGACTTCCCCGTCGTGACCAACTACGAGTCCGACCGCCCCGGCGCGCCCTCGCTGTTCACCCGCGGGCTGGTCGGCCGCGACTTCCTCACCGTCGAGATCGAGGACCTGTCCGCCTGGGCGTGGGACGACTTCCTGCGCGCCAACGGCGACCCGGAGCTGGCCGGCCTGGCCGAGGTCGACGGCGACCGCGTCTTCCCCAAGCAGGAGGGTGAACTCCCGGACCGCTACGAGGGCTTCGACGACACGATCGGCGACTACCCGCGCCTCGTGCGCGAGCGTCCGTACGCGTCCTTCACCGACATGCCGCACCTCGAACAGGGACTGCGCGGGCTGGAGGAGACCCGCCGGGTCGACCTGGAGCTCTGGATGGACGGCCTGCGGCTGGACGCGGTGGTGTTCCCCGCGGTCGCCGACGTCGGCCCGGCGGACATGGACGTCTCCGAGGCGTCCGCCGACCTCGGCTGGCGCAACGGCGTCTGGGTCGCCAACGGCAACCTGGTGCCCCGCCACCTCGGCGTCCCGACGGTCACCGTGCCGATGGGCACCATGACGGACACCGGCATGCCCGTCGGACTGACCTTCGCGGGCCGCGCCTACGACGACAACGCCCTGCTGACCCTCGCCGCGGCCTTCGAGGCGACCGGCAGCCGGCGGACGGTGCCGCCGCGCACGCCGCGACTGCCGGCGGAGTGACGTGACAGCGGCCTGACATGACGGCGGCGCGGCTCCCTCGGGGGCCGCGCCGCTGCCGTGGTCGGGCCGGCTCAGCCCGCCACGGCCGCTTCGGGCACGGCGGCGGCCCTGGCGGTGAGGGCGAGGCCGTAGCGGCGCAGCAGGAGGACGGCGGTGGTGGCGAGGCCGATGAGCAGGCCGAGCCAGAGGCCGCGGGTCTCGCCGCCGAGCGGGTAGGCGAGCAGCCAGGCGGCGGGCAGGCCGACGAGCCAGTAGCCGATCAGGGTGATGCGGAAGCCGCTCCTGGTGTCGTCGAGGCCGCGCAGCAGTCCGACGCCGATGTTCTGGGCGCAGTCGAAGAACTGGAGGACGGCGACGACGGCCAGCAGACCGGTGGCGATCTCCAGGCCCTGCCGGTCGGCCGCCGAGCCGGCGTCGAAGTAGGGCCGCAGGACGAGGTCGGGGAGGGCGAGGTAGGCGATGCCGACGAGGGTGGTGACGACCGCTCCGCAGGCGAGGGCGGTGTTCTTGATCCGGCGGGCGGCGGTGTACTCGCCGAGGGCGAGTTCCCGGCTGACGTTGATGGACGCCGCGTGGGAGAGGCCGACGGCGACCTGGAAGACGATGTAGATCAGCTGGTTGACGGCGGTGTGGGCGGCGAGCGCGGCGGCGCCGAAGCTGCCGGCGAACAGGGCGGTGACGGAGAAGAACCCGGCCTCGGAGCCGTAGGTGGCGGCGATCGGGGTGCCGAGGCCGAGCAGGCGGCGCACGGTGGCCGCGTCGGCGCGCCAGAAGTCCAGGCTCAGCAGCGGCGCCAGCTGCGGGTCGCGGCGGGCGGAGCCGAGGAGGGCGAGGAAGGACAGCAGGTAGACGCTGCTGGTGGCGACGCCGATGCCGGTGAGTCCGAGCTTCGGCAGGCCCCAGGTGCCGTGGATGAAGATCCAGTTGAGCCCCGCGTTGACGGCGACGGAGGCGATGGTGATCCGCAGCAGGGCCTGGGGGCGGCGCATGCCGACGGTGAACTGACGGATCGCCTGGAACCAGAGGCAGGGCAGCAGGCCCGGCGCCAGTGCGGCGAGCATGCCCTGGGCGCGGTGGGCGACGGCGGCGTCCTGGCCGAGCAGGGTCGCGGCCTGGCCGATGAGGACCATCAGGACGGCTCCGGCGAGGCCGGCGAGCGTGGCGACCGCCATCGCCGCCCGCACCAGGCCCCGTACGTCGTCGTCGCCGGTGCCCTCGGCCCTCTCGGAGCCCTGGGCCCGTTCGGCCCGGGCCGCGGCGGCCGCGACCTGGTTGCCGACGGAGGTGACGAGGCCGACGCCCATGGTCCGCAGCTGGTTGAAGACGACCAGGGCGAGGCCGCCGGCCGCCAGGGCCTCCGTGCCGAGGACGCCCATCATGATGGTGTCGGTGGTGGTGAGGGCGACCTGGGCGAGCTGGGTGAGGGCGAGCGGGACGGCCAGCGCGGCGAGGGCGCGGCTGTCGCGGACGAGGGTGGCTAGCTGCTGCATCGTGGGTGTCACGTTTCTCGGAAGTCAGGGCCTGCGGAGTTTGGCGAGCGACTCGTCGATGTCGGCCTCCACGGCCTCGTCGAGCAGTGCCCGGGCGTTCATCCAGTCGTCGTTGAAGACGGTGTCCAGGTACTTCTCGCCACCGTCGTTGACGAAGGCGACCATAACGGCATCCGGCGCCAGGGTCCTCAGGCGGTTCAGCGCCTCGTGGACGACGCCCCCGGCGGAGCCGCCGATGAGCAGGCCGGTGCGGCGGGCGACGACGCGGGCGGTCGCGAAGGCCTCGACGTCGCCGACCTTCACGCCCTCGTCGATGAGGTCGTAGTCGACGAGCAGGCCGATGGTGGCGCCCTCGGGGGTGCCGGTGCCGGACTGGTAGTAGTCGTGGGCGGGCGGGCCGAAGGCGATCGAGCCCTTCGGTTCGACGCCCACGACGGCGACGCCGGGCACGGACTTCCTGAGTTCGCGGGCGGTCCCGCACAGGCCGCCGCCGGTGCCGACCGCGCCGATCAGCACGTCGACCCGGTTGTCGAGGGCCTGGGCGATCTCGCGGCCGACGGCGTAGTACCCGACGGCGTTGCCGGGGTTGTTGTGCTGCTCGGTGAAGACGGTGTTGTCCTTGCCGCGGGCCATCTCCTCGGCGAGTTCCTCGCGGGCCGCGGTGTGGAGTTCCTCGCCGTCGGTGTCGGCGTCGACGTAGACGAGTTCGGTGCCCATCGCCTTCATGCCGCGCAGTTTGTCGGCGGCGGCGTGGTTGTCGACGACGGCGGTGAAGCGGTAGCCGCGTTCGGCGGCGACCACGGCCAGGCCCAGGCCGGTGTTGCCGGAGGTGGACTCGATGATGTGGCCGCCCTCGCGCAGTTCGCCGCGCTCCTCGGCTTCGAGGACCATCTGGCGGGCCATCCGGATCTTGGCGCTGCCGGTGGGGTTGAACATCTCCAGCTTGAGGAGCAGCCGGGCGCCGTTGTCGGCGCGGGCGAGTTCGAACAGCGGGGTGTAGCCGATGAGGTCGGAAATCCGGCTGACCACCGGGGGGCGGTTCAGGGCGTCGGTCATGGTGGGGCTCCGTGGGACGGCGGGGCGGGGGTCAGCGGTCGAGGTGCCAGCGCGGGCGGTCGCCGTGGTGGTCGATGACGACCTTCGGCGGCAGCGGGAGTTCGTGGAAGGGGGACTCGTTGGAGTCCATCTGGTAGCCGGCGGTGTTGGGGTAGACGAGCAGGTCGCCGACCCGGGGCCGGGCGGGGAAGGCGATCTTGCGCCAGGTCAGCAGGTCGGAGTCCAGGCAGCTGGCCCCGCCCACGCAGGCCGGGTACGGCTGTTCCGTGTGTCCGGTACCTTCGCCGCGGTCGCGGAGCAGGACCGGATCGGGCAGGTACTCGCTGTTGAACCACTGCTCGGACAGGCTGAGGCTGGTGCCGTCCACGGTGACGATCCCGTACCCGGCGCGGTCCTTGACCCCCTGGACGGGGAACACCGACGACCCGGCGCGGTCCAGCAGGGCGCGGCCGGGCTCCAGCAGGAGCAGCACGCCGGCTTGCCGCAGCCGCTCGGCGAGGCTCGGACCACTGCCGCCGGGGCTGGCGGCGAGGATCGCCCGCAGCGCGTCCGCGCCGGCGACGGGGGAGTGGTACGGGTAGAAGTCGCCCGCGGCGAAGGACTTCTCGCCGTGGTAGTGCCCGGGCCCCTGTCCGGCGAGGAAGGCGTCCCAGGCCTCGGCGGCGACGTAGTCGACGGGGAAGCCGCCGCCGATGCTGATCCGGTCCGCCGGAAGGCCCGACGACCTGGCCTTGAGGCAGAGTTCGACGAGTTCCCCGGCGAGGTCGGCGCGCGGCTGGATCGCGTAGCCGGAGAGGTGGAAGCTGAAGCCCTCCATCCGTACGGCGTCCCCGGCCGCGGCGCAGCGCTCCAGCGCCTCGTGCAACTGCGCGTCGTCCAGGCCGAACCGGCTGCGCGGCTGGTCCTGCGGGTACCGGCGCAGCAGGACCCGTACGGGGCGGTCGCCGCCGAGGCGGAGCAGGCGCTCCAGCTCGTCGAGGGCGTCGACGGCGATCAGCGCGCCCTGCCGGGCCGCGACCAGCAGCAGCTCCGGGTGCTTGGCGGGGCCGGTGACGACGAGGTCCTCGCCGCGCACGCCGTGGCCGAGGGCGTCGCGCAGTTCGCCGAGCGAGGCGACGTCGACTCCGGCGCCGGCCGCGGCGCAGCGCTCGACGTACACGGAGGCCTTGTTGGCCTTCTTCGCGTAGTGGACCCGGCCTTCCACCCCGGCGTCGGCCAGGGCGGTGCGGAACGCGGCGAGGTTGGCGTCGAACCGCTCGGGCAGCAGGTAGTGGAAGGGGCCGCGGAGGCCGTGGGCGAGTTCGTGGAGCAGGCCGCTGTCGTGGATCCGGTCGGCGAGCGGGTCGGGGTGGGCGGGCAGGGTCAGCGCCACAGCGCCACCTCGGTGCCGAGGCCCTGGCCGGCGGCGAGCTGGGCGAAGCGGTGGCCCAGCGCGATGTCGGTGACGACGAGTCCGCTGTTGTAGGCGAAGATCCGCTGTCCGGGGGCGGTGCGGGCCTGGGAGGCGCCGGAGATGACGACGGGCAGCTCCAGGTCGACGGCCGGGAGGCTGCCGTCCGCGTCGGCCATGTCGGTGCCGGTGACGCGCATCTGGGCCTCGCTGGTGGCGATCACCCGGTCCGCCCGGTGGAGGGCGGAGGGAGCCAGGCCGTGGCCGACGAGGATCGCCACCGCACCGGGCCGCAGCCAGTCGGCCTCGACGGCGGCCGGGGTGTGTCCGCCGGCGGTGGCGACGACGACGTCGGCGTCGCGGGCGGCGGCCTCCAGGTCGGTGACCAGTTCGATCTCCCGGTCGGGGAAGTGCCGGGCGAGTTCGGTGCGGACCGCGGCGATGCCGTCGGGGTGGGTGCCGGACAGCAGGAGGCGCTTCAGCCCGGGCAGGGTGGTGAGCAGGAACGGCAGGGCGAGCCGCCCCTGGGTGCCGGTGCCGATCACCAGCGCGGTGGACGCGCCGGGGGTTGCGCACTCGCGGGCCAGCAGGGCGGAGACGGCCGGGGTGCGCAGGGAGCCGATGCGGGAGCAGTCCATCATGGCGACGGGCAGGCCGGTGACGTCGTCGTAGATGGTCAGCGTCGTGTAGTAGTGCTGGTTCTCGCGGCTCTCGTCGAGGCCGTGCTTGTACGAGGTCTTGACGGCGACGACGTTGCGCACGCCGTCGCGGCCGAGCATGGCGTAGGAGACGGAGTGGCCGTCGGCGGGCTTGACGGTGAGTTTGCGCGGGTTGTCGGACTGCCCGGCGGCAAGGGTGCGGTAGGCCTGTTCGACGGTGTCGACGACGTCGGCGAGGCTGATGTCCAGGCCGGCGAGGTCGCTGGTGGACAGTACGCGCAGGGTGGTGTCGTCGCGGTCCATGAGGGTGCCCTTTCGAGGTGGTGAGGCGGCGGCAGCGGTGGTTCAGGCGGCCCAGGCGGTGAGGGCGGCCTGGCCGTAGCCGTGTTCGTCGTTCTCGGCGGCCGGGCGGGTGGGGCGCTGCCCGACGCGGACGGAGGCGCGCTTGAGCCAGCGGTCGGTGCCGTCGTAGCGGGCCTGGAACGGCACCCGGCCGTGGACGACGAGGTCGTTGTCGACGACCAGGATGTCGCCTGGCTCCAGGCTCACCGCGACCGAGACCCGGGCGAGTTCCTCACCGAGGTGCCCGTAGGCCTCGCGCCATGCCTCGTCGGTCTCCTCCAGCGGGGTGTAGGCGGGGTCGTAGCGCATCGTCAGGCCTTCGGGCGTCTCGAACAGGGTGGGCACCGGGGCGGGCCGGCCGCCGAACTGCCGGGCCTGCTCGTAGGCGTCGTCGGGCAGGATCGGCGCGACGGGCCGCTTCAGCTGCTCGACGTCGGCGTCGGACAGGTCGGCGAGGCGCACGCCGGCCGCGGTGGTGGCGATGGCGTCGTGGTTGCGCATGCAGCACAGCAGCAGCAGGTGCGCGCGGCCCGGGTGGAAGGCGTCCTCGGTGTGCGGGGTGAGCAGGACGGAGCTGGAGGCGCCGGTCTGCTCGCTCTCGTGGCCGGGCGAGGGCACGATGTTGTGCACGAACCGGCCGTCCTGCTGGCCGTCCCACGCGATCGGGGTGCCCATCAGGGTGGAGACGAGCAGCAGCACCACGTCCCAGAGCGCGCCGGCGTCACCGACGGTGGACCAGTGGCCGGGCGTGGGGCCGAGACCGGAGTCGTCGATCTCCAGGCCGCGCAGCACGAACAGGCCGTCGGGGGTGTCGACCGGACGCAGCCGGTGGCGCAGCGGCTCGCCGAGCCGGGCGCAGGTCACGGGCAGGTCGGCGAGCAGGGCGGGGCTGGTCGCGGAGCCGTGGAGGGCCAGCAACTCGGCGGCGGTGGTGGTGAGTTCCGCGACGTCGTCGGCGTCGAGACGGCGTACCGGGGCAGGGCAGGTGGGCACGGCGGGACCTTCCGGGGACAGGAGAGGAGAAGGAGCACTGGTGCGGGCACGTGGCATCACCGCGCCGGTGCGGGACGGCGACGGGAGCTGCGCGTGGGGCGGTGGTCCGGGGCGGCTCGAACGGCCGGACGACAGGAAACGTAACAACGACTTTGAGGTTAGGCAAGCCTTACCCGGCTGGATGTCTACATTTACGTAGTCCCTGTTCCAGGGGGCGGCGCACGCGCCGCGCAGGGGTAACGCCCCTGCTCATGACGCGAGTTGGCGGTCGGGGGCGCGTGGCCGGAAGTGGGCCGCGCCCCGCCGGACGGCTTGCGACATGGCTCGAATTTAGGGTAGGTAACCCTAAGCAAATCGAGCACGGAACCGAGACGAGGATCGAACGTGGGCGTCACCAGACGACAGCTGCTGTGGGCCGGAGCCGGAGCCGGGGCGATCGGCGTGCTCGCCGCCTGCGGCGGCGGCAAGGGTGGCACCACGGACCCCGCGGCCTCCGGCGGAACGGGTCAGCAGCCCCGCCCCGGAGGGACGCTGAAGATCGGTGCGCTGGGGAAGGCCTCCGCCGTCACCCGGGACCCGCACGGCACCCAGGCCAACGAGAGCGACTACCTCGTCATCAGCCTGATCTACGACACGCTCGCGATACCCGGGGACAAGACCAACACCGCTCCCCGCCTGGCCGCCTCCTGGAAGCCGTCGGACGACCTGAAGACCTGGCGCTTCACCCTGGCCGACGGTGCCACGTTCCACGACGGCACCCCGGTCACCGCCGACGACGTCGTCTGGTCGCTGAAGCGGCTGCGCAACACCCCGGCCGGCAAGAGCCGGCTGCCCGGCATCCAGCCCGAGGGCATCACGGCCGAGGACGCCAGGACCGTCGTCCTGGTCTCCGACTACCCCAACGCCGACCTGCCGCTACAGACCCGCCTGACCACCTTCGTCATGAAGGAGGACACCAAGGACGACGCGATCGCCGGCGCCCCGGGCACCGGCCCCTTCAAGCTCGACTGGTACCGCGACGGCAACGCCCGCCTGGTGCGCAACGACACCTGGTACGGCGGCAAGGTCCTGCTGGACGCCGTGGAGGTGCGCCTCTTCGAAAGCCCCCAGGCCATGGCCAACGCCCTGCTCGCCGGGCAGATCGACGTCGCCTCCAACGTCGGCGCCGTCGCCGCCCGCACCGCCGAGGCCCGCAAGGACGTCCGGATCGTCCGCCGCCCCAACGACATGGCGATGCCCATCGTCATGCGCACCGCCGACGGCCCGTTCGCCGACGTACGGGTGCGCGAGGCCCTCAAGCTCGCCGTCGACCGCGACGCCATGGTCAAGCAGGTCCTCTCCGGTTACGGCAGCGTCGGCAACGACATCCTCGGCACCGGCGACCCGGCCTTCGCCAAGGACATCCCGCAGCGCACCCGGGACCTGACCAAGGCCAGGCAACTGCTCGCCGACGCCGGCTTCGACACCTCGAAGACGTACGACCTCGTCACCACCGAGGACATCGCCGGCCTGGCGGAGTCCGCGACGCTGTTCGCCACCCAGGCCCGCGAGGCCGGAGTGAAGATCAACGTCGTGAAGCAGGACTCCAAGGCGTTCTGGGACGCCACCTGGCTCAAGGGCACGCTCTACACCAGCTACTGGGGCACCAACGACTCCGTCGTCTTCTTCGCCTCCAAGACGATGCTCTCGGACGCCGGCCAGAACGAGTCCGGCTGGAACGAGCCGGGCTTCGACGAGGCCTACCGCAAGGCCATGGGCACCGCCGACCCCGCCGAGCGCGACAAGCTGCTGCACCAGCTCCAGGAGATCGAGTTCGCCAGCTCCGGCTACCTGCTGTGGGGCATGGCCGACGGCATCGACCTCGCCGGAGCCGCCGTCCGCGACCTGCCCACGCTCCCCGGCTACGGCCGCGTCCAGCTCGAGAAGACCTGGCTGGCGCGTTGACCACGCTCCAACCGGGCGCCCGCGCGCCCCGCAGCCTCCCGGCCCGCATCCTCCCCGGTGCGGGCCGGGCCGCCCGCCAGGCCGCCCGACGCCTGGTCATGCTCGTCGTCCTGCTCGCGGCGGTGTTCGCCGCCATCGAGCTGCTGCCCGGCGACGCCGCCGGCGCGACCTCCGACCGGGGCGTCACCGCCGCCGACCTCACCGCCCGCCGCACCGCCATGGGCCTCGACCGCCCGGTCGCCGAGCGGTTCCGGGACTGGATGACCGGCCTGCCCACCGGAGACCTCGGCACCACCGCGCGCGGACAGCACGTCACCGACGTCCTGGCCGGCCCCTTCCCCAACACCCTCCTGCTCGGCGCCCTCGCCCTCGCCCTGAGCACCGTCGGCGCGCTCGCCCTCGGCGGCTGGGCCACGCTGCGCCCGGGCGGGCGCGTCGACCGCGCCGTCGACGCCCTGTCCACCGCCGCGTTCGCCCTGCCGGAGTTCGTCGTCTCCGTCGCCCTGCTCCTGCTGCTGTCCCAGTGGACCGGCTGGCTGCCCGCCGTCACCCTCACCGGACCGGACGGCAGACCCGAGTCATGGACCATGATCGTCCTGCCGCTGCTCTCCCTGGCGGTCCCCCAGATCGGCTGGAACACCCGCATCGTGCGCGGCGCCCTCGCCGACCAGTCGGCCCTGCCCCACGTCCAGGCCGCCATCCTCGACGGCCTGCCCCGCCGACGCGTCCTCAGCCACCACATGCTCCCCGGTGCCCTGCCGGCCGTCGCCGTCGGCATCGCCACCTCCGCCGGCATGCTGCTCGGCGGCACCGTCGTGGTCGAGACCCTCTTCAACTACCCCGGCATTGGCGCCATCCTGGCCGGAGCCATCACCGACCGCGACACCCCGCTCGTCGCCGGAGTCGTGGCCGCGGCCGGCGCCGCCATCAGCCTGCTCCTGCTGCTCGCCGACCTCGTCCGCACCACCACCCTCGGAGAGGAGCGCCGATGACCGCCGACGCCCCGACAGCGGCCCCCGCGCCCACCGTCCGACGCACCAGGCGACGGGTGCTCATCCGCGCGGTTCCCGCACTCGTCCTGGTCGCCCTCGCCCTCGCCGGACCGCTCCTCGCCGCGCACCCGATCGACGCCCCGGTCGCCTTCCCCTACGCCGAAGCGGGCGGCGACGCACCGCTCGGCGGCGACCAGCTCGGCCGCGACGTCCTCAGCCGCCTCCTGACCGGCGGCGCACCCCTGATCGCCACCGCCCTGGCCATCGCCCTGGTCGTCACCGCGGCCGCCACCGCCGTCGGCATCGTCGCCGTACTGCGCCCGGCCCTCGGCCGGTGGATCGAACGAGCCGCGGACCTGACGATCCTGCTGCCCTCCGTCCTCGCCATCATGCTCATCGCCCTGGCCTGGCCCGCCGGCGGCCGCCTGGCCGTCGCGGCCGCCGCCACCCTCCTCGGCATCCCCTACGCGGTACGGATCGTCGCCGCCGCGGCCGCCCCCGTCGCCACCACCGGCTTCGTCGAAGCCGCGGCCGCGGGCGGCGAGAACCTCTGGCACCTCACCGTCCACGAGGTCCTGCCCAACCTGCGCTCCACCGTCCTCGCCCTGTTCGGCCTGCGCTTCGTCGAAGGCATCTACATCGTCTCCGTCGCCGCCTTCCTCCAACTCGGCCCCCAACCCCCGGAAGCCGACTGGGCGCTGATGATCCGCGAGAACGCCGCCGGCATCACCCTCAACCCGTGGGCCGTCGGCGCCCCCTGCCTCGCCATCGGCCTGCTCGCCATCAGCGTCAACCTCGCCGCCGAAGCCCTCGCCCCCGCCCGGCCCACCCCGGAGACCCCGCTGTGAGCACCACCGACCCCGCCGCCCGCGCCGCCGGACTGACCATCACCCTCGGGGACACCCCGCTGCTCACCGACGCCACGCTCACCCTCACCCCGGGCCGCATCACCGCCGTCACCGGCCCCTCCGGCGCCGGCAAGACCACCCTGCTGCGCGCCCTCGTCGGCGCCCTCCCCCCGGGCGCGCACGTCGCGGCCGGCAGCCTCACCGTCCTCGGCCACGACATCCTCACCCTCCCGCCCGAGGAACTGCGCCGGCTGCGCCGCCACCGGCTCGCCTTCGTCGGCCAGGACCCGGGCTCCGGACTCAACCCCCGGATGCGCGTCGCCCGGCTCATCGGCGAGACCTCCCCGCAGCGCCGCCGAACCCCGGTGGCGGACCTGCTGAGCGTCGTCCGGCTGCCGGCCGGCGAAGGCCTCGAACACCGCCGCACCGCGAGCCTGTCCGGCGGACAGCAGCGGCGCGTCGCCCTCGCCCGCGCCCTCGCCCGCCGGCCCGCGATCCTCCTCCTCGACGAACCCACCGCCGGCCTGGACGCCGCCCTGCGCGACGACATCGCCGACCTGCTGCGCGACCTCGCCGACCGCGACGCCATCGCCATCGCCCTCACCAGCCACGACTCCGACTTCGTCGCCCGCTGCGCCGACGAGGTGCTCGCACTGGAGCCCGCTGGCCCGGCCACGGACCCGAGCACGCCGGCAACACCCCCGGAGCCCACGCCGGTTCGCGCTCGCGCCGGTGCGGAGCCCGTCGTCGAGGTGAAGGCACTCGACGCCGGGGTCGGCACCGGCCGGACCCGCCGGCAGGTCCTCTCCGGCCTCGACCTCACCCTGCACCCCGGCACGCTGACCGGGATCACCGGGCCCTCGGGATGCGGCAAGACCACCCTGCTGCGCACCCTCGCCGGCCTCCACCGCCCCGAGGCCGGAAGCATCAGCCTCGGTGGCGCACCCCTGGCCCCCTCCTACCGGCGGCGCACCCGCGACCAGCGGCGCCGCATCCAGCTCGTCCCGCAGAACCCGCTCGGCGCCCTCAACCCCGCCCACACCGTCGGGGCCACCCTCGCGCGCCCGCTGAAGCTCCACTTCGCCCGGCCCGCCGACCGGTGCGACGCCCGCGTCGCCGAACTGCTCACCGCCGTCGGCCTCACCCCCGGCCACGCCGACCGCCGCCCCCACGAACTCTCCGGCGGGCAGCGCCAGCGGGTCTCCATCGCCCGGGCGCTGGCCGCCGAACCCGACGTGCTGCTCTGCGACGAGGTCACCTCCGCCCTCGACGCCGACACCGCCGACGGCATCATGGAACTCCTGCGCCGCCTGCGGACCGACCAGGGCCTCGCCGTCGTCCTGGTCAGCCACGACCTGCCCCTGGTCTCGGCCCACGCGGACCGTCTCCTCGCGCTCGACGGCGCCGGCGGGGCACCGCTCACGAAGCACCGGGCGGCCCTCAGTCCGGTGCCGAACTGAGTTCTCCGCGCGGGGGAGTCAGCCCGCCGTCGCGACGCCCGGTCCGTCGGCCGGGCCGACGCCGTCCCGGACCCGCGCCCAGGTGCGCCGGGATCCGCGGGTCAGTGCCCAACCGTCGTCCTCGCGGAGCCGCGGCCGTTGCCCGGCGCCGCGGGCGGCGGCCGCGCACACGCGCCGGAGAAGGGAGTTGAGCTCGGCGCGCTGCCCCTTCGTCAGGGGCGCCAGCAGGTCGTCCTGGGTCGCGGACGCGTCGGTGTGGAGCACGTCCAGGGCGGCCTCGCCCGAGGGGGTGATCGTCAGAACCTCCTGCCGACCGCCGACGTGGACGACCATCGACTGGAGCAGGCGTGCCGACAGGAGGTCGTCGAGGGCCTGGTCCACCTCGGCCCCGGGCGCCGTGACCCGGGTGGTGAGATCGTGCCGACCGTGCGGTCCCAGCTGCGCCAGCGCCGACAGCAACGCGTGGTGGACCGGGGTCAGCCCCCGGTGTTCCAGCCGCTCCGCCAGCAGACGGTCGACGGCCCGCCCGGCCTCCGACAGGAGGTAGACGGACTGCTCGAACGGACTCGACGATCCCTGCCGTCCGTCGTACAAACCGTGTCCCCATCATCGGAAAAGCGCGACGCCCCGGGCGTCGAAAGAAGCAAGCCGAGGCTCACCATACCCACGCTTCCGATCATTGGTCTACATCGATGTCGTCAGATCCGCGCCGTCAGACCGGTCCGTGGCCGACGATCCTCCTGGCCGCGTACTCCACGTACTCGTGCAGGCCGTAGGCGAGGCCGAGCGCCAGCAGGGCCGACACCACCACCGCGGCGACGAGACCGGACGCGGCCGCACGCGGCCCGCGCCCCGTGGGCCCGGCGGGCTCCGGCTCCAGCAGAGCCTGAACGCGCCGGGGGACCGGCCCCGTGCTCACGGACAGGAGTCCGCTGCCGCGCCCACCCGCCCCGGCCAGCGCGGCCCGGGCGATGGCGGTCGCGGCGGCCCTCCGGTCTCCCACCGCCGCGGCGGCGGCCTCGTCCGCCCACCGCTCCAGGTGGAACTCCAGCGCGGGCCCGAGCCGCGCGAGCGCCGGATGCACCGCGGCGGCCAGGCCGACGACGGCCGAGAACACGTGGTGACGCCCGCGGAGATGGGCCCGTTCATGGGCGAGCAGCACCGCGCGCTCCGACGGTCCGAGGACCCTGAGCATGCCCTCCGACACGACGACGCGGCCCGCGCGCCCGCGGTGGCGCGGAAGGGCGAAGGCCTCCGCCTCCTCGCCGGGCACGACGAGCACGTCGCCCTCGGCCGTCCCCTCCCCGGTCAGCGCCCACGCCCGCGACAGCAGCGCCCGGTGCCGGCGGGCGGCCAGCACCAGCCGGACCGCCTGCACGGCGAGCAGGGCCCCGGCGGCGCAGGACACCGGCAACACCGCCGGCCAGTCCGCCGTCACCTGGGCGAGCCGCAGATGCTCCAGCGCCGCCAGGAACGGCACATGGAAGAGCCCGACCAGTGCCGCGACCGTGCCGCCCGCGAGCAGCACCGCCGCTCCCGCGAGCGTCAGGGAGGCCTCGCGGGGCGGAAGCAGCCCGGCCAGCCGGCCGGCCGCCGGCGCCGCTCCCCAGGGAAGCACCACGGCGAGGGCGACGATCACCAGGAGCAGCGTCACGCCTCGGCCTCCAGCGCGGCCGCACCCTCGGCCGGAGCCGGCTCGGCCACCGCCTCGATCAGGAGGCGCCGCAGGACGTCCCCGTCGTCCGTGGACAACGAGGACACGAACCGCTTCAGTACCAGGTCCCGCTCCGGCTCCTTCTCCAGTTCCCGGCGCATCCGCCCGGCCGCCAGGCCGGCGGCGTCCGAGACCGGCGCGTAGGCGAAGGAACGCCCCGGCCGGGTGCGCTCCAGGGTCCCCTTCTCGTGCAGGCGGGCGAGGATCGTCGTCACCGTCGTCCGGGCCAGGCCCTGGTGCAGCGCGCCCTTGACCTGCTGGGCCGTCATCGGCTCCCCGGCCGCCCACAACACCGCCAGCACGTCCGCGACCAGCTCGCCGTGCGGACGCCTGGCCTCCTGGCCGTCCCTCGCCATCTCTCTCCCCGTCCCGACGCACTCGACCGGCACACCCCGGCGCCGACGGTCGTCGGAGACGGGGGCCGCCCGTGCCGGTGTGGCGAGAAGGGGTACGGCCTGTGTGACTTAGGTGTGCCTCAGCTAACTCTACGGGGGCGGTCGTCGACGGCCGGCGTCAGGCGGGCCGGTGCGGCTGCTGGACGAAGGGGAGGCACAGGTCGGCGGTGGCCTCGGCGTGGATCGTGAACTGCTCGCGGGCCCGTGCCGGGTCGCGGGCCTCGATCGCCGAGGCGAGGGCGCGGTGGCGCTGGTCGGGGGTGCTGCGGGACCCGGTGCCGCCGGGGTGGTTGGCGAGCAGCCTGGTCAGCTCGTGCTGGATCCCCTGCTCGGCCTCCAGCAGCCGCCTGGAGCCGGAGAGTTCGGCGATGTACAGGTGGAGTCCGGCGTCCGCCGTGCGGTAGGCCTCCGGGTCGGCGACCGCCACGTCGGCGGCGGACTCGAGTTCGCGCATCCTGGCCAGCCCGGCTTCGGAAGCCCGGAGGGCGGCCCGGGCGGAGGCCTCGCCGGACACCGCGATCCGCCAGGCCGTCAGCTCCTCGATGTCGGCCAGCGTGTACGGGTGGAGGGCGGTCAGTTCGCCGATGCGGGTGAGGATGTCGGGCACGACGTAGGTGCCGGCCCCGTGGCCGCGCCGGGTCTCGATCAGGCCGTCCTCCCGCAGCACCGCCATCGAGTGGCGGACGGTCATCACGGCGACCCCGAACAGCTCGGCCAGGGTCTTCTCCGGCGGCAGGCGGTCACCCCCGACGAGGATCCGCGCGCCGATCAGTTCGCCGAGCCGGCGGGCGATGGCCTCCGCGGCCCCCGCCGAACGCACCGGCTCGATGTGTCGAGTCCACCCCTTGCCATCCATGAAACCTATCTTCTAGATTTCGGATCTCATTGGCAAGCCGTTCACAGGAGAACCCATGACCCTCACCGACCACCCGGCACCCCTGATCGGGATACCCGTACGCCTCAGCGACGGTGACGCCCCGGGCGCCGACGAGCGCATCGGTGAGGCGAACCGCATCTTCGAGGAGATCGTCTCCCTGGTCAGGGCCGCCGGCGCCGAGCCCGTCCTGCTCCAGCCGCACTCCGAGGAGAGCCCGCTGGACGAGCGGCTCGCCGGCTGCGCGGGCTTCGTGGTGCCCGGCGGCGGGGACGTCGACCCGGCCATGTACGGTGCCGATTCCGCCCACCCGGCGCTGTACGACGTCAACCCCGCACAGGACCTGCTGGACGCCGCCGTGGTCCGGCACGCCCTGGAGCACCGGCGGCCGATGCTCGGGATCTGCCGCGGCATGCAGCTGCTCAACATCGTCCGCGGCGGGACCCTCCACGTCGACATGGCGCCGACCGCCGTCACGCACAACCCGGAGCCCGGGATCGAGTGGGCCGTCCACGAGGTCGCGCTGTCGGCCGGCAGCGCGCTGGCCGGGGCGTTCGGGCGCGACCGGATCGCGGTGGCGTCCGGTCACCACCAGGCGGTGGACCGGGTGGGCGACGGGCTGCGGGTGTCGGCCCGCGCCGACGACGGGTGCGTGGAAGCCGTCGAGCTGTCCGCCGACCCGCGGGCGGCCTGGACCGTCGGCGTCCAGTGGCACCCGGAGGCGCTGGTACCGGACTCAGGGCTGCGGCTGCCGCTGTTCCGCGCGCTGCTGACCCAGGTGGACGCCCGGCAGAGAATGGCGCTGGAGTCGTGAGCGGCACGAGGGGACGTACGGGCGCCGGAACGCCGAGCGACGTTGCCGGCGGCGGTGCGGCCGGCAGCGGTGGAGCCGGCGGCGGCCCGCAGCTGTCGCGGAGCCTGCTCAGCCGTCACATGACCATGATCAGCATCGGCGGCGCGGTCGGCGCCGGGCTCTTCGTCGGCTCGGGCGTGAGCATCCAGCAGGCGGGCCCGGGCGTCCTGATCGCCTACGCCCTCACGGCCGCCATCGTCGTGGTCGTCATGCGGATGCTCGCCGAGATGTCCGTGACCCGCCCCGACACCGGCGCCTTCGCGGTGTACGGCCGGCTGGCGTTCGGCCGCTGGGCCGGGTTCGCCAGCGGCTGGATCTACTGGGTCGGCTGGCCGCTGGGCATGTGCATCGAATCCATCGCGGCCGGGCAGATCGTGCACGGCTGGCTCCCGGCCCTCCCGGTCTGGCTGGTCGCCCTGCTGATGCTCGGCACGGTGACCGCCGTCAACCTCGGCTCCGTACGCGCCTACGGCGAGATGGAGTTCTGGGTGGTGTGGGTCAAGGTCGCGGTGGTCGCCCTGTTCATCGGCGTCGGCCTCGTCGCGGTCGCCGGCCTGCTGCCGGGCACGCCGGCGCCGGGCACCGGGAACCTGCTGGGCCAGGGCGGCTTCCTTCCGATGGGCCTCAGCGGAGTCGTGATCGCCACCTCCGGCGCGATGTTCTCCTTCTCCGGTACCGAGATCGTGACCATCGCCGCCGGCGAGGCCGAGGACGCCGCCGCCGCGATCCGCAAGAGCACCCGCACCATCATGTGGCGGGTCACCGTGTTCTACCTCGGCTCGCTGTCCGTGGTCGTCCTGCTCCTGCCCTGGAACAGCGCGGCCGTCGGCGAGAGCCCGTTCGCCGCCACGCTCGACCACCTCGGCGTGCCCGGCGCGTCCACCGTGCTGAACGTCGTGCTGTTCGCGGCGATGCTCTCCACGATGAACTCCCAGGTGTACGCCAGCTCCCGGATGCTGTTCGCGCTGGCCAGGGACCGTGACGCGCCGTCCGTCTTCGCCCGGATCTCCCGGCGCGGGGCGCCGCACACGGCGATCCTGTTCACCTCCGCGCTCGCGGCGCTGTGCCTGCTCCTCCAGGTCGTCCACCCGACGAGCGCCTTCAGCCGGCTCGTCAACATCACCGGCGACACCGTGTACGTCACCTGGATCGGCATCGCCGCGGCACACCTGGTGCTCGGCCGTCGGGACCGCGCCGACGGGCGCCGGCCCCTTCCCGGTACCGGCGTCTGGCTGTTCCCCGGGCTCACCTGGGCGGCGCTGCTCGCGCTCCTCGGGCTGTACGCGGTGATGATCGTCCTCCAGGACTCGCGCGCCGACGCCCTGCTGGCGCTGGGGCTCACCGTGGCCGTGTCCCTCACGGGCCTGTGGCTGCAGCGGAGGCGGCCGTCGTCCGACTCCTCGAAACGCTCATGAGCGGACCACCCCGCACCGTCCCCGCCGTCAGGGGACCGGTGGGCAGGGCGCGGAGCCGTCGGCTCCGCGCCCTGCGGGCGTCCGGCCGGCACCTCGTGGCGGGGTACGGCACGCTGACCGGGCATCAGGACCGCTCGGCCTCGACAACGTGACAGTGCCCGTTCACCTGGCCGCCCACTTGATCGCATAGTGATAACGGGTCTGGTCCGAAGCGCGGAGTCGAGCTGCCTCGATCCCGCGCGACAGCCGAAAGGAAAGACCCATGGAACGCAGATCGCTGCTCGGCGCGACCGCCGGTGCCCTGGTGCTCGGAGGTCTCGCCCAGGGGACCGCCGAGGCGGCACCCGCCGACGGCGGCGGTGGGCTGGTGACCACGTTCAACGTCATCAGCGACATCCAGGGCGACCTCGGCGACTTCGCCCAGGCGCTCAGGGACATCAAGGCCGCCAACCCGCAGTCCTCGGGCCTGGCCGTGGCGGGGGACATCACGCCGCGCGGCTACGACTTCGAGTACGCCGACGTGCAGAAGGTGCTGGACCAGGGGCCGAAGCCCCGCGAGGTGGCCTGGGCCATCGGCAACCACGAGTTCTACGTCCCCAAGTGGGCCGACCCGAACACGCTCGCCCAGAGCACCTGGCCCAACGGCACCACCGAGGAATCCCTCTTCCGCGGCTTCTACCGGTTCGCCAGGAGGTCCGCGATCTACGCGGAGACGACCTTCGGCGGCATCCCGGTCCTGACCCTCGGCACCGAGCGCTACATGAAGTACCACGACAGCTCCCTGTGGGACGAGGTGTGGATCAGCGAGGCGCAGTTCCAGTGGCTGGAGGACCGCCTCCAGTACTGGGCCCGCCGCCGGAAGCCGGTCATGGTGATCACCCACCACCCGCTGCCCGACACCGTCTCCGGTACCCGCGGCAAGATCTACATGAGCGACTACCTCCAGCCGGACCGCCTCCTCGGCCTCCTCGGGCGCTACCGCGACGTGTTCCTGTTCAGCGGCCACACCCACTGGGACCTGACCCTCTCGGACTGGTACGTCCGCCGCGTCGTGCCGGGCACCGCGAACCTGGACGGCTTCTCGGTGATCAACACCGGTGCCGTGCAGACCGGTTTCGCCGACAACGGCCAGGGCGGCGAGGTCACCGTCCCCGGGCACTTCAACCAGGGGCTCCAGGTGGACGTGCACCGCGACCGCGTCGTCATCAGGGCACGTGACTTCGCGACAGGCACCTGGATGAAGCAGATATCCGTGCCGCTGTCCACGCGGATCTGACCCCGCGGATCCGATCCCGCGGAGCGGTCGGCGCATCGGGCCGGCCGGATGGGGAAGGCATGAGTCCGGAATTTCATTCTTGAAGAGAATATGACCGGAACGCTGCGATGCCTGCCGACTCCGGAGCGGACCGGGTGCCTCCGGGTCCGAATCGCCCCGCGCGGCCAATTGGAAATTGCGCGGTTGGGCCTCAACTGCCGTACGGGCCGGAATCGCCGGTAGGTTGATGTTCATGCCGGTCGACCGGCGAGGCCCCGGGCATGGTCGCCCCACCATGCCCGGGACCGAACACGGCTGACCGAGAACGAAGAGACAAGGCATGTTCGACCTATTCCGCGGCGTGCGGCGGCGCATTCCGTCGCACCCGGATTCCGCTCAAGCTACCAGTGAATTCCCGCCGGACCGGGCTCTGCGCTCGTTCGGGGTAATCGATGCCGCCGCATGTTTGAGTGGCGTTTTCGCCGCTCCGCGCATGGCCCGGGTGGCGCTGCCCCGGTGCGCCGGGGCGGCCGGGTTCCGGGGCCGACGGGTGTGGGGGGTCTGACGGTGCGTTCACCGGGATCCGGAGCCCGCGTGCGGAGTCCGCGGGCGCGCAGCGGCTTCGAGGGTTTCGTCCAGCTGTACGGGTCGCCGTACGGGAGGTACGCGCGGGCGCGGCTGGACGGCGCCGGGCCCGCCGCGGAGGCGGTGGCATGGACCTTCGGCCACGTCGAGGCCGAGTGGGACGCGGTGCTGAGCTGCCCCGAGCCGACCGCGGTGTGCTGGTCCTTCCTGCGGGATGCCGTGTCGCGACGCACCGCCCCCGGCCGGCGGACGGGGGACCGGCTGCACACCATGCTTCCCGCGGCCGCCGCCGACGCGGTTCTCCTGCGCTACCGGTTGGGCTTCGACCCGTCGGAGGCGGCCCGGTTGATGGGGGTCACCGAAGGCGTCGTGGAAGTGGAGCTGCGCGCCGCACTTCGCATGCTTGCGCGCACATGACACTCACTTCCGACCCGGCGCCCACCGGTTGAGGGGGAGCCGCGACACCCTCCGGCGCGGGGAGGTGGCGTGCGACCTGCGCAGATCCGGCGCCCGTTCGCCACGGCGCGCCACCGGACGCCTCGGCCCCCGATGCGAAGGCGTGGTGAATCCGCCCGCCCGTGCCTACGATGGGGCCCCAACTCCCCGGGGAACACCCCGGGTTGATCCGGCCACGGAAGGGGCGCCGTGGGTACTGAGGGTGGGCATGGGCATGCCATTGACACCTCCATCCCGAGCGCAGCACGTATGTACGACTGGTTACTCGGCGGCGAACTCAACTTCGAAGCCGATCGGAAGGCCTGCGAGGACCTTCTGAAGATCGCTCCGAGCAGCCGCGAACTGGCCCTGAACAACCGGTGGTTCCTGGAACGCGTGGTGCGGTTCCTGGCACGCGAACGCGGCATCACCCAGTTCGTCGACCACGGGTCCGGCCTGCCGACCAGGCCCAATGTGCACCAGGTCGCGCAGGAGGTCCACCAGGGCGCCCGGGTCGCCTACATAGACATCGACCCGATCGTGATCGCGCACGGCCGCACCTCGCTGGAGGTGAACAGCGGCACCCGGTTCATCGAGGCGAGCATGACCGACACCGGGCGGATCGTCGAGCAGGCCTCGAAGGGCGGGTTCATCGACTTCGGCCGGCCCGTGGCCGCGCTGTACGTGTCGGTGATCCACTGCCTGAAGGACCGCGAGGAGCCCGCGGCGATGATCCGGCGGATGCGGGAACACCTCGCCCCCGGCAGCTACCTGGTGATCTGCCAGCTCGTGAGTGACGAGGAGCGGGTCCGGCGCGAGGTCACCGAGCTGATGGACCAGGGTACGGACGGCCACTGGGGGCGGGTGCGCGAGAAGCACGACGTCCGGCGGTACTTCGACGGTCTGTCCGTCCTCGCGCCGTACCTGGGGGACGTCACCCACTGGCGGCCGGACTCCGATCTGCGCCGACCGCAGAAGAGCCTGGAGTGGGTCGAGTTCGGCGGGGTCGCGCGCGTCCGCTGAGCAGCGGATCTCCTGAGGAGGGGAGGCCCGTCAGCGGGCGAACCGCTGCCGGGCCTCCTTCAGC
Organism: Kitasatospora sp. NPDC036993; assembly: GCF_055607525.1. Classification (NCBI taxonomy): domain Bacteria; kingdom Bacillati; phylum Actinomycetota; class Actinomycetes; order Kitasatosporales; family Streptomycetaceae; genus Kitasatospora; species Kitasatospora sp. NPDC036993. Next base: position 17,912 of record NZ_JBVJRP010000008.1, on the reverse strand, counting down.
AGCTCCAGGCTCTGCTCGCGGCCCGCGGTCCGTCCCAGGAGCAGCGTCAGGGTGGTGCTGTGCCGTTCGAACGACGGCGCGTCCTTCTGCTCCGGCTCGGCGCCCTTGACGAAGTACTTGCCGGTGTCGCCGATCTCCAGGTAGATCACCGAGGGCAGCCCGGTGGCCTCCCGGCCGAACTCCAGACGCGTCATGGAGCACACGCCGGTGAGGACCTGTTCGCCGTCCAGCGGGAGGACGCGGATCTGGATCAGGGGGTTCTCCGCGACCTCGATCAGGCGCTCCAGCTGCTCGACCATGGTCTCCCGGCTGCCGAAGCGGCGGCGCAGCATGCTCTCGTCGAGGACGAAGATGCACTCCGGCAGGTTGGCGAAGAGCTTCGCCTGCCGGTAGAGGCGCAGCTCCACCCTCTCCTCGACCTCGCCGGCGTCGAGCGGCGGCTGGCTGGAGGCCATCACGGCCCGCATGTAGGCCTCGGTCTGGAGCAGTCCGGGGATGAGCTCCGCCTCGTACGTCCACAGCCGTTCGGCCGCGGGCTCCAGTCCGACAAGCTGGCCCATGTGGGGAGGCGTGGCGAGGCCCGCCCGCTGCCACTCCGGCGGCTGCTGGGCCTGCTTGGTGAGCAGTATGAGCCACGCCTTCTCCGCGGGGCGCAGGTCATAGAGGTCGGCCAGGAGCTCGACGTCCCGTTGCTGCGGCAGGGCGAGCCCGCGTTCGAGCTTGGACAGCTTCGAGGCCGACATGTTGCCGCCGGTTGCGACGGTGCCCTGCTTCGCTCCCAGGCTCAGCCGCGCGGAGCGCAGGTTGGCGCTGACGACCACGGCCGCGACCGTGGGATTCTTCTCCGGATCGGCGTCCGGCCGGCCGGTCGGGACATACCCCTTGAATGCCTCGGATGCATTGAAAGCGGACACGCGGGCCCCAGTGATGAGAAAGACCAGATAGTAAACGGTCTCATCGTCTCACAATCGGGGCCCGCGTGTTCGCGACTTTATTCTCGTCGGAATACTAGCCGGTAATCATCCGGTCGAATTCCCCGGCCTTGGCGCCCGACAGGTAGGCCGCCCACTCCGCCGGAGTGAACAGCAGCGCGGGACCTTCCGGGTCGCGCGAGTTGCGGACCGCCACATTCCCCTCCCATGTGGCGGCCACCTCCACGCACTGGCCGTTCGGCGAGCTCGCGCTGCTCTTGATCCAGACCGCGTCGATCGAACCGGCCGGCATCCCGTTCCAGTGGTTCGCCATGGCGATCATCCCCTCTCGTGTTCGACTTCTTGGAGTCCGGAAAAATATGACCGGACACCTGGTGATGCTGGTGGCCGCCCCGAGAAATTTCCTCAGGAAATTTCCTGGGGCTCAGGAATGAAGCGTAGCCTTCGATATTCGAACGCCGATCCCGCCAAATGGGTGATGGAAATACTGTGCTGATATCACTGCACGGGTTCGGTGATATGTGCGATACCGGTGAACCCGCCCCGCCGCTCACCCGCGGGCCGGGGGCCGGCGCACCCGCCGGTCCGCTCCGGGTGCCGGCTCCGAAGGTCCTGCGCGATGCTGGTGGCGTCGTTTCGGTACCGGCGGAAGCCCGCGAGCACGGCTTCCGGAGGAGGAGTCGGCATGGATCCGCAGCAGCCCGGCCCGCTGCGCTGCCTGGTGACCGGTGCGACCGGCTACATCGGCGGCCGCCTGGTGCCCGAACTGCTCGCCCGCGGGCACGCCGTGCGCTGCCTGGTACGGGACCCAGGGCGGCTGCGCGACCAGCCCTGGCGGGCCCGGGTGGAGACCGCCACCGGTGACGTCACCCGCCCCGCCACCCTCACCGGGGCCTTCGACGACGTCGACGTCGCCTACTACCTCGTCCACTCGCTCGGCACCGGGCCCTCGTTCGAGGCGACCGACCGCGAGGCCGCCCGCGCCTTCGCGGCCGCCGCGGCGGCCGCGGGCGTCACCCGGATCGTCTACCTCGGCGGCCTCGTCCCCGACCACACGGCCGCGGAGCTGTCACCGCACCTGCGCTCCCGCGCCGAGGTCGGGCGCATCCTCCGGGCCGGCGGCGTCCCCACGGCCGAACTGCGCGCCGCGGTGATCATCGGGTCCGGCAGCGCCTCCTTCGAGATGCTGCGCCACCTCACCGAGCGCCTGCCCGCGATGGTCACCCCGCGCTGGGTGTCCAACCGGATCCAGCCGATCGCCGTCCGGGACGTCCTGCGCTACCTGGTCGGCGCGGCCCAGCTGCCGTCCGGGCTGAACCGGGCCTTCGACATCGGCGGCCCCGACGTCCTCACCTACGAGCAGATGATGCGGCGCTACGCCCGGATCGCCGGACTGCGCCGGCGCCTCATCGTCCCCGTTCCGGTCCTCACGCCCCGCCTCTCCAGTCTCTGGGTCGGCCTGGTGACCCCGGTGCCGGGCTCCATCGCCCGACCGCTCGTCGAGTCCCTGCGCCACGAAGTGGTCTGCGGCGAGCACGACATCGCCCGCTGGGTGCCCGACCCGCCGGCCGGACTCACCGGCTTCGACCAGGCCGTCACGCTCGCCCTGCGCCGGATCAAGGACGCCGACGTCGCCACCCGCTGGTCCTCCGCCTCGCTGCCCGGTGTCCCCAGCGACCCGCTGCCCACCGACCCCGACTGGGCCGGCGGCAGCCTCTACCAGGACGTCCGGGAGCGCACCGTGACCGCGTCACCCGCCGACGTCTGGAGGGTGATCGAAGGCATCGGCGGGGACAACGGCTGGTACTCCTTCCCGCTCGCCTGGGCCCTGCGGGGCCGGCTCGACCGGCTGGTCGGCGGCGTCGGACTGCGCCGGGGCCGCCGCGACCCGGCCCGGCTGCGGGTCGGGGACTCCCTCGACTTCTGGCGGGTCGAGGAGATCGAACCCGGCAGGCTGCTCCGCCTGCGGGCCGAGATGCGCCTGCCCGGGCTGGCCTGGCTCGAACTCTCCGTCACGCCGGACGGCGGCCACGGGGCGTGCTACCGGCAGCGGGCGCTGTTCCACCCGCACGGTCTGGCCGGACACGCCTACTGGTGGGCCGTCGCGCCGTTCCACACCGTGGTGTTCGGCGGCATGGCCCGCAACATCACCGAAAGCGCCCTCCGGATCCGCTGAACGGGAGCACGCCGGCGCCGTTTTCGTGCTCAGGCCCCGTGCCCCGGACCGGCCACCCGAGCCGTCGGCGGAGGGCCCGGCGGCACCCGGGCCGGTTGCCGGCCGGCCGCTCTGTACAGTGGGCACTGATGGGGCGTCAGTGCTCCGCCGTGTCAACGGTGCGTGCGGTGCGGCCGGTTGCGTCCGGACGGGTGCGGCGAACGAGCCGGCCCCGAGCGGCTGTCGCGGGAGGCCTTCCGTGCCGTTCCCGGCGGGGGGTCCGCGGGGCCGACCATGAGCAGGACCCCCGATTCCCGACTTCGGCCAGCCGCCGTGACCGACCGCAGAGGTGCAAGGTGCATGAACTGATCCTCCGTCACGCGGCGGACCGCGGGGACAGGACCGCCTTCGCCGACGCCGACGGCGCGGTGACCTACGGCGAACTCGCCCGCCGCACCGCCGGGGTGGCAGGCAACCTCCGCGTCGAGCGCGGCAGCAGGGTGGCGCTGTACCTGGCCGGCGGGGTGCCCGCCGTCACGGCCACCCTCGGCGTCAGCCGCGCGGCCGCGGTCGGCGTCCCGCTCGACCCGCGTAGCACCGACGAGGACCTCGGGTTCCGGCTGGAGGACAGCGGCGCCGGAGCGGTGGTCACCGACCGCGAACACCTGGCGCAGGTCCGGCGGGTGGCCGGGGCCGGTGTGGTGACCGTGACCGTGGACGAGCTGCTCGCGTCGGCCGGTGCGCGGCCCCGTGACGACCTGGAACCGGACGAGCCCGCCTGGCTCCACTACACCTCGGGGACCAGCGGGGACCCGAAGGGCGTGCTGTCGACGCCGGAGGCCTGGCTCCGGTCGGCCGATCACGCCTACCGGGGGCTGCTGGGCATGTCCGGCGACGACCACCTGCTGTGGCCGCTGCCGCTGTTCCACGCGTTCGGGCACTCGATGTGCCTGGTGGGCGTGCTGTCCCTGGGCGCGAGCGCCTACGTGATGGACCGTTTCTCCGCGGACCGGGCCGCCGAACTGCTCCGCCGGACACCGTTCACGGCCCTGGGCGGAGTGCCGACGATCTTCGCCCAACTGCTGGAGGCCGGCGCTCCGCTGCCGCAGCGGTGCCTGTCCGCCGGGGCCCCGCTGCCGGAGGAGCTGCGGGACAGGTTCCGCCGCCGGTTCGGCCGAGAGCTGCACGACGGCTACGGCAGCACCGAGACGTCCGGGAAGGTCGCCGTCGACGGCGTCGTCCTGCCCGGCATCGAGACCCGGTTCGTGGACGGCGAGATCCGGCTGAGGATGCCCGGCGCCGACCGGTGGCAGGTCACCGGGGACCTCGGCCACGAGGAGAACGGCCGTCTGGTGGTGACCGGGCGGGCCGGCGAAATGATCATCCGGGGCGGCGAGAACATCCACCCGGCCGAGATCGAGCAGGTGCTGGCCCGCTGCCCGGGCGTCGAGGACGCGGTCGTGGCGGGCGAGCCCGACGCGGTGCTCGGTGAGGTGCCGGTCGCCTACGTCGTGGGCGACGTGGAGCCGGAGGCGCTGCTGGCCTTCTGCCGCCGCCTGCTGCCACCGCACCGGGTGCCGGAGGGGATCCGCCCGGTCAGCCGGATTCCGCAGACGTCCTCGGGCAAACCGGCCCGGCGACGGCTCCGGTTCCAGTACGTGCTCGACGCGGTCCGGCGGGAGGCCGCGGGGATCACGGGCCGGCCGCCCGGGGCGGACCAGCCGTTCGCCGAAGCCGGCCTGGACTCGCTCGGCACCGTGCGCCTGCGGGACCGGCTGGGCGCGGCGCTGGGCGTCGCACTGCCGCCGTCCCTGGTGTTCGACCACCCCACGCCCCGCGCCGTGGCGGACCACCTCACCGGCGCCGCCGCGAGCCCGCCGCCCGCCCGCAGGGCCACCGAACCGGTGGCGATCGTGGGCATGGCGTGCCGCTACCCCGGGGGGATCACCTCCCCCGAGGACCTCTGGCGGGTGCTCGCCGCCGGCCAGGACACGATCACCGGATTCCCCACCGACCGGGGCTGGCCCGTGGACGAGCTGTTCCACCCGGACCCGGACCACGTCGGCACCAGCTACGTCACGCGCGGGGGCTTCCTCACCGACGCGGCCGACTTCGACGCCCCGTTCTTCCGCATGTCGCCGCGCGAGGCCCTGGCCACCGACCCGCAGCAGCGACTGCTGCTGGAGACGGCCTGGGAGGCGGTCGAGCGGGCGGGCGTCGCGCCCGAATCCCTGCGGGGCAGCAACACCGGGGTGTTCGTCGGCCTGATGTACAACGACTACGCCAGTCGCTTCCGGGGCACCGCCCACCCCCTCCAGTCCCAGATCGCCCTGGGCGCCGCCGGAAGCGTGGCCTCGGGGCGGATCGCCTACGGCCTGGGCCTGCACGGGCCGGCGCTCACCCTGGACACCGCCTGCTCCTCGTCACTGGTCTCCCTGCACCTCGCGGCGGACTCCCTGCGGGCCGGCCAGTGCGACCTGGCCCTGGCGGGCGGCGCGACGGTCATGGCCACGCCGGACAGCTTCGTCGTGTTCAGCCGGCAGCGCGGCCTGGCCCCGGACGGCCGGGTGAAGCCGTTCTCCGCCGCCGCCGACGGCACCGTCTGGTCGGAGGGGGTGGGAGTGCTGGTCCTCGAACGGGTGGCCGACGCACTGCGCAACGGCCACCCGGTCCTGGCCCTGCTGCGCGGCTCCGCGGTCAACCAGGACGGGGCGTCGAACGGCCTCACGGCGCCCAGCGGTCCCGCCCAGGCGGCGGTGATCCAGCAGGCCCTGGCCGATGCCGGGCTGACCGGCGCGGACGTCGACGTGGTCGAGGCCCACGGAACGGGCACCGCCCTGGGCGACCCGATCGAGGCGGCCGCGCTGCTCGCCACGTACGGCCAGGGCCGGCCGGATCCGGTCCTGGTCGGCACCGTCAAGTCCAACCTCGGGCACACCCAGGCCGCCGCCGGGGTCGCGGGCGTGATCAAGAGCGTGATGGCGATGCGGCACCGCACCGTGCCCGCCACGCTCCACCTCGACGAGCCCAGCCCGCACGTCGACTGGTCCGCCGGCGCGGTCCGGCTGGTCACCGAGCCGACGCCCTGGCCGGCGCGGGACCGTCCGCGCCGCGCCGGAGTGTCGGCCTTCGGGATCTCGGGGACCAACGCGCACGTGATCGTCGAGGAGTACGAGCAGCTCCGGGTGGCGTTCCTGTTCCCGGGGCCGGGGGCGGAGCAGCGCGGGACGGGACGGGACCCGGCCGCCGGGCACCCGGTGTTCGCCGCGGCGTTCGACCAGGCCCGCGCCCTGCTGGATCCCGGGCTGCGGGAGGCGGTCGACACCGACCTGGTGCACCGGCCGGACATCGCCCGGGCGGCCCTGTTCGCCTACCAGGTGGCGCTGTTCCGCCTGCTGGAGTCCTGGGGGTACCGCCCGGACGCGCTGATCGGGCAGGCCACCGGGCGGATCGCGGCCGCCCACGTGGCGGGCGTACTGTCCCTGCCCGACGCGGCGGCCCTGATCACCGCCCGCGACCGGGCGGAGTTCGCGGAGCTGGCACGGAGCCTGACGTACCACCCGCCGCTCATCCCGGTCGTCGGCGCCCGCCAGGACGGCGCGGACCACTGGGCGCGGTACCTGGAGGAGACGGCCGGCCTCGCCGAGCAGGCGGCCCTGGTCGACGGCGCCGCCCTGGTCGAACTGGGTCCGGGCGACACGCTCGCCGGGCTCGTCGAGGGCGTCATCCCCGCCGCCGACCCCGAGCGGGCGGCGGCCCGGCTGCGGGGCACCCGTGCCTTCCGGCACCGGCGCTACTGGCTCGACCGCACCGTCGAGCACCCGCTGGTCGAGTCGACCACGGTGGTGCCCGGCTCCGGCGAGGTGGTGTGCGTCGCCGACCTCACCCCGGTGTGGCTGCGCGACCACGTCGTCGACGGAACGGCGATCGTGCCGGCCACGGCGATCCTGGAGCTGGTCCTGTACGCGGGGGAGCGGGCCGGCTGCGACACCGTCGACGAACTGGTCCTGCACACGGCGATGCGCCTGCCCGAGACGCGGCGCGTCGAGATCGTGGTACGCCCGGAGGCCGCCGGCGTGCGCCCCTTCGAGGTGCACGCGAACGGGGTCCGCTGCGCCGAGGGCCGGCTGGACTCCCGGCCCGCGCCGTACGTGGACCTCGGCGCCTGGCCCCCGCCGGCCGCCGAGGAGCTGGAGGTCGAACACGCCGACTACGGACCGGCGTTCCGCGGGCTGTACCGGATGTGGCGCCGCGGCGACGAGCTCTTCGGCGAGGTGCGCGGGGAGTTCCCGGACGCGGGGCGGTTCGCGCTGCACCCGGCCCTGTTCGACGCGGCCCTGCACCCGGCGCGGCTGCTCGGCGAGGGAGTGCCGTTCGCCCTGCGCGGAGTGCGCCTGCTGACGCGGGGCGCCACGGGGCTGCGGGTCCGCATCGGCGGCGGCCGGATCGACGTGGCCGACCAGACGGGCCGGCCGGTGGCGTGCGTCGAATCCCTCACCGTGCGGGCGACCGGGACGGGCCGGGGCACGCTGTTCCGCCCGGAGTGGCGGCGGACTCCGGGCCTGCCGCCCGGCCGGGTCCACGAGGTGCTGCCGGGCGACGCGCCGGCCGCCCTGGCGCTCGCGCTGCGGGAGTTGCAGGCCGGTCACGAGCACCTCACCGTGCTGGTCCGGCCGGGAGACCTGGCCGGGGCGGCGGTGGCCGGCCTGGTCCGGGTCGCGCAGACCGAGCACCCAGGCCGGTTCACCCTGGCCGAACTCGGCGACGGGCAGGCCAGGACCGATGGGCAAGCCCGGAACGACGGGCAGGTCCAGAGCGACGGGCAAGCCAGGAACGACGGGCAGGCTCAGACCGACGGGCAGGCCTGGACGGTGTCCGAGCGCGCGGATCTGGTCCCGGTGCCGGGAGGCGCCTTCACCTGGCGCGGGACCGTCCTGATCACCGGTGGCGGCGCGCTGGGCCGGGCCGTCGCCGACCACCTGCGGGCCAAGGGGGTGCGCGTGGTGGTCGCGAGCCGCAGCGGTGAGACCCGGCTGGACGTCACCGACCGGGAGGCGCTGGCCGCGCTGGTCGACTCGATCGAGGACCTGCGGGCCGTCGTGCACACCGCCGGGGTGCTCGACGACGGAGTCCTGGCGTCGATGACCCCGGCCCGGATGGAGACGGTCTGGCGCCCCAAGGCCGAAGCCGCCCGGCACCTGCACGAGCTGACCGCGCACCGGGACCTGGACGCCTTCGTGCTGTTCTCCTCGGCGTCCGGCGTGCTCGGCCACGGCGGACAGGCCAACTACGCGGCGGCCAACCGCTACCTGGACGAACTCGCCCGGCACCGGCGGCGACTGGGGCTGCCCGCGCTGTCCCTGGCCTGGGGCCCGTGGACGGTCGGGATGATGGCCGGCCGGAGCGCCCCGCCCGACCTGGTGCCCCTCACACCCGCGGAGGGCGTGGCACTCCTGGAGGCCGCGCTGGGCACCGACGAGCCGGTGCTGGTGCCGATCGCGCTCGGCGGCCCGCCCCGGCCGGCGACGCGGAGCACGCCGGAACCGGCGCCGCGGACGAGCGTGCTGGAGACGGTGTGCGCCGAAGTCGCCGCCGTACTCAGCTACCCGGAGGTGCATCCGGACACCCCGATGCCCGACCTCGGCTTCGACTCGCTGACCTCGATCGAGCTGCGCAACCGGCTGGAGGAACGGCTGGGCCTGCGCCTGCCCGCCACGGCGGTGTTCGACGCCCCCACGCCCAGGGCGCTCGCCGAGCAGCTGCGCCCGGCACCGCTCCCGGGGAGCCTCGCGTTCCTGTACCGCAGGCTGTGCGAGCTGGGCCGGCCCCGGGAGGCCATGCACCTGCTCGTCTCCGCGTCGTGGGCGCTGCCGTCGTCGGCGGCGCTCCCGTCCGCCGTCCCGCAGCGGCTCGGCACCGGCGAGGGGCCGGCCGTCGTCTGCTTCCCCGCCTTCACCTCCCCGCCCGGGGAGTACGGTCTGCTCGCCCGGCAGCTGCCGGGCCTGTGGGTGCTTCCGCACCCTGGCTACGACGGCGGCCCCGTCCCGGAGGACGTGGAGGCCCTCGTCCGGGCCCACGCCGCCTCGATCGGGCGGCTCGGCCGGCCGGTGGTGCTGCTGGGCCGCTCCACCGGGGGCCTGGTCGCGCAGGCCGTCGCCGAACGGGTCGGCGCGCAGGCGGTGGTGCTGGTGGACACCCACCCGGTCCGGGACGAGGAGTGGCTCACCGAGCTGGCGGTCCGCAGCGCGACCAGGCTCGACGAGCCCGGCCTCGCGGCGTTGGGCGCGTACGCGCGGATCTTCCTGGACTGGCAGGGGGAGACGACCGTACCGACCCTGCACCTGCGAGCGGGCGACGTGCCGGGTGACCACTACTCGGTCCTCGACGAGCACGTGGTCACGACGGCGGAGGCGATCCGGGTGTGGCTCTCCCGGACGGTGCCACCCGTGGCGGGGTGACGGCAGGGGTTTGGCCCTCCGCCCGTGTGTGCGGCCGGTGGCCGGTCCCGAACCGTGGGGCTGTTCCGGTCCCCTGACGACAAGCCTGTCGACATGGGCTTCTATCATCATTTCGCATTGTTCGACGGATATCGGTGCCCGCCTGCTCGTCTGCCGGTGCCCGCCCGTCCGCCGTCCGGTGCCCCACACGACACGACGGCTCCCTCGCCCGCGAGGGAGCCGTGCACCGAGGAGGAACGCCCATGCAAGCCCGGAAGATCGGCGCGGCCGCCGCCACCGCGGTGGCACTGCTGGCTGCCCGCGACCTCGTCCAGAAGAGGCACGCGCTGCTCCGGAACTTCCCGGTGGTCGGGCACGCCCGGTACCTGCTGGAGACGATCGGGCCGGAGCTGCGGCAGTACATCGTGACCTCCAACGCGGAGGAGCGCCCGTTCAGCCGTGACCAGCGCACCTGGATCTACGCGTCGGCGAAGGAGGAGAACAACTACTTCGGGTTCGGGACCGAACTCGACGTCGAGCACGTCCAGGGGCACGCCTACCTGAAGCAGCGCACCTTCGCCGGCACCCTGCCGGACCTGCACGACCCGCAGGCCCCGCTGCCCTCGGCCAAGGTGCTGGGCGGGCCGCGCGGGCGCGCCGGGGCCTTCCGGCCGGCGAGCGTGGTGAACGTCTCGGCGATGAGCTTCGGATCGCTCTCCGGCGCGGCCGTCACGGCGCTCAACAAGGGCGCGGCGCTGGCGGGCACGATGCACAACACGGGCGAGGGCGGCCTCTCGCCCTACCACCGCAACGGCGGTGACCTCGTCCTCCAGCTCGGCACCGCGTACTTCGGCTGCCGCAACGAGGACGGCAGCTTCAACCTCGACAAGCTCAAGGACGTCGTCGCCGGCGCTCCGGTCAAGGCGATAGAGATCAAGCTCTCCCAGGGCGCCAAGCCGGGGCTGGGCGGCATGCTGCCGGGTGCGAAGGTGACGCCGGAGATCGCCGGGATCCGGGGCATTCCGGTGGGCCAGGACTGCGCCTCCCCGTCGCGGCACAGCGCGTTCGGCGACGTCGACTCGATGCTCGACTTCGTCGAGCTGCTCGCCACCGAGACCGGTCTGCCGGTCGGGGTCAAGAGCGCGGTGGGGGAGACGGGCTTCTGGCAGGAGCTGGCCACGCTGATGGCGCGCGGTGACCGCGGGGTCGACTTCGTGACCGTCGACGGCGGCGAAGGCGGTACCGGCGCGGCGCCGCGGATGTTCGCCGACTCGGTGTCGCTGCCGTTCCGGATGGGCTTCGCCCGGGTCTACGGCACCTTCGCCGAGCAGGGGCTGACGGACGACCTGACCTTCATCGGTTCCGGCAAGCTCGGCCTGCCGGAGAACGCCGCCGTCGCCTTCGCCCTGGGCGTCGACATGATCAACGTGGCCCGCGAGGCGATGCTGTCGATCGGCTGCATCCAGGCGCAGAAGTGCCACACCGACAAGTGCCCCACCGGCATCGCCACCCAGAACCCGTGGCTGGCCCGCGGGATCGACCCGGCTTCGAAGGCCGACCGGGCCGCCGCCTACCTGCGCACCCTGCGCAAGGAGCTGCTGAAGGTCTCGTCGGCCGTCGGCGTGGCCCACCCGGCGCTCATCACGCCCGACGACATCGAGATCCTGAACGGCGACTACGAGGCCCGCACCCTGGCCGGCGTCTACGGCTACAAGGAGGGCTGGGGCGAACTCGGCCCGCACCTCGCCGAGGAGATCACGGCGCTCCTCACCGGCGGGCCGGCCTCCGCGGGGAAGCCGGCCGTCTGACGCGCCGCCCTCCGCGGGCCGTCCGGGCGGCCCGCGGAGCTGCCGGCTCAGACGGGCCGGGCGTGGCCGGAGGCGTGGGTGAGGTCGTCCGCGAGGGTGGCGGAGGGCTGGGGGATCTCGCCGTGGTCCTCGTCGTCGGAGTGGACGGGCAGCTGGTGGACGACGGCGGCCACGCGCGCGGGCAGGCGCAGGGTCAGGCCTTCGTGGCAGGCGGCGAGGGTGTCGGCCCACACGGCGGCCGGGAGGGTCCGGCCCGGCCAGGGCGCGGCCGGCCCGGCCGGGTCGCGGGGCTCGGCGGCGAGCTGGTCGGCCTGGTTGCGCCAGTAGTCGGAGTCGCGGAACTCGCCGCGGCTGGCGTGCAGGAAGGACAGGCAGCTGGCGGCGGTCGTGCTGCCGCCGCCGGCGGCGAACTGCAACCAGAACTGGCAGCCGTCGTCGTGTCCGGTCAGGTGGAGCAGCGCGGCCAGGACGAGCGCGCCACCGGGGTGGATGCGCTGCCGGTTGTTGGTGAGGGCCTTCAGGGAGTCGGCGGCCTCGGGCTGGGCGATGATCAGGGTCGCGGCGAGGTCGAGTTCGTGGCGGGCCTGGAGGTGTTCGGCGCCCAGGGGGGCGCGGGCGCGGACGAGGCGGCGCAGGTCCGGAACGGACACGCCGGCGGGCAGCCTGACCGGCTGGTCGGGTTCGTCGTCGTACCCGTGGTGCCGGTCCCATGGGGCGGCTGCCCGGCGGTCGTGTCCCCGTGTCACTGCATGTCCCCCGTGGCGGTGTCGGCGCCGAGGAACCGGCGAAGCTTGGCCAGGCCCTGGCTGGTGGTGGTGCGGGCGTTGGACTCGGTGATGCCGAGGTAGACGGCGATCATCCGGTAGTCGATGTCCAGCATGTAGCGAAGGACGATCATGTCGTACTGGCGCTCCGGCAGACGCAGGATCGCCGCGTAGAGCTCCTCGTAGCCGTTGTCGAGGTTCTCCAGGCTGATGCGGGCCTGAACCTGGGCGCGCCGGACGGCGACGATCCAGTCCGCGACGACCGCCCTGGGCGGGGTCTGGCCGCAGCTCAGCTCCCGGTCGGCGATGCACCTCTTCGCGATCATCCAGGCGTGGGCCTCGATGTCAGGCTGGCTGAGGACGCAGACCCAGTTCCGCCGCAGCTCCCGGCGGATGCTGCGGACCGCCTGGTCGACGAGTTCCTGGTCGTGCAGCCGTGCCCGGGCCAGTCCGCGCCAGGTCGCTTCGTGGCTGTCGCAGAACGGCCGGTAGGACAACCGGTGCGTGGGTCGGACCGCGGCCCACTCGTCGTCACTGGTCAAGGGTCCTCCTCGTCGGCCCCGTGGGTGGCGCTCGTCCGGCCCGGGGGTCGGGCGCGGGTGGAGTGCGAGGGAGAACGGGCGTCCTCCATACGGACATCCAATCGTTCGGGGAAGCCTGATGTGAAGGCGATCACAAAAAGGCTTATACGACCTGACATATGACTATTGATCAGGTGATGATCAGTCACGTCAGACCGAAAATGTCCACATGGGCTCCAGATTTGACGCATCGCGTTGAGCTGGGCAGGTCACCGCGCTCTTGATTGTCCGCGACGGAGTGTGGGCATAGTGAACCGTGGCCCGCGCCAGGGTTCGCAACACCGCGCCAGGGGGTTCGTGGTGCGCGTCGACCTGAGGGCATGACGACACGCCGACGCAGGGGGAAACGCATGGCAGCAGAGCAGCACGACGACGACACCGTCACGCCGTCGGGCGCCGAGGTCAACCTCGCCATCCACCGGCCGCACTCAGCGCGGATCTACGACTACTTCCTCGACGGCACGACCAACTTCCCCGCCGACCGGGAGGCCGCCGGGCACGCCCTCGCCGTCTTCCCGCAGGCACCGGCCGCGGCCCGCGCCAACCGGGCGTTCATGCACCGCGCGACCCGCGCGCTCGCCCAGAGCGGCGTCACCCAGTTCCTCGACATCGGCACCGGCATCCCGACCCCGCCCAACCTCCACGAGATCGCCCAGCGCGTCGAACCGCGGGCCAGGGTCGTCTACGCCGACAACGACCCCATCGTCCTCACCCACGCCCAGGCCCTCCTGCACAGCAGCCCCGAAGGGCGCACCGCCTACGTCCAGGCCGACGTCCGCGACCCCGACGCCCTGCTGGACGCGGTCCGCGCCACCGGCGTTCTCGACTTCACCCGGCCGATAGCCCTGAGCCTCGTCGCCCTGCTCCACTTCGTCCCCGAGGGCGCGCACCGGATCGCCGAGACCCTCAAGAGCGCGCTGCCGACCCGCGGCTCCGCCCTGGTGATCAGCCACCTCACCCCCGACTACGCCCCCGAGGACGCGGCCCGCATCGAACGGGCCTACCGCGACAACGGCAACCCGGTCCGCGCCCGCGACCACGACGAGTTCGCCCGGTTCTTCACCGGCTGGGACCTCCTCGACCCCGGCATCACCTCCACCCCCCGCTGGCGCCCCGAGCCGGACGCCAAGCCGGTCAGCGACATCGAGGCGTCCTGCCTGGGTGCCGTGGCCATCCGTCCCTGACCGGGCCGCCCGTCACCGGGCAGGCCGTCCGTGACCGGCCCCTGACGCCAGTCTGGCAGGCCGCCACCGCCGATGTGAAAGGCCGCCGCGACGAGTTCGCGCCGGCGGATCCGGCCCGCCGGCGGGGGCGAGGGGGAACGGCCCCGGCGAGTTGCAGCGGGTGGGGGACCGGCTGACACTCGCAGCAGGGGTGGCGGTGCCGGCGCGCCGTCCACCCCGCCTTCCCGGGAGATGGGAACGGTCATGGCGTACGAGCCGGAGAGCCCCTTCCGGTCGCCCATCGTGGGCGACCTCAACCTGCCCCCGCCGGGGATCGAGCTCCGGGAAACCGGGGAGGCCGACCCGGATCAGCAGGTGCCGATGCTGATCGAGCTGAACCTGCGCTATCCCGGCGGGCTCCAGGTGGTCCGCGACGAGTTCTACGCGCTCTGGGAGCACTACGCGGGACGGTCGCGCGGATGGTGGCCGCAGGAGGTCACCTCGGGGAGCCACGTCCAGCCCGAGGTGCCGCAGGGGCTCGCACTGGTCGCGCCGAAGCTGTACCAGACCGTCCTGTCCCGCGGGGACCTCCAGGAACTGGTGGAGGACGACCGCCGCTCCGCCGCCCGGAGCGGGCGGCCGCCGACCGTCTTCCGGGTGTGGCCGGACTACCCGCTGCACCCCCAGATCGACCGCTCGGCACCCACCGTGAAGGCCGACGCCGCCTGGCGCGCCTACGGGGCGCGCGGCGACGGCATCGTGTGGGCCGTCATCGACAGCGGCATCGACGCGACCCACCCGCACTTCTCCCGGCTGGAACTCGCGGCCGAGGGACGGGGCGAGGACCTGCCGCAGGGACGGACCGCCCGGCTGCACCGCGACTTCAGCTTCCTGGTGAACCCGGACGACCCGGTGGCGCAGCCACCCGGCGGAGCGGCCGGCCAGGGCCAGGCGTCGCCGCTCGTGGACGACAGCGGGCACGGCACGCACGTCGCCGGCATCATCGCGGGCTGCTCCCCGGACGGCATGACACCGCGGGTGGCGACCCCGGACGATCCCGGGGACGGCGGGTTCGTGGCCAGGGCCGGCGCGGACCGGCTGTCCGGGATGGCGCCGGCCTGCGAACTGGTCAGCCTCAAGGTCATGAGGCTCAGCCGCCAGGGCACCTACGTGACGTCCTCCAGCGCGGTCATCCGCGCGCTGACATACCTGCGGACCGAGGTCAACGTGGACCCGGCGGTGCTGCGCGTGCACGGCGCCAACATGAGCCTCGGCTGCGAGTGGCGGCCCGACCAGTACGCCGCGGGCCAGTCGCCGCTCTGCCAGGCCGTGGGCCAGGTGGTGGCCTCCGGCGTGGTCGTGGTGGTCTCCGCGGGCAACTTCGGCGCCCGGAGCACGTCCAGGGACACCGCCAACACCTCGGCCGTCATGGGCTCGATCACCGAACCGGCCCACACCGAGGACTGCATCGCCGTCGGCTCCACCCACCGGGAGGCGCCGCACGCGTTCGGCGTCACCTGGACCTCCGGCAAGGGCCCGACGCTCGACGGGCGGATGAAGCCCGACGTGGTGGCCCCCGGCGAGTGGATCGCCTCGGCGGCCAGCGGCGACGTCCGGGCCACCGCGGGGCTGACCCCGGCCGCGGGGGACCCGGTGCCGGAGAGCCTGCTGACGTACGCCGAACAGTCCGGCACCTCGATGGCGGCGCCGCACGTCTCCGGTGTGATCGCGGCCTTCCTCTCCGCCCGCCCGGAGTTCGTCGGCCGGCCGTCGCAGGTCAAGAGCCTGCTCACGGCCTCGGCCACCGACCTCGGCCGGGAGCGGTACGCGCAGGGGGCGGGCCTGGTGGACCTGATGCGGATGCTGGCGAACGTGTGACGGACAGACGGACAGACGGACAGACGGACGGGCGGGCGGCCCTCCGAGAACCCGGAAAACCATCGAAACCCTCCGAGAGGCCATGTGCGATGAGACGACTGCCGACCGGCGAGCCCGTCTGGGACCTCGTCTTCGACGAGAAGGGGGTGCTGACCGCGCCGGCCGCGGGGGACTTCCTCGACGAGGTGACGGCCGAGGGGGTGCGGGAGCTGTTCGTGTTCAGCCACGGGTGGGGCACGAGCGACCAGCACGCCCGTGAGCTCTACGGCGCGATGTTCCCGCTGATCCGGGAGGCCGGAAGCGGCACGGCGGGCCTCGGCACGGTGGGGTTCGCGGGAGTCTTCTGGCCCTCGCTCTGGTTCCCGCCCACGCCGGCGACCCCGCCGCCGGCCGTCGCCGCGCCCCAGGCGGGGGACGGCGCCGTGATGGACCTCAGCGCCGGAACGGCGGCCGTCTCCGGGGCGGACATCGCCGCGTCACTGGCCACCGGCTTCGCCGACCCCGAACAGCAGCGGACGGTGACGGAGATCGGCCGGCTGATCGACGAGGGGGCGGCGGCCGGTCCGGGCGAGACCGACCAGGCGAAGGAGCAACGACTGGTGGGGATCCAGCAGTTGATCCGGTCCCTGGTGCCGCCGCCCGGGGCCGGCGGCCGGTTCGAGGACGCGGGCGAGACCGCGCTGCTGCTGGACACCGATCCGAAGGCGTCGTACCAGGCCGCCGCCGAGGCCTTCGGCAGCGCGCCGCCCGGCTCCTCGACGCAGGGCATCGGCGACTGGTTCGGGAACGCCGTGAACGGGGCGAAGGACGCGCTGCGGGTGCTCTCGTTCTCGGTCATGAAGGCCCGGGCCGGCGACATCGGCCGGAACGGCCTGGGGCCGCTGCTGGCCGCGCTGCACGGCCGCGAGCCCGGCGTGCGGGTGCACCTGCTCGGCCACAGCTTCGGTGCCCGGCTGGTCTCCTTCGCCCTGGCCGGCGTCGGCCCGGCCGCCGACAGCCCGGTCGCCTCGCTGCTGCTGATCCAGGGGGCGTTCTCGCACTGGTCCTTCGCCCACGCCCAGGACAACCCCTTCGGCAGTGCCGGCGCGTTGAACGCCTTCGGGGACCGGGTGCACGGCCCGCTCGTCGCCACCTTCAGCGTCCATGACTGGGCGGTCGGCATCTGGTACCCCAAGGCCTCCTTCCTCGCCCGCCAGGACTCCGAGGCCGACGTCGCCGGGCGCTGGGACGGCATGGGCGCGGACGGGTACCAGGCCGTGGCACCGGCCGAGGAACGGGTGATGGCGGCCGACGGCGGCACCGACTACGCCTTCGTGCCCGGGACCTTCTACCGGGTGAACGCCGCCGCCGTCATCGACAACGTGGAGGGCGAGCCGTTCTCCGGGGCGCACTCCGACATCCGCAAGCCCCAGGTGGCCGCGCTCGCCACGGCCGCCGCCGCGGCGCACGCGTAGCGGGGCGGCGGCACCCCGGGGGACCCACCGGCCGCCTCGGACGCTCCGGCGCCCTGCCGGCCGGACAGCACGACCCGGAGGCCCGGTCGCCCCGAAGCCAGAGCCCAGGCCACCGACCTCCCCACCACACCCGCGCCCACCACGATCACGTCCGCGCCGTGCTGTTCCACCGAAGGCCTCCGCTCGAAGATCAGTACCGGCCTCCAGCCCTACCCGTGGTGTCGCCGGGTATCCCGGTGCCGCCGGGTGTCGGTCCTGCCGGCGCCGTCCCGCCTCAGGCCCGGTGACCGGGTGCGTGGGCCGGTCGGCGCTCGTTCATCGCGGGGCGCCCTTGAGGTCTGCCGGCGCGAACTGCGACAAACCGATCGAAACATGAATTCAATGTCGTATGTCGGGTAGAACCCCTATGCGGCGGACCGTGTCAACGGTGCGGCCGCTCCGGCACCCGCCCGGGTGCCGCCGGGGCCTCGCTGGAAGAAGCCGGGCGCAGGTCCTGGGGGAGAAGCCCCGTGACGCGCGAGCGCGAGCCCGTCGCCGTCCGTGGCCGGTCACCCCGATGCCCAGGAGCGATCACGTGTCCATCCAGCTGGAAACAATCGACCGGGAAGCGACCGACTGGGAGTCCGTGCCCCCCGACCTGCCGCGCAGGCCGACGGTGGCCGAGCTGCGCCGGATGGGGAAGTCGGAGGCCCGGGAGCTGAGCGACGCCCTGTTCGAGCGGCTGGCCGGACTGGCCAGGG
>NZ_JBVJRP010000007.1:249925-456674 GCF_055607525.1 Kitasatospora sp. NPDC036993 | reverse complement strand
CCGTCCTGCACACCGAACTCGTCGCCGAGATCGCCGACGAACCGAACTACGACGCCGCACTCACCGTCCTCAACTGACCCACCCCGCACCACCCCTGACCGGTACCACCCCGGCATTCCACGACGGCCCGCCCCCTGCCACGATCCCCCTTCCCGAGGACACGGCCCAGGAGGCGGGCCGCCGCACACCCAGACCAGCCCGGCGCGCCCCGCACCGCCGCACCGCACCCCGGACGGCCGCACCGCACCCCCGGGGGGAAGAACCGCCACCCCCAGAACGACCACCCCCACGAACCGCCCACCCCACCGACGCCCACCACCCAACCCGGCACCCCCCGCACTCCCCGCCGAGCAGGCCGTCACCACCACCGACCACAGCGCGACCACCGACGACCACGCGCAGCTCGCCATCACGGTCCACCAGCCGGGCGAGCCCGATCCGAGCCGGCCGCTGGTGCTGCTCGTCCACGGCTGGGCGGCCTCCCGCACGGTCTGGCACACCACCGCGCAGCAGCTCGCGGCGGCCGGGTGCACGGTGGCGACGTACGACCAGCGGGGGCACGCCGGGGCGGCCGGTCGTGGTGGTGGGGCACTCCGGCGGCGGGTACGCCGCGCTCGCGTGGGCGGCCGGACTGTCCGCGGGACAGGGTGGGTCAAGTGCCCAGCGGCTGGCGGGTCTTGTGCTGGTCTCGACCGCCTCGCACGGGCAGGACACGCCCGCGAACGAGGTCAGGATGATGGGGTCGAAGCTGTTCAGCCGGGCCCTGCGGACGCCGTGGCTGGGCTACCGGCTGCTCGGCGGGACGCACGGGCCGAGTGCCTCGCCGTCGGCGCGGGAGGCGAACCGGCGGCTGTTCGCCAGTACGCTGCCGGGTACCCAGGCCGACTGCTTCGCGTCGACCCGGGAGATGGACCAGCGGGCCGGGCTGGCCCGGATCACCGCGCCGACGGCCGTCATCACCGGCACCGAGGACAGGATCGTGAAGCCGAGCTTCAGTCAGGAGCTCGTCTCGGCGCTGCCGCACGCCGAACTGCACCGGATTCCCGGCACCGGCCACATGGTGCCGCTGGAGACTCCGCTGCACATCGCCCAGCACGTCCACCTGCTGGTCACGGCCGGCCGCTGACGACCGTGACCACCACCGTCCCCGCCGGCGTCCTGGCCGCGCTGCTCCCGTCCCATGTCCACTGCGCCGAGGCCTTCGGCAGCCCGTCCGAGGACCGTCTGCTGCCCCTGGAGGCCGCGTACATCCAGGACCGTTCGCCGCGCCGTCGCCGGCAGTTCGCCACCGCGAGGACGCTCGCCCGCCAGGCGCTCGGCGCCCTCGGGCAGCCGCCGGTGCCGCTGTTGCCCGGTCCGGGTGGGGCACCTCGGTGGCCGGCGGGTGTCACGGGCAGCATCACCCACACCGACGGCTACACGGCCTGCGCCGACTGAACAGGACGGTGTCCCAGGGGACGGAGCCCTCGGGCAGCGCGGCGAGGCCCGCGCGTTCGGCTTCGCCGCTCACCAGCCGGAGTACTGCGAAGGAGGCCGCCTACAAGGCGGTCCATCCGCTGACCGGCGTCTGGGCACCCCTCGCGGCCATCACCGTCTCCGTGCACGCGGACGGCACGTTCACCGTCCGCCACCCGCACCACCCGGTCGCCCGCATCGGCTCCTGGGGCGTGCATCACGGAACGGTCGTCACCGCGCTGGCGCTTCCGCCTCGGATGGCGGCCGCCGTGTGAGACGGCCGTTCCGACGGCGCCGGCGCGGCTCACGGGGCCAGTGGGCCCCCGGGCGCGAGCGCGAGGCCGGCGAAGCGCTCCGCGATGAGCCGGTGGGCCTCCGGGGAGGGGTGGAGCCCGTCGGGGAGCGGGTGGAGGCCGTGTTCGGCCTCGCCGTAGAGGGCCAGTCCGTCCAGGTGGTGCAGGTGCTGGTCGCCGTCGGCCCGGCGTTCGGCCACGATGCGGGCCAGTTCGGCGCGGATGACGGTGAGCGTCAGACGGCCGGCGGCGACGTCGGCGGGGTCACCGGTGGCGCGGAAGCGCAGGGTGCCGCCGCTGAAGTCGGGGGCCAGCGGGCCCGGCACCGTCTCGTGGATCGGGCAGAGCAGCGGGGAGACGACCAGCAGCGGCGTGGCCGGGTGTCCGTCCCTGACGGTGTCCAGGAAGCCGTGGACGGCCGGGGCGAGGGCGCGCAGCCGCATCAGGTCGGTGTTCACCAGGTTGATGCCGAGCTTGAGGCTGATCAGGTCCGCCGGGGTGTCGCGGATGGCGCGCGCGGTGAACGGGTCGAGCAGTGCGCCGCCGCCGAAGCCGAGGTTGGTCAGGTCCAGTCCGGCGCCGTTGGCCACCAGGGCCGGCCAGGTGCCGGTGGGATGGGCGGCGTTGGAGCCGTGGCTGATCGAACTGCCGTGGTGCAGCCAGCGCTTGCGGGTGCCGGTCGGGACCGGCTCGATCGGGGCGTCGGTGTCGAGGGCGATCAGTTCGGTGGTCTCGGTGTGCGGGAGCCAGATCTCGACGGTCTTGTCCCGCTCCGGGAGGCCGGTGAACCGGGCGGCGCCGGGCGGTCCTTCGGTCAGCTCGAAGCGGCCGGTGGCGAGGTCGACGGTGCGCAGGTTGCCGCCGGGGACGGTGGCCTGCGCGGTGAGCCGGCCGTCCACCAGGAGGTCGTGGACGCCGTCCGGGACGTTCGGGACGCCCGGGTAGGCGCGCTTGGTGGGCACGGCGTGCAGCGTGACGGTGGTCGCCCGGGTGCGGAAGGCGAGCCGGACGCCGGAGGGCTGGGACTCGGCCATCGCGAGCTGCTCGTCCGGGATCTGCCGTCGGGCTCGGGCGGGCAGGCGGTGCGGCAGCAGGCCCCGGCGGGTGTGCTCGACGTCGAGGTGGCCGTGGAGGAGGTCCTCGGTGACGGGGGTGGTGATGGTCGACATGGCACTTCTTCGGTTCGTCGGATGGATCAGGACATCAGGTCGTCGTGCGAACGACGGATCAACCGGATCAACCGGCGCGACCGCCCGGACCGGCGCCGCCCCCGCGCAGCAGGGCGTCGACGGAGTCGATGATCCACTCCCAGGACTCCCGCGCGTCGACAGCGGTGTGGCTGAACCCGCCGGCCGCCTCCAGGCTGATGTAGCCGTGGAAGACGCTGCCGAGCATCCGCACCGCGTGGGTCTGCTCCGGTTCGCCCAGGTCGTAGCCGCGCAGGATCGCCCTGGTCATCTGGGCGTGCCGGACGCCCGCGCCGGCGGTGGCCGTCTCGGTGTCCAGGCGCAGCCTGGTGGCGTCGTACCGGCCGGGGTGGCCGGCCGCGTAGTCGCGGTAGGCGTCCGCGAAGGCACCGAGGGCGTCGCGGCCCGCCCGGCCGGCGAGGGCGTCGGCGACCAGGTCGGCGAGTTCCGCCAGGGCGTACAGGGCGATCCGGGTCCTGAGGTCCTGCGAGCTCTTGACGTGGGAGTAGAGGCTGGCCGTCCGGACGCCGAAGCGGCGGGCGACCGCGGCGACGGTCACCTGGTCGAAGCCGACCTCGTCGGCGAGTTCGGCGCCCGCGACGACCAGCCGCTCGACGGTCAGCCCTGCCCTTGCCATGCGTGTTCTCCCGTACGGTCGCGTCAGCGTTCTACGGACAGTATGGGATTGCCTAAATGGTTTAGGCAAATGGGAAATGCCTGTCTCAACCGGCCAGGATCACCGTCTCCGCCGGCCCCGAGAAGCCCACCTGCTGGGCCCGGGTGCCCGCTTCGAGGCGCGCTGGGTGCGGTTCAACGTGCTGCGCGCCCTGCTGTCGACCGGCGCCCTGGCCTGTCTCGCCTGGGCGTTGGTCCTCAACGGGCGGAGCTGAGGCCGAGGACGGGCTGACCGCCGACGGGCTGATCGTCCTCGGCCTGACCGTCGTCGTGCCCGGCTGAGCCCGGGCACGACCGGAGCCACCCTCTGCCGCTGACCGGACTCAGCCGCAGAGGGTGGCGAAGCCGTACCCGCGCGACTTCAGCGCGGAGATGATCCCGGGCAGCGCGGCGACCGTCTGACTGCGGTCGCCGCCGCCGTCGTGCAGCAGGATCACCGATCCCGGACGGACGTTGTCCAGCACCCGCGAGCGGATCGCGGACGTACCGGGCCTGGACCAGTCCGCCGGGTCCACCGACCAGAGCACGACCTGCTTGCCGAGCGACGCGGCCTTCGAGCGCACCGTGCCGTTGACCGCCCCGTACGGCGGGCGCAGGCACGTCGGGGTGCGGCCGGTCTGCGCGCGGATGGCCCGATCGGTGTCCACCAGCTGGGAGTCGAGCGCGGAGGCGGAGAGCTTGCGCAGGTCCGGGTGCGACCAGGAGTGGTTCTGCACGCTGTGGCCCTGCCGGGCGACCTGCGCGGTCAGCGAGGGGTGGGCGGCGACGTTCTGCCCGATCTCGAAGAAGGTCGCGCGCACCCCGTAGCGGGCGAGCGTCGTCAGGACCTTGGGCGTGTGGGCGGGGCTGGGGCCGTCGTCGAAGGTCAGGTAGACCACCTTGCCGCCCCGGGGGCCGGCCGCCTCCGCCTCCGCGGCGGGCAGGGCCACCGCCGCGCCCGCCGCCAGGGCGACGACGAGCGCGCCGATCGCGGCCCTGAACCTGCCGAGTGCCCTGCGCCTGACGGGTCGTACGGACATGCCTGCCCCCTGCGGTCGGAACTCCCGTGCCGCGGCCAGTCTGCTCCCGGCGGCGCCCCCGCCGCGACCCGTCCCCGGTCGCGAGCGAACGGAATCGGCCAGCCGCGCGGCGGGCGGCCGGAGGAACGGCGTCAACGGGGTGGGCGCGAACGGCGAAGGCCCCCGACGGGGTGCTGCCGGGGGGCACCTGCGAGGGGTGCGGCGTTCAGCGCTCGGCGCGGCCGTGCAGCACCAGGGAGCGGGTCAGGGCGAGCAGACCGCCGGTGCAGAGCGCGGTGCGGAGCATGTTGACCGGCACCCAGCTGTCCGCGAACTTGACCCGCACGGCGGCGAGATCATGGATCCGGGACGGGTCGCCGGCCGCCGCCGGCTTGTTCTCGACCCGGTCTCCAGCGGCCCTTGAGCCGCCGCGGCCGGGGAGCGGAACGGTGTGGCGGACGGCGGCGCGGGGCGCTATGCTCCCCGCGATGACCACTCACCCTGCTCTCAGATCGGGGGTCCCGTCCGCGAAGTGTGAGTGCTGATGCCCACTCACCCCGCGCACGGGAACGACTCCCGCCTCTCCTTCTGGCGGCGCGTACGCGAGTACGCCGTGCCGCCCTCCATGATCGAAGCCGCCACCGCCCGCCGCCTGGCCGGCGACTGGGCCGGGGCCTGTGCCACCGCCAACGTCGAGGTCGACTTCCGGCTGCGGGACGTCGCCCGCCTCCACGGCCGGGAACTCGCCGGCCGGCTACGGGACGATCTGCGCCGCCTCGCACCCGACCTACTGCGCTGGCACCTGCCGAGGACCGCTCCCGACGGGCTGCTGCGGCCCGGGCTCACCGTGCCACTGGCCCGGTACCCGGGCGAGCCTCCGGTCGTTCTCGTGGTCCGCACACCGCCCGCCTGGGCGGAGTACGGGCAGCGGATCGCCCTGGCCCTCTGGGACGGCTCCGAGGACGACGGCCGGTCGCCGCACCCGCACCCGCATCCCAGCCGGCGGTTCCGCCACGACCTGCACCGCCACCTCTGGGATGCCGGGCGCAGCACGGAACTGGCGGTCAGGGCCGGTTCGGGAGGTCCGCCGACGGGCGCTCCCGGCAACGGCCTCGGCGATCCCCCGCCGCACTACGCCGTCGACCACCAAGCCGTCGACCCCTGCGCCGTCGACCCCTGCGCCGTCGACCGCTGGGCCGCCGAGGCCGAGCTGTTGCTGCGCGCCGACGGGCGCCCCGCCGGGCCCGTCGTGGTGCGGCTCGGACGTCGGCGGCGGCTGCTGCTCGGGCCGGACGGGTCGACGGCGGAGGCCTCCGGGGACACCTCGGCACTGCCGCTGCTGCCCGACGCCGCGACCTGGGTGCCACCGGACCTCGGCCTGCTCCGCAGCGGCGCGATCGAGCCCGACGGGCTGCACCCGCTGGTGGCGGCCGCGCTGGCGCCCGGCCACCGAACCCGGACGCGGGGGTCCTCGCCGCCCTGGCCGCAGCGGCTGGTGGACTGCCGAGGGGCGCGGCACCGGATCGGGCTGGTCGACGGGGTGCTCGCCCCGCTCGACCACGACCCGGCCGAGCTGCGCCGCGAGGAACTGCTGGCCGCCCTGTCCGGCACCCCGCTGCCCTGCCTGCGGGCGGTCGACCTCACGCACCGCCGGCCGCACGAACTGGCCGGTGTGCGCGAACGGTTGGACCACGGCGACACCGCCGGGGCACTGGCCCTGGTCGAGGCCCTGCTCGGCCCGGAGGCGGTGCTGCGCGAAGGGCCGCTGCGGGACGAGCTGGCGGCGGCGGCCGAACGGCGGATCGCCTACGGCCTCTACCGCTCCGGCCTGACCGGGCCCTGGGTCGTCACCCACCGGTCGCCGCGGGCGACCCGCGGTTCACGCCCGGACGGCACCGCCCACCGTCCGCGCCACGCCACCCACCGGGCCCGGCCCCGACTGGCCTCGCACCGCTGACGTCGGCGCGCCCGAAAACCCTTCCGCACCAGACCCCTTGAGGTGATCACCCATGCCCGTTCCCATGCCCGGAACCGCCCGCCTCGACGTCGCCCGGCAGCTGCTCGACCTGCTGGCCGACACCACCACCGAACCGCGCGCCGACACCCAGCTGGAGGCGCTCACCCTGGCCGTCGCCGCCGACCTGCCCGTCCTGCTCTGGGGCGAGCCCGGCATCGGCAAGACCGCCGCGCTCAACCAGCTCGCCGAGGCCCTGGACCTGCCGCTGACCACCGTCATCGCCAGCGTCCACGAACCCTCCGACTTCTCCGGGCTGCCCATCGTCGGCGACGACCCGGCGCAGCAGGGCGTCCCGCTGGCCCCGCCGGACTGGGCGGTGCGCCTGGTGCGGGCCGGGCGCGGGCTGCTGTTCCTGGACGAGCTGTCCACCGCGCCGCCCGCCGTCCAGGCCGCACTGCTCCGGCTGGTCCTGGAACGGCGCATCGGCGCCCTGCAACTGCCGTCCGGCGTAAGGATCGTGGCCGCCGCCAACCCGCGCTCCTCGGCGGCCGACGGCTGGGAGCTGAGCCCGCCGCTGGCCAACCGCTTCGTCCACCTCCAGTGGGCGCACGACCACGAGGTGGTGGTGCGCGGCCTCGGCGGCGTCTGGCCGGTGGCCACCCTGCCCGGACTCGACCGGCGGGCGCTGCCGGAGGCCGTCGCGCTGGCGCGGCGGGCCGTGTGCGGGCTGCTGGCGGTCCGGCCCGAGCTGGTGCACCGGCTGCCCACCACCGAGACCCGGCGCGGCGGCGCCTGGCCGTCGCCGCGCAGCTGGGACATGACGCTGCGGCTGGTCGCCTTCGCGACCGCGGCCGGCTCCTCCCGGGAGGTGCTGTCGCTGCTGGTGCGGGGCGCGGTCGGGGACGGCCCCGGGCTGGAACTGATGGCGCACATGGAGCGGATGGACCTGCCGGACCCGGAGGACCTGCTCGCCGACCCGGCCGGCGCGGTGCTGCCGGAGCGCGGGGACCTGCGCCAGGCGGTGCTGGACGGGGTGGTCGCGGCGGTGCGCAACCGGCCGGAGCGGGAGCGCTGGGACGCGGCCTGGGCGCTGCTGGTCCGGGCGCTGGAGACCGGGGCGCCGGACGTGGTGGTCGTCCCGGCCACCACGCTGGCCTCGCTGCGCCGGGAGGACTGGGACGTGCCGGCGGCGATCGAGCACCTGGCGTCGGCGGTGGAACTGTCCCGGCGGGCGGACCGGGCCGCCGCCCGGGTCGCGGTCGGGGCGGGCGCCGGGGCCGGGGCCGGGAGGTGAGCGGGGCCGCCGCGCTGGACGTGGCCAAGCTGTACGCCGCCCGCCTCCAGGCCGTCCGGGCCCGGCCGTACCTGGCGACCGCGCTGTTCGCCCTGCGGCTGGTGGAGTCCCGGCAGGTGCCGACGATGGGCGTGGACCGCCACTGGCGCTGCTACGCCTCGCCGGGCTTCGTCGACCGCACGTCGGTGGAGGAACTCGCCTCGGTCTGGGTCCACGAGGTGTCGCACCTGCTGCGCGACCACCACGGGCGCGGCGACCGCCTCGCCAGGGCCCTCGGGCTGCGCGGACCGGCCGCCCGGCTGCGGATGAACGTCGCCGCCGACTGCGAGATCAACGACGACGTGTTCGGCGACGGGCTCGTCACCCCCGAGAGCGCCGTGACACCGGACTTCCTCGGGCTGCCGGACGGGCAGCTGATGGAGGACTACCTCGACCGCATCCGGGTCGACCTGCACGTGCGGGAGCTGGCCTGGCTGGACTGCGGCAGCGGCGCCGACGGCCTGGAACGGTCCTGGGAGCTGGGCCCGGACGGCGCCCACGGGCTGTCCCCGCAGGAGCAGGACGCCGTCCGCTTCCGGGTCGCCGAGGGCATCCGGGGCCGCCCCGGCGACGCCCCCGAGGGCTGGCAGCGGTGGGCCGAGGAGGCGTTCCACCCGCCGCAGCCCTGGCGGCAGCTGCTGGGTGCGGCGGTGCGCTCGGCGGCCTCCGGAGCGGGCACGGGCGGGGACTACAGCTACGGCCGTCCGTCCCGCCGCTCGACCGGCCTGCCGGGCGTGGTGCTGCCGAGCCTGCGGCGGCGCCCGCCCCGGGTGTCGGTGGTGGTCGACACCTCCGGGTCGGTCTCGGACGAGGAACTGGGCAGCGCGCTGCTGGAGGTCACGGCGATCGGCCGGGCGGTCGGCAGCCGCCTGGACCAGGTCACCGTGGTCTCCTGCGACGCGGCCGCCCACACCGTCCAGCCGGTCTGCCGGGCGGCGGGCGTCCAGCTGATCGGCGGTGGGGGCACCGACCTGCGGACGGGCTTCGCGGCGGCGCTGCGGACCCGGCCGCGGCCGGACGTGGTGGTGGTGCTGACGGACGGGCAGACCCCCTGGCCGGAGGTCGCGCCGTCGTGCCGCACGGTGGTGGGCCTGTTCCCCCGGCCGAGCCGGTACGACGAGGACGCCGAGGACGAGGAGGAGTACCGGCCGGGCGAACCCCCGGAGTGGGCCCGGGTGGTGACCATCGGCTGAGCGGCAGGGTCCTCGGCCGGGTCGGGAAACGGGCAACGGGCAACGGAGCCCTCAGCGGAAGGCGGCGAGGTTCTCGGCGACCCACCGGTGGAACGGCCTGGCGGCTGCCCCGGTGACCTTCCCGACCGTGTCGCGCACCGCCAGCAGCTCGTCGTTGACGTCCCCGCCCGTCACGTCCAGCACCGCGTCCGCGGCCTCGGCGCCCAGGGCCGCGGACAGCTGCCGGTGGGCCTCCTCCCGGCCGGTCTCCGCGAAGGGCACCTCCCGGCCCAGGGCCGCCGCGATGGCCGCCGCCTGCTGCCGGGGCGTCACCAGCTCCGGCCCGGTCAGCGCGTACGCCCGGCCCCGGTGCCCCGGCTCGGTCAACGCCACGCGCGCCACCGCCGCGATGTCGGCGGGGTGGATCGTGGGCAGCCCGGTGTCCGCGTACGGGACCCGGACCGTCCGGCGCTCGCGGATCGACGCCGCCCACCACAGGGTGTTCGAGGCGAACTGCGTCGGCCGGAGCACCGTCCACGCCATGCCGCTGTCCTCCAGCAGCCGCTCGACGGCCAGGTTCTCCCGGGCGGGGCCCAGGTGCGGATGCGTCAGGACGGTGATGGAGGACACCAGCACCACGTGCTCGACGCCGGCCCGGCCGGCGGCTTCGAGGATGTCGGCATCGGGGCCGAGCCGGGACACCAGGAACAGCGAACGCACCCCGTCGAGCGCGGGCGCCAGGGCGGCCGGGTCGGCGAAGTCGCCCTCCCACGCCTCCACCCCCGCGGGGAACGAGGCCCGGGCGGCGTCCCGGGTGAGCCCCCGGACGGGGCCCGCGCCGTGCGCGTGCAGTTCTCCGAGCAGGGAACGTCCGATGTTCCCGGTGGCTCCTGTCACAAGAATCATGTGCCCTCTCCCGTCATCCGATGGCCGGTCACGGGAAGGCTAGGAGCTCAAGCGAGCTTGAGGTCAAGAAGATCGCCGTCCCCCGGCTGCGGCACCTCCGGTGGCGCGGGCGGAGGGGTCCGGCTTCCTGACCCCTCCGCCCGCGATGGTGCGGATCAGCCGACCATGGCCGCCAGGACGGCGCGCCAGTCCTCGCCCGGTTCCGGGGTGAGCGGGCCGGCCAGGGTGTCCGCCCGGTAGTGCCAGGGGCGGCGCAGTTCCGGGTCGGCGTCGGCGGTGGCGACGATCGGGGCGGCGGAGCCGAGCAGGCGGACCAGTTCGGCGGTGAACTCGGCCCAGGAGACGTGTCCGCTCACCGCGTTGACGACCCGGCCGGTGGCGGGGTGGTCAGGGGTGAGGCAGGCGGTCAGGGCGCGGGCCAGGGCGGCGGCGTGCACCCAGGAGGCGCCGTACCACCGGTCGGTGTCCGGCAGGCCGATCGGCCGGCCGGCCAGGGCGGCCTGGTAGAGGGCGCCGGTGGAGCCCCAGCGGAGCTGGTCGCGCAGCCGGTGGTGCGGGCCCCAGACGATCGGGGCGCGGACGGCGGTGGCCGGGCCGCGGCCGGCGGCGGCGGCCTCGAAGAGGACGCGCTCGCAGTCCAGTTTGGCCTGCCCGTACGGGGTGACCGATGCGCCGGCGGGGCTGCCCTCGGGGACCTCGGTGCCCGCCGGGCGGCCGTACGCGTCGATGCTGCTGACGAAGACGAACGGGCCGCCCCGCCGGCCGTCGGCCAGGGCGCGCATCGCGGCGAGGTCGGTGGCGTGGTCGGTGAAGGTGCAGGCGGAGTGGATGACGGCGTCCACGCCCTCGACGGCCCGGCGCAGGCTGTCGAGGTCGCCGAGGTCGCCCTCCGTCACCTCGGCGCCGTTCAGCGCGGGCAGGTGCGCGGACTCCGGCCGGACCAGTACCCGGACCGGCCTGCCCTCCGCCATCAGCTCCTGGAGCACGGCGGCGCCGACTCCGCCGGTGGCTCCGGTGAGCAGGACGGTGCCGGTGCGGGCACCGGTCCGCGCGTGGGCACCCGTCCTGGCGAGGGCGGCACGGCGCTCCTCCGCGCGGGTGGCGAGCAGCGCGGCGAGGGCGCGCGGGGTGCGCTGTTCCAGGATGTCGAGGCCGGTGAGCGGCAGCCCGGTGCGGGTGCGCAGGCGCTCGGCGAGCTGGACGGCGACCAGGGAGTGGCCGCCGAGGGCGAAGAAGTCGCCGTCGGCGGACGGGGTCACGCCCAGCAGTTCGCCGAAGGCCTGCCGCACCGCCTCCAGCGGGCCCGCGTCCTGACGACCCGCGCCTCCCTGGGCAACGACCCCTTGGACGACGACCCCCTGGGCGGCGCCGGGCAGCCGGTCGCGGTCGGGGGTGCCGTCGGGGTGGCGGGGCAACCGGTCCACCAGCGTGACCGCGAGCGGCAGTCCGGCGGCCGGCAGGCGCCCGCGCAGGGAGTCCCGCAGCGCGGTGCCGGTCGGGGCGACCGGGCCGCGCACCACCGCGTAGGCGAGCGGCGGGCCGTCCGGGTTCTCGACCACGGCCGCCTCGACCACCGAGGGGTCGGCCGACAGGGCTGCCACCAGCGGGTGTTCGGCGTCGGTCAGCCGCTCTCCGGGCAGTGCGGACAGCGGCCGGTCCGGGTCGCCGGCCACGGCGGTGAGCAGCGCGGCGAAGGCCTCGGCGAGCCGGGCGGCGGTGGCCTCGTCCAGCGCGTCCCGGTCGTGCTGGACCAGGACACGCGGCCGCGGGCCGTCCTCCAGCAGCAGTGCCAGACCGAACTTGGCCAGCCCAAGGTCGAGTTCGACGTTCTCGGCGGCCAGTCCCGGCAGCGCGAGCGGCTCGCCCGGCCGGACCAGGTCGCAGCTGACCGAGAGCAGCGGGGTGCCGTCGGCCCCGCGGGCCGCCGCGCCGAGCCGCTCGACCACGAGGTCGAACGGCACCTCGTGGTGCTGCTGGGCGTCGAGCAGGGCGGTGCGCACCGACCCGAGCAGTTCCGTGAAGGACGGGTCGCCGGCCGGATTCGCCCGTACGGCCAGGGTGTTGACGCCGAGGCCGACGGTCCGCCGCAGTTCGGGGCGGGCCCGGTGGCCGCTGGCGCAGCCGAGGACCAGGTCGTCCTGCCCGGAGGCGGTGCGCAGCGCGGCGAACGCGGCGGCCAGCACGACGGTGAACAGGGTGGCGCCGTGCCGGGAGCCGAGGGTGCGCAGCGCCTCCGTCACGCCGGGGTCCAGCGCGGTGGTGTGCAGGGCGGCGCGGCGCTCGCGGGCCCCGGGCGGGACGGGCCGTAGCAGCGGGAGCGGCCGGGCTCCGGCGAGGCGGTCGGCGAGGCGGTCGGCGGCGGCCGTCAGCTCGGTCTCGCGGGCGCGCTCCTGGCGGGCGTAGTCGGCGTACGGGGGCCCCGGCGGCGGGAGCCGGAGTGCCGTGCCGTCGCGTTCGGCGCGGTAGAGCGCGGCCAGGTCGGCGGCCAGGACGGGCAGGGATCCGCCGTCGACGGCGATGTGATGGATCGTCAGCAGCAGGGTGTGGTCCTCGGGGCCGTGCCGCAGCAGCAGGGCGCGCAGCACCGGGCCGGTGGCCAGGTCGAACGGGCGGGCGGCCTCGGCGGCGAGCTGTGCGGGGCCGGTGGCGTCCAGGACCGGCAGCGGCACCGGGGCGACCGGCTCGATCCGCTGGTACGGCTGGTCGTCCCGGCGCGGGTAGCGGGTGCGCAGGACGGCGTGCCGTTCGGTCAGGCCGGTGATCGCGGCGGCGAGGGCCCGCCGGTCGAGCGGGCCGCGCAGCCGGGTGGCGAGCGGCACGTTGTAGAGGGCGCCGCCCTGGCCGAGGTGGTCCATCAGCCACATCCGCTGCTGGGCGTGCGAGAGCGGGGCCGGGCCGTCCTCCGGCGCGGGGGCGGAGACGGCGGGACGAGCGGAATCGGAACCGGTGGCGGTGGGACCGCCGGCGGCGCGGCGGCCGCGGGCCCGGCGCAGCAGGTCGGCCTGGTCGACGGTGCTCATCGGTCGGCTCCCGGGGTGTCGTCGGCGGCCCGCAGGGCGCGTTCCAGCAGCTCGGCCTGGGCGGCGACGGTCGGGTGGCCGAGGAAGTCGGCGAGCGACAGCTCGACGCCGAGGTCCTCGCGCAGGTCGTCCACCACCCACATGGCGAGCAGCGAGTGCCCGCCCTCGGCGAGGAAGTCGGCGGCCGGGTCGGTGATCGGGCGTTCCAGGGCGCGGCTCCACGCCTCGGCGACGGCCTGTTCGATCGGGCCGAGCTCGGCGCCGGCGGACGGCCGCGCCTCGGACGGTCCGTCGGCGGCCAGGGCGCGCCGGTCCACCTTCCCGCTGCCGGTCAGCGGCAGCGCGGCGAGCACGGTCCAGGCGGTGGGCACCAGGTGGGCGGGCAGCTGCTCGGCGAGCCGGGCGCGCAGTGCCTCGACGGCGGGGTGGGCGCCCTCGGCGGGCACCAGGCAGGCGGTGAGCGCGGCGTCGGGCTGTCCGGCCCGGCGGACCACGACCGCGGCCTCCGCGACCTCGGGCAGCCGGAGCAGCGCGTGTTCGACCTCGCCCGGTTCGATCCGGAAGCCGCGCACCTTGACCTGGTCGTCGGTGCGTCCGTGGAACTCCAGGGAGCCGTCCGCCCGTCGGCCGACCCGGTCGCCGGTGCGGTAGGCCCGCCCGATGCCCGGCAGCTCGCGGAAGCGCTCGGCGGTCAGCTCGGGCCGGTCCAGGTAGCCGAGGGCCAGCCGGTCGCCGGCGATCCACAGCTCGCCGACGGTGCCGGGGGCGGCCGGCGCGAGCCGCTCGTCCAGGACGTACGCGCGGGCGCCGCCGAAGGTCCGGCCGATCGGGACGGAGCCGGCGCAGTCGGCCGGGGTGACCCGGTGCAGGGTGGTGAAGGTGGTGGCCTCGGTGGGCCCGTAGACGTTGATCAGTTCGAGCCAGGGGAAGGCCCGCAGCACGGCGCCCGCGTGTTCGGGCGAGACCGCCTCGCCGCCGAAGGCCAGGGTGCGCAGCACGCCGAAGATCCGGGACCGCCGGGCGGCCAGGTGGTGGAAGAGCGCGGTGGTGAGGAAGAGGGTGGTGACGCCGAAGCGCTCCACGTCGCGGACCAGGTCCTCGGCGCTGGGCCGCTCGGTCGGGGAGACGGCCACGGCGGCGCCGCGGGCGAGCGGGGCCCACAGCTCGAAGGTGGCGGCGTCGAAGGAGACGGTGGAGTGGAAGAGCACCCGGTCGCGCGGGCCGAGGGTGAACGCGTCCTCGGCGGTGACCAGGTCGGTGACGGCGCTGTGCGGGACGAGGACGCCCTTGGGGCGGCCGGTGGATCCCGAGGTGTAGTAGAGCAGGGCGGGCGCGGCCGGGTCGGCGGCGTCGGGGGCCGGCTCGCCGTCGGTCTCGTCGTCGGTCTCGGTGCCGCGCTCGGTCAGCACCAGGGTGCGCTCCTCGGGGAGCCCGGCCTCGGCGAGCAGGCCCTTGTCGCCGAGGACGAGCCGGACGTCCGCGTCGGCGGTCATCTCGGCGATCCGCGGGCGCGGGTAGGCCGGGTCGATCGGGACGAGCAGTCCGCCGGCCCGCCAGACGGCGAGCTGGGCGACGACGAGCCGGGTGGAGCGGGCGCAGAGCAGGCCGACGGCGCTGCCGGGGCCGATCCCCCTGGCGGTCAGGACGGCGGCCAGCCGGCCTGCCGCGTCCACGAGTTCGCGGTAGGTCAGGGCGGTGGAGCCGTCGGTCACGGCGAGCGCGTCGGGCCGGAGTCCGGCCTGCCGGGCGATCAGGGCGGGGAGGGCGGGCCTGGCGTGCGGGGAAGTGGCGGTGTGCGCGGGCCGGGTCGCGGTGGTCATGGTGGTTCCCTTCCGGGCGCCCCGGCCGGGTGGGCCGGGGCGCTCTGCTGAGGAGGTCGGGGCGGGTCAGGCGGTCAGGGCCGCGAGCCGCTCCTCGATCAGCCGGGCGACGGCCCGCAGGTCCGGCTGGCGCAGCACCAGCGGGGCGCGCAGCCGTACGCCGTACTCGTTCTCCAGGGCCTCCAGCAGTCTCGCGGCGGCCAGCGAATTGCCGCCCGCGGCGAGGAAGTTGTCCTGCGGCCGGAGGTCGGCGTGGCCGATCAGCTCGCGGCAGAGCTTGAGCACGGTGCGCTCGACCGGGGTGCTTCCCTCGTCCACCGGGTCGTCGTCCGCTCCGCCCGCCGCGGTCGCCTCGGCGAGCAGCGCCTGGCGGTCCACCTTGCCGTTGGCGTCCAGCGGGAAGCGCTCCACCAGCCGGACGGCGGAGGGCACGGCCTGTTCGGGCAGCCAGGGCCGGGCGGCGTCGAGCAGTGCCGCGGGGTCGGCGCCGTCCTCGGCCCGGACGAAGGCGAGCAGCCGGGCCCCGCCGGCCGGCGCCTGCCCGGCGGCGACCACCGCCCGGTGCACCCGCGGGTCGCGCTCGAAGGCGGCCTCGACCTCGGCGGGTTCGATCCGCACGCCGCTGACCTTGACCTGGTCGTCCAGCCGGCCGTGGAACTCCAGCACGCCGTCCGGCCGCATGGCCACCCGGTCGCCGGTGCGGTAGACCCGGTCGGTGCCGACCAGGCCGGTGGGCGCGTCGACGAAGCGGCGGGCGGTCAGCTCGGGGTCGAGGTACCCGGCGGCCAGGCCGCGGCCGCCGATCCGCAGCTCGCCGGCCGTGCCGCGCGGCACCGGGCGGCCGTCCTCGTCGGTGACCAGGAGGACGGCGCCGTCGATCGGCAGGCCGATCGGCGGGGCGCCGGCGCCGTGGTCGCCGCCGGGGGCCATGCTGTGCACGGTGGTGGTGACGGTGGCCTCGGCGGGGCCGTAGGCGTTGTGGACGGTCGCGGTGACGTCGGGCCCGGGGGCGCGGCGCAGCCGGTCGCCGCCGATCGTCAGGTGGCGCAGCGCCAGGCCGGCGGGCCAGGGCCGGCCGAGGACGGGTTCGGCCATCGGGGTGGGCAGGACGGCCACGGTGATCCCGGCCTCGCGCCACCAGTCGGTGAGCGCGCCGGTGTCCCAGCGGACGGCCTCGGGGGCGACGACCAGGGCCGCGCCGGAGGTGAGGCCGCCCCACAGCTCCATCAGGTGCGGGTCGAAGGCGACGCCGATCAGCAGGCCGTGCCGCTCGCCGGGGCCGAGGCCGGTCAGCTCGCGGTACCACTGGAGCAGGGCGCCGAACGCGGGCTCGGTGACGGCGACGGCCTTCGGGGTGCCGGTGGAGCCGGAGGTGAGCACCGCGTACTGGGTGCCGGGCGGGACGGGCACCTGCTCGCCGGAGCTCAGGGCGGCCACCACGCCGCCGGTGGGCAGGTCCAGCTCCAGCCGTTCGCCGCCGGGCGGCAGCAGTCCGGGCTCGCCCACCAGGCAGGCCGGGCGCAGCTGTTCGGCGACGGCCCGCAGCCGGTGCTCGCCGGGGCGCGGGCCGAGCGGCAGGTGGACGGCGCCCAGCTTGGCGGCGGCCAGGGTGACGGCGGCCAGCGAGACCGAGTGGCCGAGGCAGACGCCGAGCAGGTCGCCGGGGCCGACCTTGCCGCGCAGGGCCTCGGCCACGGTGTCGGCGAGGCGGTCGAGTTCGGCGTAGCCGTAGGCGCGGTCGCCGTCGATCAGGGCGGGGGCGTCCGGGGTGCGGTGCGCCCAGCTGGTGAACAGGTCGAGCACCGCGCCGTCCTGGTGCGGACGGCCGTAGCCGATGCTCGGGGTCTCCGTGCCGGCGGTCTTCTCGTCAGTGTGTTCCATCATCATCTCCAGGAAGGTGACGTATCGTCAGTTCAGGCCCATGGAACGGGCAATGATCACCTTCTGGACCTCCGAGGTCCCCTCGATGATCGTGGTCATCCGGACGTATCGGTACAGGAACTCCAGCGGGTGCCCGCGCACCCAGCCGGTGGCCCCGTGCACCTGGAGCGAGCGGTCCACGGCACGTACGGCGGTCTCCGAGGCCGTGAGCTTGGCGAGCGCCGCGTTCTCGGGCGACTCGGTGCCCTCGTCGACCAGCCGGGCGCAGGCGAGGGTGAGCAGCTTGGAGGCCTCGACCTCGGCCCGGGTGGCGACCAGGTGCTCCTGGACGTGCTGGTACTCGCCGATCACCCGGCCGAAGGCGCGCCGGTCCTTCGCGTACTCGACGCCGATCCGCAGCGCGTACTCGGCGATGCCGTTGCACATCGCGGCGACCACCAGGCGGCCGCGCGAGAGGCTGTCGATGGCGAGGGCGGTGGCCGCGCCGACGCCCTCCTCGCCGCCGATCACGGCCTCGGGGCCGACGGTGACCCCGTCCAGCAGCAGCTCGAACAGCGGCTCGCCGGACATGCCCTCGTAGCGCTGGCCGATCCGCAGCCCCGGCTGGTCCATCGGCAGCACGAAGGCGGTGGCCCCCGCGACGGGGCCGGCCCCGTCACCGAGGTCGGTGGCGGTGACGACCAGGGCGATCCCGGCGTGCTCGGCGTTGCTGACGAAGGTCTTGCGGCCGTTCAGCACCCAGCCGTCGCCGCTGCGCACGGCCGTGGTGGTGAGCCGGAACGCGTCGGAGCCCGCGTGCGGTTCGGTGAGGGCGAGGCAGCGGGTCTGCTCGCCGCGCACCAGCGGGACCAGGTGGCGCTCGACCTGCTCGGGGGTGCCGTTGCGCAGCAGCGGACTGGGCCCGTCGGAGCCGGCCAGGGCGTACGGGGCGAGCACGCAGCCACTGCGCCCGGCGGCGTGGTGCAGCAGGACGACGGCGGTGAACGGCATGTCGGCGCCGCCGAGGTCCTCGGGGTAGTCGCCGGCGTAGAAGCCGAGCGCGGCGGAGCGCTTGCGGACGTAGGCCCGCAGGTCTCCCGGGACCAGGTCGGCGGTCTCGGGCAACTCGGCGGCCAGCGGGACGAGTTCGCGGCGCACGAAGCTCTCGAAGGCCTCGACGAGTTCGCGGTGGCCGTCCTCCAGGACGGCGGAGGGGGCGGTCACTTCGTCTCTCCTGCGGTGAGGGCGCGGGCCTGGTCGGCCAGCACGGCGTGGCGGAACAGGGTGCGCAGCGGCGGGCGGCTGCCGAGGTGCGGCTCCAGGTAGGCGGCGAGCTGGGCGGCGAGCAGCGAGTGGCCGCCGACCT
Organism: Kitasatospora sp. NPDC036993; assembly: GCF_055607525.1. Taxonomy (NCBI): domain Bacteria; kingdom Bacillati; phylum Actinomycetota; class Actinomycetes; order Kitasatosporales; family Streptomycetaceae; genus Kitasatospora; species Kitasatospora sp. NPDC036993. The sequence continues at coordinate 438,632 of NZ_JBVJRP010000007.1, read as the reverse complement.
CGAAGAAGTGCGAGTCCGCGGTGAAGCGGTCGTGGCCGAGCACCTCGCGCCAGGCGGCGGCGATCAGCTGCTGGCCGGGGTCGGTGAACGCGCTCGGCGCGCTGTCCCGTGCCTCCGGCTCCGGGGCCTCGGCCGCCAGGCGGGCGAGGGCGTTGCGGTCGGGCTTGCCGCCGGGCAGGGTCGGCATCGCGGCGACGGCCGTCCAACTCGCCGGGACGAGTCCGCCGGGCAGCCGGCGGGCGAGTGCCTCGTGCAGGGCCGCCTGGTCGGGGCGCTCGGCGCCCTCCAGGAAGCCGACCAGTCGGGGGCCGGTCTGCGGGTCGGTGTGCAGCAGCACGGCGCAGGAGCGGCCGCCGAGTTCGGCGGAGGCGGCGGCCTCGATCTCCTCCAGTTCGATCCGGTGGCCGCGCAGCTTGACCTGGTTGTCGGCCCGGCCGAGGAAGCGCAGCCGCCCGTCCGGGTCGCGGTAGCCGCGGTCGCCGGTGCGGTAGACGAGGGCGCCGTCCAGTGCGGGGACGGTCACGAAGCGGGCCGCGGTCGGCTCCGGAAGCGCGAGGTAGCCCTCGGCCAGCAGGGGGCCGCTGATGGCGAGTTCGCCGACGCAGCCGGGCGCGAGCGGTTGCAGCGTGTCGTCCAGGACGTGGATGCGCACGCCGTCCAGTTCGGCGCCGAGCGGGATCTCGCCGTCCTCGGCGAGGTCGGCGGCGGTGACCTCGTACACGGTGGAGGTGACGGTGGCCTCGGTGACCCCGTAGGCGTTCAGCACGGTGGTGGCCCCCGTCAGACCGGTCAGGGCCCGGGCGGGCAGCCGCTCGCCGCCGAGCACCAGCAGCCGGGGCGCCCAGCGGCCGTCCGCCAGCGCCTCGCGCAGGTCCTCGCGGACCGCGAGCAGGTAGCTGGTCGGCAGGTTGGCGACGGTGACGCCGCGGGCGGCCAGCACCGCGACCAGCTCGGGGCCGGTGGGCACCTCGCGCTGCGGCACCACCAGGGCGGCGCCGACGGCGAGGGCCGGCAGCACCTCCTCCAGGGCCACGTCGAAGGACGGGCGGGCGAACAGCAGCACCCGGTCGGCGGAGGTGAGTCCGTAGCGGCCGGCGATCGCCGCGACGTACCCGGCGAGGGCCGCGCGGCCGACCAGCACCGGCTTGGGCACGCCGGTGGAGCCGGAGGTGTGGATCACGTAGGCGGCGCCGTCCAGCACGGCGGCGGGCTCGGCCTTCGGAAAGGCGGGGCCGTCCAGCAGCGCCGGGGTGACGCCCTCGGCGGGCAGCGCGAGGGCGCTCTGCCGGGTGGCCAGGACGAGCGCGGGGCTCAGCCGTTCCAGCAGCAGCCCGAGCCGGGCGGCCGGGTCCTCGGTGGACAGCGGCGCGTACACGGCGCCGTGCCGCAGGCAGGCGAGCAGGGCGACCACGCTGTCCGTGCCGCGCGGCAGCACGGTGGCCACCGGCTGGCCGGGCGCGACCCCGGCGGCGCGCAGCCGCTCGACCAGCTCGGTGACCCGGCGGTCGAGTTCGCCGTAGCTGATCCGCTCGGTGCCGGCCAGCAGGGCGAGCGAGGTGGGGTCGTGGGCGGCGGCCGGGTCGAGCACGGCGGGGTCGGCGGCGGCCGCCAGGACGGCTTCCGAGCTCTCCGGCCGCTCCGGCCGCTCCGGCGCGGGGGCGAGTTCCGCGATCGGCGCCTCCGGAGCGTCCAGGTAGCAGCGCAGCAGCTCCAGCAGCCGCTCGGACAGCAGCACCGCCTCGGACTCGCGGAACAGGTCCGCGTCGTAGTCCCAGACCAGGGTCATCCCGGCGGCGCCGTGCTTCTCGCCGACCACCCGGCGGTCGTCGGGCAGCAGCACCAGGTCGAGGTCGAAGCGGGTGGTGCCGGTGTTGAAGCCCTCGTACAGCGAGACCTCCAGGCCGGGCGCCTGGACGTCGGGCAGCGCCGCGTCGTGCGCGCTGAACATCACGTTGAACAGCGGGTTGTCGGCGCCGGTGGTGTGCAGCCCGAGCCTGCGGGTCAGCTCCTGGACCGGCAGGTCCTGGTACGGCAGCGCGCGCAGCAGGACGTCGGTCACCTCGTCCACGGCCTCGGTGCCGGGGGCCGCCGGGTCGAGCCGCAGGCGCAGCGGGACGGTGTTCACGAACATGCCGACGGTGCTCTCGAAGCCCTCGGGGCGGTTGCCGACGGCGGTGCCGACCACCACCTCGCGGTGGCCGCTGTGCCGGCGCAGCAGTTCGGCGAAGAGCGCGAGCAGGGTGCTGAACGGGGTGTGGCCGTCCGCCTTGCTGCGCTCGCGCAGCCGCTCGGCCAGGTCGGCGCCGACCGACTGGCGCAGCTGGCCGCCCCGGTGGCGGCGCTCGACGCCCGGCCGCGCCACTCCGGGCAGGGTGACCTCGCGCGGGGCGTCGGTCAGCTCCCTGGTCCAGAAGTCGAGTCCGCGGTCCCGGGGGAGGTCGGCGGCGGCGCGGGCGTGCTCCTCGTACGAGGGCGCGGTGGGCAGCTCGTACGGCTCGCCGAGGACGGTGGCGCGGTAGACGGTGAACAGGTCGCGCAGCAGGATCGCGAAGGAGTGGCCGTCGTGGACGAGGTGGTGTTCGACGTGGATCAGCCGGTGGTGGTCCTCGGCGAGCCGGACCAGGTGCCAGCGCAGCACCGGGGCCCGCTCGGTGTCCAGCGGCTCCTCGGCCTCGGCGGCGAGCAGCCGGCGGAAGGCGGCCTCCGGGTCCTGCTCGGCGGTGAAGTCGCTGTGGCGCAGCTCGGGTTCGCAGTCCTCGGCGACCCGCTGGCCGGGCAGTCCCTCCGGCCTGGGCATCAACTCCAGCCGCAGACCGGGGTGGTGGGCCAGCACGGCGGCCAGGCCGGCGTGCAGCGCGTCCCGGTCGAGGGTGCCCCACAGGTCGAGGACGGCGGTGAAGTTGTAGGCGCGGCTGCCCGGCAGCATCTGTTCGTGCAGCCAGACGATCTCCTGCGAAGGAGAGAGTGCGAACATGGTCAACTCCCTTGTGTGGTGGGCTTGTCGGCACTGCGAAGGTCGGTCGCGGGCGTGGGGTGGTCCCGTACCGGCCGGTGGACCGGGCCGCACCGGGGTGAGGTGCGGCCCGGGACCCGGGGGTCCGTCCGGGCGGCGCGTCGGGCGCGCTCGGACGGACGGGGTGGATCCGTCGTGGGCGGATCCGGGGTGGGAGGTCGGGCCCGCGGAACGGGCGTACGGTTTCGGGCGTACGGATTCGGGCGCGCGGGATCCGGGCGTACGGGTGCGGGTGAACGGATGCGGGCGGTGGTCAGGGGAGGCGGTCGGCGTCTGTGGCCGACGCGCGGCGTTCAGACCTGCGGGGCCACGGCCGGCCGAGCGTGCAGGTGGTGCCGCAGCACGGCGAGCAGTTCGCCGAAGGCGGCCTGGGCGTCGGCCTCGGGGAAGCGGTCGCGGTCCCAGCCCAGCCGGATCAGCAGGTCGTCGCCGTGCGAGGCGGAGACGGCCAGCGGCGCGGCCAGCGGCCGTCCGTCCAGGTGGGTCTCCCGGCCCGGGGTGCCGCCGAGCACCAGCGGCGGGCGGCGGTGCAGGTCCTCCAGGGTGAGCAGGGCATCCAGGGCGCCCGACCAGGGGGCCCCTGCGGTGCGGGCGGCCCTGACCACCTCGTCGAAGGGGGTGCCGGCGTGGTCCAGGTCGTCCCACCAGGCGTCCGCGAGGGTGTCCAGGTCCGCGGCCGGGCCCGAAGTGGCGGGGTGGACGAGGGTGTTGAGGAAGCAGCCGAGCGCGGCGGGCGCCCCCACCGGCCGGCCGCCCCACGGGTAGCCGAGCGCCAGCGGCCCTCCCCCGGCCTCCGGCGCCCGGTGCAGCCGGTGCGCGGCGGCCCCGACCGCGTCCAGCAGGGCGGGGAAGACGGCGCTGCGGGCGGCGCCCTCGGCGGCGGGCAGCCGTTCGGTGAGCATGCCGGTGGACGTGGCCGCGCCGCCGCCGGCCCCGGTCAGGCCGCCCAGCCTGCGGCCCCAGTGGGCCTGAGCCGCGGGGCCGCCGGCGGCGTCCTCGACGGCGAGCTGGAGTTCGACGGCCTGCCGGTAGTCGGCGAGGGCCTGCGGGGCCGGCCCGGCGGCCGCCGGCTCGTCCCGCTCGTAGGCCGCGCCGACCTCGGCGGTGAGCACACCGAGCGACTGCTCGTCGCAGGCCGCGTGGTCCAGTGCGAGGGCGAGGAGTTCCTCGTCGCCGTCCGGGTCCGCGGCCACCAGCAGGCGCAGCGCGGGCCCGTCGGCGGGCCAGTCCAGCAGGGCGTCGCGCAGCGCGGCGCGGGCGGTGCGACCGGGGGCGACGGCGATCCTGGCGGCCTCGGCCGAGGGGCCGCCGGTGCGCAGCACGGGTGTGCCACGTACGGTCCCGAAGCCGCCGCAGAGTGCCGGGTGGCGGGCGGCCACCGCGGCGGCGGCGCGGGCCAGCCGGTCGAGGTCGAGGGTGCCGCGCGGGTAGGCGAAGAACAGCGGGACGACGTCGGTGCGGCTCTGCTGCGCGAGCCTGCGGGTGATCAGGAACCGTCGCTGGGCCCCGGTCAGCGGGAGCAGCTCCACCGGGGATTCGGCGGCGGCGGAGCGGTACCGGGCGAGGTAGGCGGCGGTGATGCTGGCGTGCACGGGAACGGTCTCCGGTTTCCGGTCGCGGCTCGGGTCGGGGATCGGTCGGGGGACTCGGCCAGGGCTGTGCTCAGGTCCAGGGGTTCGTTCGTTCGGGGTTCGGGGAGGCGGTTCGGGCAGGCGGTTCGGGGTTCGCGGAAGGCGGTTCGGACGGTTACGCATTCAGCCGAAGGCCGGGGTGGCCGCCGGTCAGGGCGTCGTGGGGCTCACGGCGTCCTCCTCGTCGCCGGCCTCCGGGCCCCCGGCGAGCCCGGCCGGGCGGTCGGCGCCCGGCAGTTCCCGCATCCGCCGCAGCGGTGACAGCAGCAGCGGCAGCGGCACCAGCAGGAAGCCGATCGCGCAGAGCCAGAGCGCGGTGCGCGGCCCGGACGCGTCGGCGACCACGCCGCCGACCAGGGCGCCGATCGGCAGGGTCCCCCACACCAGGAAGCGCATCGTGGCGTTCATCCGGCCGAGCAGCTCCGGCGGGCAGAGGCTCTGCCGGAAGCTCACCTGGGCGACGTTGTAGGCGACCGCGCCGAACAGCACCACCCCGGAGGCCAGGCCGAACAGCACCACGCCCGCACCGCTGCCGGACAGCGGCCACAGCAGCGCGAACGGCGCCGTCACCACCGTGGAGAGCCAGATCAGCCGGGCCTGTCCGATCCACCGGGCGAGCTGCCCGGCGCACAGCGCGCCCGCCAGCCCGCCGACGGCGGAGACCGACAGCAGCACGCCGATGGCGCCCGGCGACAGGTCGAGCACCCGCACCCAGAAGACCGTCTGCACGGCGGTCAGCACGGCCGAGAACAGATTGGACGTGGCGGTGGCGGTCGCGATCGCCCGCAGCAGCGGGTGACCGAGCACGAACCGCACGCCCTCGCCGACCTCGGCGCGCAGCGAGCGCCCCGGCGCGGGTTCCGGACGCGGCTCCTCGACCTTGATCCGGACGAGCAGCAGCGCGGAGACGAGGTACCCGCAGGCGTCGGCCACGATGGCGAGCGGCGCCCCGAGCAGCTGGACCAGCCCCCCGCCGAGGCCGGGCCCGGCGATCTGCGCCGAGGAGCGGACCGTCTCCAGCGCCCCGTTCCCGCCGACCAGTTGCTCGCGCGGCAGGACGGCGGGCAGGAAGGACTGGTGGGCGACGTCGAAGAACACCGCCGCCACCCCGGTGACCAGCGCCACCACGTAGAGCTGCGGCATGCCGAGCACCCCGAGCGCGGCGGCCGGCGGGATCGACCCGACGGCCAGGCAGCGCACCAGGTCGGCCCGGACCAGCACCGGCAGCTTGCGCATCCGGTCCAGCCAGGCGCCCGCCGGGAGGCCGACGAGCAGGAAGGCGGCGGTTTCCGCGGCGGTCAGCAGACCGACCTGGAACGGTGTGGCGTCGAGCACCAGCACCGCCACCAGCGGCAGAGCGACGAGGGTGACCTGACTGCCCGTCTGGGCCGCGGCTGCTCCGGTCAGCAGGAGCCGGAAGTCGCGGTGGTCGAGCAGACGGGCCTGGCGGGGGCTGGGCTTCTCGTTCATCGATGCGACTCTCGGTCACCCCTTCGACACGGGGCAAGCACCGGGTCCGTTTCCGGACGGCCCGGAGGTCGGCCGAATCCCGCCACCACCCCGGCGCTCCTTGCGCGCCCCCGACGGTCACACCCGCCGCAGCCGCACCACCGTCCTCGCCCGTCGGCCGAGGCGGCACGGGTCGACGGGCGACCCGACCGCCTCCGGCTCCATCGATCCATTTCGCCGTCCGGTATGCGGACGCGGCTTTTCCAGCCACCGGACGGAGAGCCTCAACTTGGCCGGATCCCATGAAGCGAAGCCCGACCGACACCTCATCGTGATATCCGCGTGATCGAAGTGGGACGTAGAACGGGGTCCCGGACGGCCACGGCCGCCGATCCGGGGCCGCACCGGGGCCGACCGGTCACGCCCCGGCGTCCGGGCCGCGTCCTCCAGCCGTCCCCCGGCCGCCCAACCACCCGCCCGGCCGGTCCCCTCAGCCGACCGGTCCGTCGTCCCGCTCCGCCCGGCGGGTGATCGCGAGCACCGCCATGTCGTCGTCCCGGGGCCCGCCCGTCCACCGCTCGACGTCCGCCACCAGCGCGTCCAGCACCTCCGCCGGCCCGCCGAACGGCCCCAGCGGAGCCAGCCCGAGCACCGGATCGTAGAACTCCCCCGCCGCGTCCCTGGCCTCGGTCACCCCGTCGGTCACCAGCAGCAGCGTGCACCCGGCCGGGAACGGCCTGCTCTCCGGCGCCGGACGCCCGACGCCCAGCCCGCCCATCCCCAGCGGCAGCCCGGGATCCGCCGCGTCCAGCCGCCGCACCCCGAGGCCGGCCCTGCCCCGCACCGCCCCGTCCCGCAGCGCCCCGTCCCTCGTGTTCGGGCCCAGCAGGTAGGGTCCCGGGTGCCCGCAGTCGAGCGTGCGCACGCTCTCCTCCCCCGGCGGGAACTCCACCAGCAGCACGGTGATGAACCCCTCCAGCCGCAGCTCCTCGCTCATCCGCTCGCTCTCCCGCAGCAACGAGTCCTCCAGCGCGTCCGCGAGCGCGACCAGCTCCGGCACCCGGTGGGAGGCCTCCCGGAACGCGCCCAGCAGCACCGACACCGCGCCCACCGCGTGCAGCCCCTTGCCCCGCACATCCGCGATCAGCCCGCGCACGCCGTACGGGGTGACCTGCACCGCGTACGCGTCACCCCCGATGAGCGCCTCGTCCTGGGCGGCCCGGTAGCAGGCCGCGACCGACAGCCGTCCCACCCGCGCGGGCGGCTCCGGCAGCACCGCGCGCTGCGCCGCCTCGGCGACCGACCGCACCCGCGCCAGCCGCCGCCCGTGCCGGGCCACCACCCGGTTCACCCCGATCCCGAGCAACGCCGCGAACACCGTGTTCCCCAGCTCCAGGTATCCGGCCCTGGTCCCGACCGACCCGTCCTGGGTGGAGAGCAGCAGGATGCCGAGCACATTGGCCGCCCCGACCGCGACGGTGTCACGCAGTACCAGCAGCGCCCCCGCCAGCACCGCGGCGGCCGCGAGCAGCGGATCGCCCCAGTAGTCGGCCGGGTCCAGCGCGTTCCACACCAGCCCGCCGGCGGTCAGCAACCACGGAGCGACCCGCACGTACGGCGGCCACTGCACGGACCTCGGGGCCATCGGCGACCTGGCTTCCCGTCTCCACCACCATCCGGAAGGACCTCATCCGATCGTAGTCACGGGCACCCGAAACCCGCATGACGGCCGAGCCCCCACCTGCCCGGGGCTCGCGCTCAGCCCCCGGCGGTGAACCGACCGGCGCCGTCCCCCAGCAGCAGCCCCTCCGGCACCCTGCGCCCGTACGCGAGCAGCAGCAGGTGCTCCGCCCGCCCCCGCACCGTGAGCTGCCCCTCGCCGTACGACCAGCCGGTGTCCGTCGCCTCCAGCCGGACGCCGTCCAACCGGGCCCCGAAGAACCGCAGGCCACGTGGGGTGAGGCCGGCCAGCAGCGCACTCACCCGGTCCTGCGGGAGACGGGCGGGCAGGCCGAGCGCCACGGTGACGTCGAGGCCGTGGACGGCGTCGTGGGCGAGGGCCGCGATCCGGCCGCCGACGGGCGGGCGCCACGGGTGACCGGCATGGTCGGCCAGCGCGGCGACGAGTTCGCGTTCCGTCATGGCGGCGGCGTCGCGGCGGGCGATCCGGTCGGCCATGCGGTGGATGCTGCCGCCGGAGCGGGCGAGTTCGAGGACGGTGCGCGCCGTCGAGTGCCGGAAGCCGGTGCTCATGTGCGCGACCACCTCGCGGACCCGCCAGCCCCCGCACAGCGAGGGCGAGTTCCACTGCTCCGGGGTGAGGGCGGCGAACACGGCGGCGAGTTCGCGGCGCTCGGCCGCGACCTGCTCACGGATCCACTGGATCGGCCCGGTGTCCCGGCCCTGCGGCACGGCGTCCTGCGGCGTGATGTTCTGCGCCACGGCGTCCTGCGGCGCGGCGTTCTGTGGCACGTTCTCCATGCGTCCAGCCTGCGACCGGAACCGTACGCCCGTCCAAGACCGGAACGTTCTGCCGCCTATGATCAGCGGTTATGGAACTGCGGCAGCTCCGGTACTTCGTCACCGTCGCCCAGCACGGCAGCTTCACCCGGGCCGCGCAGCTGCTCCACCTGACCCAGCCCGGGGTGAGCTCCCAGATCCGGCAGCTGGAACGGGAGCTGGGCCACCGGCTGCTCGACCGCTCGGGCCGTACCGTGCGGCTCACCCCGGCCGGTGAGGCGGTGCTGCCGCACGCCAGGGCGGCACTCGCCGCCGAGGCCGAAGCCCGCCGCGCCGCGTGGGAGTTCGATGGACTGCGGCGCGGACACGTGCGGCTGGGCATGGTCGCCGGGGCGGCCCTGACCCCGCCGTCCGGACTTGGCACCTTCCCCGGGCTCGCCACCACGCTGGCCGCGTTCCGCCAGGAGCACCCCGGTATCGACTTCTCGCTCACCGAGGACACCACCGCACGGATGCTCGCCGCCCTGCGTGACGGCCGGCTGGACCTCGCCGTCGTCGGCCTGCCCGCCCCCGCGAACGGGCGGGAGAGCGACGACGGCGGGCCGGAGCTGACCGGGCTCGCCGTGCACACCGTGCTGGAGGTCCCGCTGGTCGCGGCCTGGGCCGAGGACCATCCGCTCACGGTTGCCTCGGCTGGCGGCTCGGGTGCTGCCCCGGCCTCCGGCCCCGGTTCCTCCCGGCGTCGTACCGAGCCCGGCCGGGGAGCGCTCCCGGTCGCGGCGCTCGCCGGGCACGCCCTGGTGAGCACCCCGCGCGGCACCGGGATGCGCACCGCGCTGGAGCGCGCCCTGGCCGAGGCCGGTGTCGACCCGGCGATCGGCGTCGAGGCGGCCGCGCCACCGCAGTTGGCCGAGCTGGCCGCCCACGGGCTCGGCGTGGCCGTCCTGCCCGACCCGGGCCAGGTGCCCGGCCTGCGCGTCCGTCCGCTCACCGAGCCCGTCCCCCGGGTCAGGATCGCGCTGGCCTGGCCGGCCGGGCAGCCCGCCGCACCGCCGACCGCCGCCCTGGTGGCCCACCTGCGGCGGGCCTATCCGGGGCCGGCGGACGCTCAGGAAGCGGCCGGCACCGCCGCCCCGTCGGCGATGTGCAGCACCGCGGCCGCCCCGTCGAGGACCTCCCGGTCGAGCGGGAAGTAACCCTGCCGCGACTCGGTCCCGGTGCGGGTACGGGATCTCTCCGGCAGCGCCGGGCTCGTCAACTCCCAGGCCGCACCCGATCCTTGCAGGTGCGCCTCGTACGTCCCCGGTGCGGGGTCGGCCAGCCCGAGTGCCTCGCTGCGTCCCAGGCTCCCGGCGACGAAGGCGTACCGCTCGCCCAGCAGCGAGCCGACGATGCGGCCCGCGCCGGTCCACCGGCAGTCCAGTTCGCCCAGCGCCCAGGTGCTCGGGGTCCGTCGAAGGTGCAGGTTGTGGGAGAAGACCAGGGTCGGTCCGCGCCGGGCCTCGATCTCCCGGATGTCGAGGAGGTTCTGCGCCATCAGCGCGTCCCGCACACCGAGCAGGGCGCCGAGCCGGGCACTCGGGGCGAGCCCCGGGACGGCCGACTGCGCGTGGTAGCGCAGCAGTCCGATCCCGGCCGCCAGTCGCGCGCGGGCCTCGAACCACTCGGCGGAGGAGGTCGAGGCGATCAACTCCGGTGCACGCATGTGGAGTCGGAGGAGGAGGTCGTCCGCGACGCAGCGCAGCCTCGCCGCCTCCGCGGAGCCACCCGGCGACTGGGCCGGGTCCGTCACCGCCTCCGTACGGCTCCAGCGCTCGTCCTCACCCGCCAGCGCGGCGAGGTCGACACCGAGGTCGAGCCCCAGGTAGTCGCGGGCCTGCTGGAGGTAAGGGCGCGGACTGGGGGCACTGGTGTTCTCGGTCGGGATGTCGAAGCCGTGGAATGTCAGCCGCTCGCCGGGCGGCCGTTCCCGGTTGAACTCCCGTATCCAGGCGACGAGTCGGCGGTTGGGCTCAAGCGCCCCGAAGTCGTGGGTGAAGCCCTCCGACATCACCGAGTCGAGGGTGCCGACGCCCTCCCGGACGTAGGCGTCCACGGCGAACGCGGCCACCCGGTCGGTCTCCAGCGCGACCGACCGGAAGCCCCGGTCGACCAGCCGGGCGAACAGCTCGTTGCGGACCCGCCCGAACGCCGGCTCCTGGTGCGTCGGTTCGCCGAGGCCCAGAAGCTCGCACGCCGGGGTGACGAAGTCATGCATGTCCTGGTTCATGGACCTCAAGCGTATCCTTGAGGGAACGGTTGAAACTTTTCGGACCACAGGCGCTCAGTTCCGGCGGAAAGTCTCAAACCGCCCTGTGCGGTCCGACGGCCGGGAACGACCGGACCACCCGGAGCGACCCGTCGGCCCGGAGCGACCGGTCGACCCGGGACGGGAGACGATCATGAGACCCGCCGACCTCGCGCGCGAACACGGCATCTCGACCCAGGCGATCCGCAACTACGAACGCGACGGCTTCCTCCCGCCCGCCGAACGCACACCCACCGGGTACCGCATCTACACCGGGCTGCACGCCTCCGCCCTGCGCGCCTACCTGGCCCTCGTCCCGGCGTACGGGCATCCGGCCGCGGGTTCGGTGATGACCGCCGTCCATAGCGACCGGCTCGGCGACGCTCTCGCCGAACTCGACCTGGGGCACTCCCAGTTGCTGCGTGACCGGGAGACCCTCAGCGCGGTCCGCGAGGCCGTCGGACACCTGGCCGACGGCGCCGCCGGAACGTCCCTTCCCGCACTGCCCGGCCCCCGCAGCGTCGGCGAGGTCGCGCACCGGCTCGGCGTCACCCCCGCGACCCTGCGCGCCTGGGAGGCCGCCGGCATCCTGACCCCCGCCCGGGACCGCGCCACCGGCCACCGCCGCTACCTCCCCGCCGACGTCCGGGACGCCGAACTCGCCCATCTGCTCCGCCGGGGCGGCTACCTGCTGGACCGCATCGCCACCGTGCTCCGGCAGATCCGCACGGCGGGCGGCACCGGCGAACTGTCCGCCGCCCTCGATAGCTGGCAGCAGCGCCTCACCAGCCGCGGCCTGGCGATGCTCACCGCCTCGGCCCGCCTCGACGACTACCTGTCGCTGCGCCCCGTGCCGCCCGGACGTCTTGACCTCAAGGCCACTTGAGGGCCCAGGATGATCCGCATGAACACCCGAGCCACAGCCGCCGAGCCCGCAGTCCCCGAGCCCACAGTCCCCGAACCCCCAGCGGCCGAGCCCACGGACGCCAGGAACACGCACACCGAGGACGCGGACATCGTGGCCATCGAACGCGTGGTGGCCGCCGTCGAACACGCCCAGCGCACCAAGGACCCGGACGCCTTCCTCGCCCTGTTTCACCCCGAGGCCGTCTGGACGACCGCCCACGGAAAGGTCCTCCTCGGCCTGGACGCGATCGCCGAGTTCACCCGCGCCGTGCTGCCCGCCGCGAACTGGGACGGCCAGGTCACCTACGAACCGGTGCACATCCGGTTCCTCCGCCCCGACGTGGCCGCCGTCAAGGTCCGGCAGGTCTACCACTCGCCGCAGGGCGGTTCGGAGGGCGCCCCGCTGTACGTCATGACCAGGCAGCGCGACGGACGGTGGCTGCTGCACGCCTGCCAGAACACCGGCGTACTCGCCGACTGACGGCTCGTCGCATATCTTCGGTCGGGCGCGCCGTCGGCAAGTGCGCCGGGCTGCTCCTGGTCAGGCCGTTCGGGACCGGCGAGCAGGATGGAGCGCTGCAACCGGCGCAGCATGGTGGACGGCCGGGCGGGCGCTCCGCTGCTCAGCGTCCGCGTGGGTCCGCCGGAAGGCCGGTGGAGCACCCGATGCCAATCCAAAACAGGACAGACGGTTTGTCACTACAAAACCGAACGCACTGTTTGTTATCGGGCGGAGCAGTCCCTTCCAGCCCGAGACCCGGACCTGCCGACCCGGCATCGAACGGCGCCCGACGACGCCGGCCTCAGGCCGGGCCGGCTCCGCCCGCGTCCGCTCCGGCCGCCTCACCCGCACCGGCCTCCACCGCCCCCGCGGCCCGGGCCGCCGCCAGTTCCGCGAGCACCCGGCCGCCCCGGTCCACCCCGAGGTCGAGCGTGGCCAGCACCCCGGGCACCGCGATACTCGGCATCAGGTGCTGGTACATCACGGCGATCCGACGCTCCAGATCCATCCGGCCGGACATCTTCTGGGACTGGATCTGCACGCCCGTCCAGGCCCCGGTGACCAGCCACGCCGTCTCGGCGGGCACCACGTGGGGCAGCAACTCCCCACACCGGCCCGCGGTTTCCAGCACGATCTCGGTCCGCTGGATCCAGCCGGGCGCCGCGCCACCGCTGAAGTCGCCGAACACGTCCTGGCCGAGGGAGAGCCGCGCGCCCGCACTCAGCACCGGGTCGCGCGGCATCAGATGGGCGACCGCCATCCCGAGGTCCACGAACTCCTGGAGCTTGCAGTGCCGTTCGGGGATCTCGTCGCGGCCGAACTGCTCGTCGACGATGCCCTGGGCGAGTTCCCGCTTGGACGCGAAGTGGAAGTACACCGCGCCGCGCGTCACTCCGGCCCTGGCCACCACCTCGCCGATCGTCGCCCCCTCGTACCCGTACTCGTCGAAGACCGACGCCGCCGCCTCCAGGATCAGCCGACGCGTCCGGACCGCCCGCTCCTGCCGCACCACCGCAACCACCCCACCCGAAACGCTCGGCAAACAAAACCAAACACCCCGTATCTTAACTGCCGAGTCCTGCCGGATCCCTGCATCCCGGGTCACATAAGGCCGTCCTCAGGCGCACCAAAATCGCATGGACGGTCCGAGTCGAACAGATGACCTATGCCGCCCCGACAGCCTCCCCATCCGGAACGACAGTCCTCACTTCAGGCCGCCGCACCAACGAATCGCCCTGCAATAGCCATGAACCTGCCAAGTGTGTTCGATGACATCCCGCCTGGTCACGATGGTTCACCCCGAAGAGACGGCCGCGCGGCGACGAGCGATGCCCACCCACCGTGCCCACCCGACCACGCCCGGCCGATGACGAACCTTTGTTCTGGCTCCTTGAAAACCAAACCGGTAGGTACGTATCTTACGAGCCCTGAGCAGCCCACCCCGCCCGTCACGGTCCTTCGGAGCGCTCCCCATGACCCTGCTTGCCTTCCGCACGCCTGCCCCCGTCCTCGCCACCGTCCTCGCCACCGGCACGGACTCCGGGACGATTCCCGGCCCGGCCGCGGCAGCGGCCCCGGCACCCCGCCTGACCAGCACCGTCGCCAAGGAGTACGTCCACCGGGCCTGCCACGCCGAGGTCTTCCTCACCGGCAGCGAGCAACTGACCGACAGCACCTTCGCGGTCACCGCGCAGTGGCCGCGGGCACACACCTTCTTCGGCACCCCGGACGGCACCCGGCACGACCCGATCCAAGCTGCTGAAACGATCCGCCAAGCCGGGCTCTACCTCGCCCACACCCGGTTCGGTGTACCGCTCGACCACAAGTTCATGATGTGGAACCTCGACTACACCACCCGGCCGCGCCAGCTGCTGATCGGCGCGGAGCCGACCGACCTCACGCTGGAGGTCCGGCTCAGCGCCGAGCCCCGCCGCACCCGCACCACGGTCGACTTCACCCTCGAAACCGTCGTCCGGCGCGGCCCCCACCTGGCCGGCACCGGGAACGCCCGCTTCACCACCGTCCCGGACTCCACCTACCAGCGGCTGCGCCGCGGACGCCACGAGACCGGCCACCCGGCGGCGCCCGAGGAGATCGGCGAGCCGCTGCCGCCGGCCAGGGTCGGCCGGCTCCGCCCGTGCGACGTCGTGCTCACCCCGGCCGACGCGCCGGGCGCCTGGCACCTCACCCCCGACTTCTGGCACCCGATCCTCTTCGACCACGCCAACGACCACATCCCCGGCATGGTCCTGCTGGAGGCGGCCCGCCAGGCGACCAACGCGCTGACCAGCCCGGTCGCCGTCATGCCGACCGCCGCGGCCACCACCTTCCACCGGTACGCCGAGCACGACGCGCCCACCGTCATCACGGCGCGGCACACCCCGGGCGAGGACCCGGACGCCCTCACCACCACCGTGACCGGCCATCAGCACGGCGAGCCGATCTTCACCACCGTCCTCACCGGCCACCCGGAGCACCGCTGACCCGACCGGCCCGCGCGACGCCGCCGCCGCACCGACCGGGCAGCCGGCACGGCCGGACGTTCCGCACGACCGCGGCAGCGCGCAGCAGCTCGTACACCCCGCGGTACGCCAGGACGGCCCGCTCTCGGGCGGGCGGTCCGCGTGCCGACGGACACCACCCGGCGGCGACCCCTCGCACCCACGGCTCGTGGGCCCGCCACGGCCGCAGACCGACCGCTCTCCCGGATTGGCTCCGGGGCGAACACCCGCGCGAGGATGTCAGCCCCTGGATCCGCTGCCAACAGGAGCACGCCGTGCGCGAAGCCGCTTCGCAGCAGAGCGAGTTGATCAGACTGACCGACCGCCCCGGCACCGACGACACCCCCGGCCGCGACGGGCGGACCGGTGGCCGGAGCGTCCGGGTGCGGGTACTCGGCCGGCACGCCCCCGGGTCCCTGCTCGGCCACGACTGGCTGGACTGCGAGATCACCGTCACCGCGGACTCGGTGCGCGGGCACTTCGTCACCCTGGTGACCGAACGCCATCTCGGGCAGTGGGAGACGGCCTTGGACCGGCTGGGGCGCGGATCCGCGGTCCGCTGGCTGGACGAGGAACACGGCCCCCAGCTGCGGATCGAACCCGGACGGCCCGGCGGGCTCCGGGTGACGGTCTCCGACGCGGAGGATTCGGGCGTCACGCTCCGGGTCGTACTCTCCTTCGCACCCGGCTGGCTGGACGAGCAGCGCACGCTGCTCACGCTCGTACGGGACGCCTACCCGTCCGAGGTGGTCGAGCTCTCCCCGGGCATCCACGCCTGGCGCGGAAAGCCGGTCGACGGGAGCTGATGCGCCGTCGGGTCTCCTGCTCCCGAGACCTCCCGACCCGCCGAGCGAGCGGTCGGCCAGGGCGAGGAGGAACCGCGGGAACGGGACGGTGACGGCACCACGCGGGACGAAGGCCGCGTCGAGCGCGCCGGCCGCGGTGGGCCCGAGGGGGCCATCGCGCCGAAGCATCCGCGGCGCGCAGCCGCCCGACGGCGGTGGCCGGTCCGGTGGACGACGGCGGCACCGTCAGCACCGCGACGGGGCCGGGCCGCCGGTCCGCCCGGTCCCGCCCCGGGTGGGGTGCATCGCGGCGGGGCGGGACCGCGCGCGAGGGTCCGGACAACGTGGTCCGGGTACGGACCGATGGCCCCAGAAGGTGCCCTGGCCGGGACCGTCCATCGGGTGCGGGCCGAGCCCGTAGTCGATGGTCTTCCTCGCCCACATCGAGGCCACCATCTGCCCGACCCCGCCGACCGGCTCGGGAGTGTCGCGGACGAACGAATGACGGATGGGCTGGGCCTCACCGCTCGCCATCCGCGCACCGGTGGGCTGCTGTCCGCCGCGCGGACCGGATAATGGCGGCATGATCGACAAGCAGCTCAGCGTCGTGCTCGCCGAGGACTCGGTGATCCTCAGGGACGGCATGGTCGAACTCCTCACCGCCCGTGGGTGCGCGGTGGTCGCCACCGCCGGGACGGCGCCCGAGCTGGTCGCCGCCGTGACCGAACACCGGCCCGACGTGGCCGTGGTGGACATCCGGATGCCGCCCACCCACACCGACGAGGGCATCCGGGCCGCGATCGAGATCCGGGCCGTGCTGCCCGAGGTCGGCATCCTGGTCTTCTCCCAGCACGTCGAAACCGCCTGGGCGGCCCGGCTGCTGGCCGACGGCGCCGCCGGCATCGGCTACCTGCTCAAGGAGCGGGTGGCCCGCACCTCCGAGTTCGTGGACGCCCTGCACCGGGTCGCCGCGGGCGGCACGGCCCTCGACCCGGAGATCGTCAACGGGTTGCTGCACGGCGGGCGGCGCGGCCGGGTGGACGCGCTGACCCCGCGCGAGCGGGAGGTGCTGGGAGTTGATGGCGCAGGGCCCCTCCAGCCGCTCGATCGCCTCGCTCCTGACGGTGTCGGAGCGGGCGGTGGAGAAGCACGTGGCGGCGGTGTTCGGCAAGTTCGACCTGCCCGCGACCGACGCCGACAACCGGCGGGTCAAGGCCGTGCTCGCCTACCTCGCGGAGAGCGGCGCCTCCTGGGCCGAAGCCTCGACGGCGTCGGCCGTGACCGCCCGCCATCGGCAGGCTGACTGACCGCCCGTCGAAGCCGAGTGCCCCTCACAACCGGCTGGGCAGCTCCGCGCTGACCACCGTCGGCCCGCCGGGCGGACTGTCCACCCACAGCACCCCGTCCACCGCCGCGAGCCGCTCGGCCAGGCCCGCCAGCCCGGTGCCCGCACCGATCGCGGCACCGCCGTGCCCGTCGTCGCGCACCGTCAGCCGGACCCTCCCGTCGGCCACGCTCGCGCTCAGCTCCGCCGACCGAGCGCCGCTGTGCTTGGCCACGTTGGTCAGCAGCTCGGCCGCGCAGAAGTAGACGGCCCGTTCGATCACCTCCTCCGGGCGCTCCCGCAGGTCCAGCCGTACGTCGACCGGTACCGGGGAGGTGGCGGTCAGCCCCGGCAGCGCCTGGGCCAACCCGCCGTCCAGCGCCACCGGGTGGATGCCCTTGGTCAGCCGGCTCAGACCGGTGACGGTGTCCTCGGTCTGGGCGCGGGCCCGGTCGACCAGGGCGCGCAGCCGCCGTAGGTCGGGCCCACCCGGACCTGTCTGCCCGGCCTCGCGCGCCGGATCACGGCCGGCCGCACCGCCGTGGACGGCGCCTTCGTGGACCGCGCCCCCGCGACGCGCGCCCCCGTGACCCGCGCCGTCCGCTGCCGACGTATCCTCTGCCGGCACGCTCTCGGCCAGCACGTCGTCGGCCAGCGACAGCGTGATGGCGAGCGCGATCAGCTGCGCCTGGGTGCCGTCGTGCAGGTCGCGTTCCAGGCGCCGCAGCCGATCGGTGTTCTCGGCCAGCAAGATGGCCCGGGCGTGCTCCAGCTGGCGCACCCGCTGCTGCGAGCGCGCCGGGCCGAGCAGCGTACGGGCCAGCGCGCGGTTCGCTCCCCCGAGCGCACGCAGCGCCGCGGGTACGGCGACCAGCACCACGAGGCCGATCGGGATCGCGCCCAGGTCCAGCAGACCGATCGACCTCGGTCCCGGCTCCATCATCCGTGCCCAGAGCGGGAAGCCCACCAGCCAGACGCCGCCGAGCGGCAGGGCGACCACGGCCAGGAAGCCGAGGACTCCGAGTGGCAGCCGCAGGAGGAGGTAGACCAGTGCCCGCCAGGCGACCGGATCGGTCAGCACCGCCCGGCCCCGGGCGAAGAGCCCGGACGGACGCGGCAGCGGCGGCGGTGCGGGCACCTCCTCCCCGAGCAGCCGCCCCACCAGCCACCGGTGCAGCCCACCGAGCCTCCTCGCCCCGGCCAGCGCTGCCACCACGAACGGCAGGCCCAGCACGGTGAGCGAGAGTAGCGCCCCCGCGTAGAGGACGGCGACGGCGTACACCCCGCCGAGCATCCCGAGTGGCAACCCGAGCACCGCAAAGGCCAGTTCACCACCGGGCACCGACCGGTACCGCCGCCGCTCAACCACCGTCCACCTCACCACTCATCTGCCGACCGGCTCCCAGCATCCACCAGACACCGCCGGAACCCGCAGGACCTCCGGGCTCCCCGGAGTCGCGGCGCCCGGCTCCCTCCCCGCTCTCTCCGCCCTGACCGCTCTGACCGCCCTGACCACCCTGACCACCCTGACCACCCATCAGCGGACCGATCCGCCCGGTCCCGGGCGCTCCCGTCGTCGACCGCCTCGTCCCGTTCCTCTCGCCCTCGTCCTGTTCCTCTCACCCTCGCGCCCCGCCCACCGACTCCACCGCCGCACCCACTCGCCAGTATTTGACGGAACGTCATATTCCCTGTCGCGCAAAGGTTTTCCCAATCGTTCATACGGACTTCCGGAACCTCGGCACGGTGAACCGGCGTTGATACGGCGGGAGGGATAGAGACATGACAAGGAAGCCATACCGACTGGCCGCCACCGCACTCGCGGCACTCCTCGCGGCCCCGTTGTTCACCGCGTGCAAGAACACCGACCAGGCCATCGACTGCGGAAAGTGGGCGATCACGCTCACCGGCGATGTCCAGGACCTCGCCGACTCGGCGGTCAACGTCGGTCAGCTGACCGACGAGAGCCGCCGCAAACAGACCATCGCGGCCCTGCACAAGGTCGTCGAGGACGCCAAGAAGATCCGCCACACCGGCGGGGACCAGACCTCCGAGGCCACCGACAGGCTCTCCAAGGCCGTCGACAACGCCATCGACAGCGTCTCCAAGGGCAAGGACACCAACCTCAAGCCGATCACCGACGCCGCCGCCGACGTCGGCAAGGCCTGCGCCGGATCCTGACGGCCCGGCACCGCGCCCGCTACTCCGCTCGCCCCGACTCCACCGCTCCCGGCCCGGCACCGACCCGGCCGGGAGCACAACCACCGCCCCGGGCCGCGGCCTGTCGCCACCGCCCCGGCCCCGCCGGACGGTAGGAATGGCACCGGACCGAACCGCACCCCGGAGGCACCGGTGAACCACCCGATCCTCGACCAGATCCAGGGCCTGCGCGCCGAGCTGGCACCCGGCGACACCGCGCCGGCGCTGGTCACCGCACTCGCCGACGGCACCGCGCCACGCTCCGCGACGGCCGAGCTGGCCGCCCAGCAGCAACGGATCATCCGCTCCGACCGCCGCAGTCTGCTGCTGCTCGCCGCCCGCTGCGCGGACCGGCCGGTCGGCGCCTGGTTCGCCGCCCTGGCCGACGGCGAGAGCGCCGCGCTGCGCACCCTGCCCGCGCTCGGCGCCGCCGTCGGCCTCGACCCGGGCGCGCTGGAATCCCGCCGGCCACTGCCCGGGTGCCAGGCCTACCCGCACTTCCTCGCCTGGCTCGCCCTGAACGGCGAGCCCGACGCCGTGGCCGTCGCCCTGGTCACCAACTTCACCGCATGGGGCGGCTACTGTGCCGCCATCGCGCACGCGCTGCGCCACCGGTACGGCCTCTCCGACGAGGCCTGCGCGTTCTTCGACTTCTTCGCCCAGCCCCCGGCCGAGCTGGAGCAGCAGGCGGCCGACGCGCTGGGACCGGACCGGCTGGACGAGTCGACCCTGGCCACCGCACGCGAGTACGGGCTGCTGCTCCAGGCCTACGAGCACCTGTTCTGGGACACCCTGGGCGTCATCGACGCCTGAGACCGGCAACCCCGGCGCTTCAGACCCCGGGCCGGGCCCCGCGCCGCCCGGCACCACTGGGCCCCTTAGGTCCCGGGCCCCGAGGCCGACGACTCAGGCCTGCCAGTGCGGCTTGCCGCTGACCATCCGGCAGTAGATCACCCGGCCACCGGCCTCGTGGGTGCTCTTGCCCAGGTCCGCGTTGCGGCAGAACTGCCCCGCCTCGTAGCAGTTGCCCGCGTTCGAGCGGATCTCGCATCCGGCGCCGGCCGCCGCGGGGGGCTCCGGGTCGGTCGGCGGCTGGGCGGTGGTCACCTTCGGCTGCGGCGCCTTGGTGGCGGGCGGCTGCGGGTGACTGGTGGGCTGGGCCGGAGGTGCGACGGGCGGGGGCGTGACGACCGGCGCCGCGGGCGGAGGCGTGACCACCGGCGCCGCGGGCGCCGGAGCGGCCGGCGGGGTGCTGACCGGGGCCGGCGCGGCGGGCGTCGCCGGGGGCGCGGTGGCCGCGACCGACGCCGAGGTGGCGGCACCGGTCGGCGTGGCCGAGGCCGTGGCACCGCCGTCGGCCGCCGACGGGTCGCACCCGGTCAGGGCCAGGCCGACGGTGAGGACGAGTCCGGCGAATCCGGCCAGGCCGGCCCGACGGCGACCGGGTATCCGTGAAGGCATGGGAGGAGAACGCTCCGTTCCGTTTGGATGAGTCGTGCGATTCAAACAGGAATCGCATACGCACCGTCCACCGAACCCCCACTCGTTTGCAGATCGAGATCTTCCGGCCACCGGGCGCCGCCCTCGCCGACCGGCCAGCCGCACGACCGTCACCGGCCGGTCGTCAGCGCAGCCCCGCCGTCCGGCGCTCGAACACCTCGGGACGGGCGGTCTCCAGCGCCGTGGCGACCGCCCCGAGGAGCACCGCCTCCTCCCCCAGGAGACTGGGCGCGAGCACCGGACGCATCGGGGCCAGCCGGTGCAGGGCCTGCTCCAGCGGTTCCAGGAGCAGGTCCGCGCTGCTGCCGATCCCGCCGCCGAGCACCACCAGGTCCGGGTCCAGCAGGGCCGACAGCACGGCCACCGCGTAGGCGAGCCGCTCGGCCTCCCGCTCCACCGCCCGGACCGCCGCCGCCTCCCCGGCCCGGGCCCGCTCGAACACCTGCTTCGCCGTCAGCTGCCGGGCCGCGGACTCCCCCACCAGCCCGAAGTCCCTGGCCGAACGCACCACGGCGTCCGCGGCGGCCTCCTGCTCGACGGTCGCGGCAGACTCGCCGGCCCTGGCGGGCAGCGGGACCAGGCCGATCTCGCCCAACGCGCCGTGCGCACCGAGCAGCAGCTCGCCGTCCTTCACCACACCCAGCCCGAGCCCGGTGCCGACCAGCAGGTAGGCGAACATCCGACTGCCCCGCCCCGCCCCCAGGGTGTACTCGCCGAGCGCCGCCAGGTTGGCGTCGTTGGCCACCGAGACGGCCGTCCCCAGGCCCTCCCCTATCCGGTCGAACAGCCCCGGTCTGCCCCAGCCCGGCAGGCTGCTGGCGTAGCGCACCCCGCGCCGCTGCTCGTCCCAGACCCCCGGGGTGCCGATCACCGCGTGCACGATGTCCTCGGCGGCGAGGCCCGCCTCGGCGGTCGCCTCGTGCGCGGCGGCCACCACGGCGTCCGCGACGGCGTTCGCCGAACGGCCCCGGTTGGCCACGTCCCTGCGGGCGACCACCCGCCCGGCCAGGTCCGCCACCGCCACCCGCAGCCGGGCCCGGCCGATGTCCACGCCGAGCACGTGCCCCGCCGTCGGGTCGACCTCGTACCGCACGGCGGTGCGGCCGCGTTCGGGGGCCAGCCGCCCGGCCTCCCGGACCAGGCCGCCCCGCTCCAGCTCGGCCAGCGCGGCCGAGACGGTCGGCTTGGACAGTCCGGTGTCCCTGGCCAGCTGGGCGCGCGAGGAGCCGCCGCCGGTGCGCAGCAGCTCCAGCAGCAGCCACTCGTTGTTGCTGCGCAGCCGCTGCCGGTTCCACGGCACCCCTGGGGCCCCGGCCGCCGGGCGACTGGTCGGCTGGTGGGGGCTCATCGGGATTCCTCCGGTCTGTCCTTCGGGCGCGGGCGCGGACCGGGTCGGTGGGGCCGGGTGGGCCCGGTCCGGCCCGCGGCGTCCGGGGTCGGGCGCCGCCGCCCAAGTATGACCGGTGATCATCCGGCATTCGCCCGCCGTCCCCGCACGGCCGGTGGACACCCCGTGGACCTGGGGTGGACGGTCCGTGGACGATCCTCGTCGTCAATCCTCGTCGGCCGCACGGGACTCCACGTCGCGGAAGCCATGCCGAGGCGACGCCGGGACAGGGACGTCACGCCGAGGACGCCGCGCCAGGAAGGCCGCGCGCTCCGTTACCGCACCGTCTCCGCCCAGTCAACGTTTCGCCCGCTTGTGGGCGCGCCGCGCCCGGGCGCGTGATCATGGGCTCATGCACTTCCGGCACGGCAACCGAGCAGAGGGCCCGCGGCCCGCGACACCGGACTCCCGGTCCCTGGCGGCGACCGCGGCGGCCCTCGCCGCGCGGCTCGGCGCGATCACCGGCGGTGACAGCGGCGACGACCCGGAGCGGCTCCGCGAGGTCCTCGCCGCCGCGCCCGTCGGCGTCGCGCTGCTCGACGAGCGGCTGCGCTGGCAGTACCTGAACGCCGCCTTCACCACGGCCACCGGCCTACGCCGCGCGGACCTGCTCGGCCGGGCCGCCGGGACCACCGCCTTCGCCGGCGCCGTCGGCATCCTGCGCCGGGTCCTCGCCGACGGACTGGCCCGCGAGCACGCCACCGGAGGCCAGGACGGCCCGGGGTCCCCGGTCCCGCCCGGTCTGCGGGTGCGCTACCGGGCGCTGCGGCGCTCCGGACGGACCACCGGGGTGGTCGTCGTCGTGCTGGACGACCCCGACCCGGCCCGCGAACAGCTGCGCGAGCTGGAGCAGGCCCGCGCCCGGCTCGCCCTGCTCGACGCCGCCGCCGAGCGGGTCGGCACCACCCTCGACGTCGGCACCACCGGCGCCGAACTCGCCGGCTTCGCGGTGCCCCGGCTCGCCGAACTGGCCACCGTGGACGTGCTGCCGCCCGAGGCCGAACCCATGCGGACCGAACCCGTGCGGGCCGAAGCCGCCGAGGCCGAACCCGCCAGGACCGAACCCGCCCGGGCCGGCCAGGGCGCGCCCCAGCGGCTGCACCGCGCCGGCGCCCGGGCCGTGCCCGCGCTGGCCGCCGCCCTCGCCGAGCTGCCCCGGCCCGGTGAATCGATCCGCCACCGGGAGGGCTCGGCCGCCGCCCGCAGCCTGGCCGGCGGCATCGCCGTGCTCACCGAGCCCGGGCCCGAGGACGCCTGCCCGGCCGGGACGGCCTCACTGCTGGTCCTGCCGCTGGCCGCCAGGGGCCGACTGATCGGGCTGCTCACCCTCGGCCGCACCGCCGCCGTCCCGGCCTTCACCCCCGACGAGGCCGCCCTGCTCGGCGACCTCGCCGCCCGCACCGCCACCACCCTCGACAACGCCCGCCGCTTCGCCCGCTCCCAGGGCATCGCCCTGGAACTCCAGCGGGCCCTGCTCAGCGAGCCCGGCAACCCGCACCAGAACCTCTCCCTCGCCTCCCGCTACCTGCCCTCCGGGAGCAGCACGGTGGTCGGCGGCGACTGGTTCGAGACGGTCCGGCTGCCGTTCGGGCGCACCCTGCTGGCCATGGGCGACGTCATGGGGCACGGCGTCGAGGCCGCCGTCGACATGAGCCACTACCGCTCCGCGCTGCGCGACCTGGCCGGGATGGACCTGCCCCCGCACCGGATCCTGCGCCGGCTGGACGACGTCATCGCGGCCGACGACTCCGCCCGCCCCGCGACCTGTCTACTGGCCCTCGCCGACCCGGGCCGCGGCCGCTGGACCCTCTCCAGCGCGGGCCACCTGCCGCCGGCGCTGATCGCCCCCGGCCGGCCGACCAGGCTGCTGCGCGTCCCCACCGGCCCGCCGCTCGGCACCGGTCTCGGCGGCTACGAGCAGACCGTCCACCCGCTCCTCCCCGACCAGACCCTGATGCTCTACACCGACGGCCTGGTCGAGCGCCGGGCCGAGGACATCGACGTCTCCCTGGAACGGCTCGCGGCCCTGCGGCTGCCCGCCACCGGGGAACTCGACGACCTGCTCGACGCCGTCCTCCACTCCCTCGCCCCGCCCTCGGCCGCGGAGGACGACATCGCGCTGCTGGTGGCCCGTCCCCGGCAGCGCTGACGGGCCACCGGCCCGCGGGCACGTCCCCAGGACTCACACCTTCGCCAGCGCCCGCTCGATGTCGGCCCAGATGTCCTCCGGGTGCTCGATGCCCACCGACACCCGGACGGTGCCGGGGCCGATGCCGACCGCCGCCAACTCCTCGTCCGACAGCTGCCGGTGGGAGGTGCTGGCCGGGTGCAGCACCAGGGTGTGCACGTCGCCCAGGGACGGCGCCAGCGAGGCGAGCCGGACGGACTCGGTGAACGTCCCGGCCGCCTCGCGTCCGCCGGCCAGGTCGAAGGCGAGGACGCCGCCGTGGCCGTCGGGGAGCAGGCGGCGGGCGCGGTCGTGGTCGGGGTGGCCGGGCAGACCCGGGTAGTGGACGGCGGTGACCGCGGGGTGGGCGGCGAGCCGGCCGGCCAGGTCGAGCGCGGTCTCGCAGTGGCGTCGGACCCGCAGGGCGAGGGTCTGCATCCCGCGCAGGGCCAGCCAGGCGGCGAACGGGTCGGCGCAGGCGCCGAGTTCAAGGGAACGCCGCCAGACCCGCCGGTGCAGTTCCGGGTCGGCGAAGACGGCGATCCCGCCGAGGACGTCCGAGTGCCCGCCCAGGTACTTGGTCGCGGAGTGGATCACGATGTCCGCGCCGTGTTCGATCGGGCGGCACAGCAGCGGGGTCGCGAAGGTGTTGTCCACCACGCTCACCACTCCGGCCCGCTTGGCGACGGCGATCAGCCCGGGCAGGTCGGTGACCCGGGTGGTGGGGTTGGAGACGGTCTCCAGGAGCAGCACCCGGGTTCCGGGCCGCAGCGCCGCCGCCACCCCGGCGGGGTCGTCGCCGCTCACGTAGGTGACCTCGACGCCCCAGCGCTCGGTGAGGTCGGTCAGCGCGCCGACGGTGCCGCCGTACAGGCTGCGCTGGGCGATGACGTGGTCGCCGGCGCGCAGCAGGGCGAGCAGCGCGGTGCTGATCGCGCCCATGCCGGAGGCGGTGGCGAGCGCACCGGTGCCGCCCTCCAGTCCGGCGACGGCCTGCTCCCACGAGCGGACGGTGGGGTTGCCGAAGCGGTTGTAGAAGAAGGCGCCGTCCGGTCCGCCGTGGGCCTGGGTGAGCGCGTCGCCGGTGTCGAAGGCGAACAGGTGGCCCTGGTGCAGCGGCACGCCCAGCGGACGGCTGCCGGTGACCTCGGCGACCGGCGGGTGGACGACCCGGCTCTCGGGGCGCAGCCCGTCGTGCGTACGGTCCGCGCGGGGGGCCGGGTGCGGGGGCTCTGGGGAGTGGAAGTCGCTCATGGCGCTCATCCTCGGGCCGCCCCGGCGCCCCGGCCAGGGCCAATCGCCGCCGAGTGGCCCGTCCCGGGCGGTCGTTCCGGCTCCACCGCCCGGAGGGCGGCGGCGAACGCCCGGGTCGCGGCCGTGCACGGCAGTACTCGGAAGTACCCGGCCGTGGCGGGCTACTTGCGGCGGCCGAAGATCCGCTTGGTGGCGTAGACGATACCGACGATCAGCAGCACGAAGAGCAGGATGACCAGGATGACCACGACGATCAGGAACTTGCCCAGCTTGGCGAAGAAGCCTTTCTTCTTCTTCTCGTCCTTGGCCGCGAGGTGCGTGGCGTCGGTGGCCGCCGTGCCCGCGGCCTGAGCGTGCGTACCCGACGCCCGCGTACCCGACGTGTCCGCACCCGCCGTGCCCGTAACCGACGTGCCCGTAACCGACGTGCCCGTGCCCGTGCCCGACGTGCCCGCGCCCGACGCGCCCTGGTCCGCGGCGGCGGCCGCGACGGTCGGGGGTGCGGCCACCGCCGTCGCGGCCGGCGCCACGGCGGTGAGGCCGACGGCGGCCAGCAGCGCCACCAGGGTGCCGGCTATCGAACGTGCGATCCGATCAGTCATCGTGCTCCTCCTACTGGTCCGGAGCAGCGCGGACCCACCGGTCCGACCGAATTCTCATGGTCTGACCAGCTGGTTTTCTCATCCGCGCCTAGTATGCTCCACTGGCGTTCTACAGCGGTGTAAAAGTTTAGCGACGGGCCCTGCCCGGATCGGCCCCGGCCCCGGGCCCCGCGAGCCCACCGCTTCGACAGGGGCTCCCGTGGCAACTGTGGAGGATGACGACGTGTCTGGCCGCAAGGGTTCCCCCGAAGCCGGGATTTCGCCGCACCGCGCGGGCCGGCGCCGGGCCGAGGGCAGGAGAAGCGGCCGGAACCGGAACGCCGAGGACACCGCGAACTCCCAGGACACCGCGGGCATAGCGAACGGCCGTCCGGCGAGCCGGGCCAAGCGCAAGCCCAAGCGCAGCACCAAGGAGAAGGTGCTCTGGGCGACCGCCGGCTGCACGGCCCTCGCCGTCCTCGGCGGCGCCGCCCTCTACTACCGGCTGAACAGCAACATCAGCACCTTCGACGGCGACGCCCTCAGCAAGGACCGCCCGGAGGCCGCGGCCCCGGACGCCCAGGGCCGCACCCCGGTCAACGTGCTGCTGATCGGCTCGGACAACCGCGGCAACGGCAACAGCGACCTGGGCGGCGGCGGGGACGGCGGCGCCCGCTCGGACACCGCGATCCTGCTGCACGTCTACGCCGACCACAAGCACGCCGTCGGGATCTCCATCCCCCGCGACTCCCTGGTCACCATCCCGCCGTGCAAGCTCCCCGACGGCAAGTGGACCAAGGAGCAGACCAACGCGATGTTCAACAGCGCCTTCTCGGTCGGCGACACCGACCAGGGCAACCCGGCCTGCACCCAGAACGCCGTCGAGAAGCTGACCAACCTGCGCGTCGACCACACCATCGTGGTGGACTTCAACGGCTTCGCCTCGATGACCAAGGCGGTCGGCGGCGTCGAGGTCTGCCTGCCGAACGACATCCACGAGGGGGACCTCAACCCCAACCTCGGCCGCAAGGGAAAGCTGCTCTTCCCCAAGGGCAGGCAGAAGGTCGAGGGCCAGGCCGCGCTGGACTACGTGCGGGTCCGGCACGGCATCGGCGACGGCTCCGACATCGGCCGCACCAAGCGCCAGCAGGCCTTCCTCTCCTCCCTCATCAAGGAGGTCAAGTCCCGCGGCATGGACCCGACCACGCTGCTGCCGCTCGCCGACGCCGCCACCGGATCCCTGACCGTCGACCCCGGTCTCGGCTCGGCCGCCAAGCTGCTCTCCTTCGCCATGTCGCTCAAGGACGTGGACCTGCACGACGTCAAGTTCCTGACCGTGCCCTGGCGTTACGAGGGCCCGCGGGTCGCCCTGGTGCACCCCGACGTGGACCAGCTGTGGGCGGCCCTCAAGGCCGACCGCACCATCGACGGCCAGGACGCGAGCGTCCCGGCCGAGACCGGCTCCGCGGCTCCCGACACCGCGGCCACGCCCACGCCCACGCCGACCCCCACCCCGGACGCCGGGGCCGCCGCGGTCAAGGTCTCCGTGCTCAACAGCACCGGCGAGACCGGGCTCGGCAGCCGGGCCGCGGAGACCGTCAAGGGCGCCGGCTACACCGTCGCGAGCGTCGGCAACGCGGCCGGCAAGCCGCGCGGCACCACCGTCGTCGAGTACGGCACCGGCGAGCGCTCCGCCGCCGAGGCGGTCGCCAAGCTGTTCCCCGGCGCGACCGTGCAGCCCGGCGCCCGGGGTGTCAGTGTCGTCCTCGGCCACGACTTCGCCGCCGCCAACCCGGCCGCCACAACGGCTCCCAGCGGGTCCGCCGCCGCCCCCGCCCCGCTGCCCAGCAGCGTGAGCGGCGCCGCCCGCTCGGCCGACGACGACCCCTGCGCCAACCTCTCGTACGGCTGATCCGGCGGCGTCCCGCAGCACTGACGTGCGGCTCCGTACGCGCGACGGCGGGGTGGATCCGGAGCCGCCCCGCCGTCGCGCGCCCGAGGGGCTGTCAGCGCCTCGTCCCGCAGGACGGACAGAACGCGGCGCCGTCCGGAACGTCCTGGTGGCAGCCCGTGCACTGGGCCTGCTGGGCCAGCCGGAAGCCGCAGCCGGGGCAGAACGGCGTGCCGTGCGTCTCCGTCCGGCACTGCGGGCAGACCAGCTGCCGCGGCGTGCTGACGTCGTACCCGGCACCGGACTGCTGTCCGGACTTGAAGGCGCGTTCGGTGACCGCGTCGTTGAGGCCGCGGTGCTGCGCCGCCACCGCCTCGGTCGCGGTGTCCGGGGCACAGGCGTGGCACAGGCCCTGGGCCGGGTCGAAGCACCGGCCGCAGACGTAGTTGGTGCACCGGGCGCAGCGGTTGAAGTGCGTCTGGGCGTTGGTGATGGCCCGCTGGAACGCGGCGTCCCGCGAAGTGCCCCAGGTCTGGCCGGCCAGTCCGTCGGCGGCGTTGCCGATGGTGTTGGCGCTGCCCCCGATGAGGTTCCAGGCCGCGCCGACACCCTTGCCTATCCAGCCGGCCATCTGCCCGGTCCGGAACGGCTCGAACGGCGAGCGCCAGGTGTCCGAGCAGCGGTGGCAGGAGAACTCGAACTGGAAGCCCGCTCCGGTGCCGTGCTGCTCGCACAGGTCGCGGTGGTTGCTGCTGAAGTAGATCTCCGAAGTCACGTTCGTCCCCGGTCGATGAATGGCCTTGTCAGCGGTTGCTCCCAGGGACGATAGGGCTCGTCGAACGGTTCCGCCAAGGGTGTTCGACCTGCCTGCTCAGAGCCCGGAGACCGGCAGCAGCAGCACCCTCGCCGGGTCGAAGCGCTGCCAGTCGCCGGCATGTCCGCCGCGGCCGATCCGCAGCCGGCACCAGGGCTGTCCCGCGGTGTCCTGCCACCAGCCGGTGATCCGGCCGAGCGCCCAGTCGCCGTCCCCGAGATCGACCTCCACCGGCTGGTAGACCCACCGGACGTCCCGGTCCACGGGCTCCGCCCCCGCCGGACCCGCGCCGTCCTCGGGCCCGCACTGACTCTTCATCACGGCTCCGCCTCCCGACCCGGACCCGGCCGCCCGGCCACCCACACGGGGCGGCCGGGCGGCCGGGGTGCAGCTCACCTCGCGAACTCTACAGGCGTGTAGAGGAATGCGGGAGGAGTTCCGTCGAAGACGATCGACCCAGTCCGGTCCAGTACGGTCCAGTGCGGTGTAGTCCGGTCCGGTGCGGTCCGGTCGGGCCTCGGAGGTGAACCGGCCTCAGCGCCCCTTCCGCACCGAGTCCTCGCGGACCGACGCCGCGCGGGACGCCGCCCCGCGCACCGACCGCCGCCGCTGCCACAGCGCGAGCGGCACGATCCCGGCCAGCGCGGCCGCCTCCGGGGCCGGCGGCTCCTCGAAGGGCGCGCCCGCCGCGCCCGCCGCCGGGGCCGGCACCTTGTCGAAGGTGCCGGGGACCGGCAGGGTGGACCAGTCGGACAGCGGCCAGGCGACCACGAAGGCCCTGCCGACCACGTTGTCCACCGGCACGAAGCCGTCGCCGCCCTCGTTGTGGTGCCAGCGGGAGTCCCGCGAGTTGTTGCGGTGGTCGCCCATCACCCACAGCTTGCCCTTGGGCACGGTGACGGTGCCGACGGGGTCGTTGTCGCAGGGCGTCGAGCCGGGGAACAGGTACGGCTCGTCCAGCGCGACGCCGTTCACCTTCAGCGGCGCGCCCGCCTCGCAGTCGACGGTGTCCCCGCCGACCGCGATCACCCGCTTGATCAGGTCCTTCTCGTCCGCCGAGGGCATCAGGCCGACGGTGCTGAGCGCCTTCTGGACGGTGCCCATGACGGAGCCTCCGGAGTCGGTCGGCGTGCCCTCCAGCCAGCCGCCCGGATCGCGGAACACCACCACCTCGCCGCGTTCGGGCTTGGCGCCGAACCACGGGGTGAACTTGTCCACCAGCACCCGGTCGCCGATCGCGAGGGTCTGCTCCATCGAACCGGAGGGAATGGAGAAGGCCTGGACGAAGAAGGTCTTGATGCCGAGCGAGAGCACCAGCGCGACCACCAGCAGGATCGGCAGCTCCTGCCAGAACGGGCGCTTCTTCCGTGGGCGTTCGGCCTTCTCGGGCGTCTCGGGCGTCCCTACCGCCTCGGGCGTCCTGCCGGGAGCACCGGACTCCGCGTCCGCGCCTGCCACCACGACGGCGCCGGGGCCCGCCGTCACCCGGCCGTCCCCGGCCTCCTCGCGTTCCCCGGCTCCACCGCTCTCGCCGGACTCCGCACTCTGCTGCACGCTCATTCCTCGGCCCCTCCCGACGGCCTGGCGGGAGCCGGAACGAAGACCCCCTGTCAGGAACGAACCTACCGAACAGAGGTTCCCGGACGCGCCCTGACGTGGATGCGCTCGCCCTGCGGACCGAACAGGCTGAGGAACTCCACCGGCTGCGGGCCCGCGTTGCCGAAGGCGTGCGGGGTGCGGGTGTCGAACTCGGCGGCCTCACCGGCCGCCAGCTCCAGGTCGTGCGTGCCGAGCACCAGCCGCAGCCGCCCGGACAGCACGTACAGCCACTCGTACCCCTCGTGGACCTTCAGCTCCAGCTCGGGGCCGGTGTTCCGCCCCGGCGGCACGATGTGCTTGTAGGCGTGCAGCCCGCCCAGGTGACGGGTGAGCGGGACGATGGTCTGGCCGTTCCTGGTCACCGGGCGCGGGTGGATCCGCGGGTCACCGGTGGCCGGGGCGCCGACCAGTTCGTCAAGCGGCACCCGGTACTCCCGGGCCAGCGGCAGCAGCAGTTCCAGGGTCGGCTTGCGCTGCCCGGACTCCAGCCGGGACAGCGTGCTGAGCGAGATGCCGGTGGCGGCGGCCAGTTTGGCGAGCGTGGTGCCGCGCTCCCTGCGCAGCGCCCGCAGTCGCGGGCCCACCGTGGTGAGGACGTTCTCGAACTCTTCGTCGGCCATGCCTGCCATGTGCCGGTACGGCAAGGCCCGTTGTCAATCCGGCACGCGGGTGAGCCCCCGGCCGCCACGTCGGCGGGCGCGGCCTATTGTTCCGCCATGCGCATCCACCTCACCCGGGACAGCGTCGCGGCCGGCGACGACGCCGACGCCCCGCACGCCGAGACCGTCCCCCTCCCCGACGGCCTGGACGTCCCGGCGGCCCTCACCGCCCTCGGACTGCCCCGTCGCCGTCTCCCGTCGATCGGCGGCGGCCGCGCCACCTGGGTGGTGCGCGGCGCCGACGGCACCCCGCTGGCCGTTCTCGCCCAGCAGTGGCCGCGGCCCCGCCCGCTCCCGGCCGGTCAGGGCCCGCTCGCCCGCCTGGCCGGAGCCGACGGCGATGTCCGGCTGCACGTCGAGTACCGGCGCCAGGTGGATCCGGAGGCCGAGTACGGGCGGCTGCTCGGCTGACCGCACCCCAGCGGATCCGCCCGACCGTCAGAGCCAGTCGCGGCGCTTGAACACCAGGTAGAGCCCGGTGCACACCAGCGCCATCAGCCCGATCGCGAACGGGTAGCCGAAGGCCCACTTCAGCTCCGGCATGTCCTCGAAGTTCATCCCGTACACCGTGCCGATCAGCGTCGGCGCGAAGAGGATGGCCGCCCAGGAGGAGATCTTCTTGATCTCGTCGTTCTGCGCGTGCCCCGCCTCGGCGAGCTGCTTCATCTCCTCGTTCTGCCGCTGCGAGACCAGCGTCGCGTTGACGGTCAGGATGTTCTGGAGCATCTGCCGGAAGCCGTCCACCCGCTCCGCGGCGTAGGTGGCGTGGTCGGCGACGTCGCGCAGGTAGCGCTGGAGCTCCTCGTCGGTGCCGTACTTGCCGAAGCCCGCCTCCAGGCTCCTCATGATCTCCAGCAGCGGACGGGTCGCCCGCTGGAGCTCGATCACCTCGCGGGACAGCTCGTAGATGCGGCGGGAGACCTGCGGGTCACCGCCGAACACCTCGGTCTCGATCTCGTCGATGTCGTGCTGGAGACCGGCGATCACCGGCGCGTAGCCGTCCACCACGGCGTCCAGCACCGCGTACAGCACGGCCTCCGGGCCGAGTGCCAGCAGCTCGGGGTCGGCCTCCAGCCGGCGGCGCACCGCCGACAGGTCCGGGGCCTGGGAGTGCCGGACGGTGAGCACGAAGTCCGGGCCGACGAACAGGTGGATCTCGCCGAAGTCGACCTCCTCCGCCTCGTCCAGGTAGCGGGCCGCGCGCAGCACCACGAACAGGGTGTCCCCGTAGCGCTCCAGCTTCGGCCGCTGGTGGGCGACGATGGCGTCCTCGACGGCCAGCTCGTGCAGGTCGAACCGGTCCGCGGCCTCCAGCAGCTGGGCCTCCGCGGGCCGGAACAGGCCGATCCAGGCCATCGTGCCGGGGCGGTCGGGCAGCGTGCGGTAGATGTCGGCGAGGTCGGTGGGCGCGTCCGTCCGGCGGCCGTCCCGGTAGACGGCCGCCTCCACGACGGAACGTTCCAGCGTCACCTGCTCGACCGGCTGGTCCGGGCGCGGGTCCATCGAGTGCTCGGGGGCCGGCTGGGTGTCCGCGGGACGGACCACGGAACGGGAGAACGGACGCTTGCTCGCGCGCACGGCGCGCACACGCCAGTCGGACATGGCGGAGACCTCCACGGGGGATGCCCGGGCCGCCGTACGGAAACGGGACGGACCGGTGGCGCCCGGCCGGCCGCCACGCGCACGGCGCGACCGGCGGTGCCTCGCCGGGAGGACGAGGTCAGTGCCGCGCGGGAGCCGTACGGGAGGAGGTGTGCCGGGGGCCGCGAGTGGTGCGGGACAACCGGGGGCGGGGCCGACTTCGACCCGAGCTACTGCACTCCACGGCTCTCACCTCCTCGCCTCCGTGCGCCCACGCACCGGGAGAGGTGTCGGCGCAACCCCGCCGAGTCTAGCCCCCGCGCGCCCCGCCCCCGCACCGGGCCCCCGCTCGGCCACCCGCCGGGCCGCTGCCGTCCTGCCGTTTCCGCAGCGGCATCGCACCGCCGTCGCGCTCCGCGGACCGGCCCGGCCGCGATCCCGGCCCACGGCCTCCTCGTCGGCCCCGCACCCCGGCCCCCGACCCGCATAGCGGTGCGCGGACGTCAACAGCCCTCTTCGGGTGGGGTGTTCGTCCTGGGCGAAGCGATCACGCGGAGCGCACCGCGCCACTACGCTACGTGTCATGACTACTTCGGAGAGGGCCCCCGGGCGGGGTACGGCGGTGGTGATCGGCGGCGGGCTCGCGGGGATGGCGGCCGCGTGGGCGCTGCGCGGTTTCGCCGAGCGGATCGTCGTGGTGGAGCGGGACCGCTACCCGGAGGGGGCGGAGTTCCGGGCCGGGGTGCCGCAGGGGCGGCACGCCCACCTGGTGCTGGAGGCCGGGCACCGGTTGCTGGAGGAGATGATGCCCGGCATCAAGCTGGAGCTGACGGCCGCGGGTGCGCAGCGGGTGGCGGCCTCGGACGTCAAGTGGCTCTGCTCCGCCGGGTGGCTGGCCGAGTACCCGGCGCAGGTGGCGTTCCTGTCCTGCACCCGGCCACTGCTGGACGCGTTCGTGCTGGACCGGGTCCGCGCCCACCCCTCGATCGAGTTCCTGGAGGGCACGGACGTGGTCGGCCTGCTCGGCTCGGCGAGCGCGGTGACCGGGGTGAAGGTCCGCGATCGCGGCCAGGAGCTCGGCGAAGTCCGCGACATTCCAGCCGAGTTGGTGGTGGACGCGGCCGGCCGCTCGACCTCGGTGCCGAAGTGGCTCGCCGGACTCGGCTGCCGGCCGGTGCCCGAGGAGCGGGTGGACGCGGGCGTCGCCTACGCCTCCCGGCTGTTCCACCGGCCGGCCGGGGCCGACCTCGGGGAAAGGGCGGCCTACCTCCAGACCAAGGCCCCCGACAAGGCGCGGTTGGGCGTGCTGCTGCCGGTCGAGGGCGACCGCTGGATCGTCAGCCTCGCCGGGATGCGCGGGGCCGAACCGGCGGCCGGCGCGGAGGGCTTCGACGAGCACCTGCGCCGGCTGCGCGATCCGCTCCTGCACGAGATGCTGCGGGACGCCGAACCGGCGGGCCCGGTGCGCGGCTTCCTCCCCGGCGCGAGCGTGCGCCGGCACTACGAACGCGGCGGCCCGGACGGCCTGGTGGTGGTCGGTGATGCCGCGAGCACCTTCAACCCGGTGTACGGGCAGGGCGTCACCGTCGCCCTGTTCTGCGCCAGGGAGCTGCGCCGCTGCGTGAAGCGGCACGGCGGCATCGGGCCTGCCGCTGCCCGGGCGGCACGGTCCGCCGTCGCGGCGGCGTCCAGCATCCCGTGGATGATCTCCGGCACCGAGGACGCCCGCTTCGACGCCACCACCGGCGCGCCCTCCGGCGCCCTGGTCGGGATCCAGCACCGCTTCTTCGACAAGGTGCTGGCCGCCAGCACCCGGGACACCGCGGTCACGGCGGCGTTCCACGAGGTGATGTCCCTGGTGGCGCCGCCGTCGCTGTTGTTCCGGCCGTCGGTGCTCGGGGCGGTCCTGCGGAGCTGAGCCGCCGGGAGCACCTTCCCGGGCGGGGCCGGGCCGGTGGCGCGCGGGGCGGGTCCGGCCCGGGCCGTGGCGCTCCCGGCGGCTACTCGCCGAGGTGCGCGGCGACGTACGGCAGCGCCACCTGCTCCAGGCCGCGCCGGCCGAAGGCGGGATGGACGTTGACCTCGAAGACCACGCCGCCGCTCTCGGCGGCGAGGTCCACCCCGGCGAGGTCGAGCCCCGTCGAGGCGGCCGCCGAGATGGCCGACTCGGCGAGCCCTTCCGGCAGTTCGGTGTAGTCGAGCACCGTGGAGACGGCGCCGCGGCTCTCGTTGCAGGGTGCGTCCGGGTCGGCCTGGACGTGCTCGACCGCGCGCACCACCCGCCCGTGCAGCACCACCACCCGGTACTGGTGGCGGCGGCCGTCCGGGAGGAAGTTCCGGGCGTCGCGGGCGATCAGCCAGTCCGCCCCCGCACGCTCGTAGTACCGCACGGCTGCGGCGAGCCGGGCGCGGTCGGTGAGATGGAAGACGTCGTCGCCGCCCATCCCGACGCAGGGCCGTGCCCAGACGTCGCCGCCGAGTTCCTCGAAGGCCTCGGCGGCGGCCTCCTGGCTCGGCCGGGAGAGCACGATGCTGGGCATGTGCGGCACGCCGTCCCGGACGAAGCGGGCGACGGTGGCGTCCTTCTCGGTGGCCGCCCGCCACGCCTCGGCGTCGGTGCCGAGCGAGCGGGCCCCGCATCCGCGCAGCCGCCGCTGACAGTCCGCGAACGCGCGGCGCCGGTGCGGCGGGATCTCGTAGACGATCACCGTGTCGGCGGTCACGGTCCGGCCGCCCGCCACCAGCCGGAGGCCGCCCGCGTCGTCGGTGTCGATCAGGCCGCTGCCGCCGGTCATGAAGTGCCGGGCGTCCAGTTGCACGGGTTCCCGGCCGGTCAGGGTCCGCGTGGCGGCGGCGAGCACGGGCCGGCTGCCTTCGGTCGAGCTGTGATCGGTCAGGAGTACGAGGTCGTGTCGGGCCATGCGCACATGCAAGCGAGTGCGGCATGGTCACGACAAGGAAGCCTTGTCCGCCACCGCCCGGCAGAGTGGCCGAAACCGCGCCGCCGCGGACTGCCCGAGAGCGCCCCGGGCGGGGCGGACGCGACCGACCACCGAGGAGACCCGCGCCGACCTGCCGCACCCCTCCACGCCGCCCGTCAATTCGGATGCGCCCGCTCCGCCGGCCCGCTAGCCTGCCCGACATGTCTACGCCCCGAATTTCCTAGCCGCCGGACTCACTTCCACGCCACCCGTGTGTCCACAGGCTATTTCGGAGCGTTACCCCATGATCACCACCCGTGGTGTCGACGTGCGCGTCGGCGCCCGCCTGCTGCTGTCCGACGTCACCCTCCACATCGCCCCCGGCGACCGGATCGGCCTGGTCGGCCGCAACGGCGCCGGCAAGACCACCCTGCTCGCCACCCTCGCCGGGCAGCTCGCGCCCGCCGCCGGGGCCGTCACCCGGACCGGGTCCGTCGGCTACCTCCCGCAGGACTCCCGCGTCGCCGGCCCGTCGGCCACCGTCACCGACCGCATCCTGTCCGCCCGTGGCCTGGACGCCGCCGTCCGCGCCCTGCGCGCCGCCGAGACGGCGATGGCCCGCGCCGGCTCCCCGGCCGAGGAACGCCGCGCGATGGACGCGTACGTCCGGGCCGAGGCCGGCTTCCAGTCCCGGGGCGGCTACGCCGCCGAGGCCGAGGCGGCCCGGGTCGCGGCCGGGCTCGGCCTGCCCACCCGGGTGATGGACTCGCCCGTCGGCACGCTCTCCGGCGGCCAGCGCCGCCGCGTCGAACTGGCCCGCATCCTGTTCGCCGACCACGGCACCCTGCTGCTCGACGAGCCGACCAACCACCTGGACGCCGACGCCGTCGCCTGGCTGCGCGGCTTCCTCACCTCCCACCAGGGCGGGCTGGTGCTGATCAGCCACGACCTCGGACTGATCGCGGACAGCGTCAACCGGGTCTTCCACCTGGATCCGCAGCGCGCCGCGATCGACGTCCACAACACCGGCTGGCAGGCCTACCTGACCCAGCGCGCCGCCGACGAGCGCCGCCGCACCAGGGAACGGGCCAACGCCGAGCGCAAGGCCGCCACCCTCCACGCCCAGGCCGACCGGATGCGGGCCAACGTCGCCACCGCGACCACCGCCCGCAGCATGGCCCGCCGGGCCGACCGGATGCTCGCCGGCCTCGAACCCGTCCGGCAGGCCGAGCGCACCGCCCGCATCCGGCTGCCCGAGCCGGCCCCCTGCGGGCGGGTGCCGCTCGGCGCGGTCAGCCTCACCAAGTCCTACGGCGGCCGGCCGGTGCTGACCGGCCTGGACCTGGCCGTGGACCGCGGCAGCCGGCTGGTCGTGCTCGGACTGAACGGGGCCGGAAAGACCACCCTGCTGCGCCTCCTGGCGGGCCGGGAGACCCCTGACTCCGGCCGCGTCGTCCCCGGCACCGGCCTGCGGCTCGGCTACTTCGCCCAGGAGCACGACACCCTCGACCCGGCGCTCAGCGTGCGCGACAACCTCTCCGAGGCCGCGCCCGACCTGACCGACGGCGAACTGCGGCACGTCCTCGGCGCGTTCCTCTTCCGGGGCGACGACGCCGACAAGCCGGCCGGGGTGCTGTCCGGCGGCGAGAAGACCCGGCTCGCCCTGGCCGCCCTGGTCCACTCCGGCGCCAACGTCCTGCTGCTGGACGAGCCGACCAACAACCTCGACCCGGCCTCCCGCACGGAGGTCCTGGCGGCGGTCGGCAGCTACCCGGGCGCGATCGTGATGGTCACCCACGACCCGGACGCCATCGAGGCGCTCCGGCCGGACCGGGTACTGCTCCTGCCGGACGGCGACGAGGACCTCTGGCACGACGCGTACCTGGAGCTGGTGTCGCAGTCCTGAGCCCCCGCACCGCTGCGGCCCGCCGGCCCGCCCCGGCGGGCCGGAGCGCCGCGCGCCTCCCCTGGCCGGGTTTCCCTCCCCCGGCTACGGCTTGCGCGCCTCGATCAGGAAGCGCGCCGAGTGGGCGACGAACGCCCCCCGGCGCGGATCAGTTCGTCCAGAAGTACGGAGGGACGCACTTCTCCTCCGGTGTCAGGACGTGCGGGAGCGGGTGGGCGTCAGGTCCGCGACCAGGAGCGCCAGCAGTTCCGCCGGTGCCTCGATGAAGCGGTAGTGGCCCCCTTCCAGGAGTTCGAAGGTCGTCTCGCCGCAGGCCGACCAGCCGGCCATCAGGGACGGCGCGATGCCCGTGTCCCCGGTCCAGCCGATGGCGGTGACCGGGCACGGCAGCCGGACCGGATCGGCGACGTGGTACCGCTTGTTCATGTCCACGTCGTTGCGCAGGACGCCGAGGTAGAGCGCGAGCAGGCTCGGTTCCAGGGTGCCGCCCAGTTCCGCGACGAGCCCGCGCAGTTCGGCGGCCAGCTCGTCGTCGCTCATGCCGAGGAAGCGGCCGTAGGGGCCGTCCTGCGGCGCGACCTCGGAGGAGACGAACAGCCGGGTCGGGGCGGGGCAGCCCCGCCGGACCAGCCGTAC
Source organism: Kitasatospora sp. NPDC036993 (assembly GCF_055607525.1). NCBI lineage: Bacteria > Bacillati > Actinomycetota > Actinomycetes > Kitasatosporales > Streptomycetaceae > Kitasatospora > Kitasatospora sp. NPDC036993. The sequence continues at coordinate 400,679 of NZ_JBVJRP010000007.1, read as the reverse complement.
GGCGGTCTCGTACGCCGCCAGCGCGGACCCGCAGTGGCCGAACAGGGCGTAGGGGCGGTCCAGGTAGGGGCGCAGCGCTTCGCAGAGGTCGTCGGCCAGCGCCTCGTAGGTGGTGTGGGCGGGCTCGCGCATCCGGTTCTCCCGGCCGGGCGGCTGCACGGGGCAGACCTCGACGCCGTCGACCGATGACGGCCACCGGCGGTACATGCTCGCACCGCACCCGGAGTAGGGCAGGCAGAACAGCCGCGCCGGTGCCACCGGCGACGGCTCGCGCAGGAACCACTTGTTGCGGGTACGGGCCGTCGGAGCGTCCACTGGTGACCTTCCGTGTGGGGGGTTCTTCTCGGGTTCGGCGGCCATGAAGGCAGCCGCGGTGACAGCGGCCGTGGCGCCGGCTCCTACCGGGTCCGCGCGGTGATCGGCACGTGCGTGAAGCCCGCTATGACGTTCGAGCGCATCCGCCGCGGCGCCCCGGCGAGCTCGAACCCGGTGAACCGGCCGAGCAGTTCGGCGAACAGGATCCGCAGGGCCACCCGTGCAACGGTGTGTCCGATGCAGTAGTGCGCGCCGACGCCGAAGGCGATGTGCTTGTTGGGCCGCCGTCGGATGTCGAAGGTGTACGGGTCGGCGAACACGCTCTCGTCGCGGTTGGCCGACGCCAGCCAGACGACGACCGCGTCCCCCGCGGGGATCGGCACGCCCCGGACCTCGACGTCGCGGGTGGCGTGGCGCATGAAGTGCTGGGTGGGCGACGCCCATCGCAGTGCCTCCTCCACGCCGCTGCCGAGCAGCTCCGGGTGGGCCGCCCAGTCGTCCAGGACCCCCGTCCCGGCCAGTTCGACCATCGCCGCGACGGGTGGCTGGGCGGTGGTGACGGTCGCACCGAGCAGCAGGCTGTAGCAGTTGGACACGATCTCGCCCGGCGACAGTCGGCGTCCGTCCAGTTCCATCGTGAGCAGCACGCTGACCAGGTCGTCACCCGGTGCGCGCCGACGCTCGGTGACGAGGTCCTGGAAGTAGGCGAACAGTTCGCGGTGGGCGGTCACGAGGGTGGCCCGGGGTCCGTCGGCGAGCTGGAACTCCGGGTCGTCCGCGGCGATGCAGGCGTGGGCGAGCCGGACCAGCCGCGGCCAGTCCTGTCGCGGTAGCGCCATCATGGTGCCGATCACCGCCATCGGCAGGGTGGCCATGGCGGCGGCGAAGTCGTACGGGCCGCCGTCGGCCAATGGCCGGAGCAGCTCGACGACGACCCGGCGGATGGCCTCCCGGTCGTTCTCCACCGTCTTGATCGACAGCGCCTGCTGCAACGGGCCGCGCAGGTGCGCGTGCCGGGGCGGGTCGGTCGCGGCCATCTGGCGGCCGCCGGCGGGGTCGCCCTTGCCGAGGAGGTTGAGCAGGGTGCCTTGTTCGGAGGTGAACGTGGCGTGGTCGCGGAGGACCCGGTTGGCCTCGGCGTAGCCGACGATCGACCAGTAGCCGATGTCGCCGACCGGCTGCCGGCTCACCGGGGCTTCGCGGCGTAGCCGTCGCCACGCCTCGTGCGCCCCGCCCGCCTGGTAGAGGTCGGGGTCGATCAGGTCGACCGGCTGCGGGGCGAGGACCGGGCAGCGCGTGGTCGGGGGAACCGCCGTCATCGGGGCTGCTCCGCCCCCGCCTCGTCGGCCGGAACCCCCGCTTCGTCGGCCGGGCCCCCGACCGGGCCGTCCGTCGGGCCGTCCGGGCCCGACGCCCGCATCCGCGCGGTGAGGGCCGTCGCCAGCTCGGCGACGGTCGGCGACATGTACAGGGTCTGCGCGGGGAGGTCCACGTCGAACTCGCGCTGGGTGGCGACCAGGAGGTCGGTGGCCAGCAGGGAGTGTCCGCCGAGGTCGAAGAAGTCGTCGTCGACACCGACCGGTTCGATGCCGAGGACGTCGCCCCACAGGTCGGCCAGTCGCGTCTGCACCTCGGTGAGGGGCGGGACGAACTCGTTGGGCACGTTGCGCGGTACCCGGGTGGCGGTGGGCAGGGCCCGGCGGTCGATCTTGCCGTTGCGGTTCACCGGCAGCTCGGGACGGACGAGGATCGCCCAGGGGATCAGGTAGTCCGGCAGCCTGTCCCGTAGTTCGTGGCGCAGCCGCCGGCCGAGGTCGGCGTTGCTCTCCGGTCCGGATCCCGCGGGCACGACGTAGGCCAGCAGCCGGGTGCCGCCCGCCGGATCGGGCTGCGGCAGCACGACCGCGTGCCGCACCCCGGGGAGCCGTTCCAGCTCGACCTCGACGGCGCGCGGTTCTGCGCGGTAGCCCTGGACCTTGACCTGGTCGTCCGCGCGTCCGACGAACTCCAGCGTGCCGTCCGGCAGCCAGCGCACGAGGTCGCCGGTCCGGTACATCCGGGCACCCGGCTCGGTGCCGAACGGATCGGGCAGAAACCGTTCGGCGGTCGCGGCCGGGCGGCCCAGGTAGCCGCGGGCCAGGCCCGCCCCGGCCACGTACAACTCCCCGCACTCGCCGACGGGGACCGGCCTGAGCTCGTCGTCGAGCACGGCGACCCTGGTGCCGCTGATCGGGCGGCCGATCGGCACGCTCCGCAGCTCCGGGAGGGTGCCGCTGGTCCAGCAGGTCGTGTACGTGGTGTTCTCGGTCGGTCCGTAGCCGTTGGTGAAGAGCAGCTCCGGGTGGCGGGCCAGCAGGTGCTGGACGTGGCCCGGCGAGGCCACGTCGCCCCCGGTGAGGACGTGCCGCACATCGGCGAACGCCTCCGGGTGGGAGCTCACCATCTGGTGGAGGAGCCCGGTGGTCAGCAGCAGGACCGTCACGCGCTCGGCCCGGATGACGCGCGCCACGTGCTCCAGCGTGATGGCGACCGGAGGGAAGAGGACCAGTCGGCAGCCGTTGACCAGGGGGGCCCAGATCTCGAACGTGGACGCGTCGAACGCGACCGGCGCGAGGTGGAAGAAGACGTCCTCGGCCCGGACGTCCACCCAGTCCGCGCCCCGGACGAGCCGGTCGATCGCCCGGTGGGGCACGCCGACGCCCTTGGGCTCGCCGGTGGAGCCGGAGGTGTAGCTGACGTAGGCGAGCCGGTCCGGGTCGCCGGGGCGGACCGGTGCCGCCGGCCCGGTGGCCGGCTCCCGCGCCGGGCCGCCCTCCGTCACCGTGACGACGGTGCCGGGCAGCCGCCCCCGCCGGTCCTCCTCGGTGATCACCATGCTCGCGCCGGCGTCCTCGAGCAGCAGCGCGTGGCGGCCGGCCGGGTCGTCCGGTTCGAGCCCGAGGTAGGCCCCGCCCGCGATGAGGACGGCGAGCAGGGCCACGATCAGCTCCGGCGACCGGGGCACCAGCACGCCGACGACGTCCTCCCGCGCCAGTCCGGCCGCCCGCAGTCGCCCGGCGAGCCGGTTGGCACGGTCGTTGAGCTGCCGGTAGGTCAGGGTCCGTCCGTCGCAGGTGACGGCGGGCGCGTGCGGGGCCCGCTCCGCCTGTTCGGCGACCAGCTCGTGGATCGCCCGGGCTTCGAACGGTGGCCGTCCGGTGCCGACGAACGCCGGGATGTCGGAGGTGAGGACCGTCTTGGTCAACTGCTTCCCGCTTTCCTGTGCTGAAGTGTCCCCGTCGGGGTTGAACGCGCGACCGCGAGGGCGGTCGCCGCCGGTGCCGCTGTGGCTGCTGTGGCCGCCGGTGCCGCCGTGGCCGCGCCTCAGACCGCCGGCACGTGGAAGAAGGTGTCCCGCGCGGCGATGCGGCCCTGCGGCGTCATCCGGAAGAAGTCCGCGAACCGCAGCTCGACCTCGCCGCCGTCGTGCAGCACGCCGCGGAACAGGCCGTGCACCGCCACCTCGTCGTCGGTCGTGACCACGGTGGCCAGGGTGTGCACACCGGAGCGGATCACCCGCTGGTCGCGGTAGAAGCGTTCCAGTTCGGCGTGCCCGACCATGGGCGGGTATCCGGGGCGGTGGTAGCGGGCGTCCGGGGTGAACAGGGCGACCAGTGCGGGCACGTCGCCGGCGTCGACGAGCCGGTAGTACCGGCGGACCTGGGACACCCCCGGTGCCGGGGCCGTCGGGACTTCCGGTGTCGCGGGTGGTGCCGGGGTTTCGTCGGGTCGGGAAAGGGTGTGGTCCATGCCGAAGGTGCTTCCTGTGATCGCCGTCAGGGGCTCAGAGTCGTGTACGTGGTGCGAGAACCGGTACGGCCGCGGCGTCCGGGGCTTCCTTGAGCGCTTCGACCAGGCGCGCCGGCGTGGGTGCCTCGAACAGGGCGCCGAGGGTGACGTCACGGCCGAACCGCACCCGCACCCGGTTGACCAGCCGGGTCGCGAGCAGGGAGTTGCCGCCCAGCGCGAAGAAGCCGTCGTCGGCGCCCACCCCGGGCCGGCCGAGCACCTCGGCGAACAGCGCGCACATCGTCCGCTCCGCCGGGGTGCGAGGGCCGGTCCCGGACGGTGCCGGTGCGGGGTCCGGGACGGGCAGCGCGGCCCGGTCGATCTTCCCTCTGGGCGTCAGGGGAAAGGCGTCGAGCGTGACGATCACCGAGGGCACCATGTAGTCCGGCAGCGCCGCGGCGGCGTGCTCCCGCACCGAGGCCGGGTCGAGCCCCGGGGCCCCGGCCGGGACGACGTAGCCGATCAGACGCCTGCCGGGCGAGACGCCCTGGCCGGCGACCACGGTCGCCTGGGTGACGGCGGGGTGCCCGGCCAGGACCGCCTCGATCTCGCCCAGCTCGATGCGGAAGCCGTGGAGTTTGACCTGCTCGTCCGCGCGGCCGAGGAACTCCAGCTCCCCCTCGGCGTTCCAGCGGACCACGTCGCCCGTGCGGTACATCCGCTCCCCCGGTTCGCCGAACGGGCACGGCACGAACTGGGAGGCCGTCCGACGGGGGTCGTTCAGGTACCCGCGTGCCACGCCCGCACCGGCGACGTACAGCACGCCGGCCACTCCCGGCGGCACCGGCGACAGCGCCTCGTCCAGGACGTACACCCGCCGGTTGTCCACCGGCCGGCCGAGGGGGACGACGTCGGGCACGGCCTGGCCGGGGCGGAGCACCCGGCGCGTGGTGAACGTGGTGGCCTCGGTCGGGCCGTACCCGGCGACCACCACGGAGTCCGGGCACCGGGCCAGGACGCGCCGTACCGCGTCGGCCGGCACGATGTCGCCGCCGGTCCACACCTGGCCGACCCCGGCCAGCGTGCCGGGGGACTCCTCGGCGAACACCCGGAACAGCCCGGCCGTCAACCAGAGCGCGCCGACCCGGTGGTCGACGATGAGCCGGTGGAGGTCCGCGAGCGCCAGCTCGCCGGGCGGGGCCACGAACACCCGGCCGCCGTTGAGCAGCGGCACCCACCACTCGTAGGTGGACGCGTCGAAGGCGTGCGGGGAGTGCGCGAGGACCCGCGGGCCGTCCTCCTCACGCCAACAGCGCTGCGCGGTCAGGCTGATGACGTTGCGGTGGCTCAGGGCCACCCCCTTCGGCGTGCCCGTGGACCCCGAGGTGTACAGGACGCAGGCCAGGTGGTCCGGGCGCAGCGGTACGACGGGGTCGGTGGCCGGCTGGTCGGCGAGGCCGGGGTCGGCGTCGACGACGACACCCGGTGTGCCGAGGGACGGCGCGTGGCCCCGGGTCGCCTGGTGGGTGAGCAGCACCGCCGCCCCGGTGTCGTCCAGGACGCGGCGCAGGCGGGCCGTCGGGGCCCGGTTGTCCAGCGGCACGTAGGCGCCGCCGGCCTTGCTGATCGCCAGGACCGACACCACCACGTCGACGGAGCGTTCCATGAGCACGGCCACCGTGCTGTCGCAGCGGACGCCGAGGGCGATGAGCCGGTGGGCCAGCCGGTTGGCCCGGGCGTTCAACTCCGTGTAGGACAGCGTGGTTTCCCCGCACACCACGGCGGGCGCGTCGGGCGTGCGCGCGACCTCGGCCGCGAAGGCCGACGGTACCGTCGGGTGCGGCAGCGGCCGCGTGGTGCGGTTGGCGGCCTCGACGGTCCGGTGCCGTTCCCCGGGGGTGAGGAGGTCGGGCCGGCCGATCGGCCGGTCCGGGTCGGCGGAGGCCACCGCGTCCAGGAAGCGGAGGAACCGCTGCTGGTGGGCGGCGAGTTCGGCCTCGGAGTAGAGCGCGGGGTTCGCGTCGACGTCGAGCCGGGGCTCGGTGCCGTCGGAGCGGTCGTAGACGGAGAAGGAGAGGTCCTCGACCGGCCCGTTGGACAGGTTGTGCACGGTGGCTCGGACGCCCGCGAAGTCCAGGTGGTAGTAGAAGGACATGATGTTGACGACGGGCCCGAACAGGACCCGCTCCGACCTGGCCGGATCCAGCTCCCTGCGCAGGTCCTCGCTGCGGTGGCGCTGGTGCCGGCGCAGGGCCGCGACCTCCTCGGCCACCTGTCGCACGAGTGCGGACAGACCCTGTTCGGGGTGGACGCGCAGCCGCAGCGGCACCACGTTCGCCACCATGCCGGGCACGGCCGGCGCGGCGGAGCCGGTGCGCCCGGTCACCGGCATGCTGAGCACGATGTCCCGTTCGCCGCTGAGGCGGTGGAGGTACGCGGCGACCGTCGCGGTGAAGGCGGTGGGCCAGCTCGCCCCGACGGGTCGCGCGGCCCGCCGCAGCGCGGCCAGGGTGGGCGCGTCGAGGCTGCCGGTACGGCGCAGGAAGCCGTCCGAGGCGGGCGCCGAGCGGCTGGCGAGGCTGACGGGATCCGGCCTTCCGGCGAGCCGGTCCGCCCAGAACTCCCGGTCCTGTCCGGGCTGTTCGGACTTGTGGTAGGCGGCGTCGTGCTCCAGCAGCAGGCTCAGCGGCCCGAAGGCCGGCCCTGCGCCGGCCCTGCCCTGGACCAGTCCGGTGTAGGTCTTGGCGACGCGGCGCGCGATGAGCGACATGCTGAAGCCGTCGACCACGATGTGGTGGACCCGCTGGTACCAGAGGAAGCGGTTCGGCGCGATGGTGAACAGGGCCTGGCGGAACAGCGGGTCCCGGGTGAGTCCGACCGGTGTGGACAGGTCTGCCCGCATCCAGCGCTCGGCCGCCCGCAGCGGATCCGGTGTCGACGTGAGGTCGACGTGGTGCATCGACCAGTCGGGCGACGCGGTGACGACCTGCCGGGGGCCCTCGGCACCGTCGGTGAGGCGGACGCGCAGGGACTCGGTCTCGTCCACCACCCGCCGCACGGCCGTCTCGAACAGCTCCGGGTCGATCGGCCCGGGGATGTCCACGTACTCACCGGTGTTGTAGGCGGGGCTGCCGGGGCGCAGGTGGTGGGCGAACCAGATGCCGGACTGCGCCGACGACAGCGGCAACTCGCGTCCGTCGCTCATCCGAGTTCCTCCAGGATGGCCGACAGCGCGTCGGCGAAGGCTGCGACGTGCGGCGGCGACAGCATGTCGTGATGGTTGCCGGGGACCTCGACCACGCTCAACGCCCCCCGGGTGCGGCCCCGCCACCGGGCGGGGACCACGACCGGGCCGGCGAGTTCGGGGTGGGTCTCGGCGCTCGTGAACAGGTGGATCGGCGTCCTCACCCGTGCCGTCGACCGGTAGCGCCGGGCGGCGGCGCCGTTGACGGTGAACACCCGTGCCATGCGCCGCAGTTGTTCGTTGCGCCCCCGCTCGGGAAGCCGCTCACGGGCGTGCGCGTCGTGGAGCAGCAGGGAGAGGGCCTCCTGCTCGTCGAGCTCGTGGAGGTCCCCGCCTGACCCGTCGGCGGCTCCACCGGTGGACGCGGGCGCTCCGACGTCGATGATCCCGAGGAATCCCGGGGGGTTCCCCTGCTCCTCCAGCAGCCGGGCCATTTCGAAGGCGACCAGCCCGCCGAAGGACCAGCCGGCCAGCAGGTACGGGCCGTCAGGCAGGACGGACCGCAGCTCCCGCAGATAGCGCTGCGCCTGCTCCTCGACGGTGGCCAGGGGCGGCTCGTCGGTGTTGTAGCCGACGGCCTCCAGGCCGTAGACGGGCCGGGCGCCCGCGGAGGATTCGGTGAGGTGCCCGGTCAGCCGTCCGGCCAGGTGCAGGAAGGAGCACACGTCCCCGCCCTGCGGGTGCACCAGGATCAGCGGCGCCCGGCGGCGGTCCCCTTCGGCCAGCGGAACGACCAGCCGGCGCAGGGCCCGCGACGCGTCGGGCAGTTCCGCGCACAGCCCCTCGACGGTGGGGTGGCGGAACACCGTGTTCAGCGGCACGGTGACTCCCCACTCCCGCCGGATCGCCTCCACGAGCTCGACCGCCCTGAGGGAGTGCCCGCCCAGTGCGAAGAAGTCGTCCCGGACGCCGACCCGCGGGGTGCCCAGCACGCGCTCCCAGATCCTGGTCATCAGGAGTTCCGGCAGGTCCCGCGGCGGGAGCGCACCGGCCTCGTGGCCGTGGCGGGCGGGCGCGGGCAGGGCCGCGCGGTCCACCTTGCCGTTCGTGGTCAACGGGATCCGGTCGAGCGCGGTCAGCGTCGTGGGCACCATGAACTCGGGCAGGGTCTCGCGCAGGGAGCGCCGCACGGCCGCCAGGTCACCGGGCCGGTCCTGCCACACCAGGTAGCCGGCCAGTTCGGCGTCCGTCCCGCCGCCCCGCACCGTCACCGCGGCCCTGGCGACACCGGGCTGCGCGCACAGCGCGGCCTCGATCTCGCCCGGCTCGATGCGGTACCCCCGGATCTTCACCTGCTCGTCGGTGCGGCCGAGGAAGACCAGGCTGCCGTCCGGCAGGTACCGGGCCAGGTCGCCGGTCCGGTACAGCCGGCCGCCGTCCGCGCCGAACGGGTCGGGCACGAAGCGCTCGGCGGTCAGCCCCGGCCGGTTGGCGTACCCGCGGGTGACGCCGACCCCACCGATGTGGATCTCCCCCGGGACGCCGACGGGCACCGGGGCGCCGGCCGGGTCCAGCAGGTAGATCCGGAGGTTGCCGAGCGGCCGGCCGATCGGAACGGACCCTCCCGGCCGGGCCAGGTCCCGGTCGGCGTCCACCCGCCGGGTGACACAGCCGACGGACGCCTCGGTGGGACCGTAGCCGTTCCACAGCGTGGAGACCCGGTCGAGGAGCCGCCGGGCCAGGGCGGGCTGGAGCGGTTCGCCCACGCAGATCGCCTGGAACCGGCCGCCCTGCCAGCCGCCGTCCAGCAGCAGGAGCCAGGTGGCCGGGGTGGCCATGAGCGTGGTGACGCCGAACTCGCGCATCATCTCCGTCAGGCGCGGGCCGTCGACCGCGACCTCCGACGGGGCGATCACCACGCCGGCGCCCCAGGCCAGCGGCATGAGCACCTGGGGGACGATGACGTCGAAGGAGATCGAGGCCACCGAGGCGACGACGTCGGCCCCTCCGAGTTCCAGCTGCCGGCCGCGGACCACCAGGTAGTTGACCACGCCCTCGTGCGGGACCAGCACGGCCTTGGGACGGCCGGTCGAACCGGAGGTGTAGATCGAGTACGCCAGGTTGGCGGGCGTCGCGAGCGGCGGCAGCCCGTCCTCGGGCAGGGCCGCGACGATCGGGGCGTCGGCGTCCAGCCACACCGTCTCGGCACCGTGTCGCGGCAGCCGGTCGGCCAGGGAGCGCTGGGTGAGCAGCAGCGGCACGTCGGCGTCGGCGAGCATGAACGACATGCGCTGGGCCGGGAGGTCCGGGTCCAGCGGCAGGTAGGCGGCGCCCGACTTGAGGACGGCGAGCAGGGCCACGACCAGGTCCGCCGAGCGCGGCAGGCAGACGCCGACCAGGCGTTCCGGCCGTGCCCCCCTGGCTCGCAGGTGTCGGGCCAACCGGTTGGCCCGTCGGTCGAGTTCCCGGTAGGTCAGCCGCTCGGTTCCGCAGCGGACCGCCACCGCGTCGGGGGTCAGCCGGGCCCGCTCCTCGACCAGCTCGTGCACGCAGACGTCAGTGGGGAAGGGTTCGTCGGTGGCGTTGGCGGCCACCAGCAGCGCCTCGCGCTCGGCCTCGGTGAGCAGGTCCAGGCGCGAGACGGGACGGTCGGGGTCGCCGGCCGCGGCGTCCAGCAGCCGGAGGTAGTGGCCGACCAGGCGCTCGACGCTCGCGCGGTCGAACAGACCGGTGTCGAAGGCCACGGTCCCGGTCGTGCCGGCAGCCCCGGCCGTGCCGCTCGGCCGGTCGGCTATCACCAGGCTGAGGTCGACCTTGGCCGTGCCGTTGTCGACCTCCAGCTGTTCCACCTCCGTCCCCACCAGCCGGAGGGAGGCGGCCGGGTCGGACAGTCCGGCGACCATCACCTGGAACAGCGGGTTGCGGTCGAGGCCGCGGGCCGGCCGCAGCTCCTGCACCAGCCGCTCGAACGGCACGTCCTGGTGCGCGTACGCGTCCAGGGCGGTCCGGCGGACCCGGTCGAGCAGTTCGGCGAAGCTCGGGTCGTCCGCGAGGTCGGTGCGGAGGACCACGGTGTTGATGAACGAGCCCACCAGCGGGTCGAGTTCCGGACGGGTGCGGCCCGCGACCGGCGTGCCGACCGCCACGTCGGACTGCCCGCTGTAGCGGGCGAGCAGGGCCTGGAACCCGGCGAGCAGCGTCATGAACATCGTCGCACCGTGCCGCCGGCCCAGCAGCCGCAACCGCTCGGCCAGTTCCTCGGGCACCGTGAAGGTGATCCGCTCGCCCCGGCCCGCCCGGACCGGTCCGCGCGGCCGGTCGGTGGGCAGGTCCAGCGGCGAAAGCCCCGACAACTGCACGCTCCAGTAGTCGAGTTGGCGCTGTAGGCGTTCGCCGGAGAGCCAGGCCCGCTGCCAGTGGGCGAAGTCCGCGTACTGGATCCGCGCGGGCGGCAGCCCGTGCTCGCGGCCTTCCAGCCGGCTCCGGTACATCGCCGACAGGTCGTCCCACAGCAGCGGCATCGACCAGCCGTCGACCGCGATGTGGTGGACGACCACCACCAGGACGTGTTCGTCCTCGTCGACCCGCAGCAGCGACGCGCGCAGCAGCGGGGCGGCGGCCAGGTCGAACGGGCGCAGGATCTCGGAGTGGACGAGGTCGAGGGCCAGCCGCGTCCGGCGTTCCGCGGGCTCGGCCCGGAGGTCCGTGACGGGCAGGTCGATCGGCCGGGCCGGCTCGACCGAGGGAACGGGGCGCCCGTCCCCTTCGGGGAAGGCGGTCCGCAGCACTTCGTGGCGCCGTACCAGCCCGGTGAGGCTGTGGCCGAGGGCGGGCACGTCCAGCGGGCCGCGCAGCCGGAAGACCTCGTGGACGTTGTACATCGCCGGGCCGTCGGACAGCCGCTCGATCAGCCACATGCGTTCCTGGGTGAACGACGCCACCCGCTCACCCTCCGGACGGGGCGGGACCGCGGCCTCCGGCCCGCCCTCGGCGGCCCTGTTCCGGGCCTCGCGGACGCGTTGATCGAGCAGGGCCCGCGCACCGGCCTGCGTGGAACCGGTCGGTCGGCCGGGCTCGGGGCGACTGTGCTGTGCCTTCACGGGTGACGGGCCTTTCCGACAGGAAGCGGTTCCGCCTCGGCGGCGCCGAGGTCCGCCAGCAGCGCCGCGTCGATGCCGTCGGCGAGTTCGGCGACGGTCGGGTGGTAGAAGAGCAGGACGACCGGCAGTTCGAGGTCGAGTGCCCGGCCGAGTCGTGACATGACCTTCGAGGCGAGGAGCGAGTGGCCGCCCAGCTCGAAGAAGTCGCTGTGTACGCCGTCCGGGGTGACTCCGAGCACCTCGGCCCAGATCTCCAGCACGAGGAGTTCGGTCTCGGTCTCGGCCCCGGCGGCGGGAGCGCCGGCCTGGTCGGCATCGGGCCGCGGGGCCGCGGGGTGCACGGTGGGAGCAGCCGGAGAGGCGGGAGCGGCGAGGCTCACGCGGAGGCCGGGAGGGGCCTCCCAGGCCGATATCGGCCGTTCGGGAGCGCCGACGAGATGGTCGAGCAGCGCCGTGAAACCCTCGGCGAGCTGCCGCACCGTGTCACGCTCGAAGAGGTCGGCGGCGTAGCGGATGACGCCGGTGAGGCGATCGCCGAGGTCCGTCAGGGAGACCTCGATGTCGAACTTCGCCACCTCGTTCGGTATCTGATGGTCATTCACTTTCAGACCGGGAAGGCCGGACGGGAGCGAGGGCGGGTCCTCCAGCTGGAACATGACGGTGAACAGCGGGTGTTGGCCGAGATCGCGTTCGGGCCGCAGCTCCTGCACCAGCTGCTCGAAGGGGACGTCCTGGTGGGCGTAGGCCTCCACCGCGCACCGCCGCACCCGGGCGAGCACGTCGGTGAAGCCGGGGTCGCCCGACAGGTCGGTGCGCAGGACGAGCGTGTTGACGAAGAAGCCGACCAGCGGCTCCACCTCGATCCGGGTCCGCCCGGAGATCGGGGTGCCCACCGTCACGTCGGCCCGTCCCGTGCAGCGCGCGAGCAGGACCTGGAAGGCGGCCAGCAGCGTCATGAACGGCGTCACCTCGTGGGCGCGCCCCAGGGCGCGGATCCGGTCGGCGAGTTCCGCGGGGATCTCGATCTCGACCTGGTCGCCCCGGCCCGACCACACCGCGGGGCGCGTCCGGTCCGTCGGGAGAGCCGACGGGGTCAGATCGGACAAGTGCTCGCGCCAGTAGGCGAGTTGGCCTTGCAGTGCCGTTCCGGCCTGGTGGCTCCGCTGCCAGGCCGCGAAGTCGGCGTACTGGACGGGCAGGTCCGGCAGGGCGATCGGCCGACCGTCGACGGCGGCGCCGTACCCGGCGGAGAGCTCCTGCCACAGCACCGGCAGCGACCAGCCGTCACAGGCGATGTGGTGGATCACCAGAACCAGCAGGTGTTCGTCGGTCGCGATGTGGATCAGTCGGGCCCGGAGCATCGGGGCGGTCCCGAGGTCGAAGGGAGTCGCCAGATCGGCGGCCACCAGCTCCCGGGCCCGCTGCCAGGCCTGCTCCGCCGGGGTGTGCGTCAGATCGGTGACCGTCGGCACGAAGGTCTCGACCGGCTCCGTGACGTGGCACGGGCCGTCCTCGGAGTCGACGATCCTGCCGCGCAACACCTCGTGGCGCCGCACGACTTCGGTCAGCGCCCGGACGAGCGCCTCCTGGTCCAGCCGGCCGCGCAGGCGGACCGCGGTCGGGACGTTGTGGTCCGGCCGGCCCGGCCGCAGCCGGTCGAGGAACCACAGCCGTTGCTGGGCGAAGGACATTGGGGTCGGAGCGTACGCGCTCCGATCGGAGCCAGGCATGACGGATCCACCTTTCACGGCGATCGGGACCGCATAAGCGTCCCGGAAATCCCCTCGCCGATTCGCTGATTCGCGAACAGTACGGCGGATACTAGGCAGCCCTCGTCTCACTCCGCAAGACGGAGAAGAGGGTCGAAGGCGTCAGGACAATCTTTACGCCAGGCCACGGTAATCCTTATGCGGATTGAACACGCTCGACGGCTAGCATCTGCGCGGCCGGCCGCGGGACCTGTTCTGACGTGCCGTCATGACGCCGATCGAGCACCCCACTTCCGCGGACGGGCACCACGTGATAATTCTTCTTTCGCCGGGAAGGCGGCCGGATGGGCCCCCTTTCGTGTCGGCCCTCCATTGTTCCGAATGAGATCGGTGAACCCGTTGCATGAACTCATCCGTTGTCTATGGAGCCCACCCTGTTGCATGAACTCGGAGAAGTCATGACGCAGCAGCAGAGCCTGGTGGGTTCATTCGTCTCGCACGCCGCCGGCCACCCCGGCGATCCGGCCCTGGTATGGCACGGGGAAGAGACGACCTACCGTGAACTCCACCGGCTGGCCGAGCGGGAGCGCCTGCGGATCGCCCGGCTCGCCCCGGACGAGGACGAGCCGATCGGCATCCCGGCCGCCAAGTCGCCCTCGACGATCGCCCTGGTGCTCGCCTGCCTGCTGGAAGGGCGGCGCTTCCTGCTGCTGCCGGCGCCCACGCCGGAGGGGAGAGCCTCCCCCGCGTCGGCCGAGCGGGCCGGAATCCGGCACGTCCTGTCGCCGGAGGGCCCCCGGGCTGCCGGCCCCGGGCCGCAGACCCCCGGCCAACGGGCGGAGCCGATGGCGCCGCGCGCCACGGAGCCGGGCGACGTCTCCTTCATGTTCACCACCTCCGGTTCCACCGGGCGGCCGAAGACCGTGCCACTGAGCACGGGGGCGGTGGACCGCTTCACCACCTGGGCCGGCGAGCGGTTCGGCATCCGTCGGGGGACGACGGTCCTCAACTACGCCCCGCTCACCTTCGACCTGTGCCTGCTGGACGTCTGGACCACGCTCAAGTACGGCGGTCGCGTCGTCCTGGTCGATCCGGCCCGGGCCACCCACCCGGGCCACCTGCTGGACCTCGTGGACCGCCACGCGGTCCAACTCGTCCAGGCGGTACCGATGTTCTACCAACTGCTGGTCGACGCGACCACGGAGAGCGGCCGGCGGCTCGACACCGTCGAGCACGTCGTCTTCACCGGCGACAGCCTGCCCGCCCGCTGCCTGGCCGAGCTTCCGCGCCTGTTCCCCGGCGCGCGGCTCCACAACGTCTACGGCTGCACCGAGACCAACGACAGCTTCCTGCACGAGGTCGACGGCACCGAGCCGGCGGACGGCCCGCTGCCGATCGGACGTCCGCTGCCCGGCGTCCACGCGGTGATCGTCGGTGCCGACGGCGGGATCGTGACCGGGCCGGGCACCGGCGAACTCCACGTCGCGACGCCCTTTCAGACCGACGGCTACCTGGACCGGGCCCAGGACGCGGACAGGTTCGCGACCCACCACCACGACGGGGAGACGCGGCGCTACTTCCGCAGCGGCGACCTCGTCCGGCGGGACCGGGACGGCCGCATCACCCTGGAAGGCCGGAACGACCACCAGGTCAAGGTCCGCGGCACCCGGGTCAACACCCACGAGGTCGAACAGGTGCTGCTCGACCATCCCGAGGTCGTCGAGGCGGCCGTGGTGGCCGTACCCGACCCGGTGGCCGGCCGCCTGCTGCGGAGCGTGGTCCGCCGCGCCCCGGACAGCCGGCTGAACTCGCTGGCGCTGCGCCGGCACTGCGCGCAGCGCCTCCCGCTCACCGCCGTCCCCTCGACCCTGCAGATCGTGGACGACCCGCTGCCCAGGACGTCCACCGGAAAGATCGACCGCGCCCCCGTCGAGCGCGCCTGCTCCCCGTCCCAGCCCACCGAAGGAACGGCCCAGTGAACCACGCCGCGGTAGTCACCCAGTTCATCATCGAGGAGTTCCTGCCCGACGTCAGCGCGAACGAGCTGGACTCCGACTACGACCTCGTGGACGGCGGGGTCATCGACAGCCTCGGTCTGCTCAAGACGATCGCCTGGCTGGAGGACCGCTTCGACGTGCGCGTCGAGGAGTTCGACCTCGACCCGGACAGCTTCCGCTCCGTCGGCTCGATCAGCAGGTTCATCGACCAGGCCCAGCCGCACCGGACGGACGCCCCCTAGCCATGCACAAGGTGCTGCGAGCGCTGATCCGCCGGGACCACCCCGTCGACCAGGAGATGTGGGGGTCCTTCTGGGACCAGCTGCGTGACGGCGCCCTCCGGCCCGGCGAGTCGGTGGCGCTGCTGTCCTCGCTGTCCACCCGGATGCCCGATCGGGACACGCTGGTCGCGATGCTCCGCTCGCTGGACGAGCGACGGCCGGCCGTCACCGCGCGGCTGGACGGCACGGCCAACATCGTCGGCACCGGAGGCGGGCCGGCCACGTTCAACATCTCCACCGCGGCGGCCTTCCTCGCCGCGGCCCTGGGCGTCCGCGTCGTCAAGACGGGATCCCGCGCCTACACGAGCACCTGCGGCTCCCATGACCTGCTCGACCGTCTCGGCGTCGGAAGGACCGCCTCGTACGAGCGGACCGAGGCCCAGCTGGAACGCTTCGGCATCGCCTTCCCGGGGAACTTCGTCTACCCGCGGGAGGTGGCGCTGCTGGCCCGGAGCATCGTGCCGATGGACCTGCGGATGATCGGCGGGTTCATCAACTCCGTCGGCCCCTTCCTGGCCGCGGTGCCGGTCTCCGCCCAGCTCGTCGGCGTCTCGGACCGTTCGATGCTGCCGGCGCTGGGCCAGGTCGCCGCCACCGTCGCCGACCGGAGGATCTGGCTGTGCTCCAACGAGCTGGGAATCGACGAGCTCGTCGGCTCCGTCGACAACCTCGTCCTCCCAAATGACGGCACCGACGCGATCCGGCTGCCGGCCGAGGCTTTCGGCTCCGGTTCCGGCTCCGGCCCCGGCCCCGCGACCGCGACTGCGACTGCGACTGCGACCGGCACGATCGCCGAACTACGGCCGGCCGCAGAAGGGGAGGACGTGGTCGACCACTTCCTCGGTGTGCTCTCCGGAACGGGCAAGCCGCTCGCCACCCGGACCGTCTGCCTGAACGCCGCCGCACTGGCCGTCGCGAGCGGGCTGATCGACGGGTGGCCGGAGGCGGTCCGGGCGGCCGACGACGCCCTCCGCAGCGGCGCCGCCCGCGACCTCGTCGACCGCCTCCGCGCCCGACCGGCGCGTGCGCGGTGAGCGGGTTCTTCGCCCGCCGGCCACCGGACCGGCCCGGCCTGGCGGTGTTCCTCAACGCCGGAGATCCACCGCTGCCCGTCCTGGCCGACGTCATGCGGATGCTCGACGACTGCCAGGTGGACTGCCTGGAGCTGGCTGTGCCCTTTCCGAACTCGGTCACCGACGGGCCCGTCATCCGCCGATCGGCACAGCGGGCCCTGGCCGACGGCGTCGGACTCGACGAGGTGCTCGACTTCCTCGGCGGGGTCCTGCCCCGGCTGCGCCACCTGCGGGTGGCACTGCTGGCCGACTGGAGCCACACGGTCAGGGACCTGACCGTGCCGGGCTTCGTCCGGCGGGTCGCCGACGCCGGCGTCCACGGACTGCTGGTGCACGGCCTGCCGCCGCGGCTACGGGCCGACTGCCTCGAAGCGGTGCGGGAGGCGGGGCTGCCCCTGGTCGCCACCTGCTACGCCGCGTCGGCGCCCGAGGTGAAGGCCGCCGCCGCCGAGTGCGCCACCGCGTACCTGTACCTGGTGGCCCACTACGGCCGCAGCGGCGGCGGGCTCGCGGCCGACCACCAGGAGCTGGCCGCCGCGCTGACCGCACTGCGGACGAGGACCGTCGTACCGATCGCCGTCGGGTTCGGCGTCCGCTCCAGGGCGGACATCGACCTGCTGCACGGCCTCGGCGCCGACGCCGCGGTCGTGGGCAGCGCCGGGGTCGCCCGGATCGAGCACGCCCTCGCCGGAGGGACCGACGTGGTCGAGGAGTTCCGCACCTTCGTTCAGACCGTTTCGCCGTACTCGACAAGCCGCTAGGAGGCACACCCGATGATCGTCCGACACCTTGCCGAGGTGAAGACCGTGGACTGGGGCAACGGGCTCAGCCGCAGGTTCCTTCTCGAATCAGACGGCCTGGGCTACACGATGACGGACACCACCGTCCGCGCCGGCACCAAGTCGCGGCTGGAGTACCGCCACCACCTGGAGGCGTGCTACTGCATCGAGGGAAAGGGCGAGGTCGTGGACACCGACGGCACGTCCCACCCGCTCGAACCGGGCACCCTGTACGCCCTCGACCGGAACGACGCCCACTTCCTGATCGCGAGCCCGGACGAGGACCTCCGGCTGGTGTGCGTGTTCTCGCCCGCGTTGCGCGGCGACGAACGCCACAACCTGGACTCGGCCGACTTCTCCGAATACTGACAGGACTGACAGATGATCAGATGGAACGCCGACCAGATCGCCCTGGGCGAGGGGATTGCCCGGTGGTGCGAGGAGCTCAGCTCCGGCCACCTCGAAGGGGACGCCGAAGGAGCCTTCCCGAGGGACAAGTGGAAGCTGGTCCAGAGGTCCGGAATCCTCGGCCTGCCGTTCGACGAGCAGTGGGGCGGGCTGGGCCAGGACCTGCTCACCACCATGCACGTGCTCGAACGACTCGGCACCGGGTGCCGTGACGGCGGACTGAACTTCTCGGTCGCCACCCACCTGGTCGGCGTCGGAGTCCCACTGCACCGGTTCGGCTCGCCGGAGCTCAAGGCGCGCCACCTGCCGGGGATCTGCTCGGGAGAGACGATCGGGGCGCACGCGATCAGCGAGACCGAGAGCGGCTCCGACGCGCTCGCGATGAGGACCACGGCCACCCGCGAGGGCGACGGCTTCGTCCTGCGGGGCGGCAAGTCCTTCATCACCAACGGCCCGGTGGCCGACGTGTTCGTGGTGTACGCGCGCACCCACCCGAGCAGCGGCCCGCTCAGCATCACCGCCTTCGTCGTGGAACGGGACACCCCGGGCCTCGTCATCGGGCCGCCCGTCGCCACCATGGGGCTGCGGACCGCGCCGCTGAGCGAACTGCACTTCGACGACTGCAGGATCCCCGCGTCCGCCGTGATCGGCCGGATCGGATCCGGGTTCCTGGTCCTGGACCACGTGATGAAGTGGGAGATCCTCTGCTCCTTCGTCATCAGCACCGGACAGATGCGGTACCGGCTCGACCGCTGCGTCGAGTACGCCAAGGAACGCGTCCAGTTCGGCAGTCCGATCGGCTCGTACCAGTCGGTCTCCCACAAGCTCGTGGAGATGAGCATCGGCCTGGACACCGCGCGGAAGTGGCTCTACGACACGGCGGTCCGGCTGACGGCGGGCGAGAACGTCACGAGGGACATCGCCGTCAGCAAGCTCCTCGCCAGCGAGAGCAACCTCTCCTCCGCGCTGGCCGCCGTGCAGATCTTCGGCGGCAGCGGCTACCTGGCCGAGTACGGGCTGGAGAAGGACCTGCGCGACGCGGTCGCCGGCCCGATCTACTCGGGCACGTCGGAGATCCAACGCAACCGCGTCGCCGCCATGCTGGGGCTGTGACGCCTGATGCTGGTCAAGATCTGCGGAGCCGCCTCGGCCGAGGACGTGGCATCGCTCGACCGGGCCGGAGCCGACCTCGTCGGCCTGTGGCACGGCGTTCCAGGCGGCCATGCCGAACTGACGTTTCGTCATCTCACGCTGGTCGCGGACGCCGTACACCGAACGGCGCGACTGCGTCCGGTCCTCGTGACCTTCCTCAACGACGCCGGGGCGCTTCGCGCGGCGACGGCCGCGGGGCGGGTGCCGTGGGTCCAACTGCACGGCTACCAGCCGCCGGGACTGGTCCGCGCCCTGAAGAGCACCACGGACCTCACCGTGGTCAAGGTGCTGCACCTCGGTACGGACACCCGCGCGGAACGGTCCCTGATCGCGGCCTACGAGCGGGCGGGAACGGACCTCTTCCTGCTGGACGTGGTGGCCGCGGACGGCCGGATCGGCAGCACCGGGCAACCGGCCGACTGCGAGGCCGTCCTCGGGATCGCCGACCGCCTCTCGCGCCCCTTCCTGCTGGCCGGCGGCGTCTCGGCCGACAACCGGGAGGACTACCGGGCGGTGGTGGACCACCCCCTGTTCCTGGGCATCGACGTGGACACCGCGGCCAGGGACCCCGACGGACGGCTGAGCACCGACCGGATCACGACCGTGCGGCACGGCTGGCGGGTGCCGGACGGCGCGGGGGCGGCCGGAGGGCCCGGATGACGGCCGCGTTCATCGAGGCGCTGCTGGACGCCCGCCGACCGGTGATCATGGAGCTCAAGCGCCAGGACTCCGCCGGGCACGACCTGTTCGGTGGCAGGTCCGCCGCCCGGCTGGTCGCCGACTACCGGGACGCCGGCGCCCCCTGCCTGTCCGTGGTGACCGGGCGGTGGTTCGGCGGCACCCCGGAGCTGCTGCGCGAGGTCATGGAAGAGACGGACCTGCCCGTACTGCAGAAGGACTTCATCACCCGCCGCGGCCAACTGCACCAGGCCCGCGAGAGCGGCGCGTCCGCGGTCCTGCTGACCGCCGCGCTGCTGCCGCGCGCCACCCTGGGCCACCTGGTCGAGCTCGGCCTGCGCCTGGGCCTGACGCCGTTCGTCGAGGTCACCACCGAGGAGGAGATCAGCCGCGTGCCACGCGCCGAGGAATGCGTGGTCGCGGTGAACAACAAGGACATCGCCAACCGCGAGCGCGGCGCGGGCGACCTCGGACGGAGCTCGTCCCTCCTGCCCGCGGTGCTGAGCAGCGGCACCCGGTGCCCGGTGAGCGCCGGGGCCATCCGCTCCCCCGACGATGCCGCCCGTCTCGTCGAGGAGGGCTTCGCCGGTGTGCTCATCGGCACGGGCCTGCTGCGCACCCCCAGCCTGCCGGCCTGGCTGGACGGCCTCGACGCCCGCCTCGCCACCCGTCGCAGCACCCGCCCCGACGCCGGCCACGAACCGCTTCCACCCCTCCGCCGCCCGGCGGACCCCCCAAGCACCGACATCCGGAGGTAACGGCATGACCAGCGAAGCGCCCGAGCAGTGGAAGGTCGTCGTCAACGACGAGGAGCAGTACTCGATCTGGTCCGCCGACCGCGAGACGCCGGCGGGCTGGCACGAGGCCGGCGTACGGGGCGCCAAGGACGACTGCCTCGCGCACATCGAACGCGTGTGGACCGACATGCGCCCCCGCAGCCTGCGCCTGCGGTCCGTCCCGGAGGAGGATGCGCGGTGAACCGGACGCTCGCGCCGCACGGTGCGCGCCCGGCGACCGGGCCCATGCTCTCCACCACCCTGAACCTCCCGGAGTGCCGGGCCCGCGGCTGGGTCGTCGTCGACTCCATGGTCGACGGCCTGGCCATGGGCGGCACCAGGATGAACCCGACGGTGACCGAGCAGGAGCTGACCGGGCTCGCCAGGGCGATGACCCACAAGCTGGCGCTGGTCGGCCTGCCCATCGGTGGCGCCAAGGCCGGCATCGCCCCCGATCCGGATGCCGCCGTCGAACGGCAGTCGGTGATGCGGGGGTTCGGCCGCGCCGCGGCCCCACTGCTGCACGGCGGGGTGTACCTGGGCTGCGACCAGGGCACCACCTACGCCGACCGGCGGCTGGCCTTCGAGGCCGCCGGGTACGACGTCACCCGCCGCCCCGGCACCACCCGCCTCACCGTCGGCTGGGCCGAACTGTGGGACCACATGGCCGACATCACCGGCTTCGGCGTGGCCGTCGCGGTGCTCGGCGCCCTGCGGGCCTCCGGTGCGCGGACCCCTCAGCGTGTCGCGATCCAGGGCTTCGGCACCGTCGGGCGCGCGGTGGCCGGCCACCTCGCCGCCCACGGCCACCTGGTGGTGGCGGTGGCCGACGTCCGGGGCACCGTCGAGGACCAGCGCGGACTGCCCTTCGCCGAACTCGCCGCGCTCACCAGCAGCGACGGCACGATCGACCGGAGCCGGCTGCCCGCCCGGGTCACGGCCCACGGACCCGGGCGGGCGTGGCTACACGTCGACGCCGACGTGCTGGTGCTGGCGGCGTCCGCCTCCGCGGTCGACGAGGAGGCGGTGCCGGCGGTCCGGGCCCGCCTGGTGGTCGAGGGCGGAAACCTGAGCTGCACCGCACCGGCCCGCCGGTTGCTGCGCGAGGCCGGCCACACCGTCCTGCCGGACGTGGTCGTCAACGTCGGCGGGGCGGCGGCGACCGGGTGCGTGCTCACCGGGCTGGCCCCGTCCGACCTGCCGCTCCCGCAGCTGTCCGCGTGGCTGCGCGACTGGGTCGCCGGCAGGGTCGCCAGGAACTGCGAGCTGGTGCAGGAGCTGAGCGCCTCGGGCAGCGCCGACCCGGTCGCGCAGCTCCTCGGTTCGCTCGCGGCCCCGGCCGGCGCCTCCGCACCGGGGGTCCCGGCCGAGCGGTGACCGGGCCGGCGGACGCGCCCTCGTGACGGGCTGCTCATCGTGGAACCGCGGTGAGCAGCCCGCCGACACCGGTTTCCTCCCGCCCGTCCTGGTCGCCCGGGCACCCTGACCTCCCGTCCCCGCCGTCCGACGGCGGCACCGGTGTGCGGCACCTCCGTGCGGCACCGTGGCGCTCGGCCCACCGGAGCGAGCCCTGGCGCGGGAACCGCGTGGCGGCTCGCCGTCCTCCTCCGCTACCGACCCATGGCCGCCACCGCCTCCGCGACCCGGGCCGCGCCGTCCTCCTTCGCCATCGCGCGAGCCGCCCCCTGTGCCCGCTCCCGCAGCCGCTGCTCCTCGACGGCCTGACGGATGGCCGCCGCCAGCCGCGCCGCGGTCAGGTCGGCGAACCGCACCGGAGCCGTCGCCGCGCCGACCCGGGTGAGCCGGCCGGCCCAGAACGGCTGGTCGGCCATCACCGGGACCGGGACGCTCGGCACACCCGCGCGCAGCGTCGCGGCCGCCGTACCCGCGCCCGCGTGGTGCACGACGGCCGCCATGCGCGGGAACAGCCGGGAGTGCGGCAGTTCGCCGATCGTCAGCACGTCGTCGCCCTCCCCGGCGATCCCGGCCCAGCCGGCCTGCACCACTCCCCGGACGCCCGCCCGCCGCAGGGCTTCCAGCGCCAGGGTGCTCAGCCGCTCGCCCTGTCCTGCCGCCATGCTGCCGAAGCCGATGAACACCGGCGGCGGCCCGGCCCGCAGGAAGTCCTCGACCTCGACCGGGAGGCAGTGGTCGCCCGCCACGTGGGGCCACCAGTTGCCGACCACCCGCAGCCCCGGCCGCCAGTCCGCCGGGCGCGGTACCAGGCTCGGGCTGAAGCCGTGCAGCACCGGCCAGTCCGCCCGCTCCACGGCCCGTCGGCGTGCGGTCTGGGAGAGTGCCGGAAGGCCCAGCCGCGACCGCAGCCGGCGTGCTGCCTCGGTGTGCAGACGGTCGACGACCCGCTGCCCGAGCGCCCCCGCCGCCCGGTTGCCCCAGCTCCCCAGCGAGCGGCCGCCCCCGACCACCGGCGGGAACTCCCGGGTCGGCAGCGTGGGTTGCAGGTAGACCCCCAGCGTGGGGACGTCCATCGCCTCCGCCAGGTGCCAGCCCAGCGGTGCGGTGGTGGTGCCGAGCAGGAGCAGGTCGGCTCCGGGCGCGGCGGCGTCCGCGAGCCCGTCGCCCAGCTGACCGATGAACGCCGCGGCCCGCGCGAGCAGTTCGGAGCGCCCGCCCGTCGGCTCGGAGCCCGCGCCGTGCGGGTCGGCCGGGAGCGGACGGAAGTCGAGCCCGCTGCCGGCCACCAGCCCGCGGAAGGTCTCGGGCGCCGCGAGCGCGACCTCGTGCCCCGCGCCGCGCAGATGGGCCCCGAGACCGGTGTAGGGGGCGACGTCGCCGTGCGAGCCCGCGGCCATCACGAGGATCCTCATCGGCCCGCCTCGGTTCCGGTCGCGGTGCGCCGCTCGGCGTTCGCGCCGATGGCCGCGCGGAGGTAGCCGGCCAGGCCCGGCCGCTGCTCGGCCGGCGGCACGACCAGGGCGAAGGCCCGGGCGTCCGCCTCGTAGTCGTCGGCGATCCGGCAGTGCGTCTCCGGCGGGCAGGGCGTGAACCACCGGGTGATGTGCTGCCGGTGCTGCTCGGCGAGGCCGAGCACCGTGACGTGGTCGACCGGCAGTCCCCCGTCGAAGGCGTCCAGCAGCCGGCCTCGCCATTCGGCGGCCTCCGCCATCAGCTGCTGCCAGTCCTCCTTGGAGTGGGTGGCGGCGCGGGCCAGGGCCTCCCGGTGGCTGTCCCGCTCACCCCACTTGAGGTGGGCGTCGGCGGCGTAACTGAGGTCGAAGACCACGTCCCCGAAGACCTCAAAGCGCTCCTCCGGGGTCAGCTCGACCCCAGTGCGCTGGACCTCGATGGCCCGCTCGGCGACGTCGACCAGCTTCTGCAGCCGGGTGATCTGCTCGGCGAGGGCCTGCCGTCTCGTCACCAGGTGGTCGAGCGCGTTGGCCTGCGGGTCCGCCAGGATGTCGGCGATCTCGTCGAGCGGGAAGCCGAGTTCCCGGTAGAAGAGGATCTGCTGGAGCCTGGCGAGGTCCGCGCCGGTGTAGAGCCGGTAGCCGGCCGGGCTGCGCTCGCTGGGCTCGAGCAGCCCGGACCGGTCGTAGTGGTGCAGGGTCCGGATCGTGACCCCGGCGAAGCCGGAGACCTGACCCACCGACCAGCTCATGCGTCCCTCCGATCATCCGTGCGTTCTGCTGCGCCCCCACCGTGCGGCCTGACGTGGGGTCAGGGTCAACACGCGCGGCTCGGAGACTGGCTCCGGATGCCGGGAGGCGTCCGCGGTCAGGTCTCGCGCTGCGGGTGGTAGGCGGTCTCGGGTATGCCGAAGGTCCAGGCGACACCGGCGCGCGCGGTGCGGGTGCTCGGCGGGACGCGCAGCCAGTAGGTGCGGTGGGTGCCGTCCGGCTCGGGGGTGGAGTTGACCACCTCGACCATCACCACCGGCTCGTCGTCGGACAGGACGATCCGCCAGAGCACACCGGTCTCGTCCCGGTGGATGGGCTCGGCGCCGGAGTCGGCCAGGTAGCGCTCGTAGCCGTAGTGCTCCAGCAGGACACGGCGCAGCTCGGCGTTCTCCTCGGTGCGGATCCGCTCGACGGTCACCTCTGCCAGGGTCGCCAGGAACTCCGGCGGGACGGGCATGCCGCGCCAGGCGTGCAGGGCGAAGCCGTCGGCGTACTCCAGGGCGGGCCCGTCCGCCCGGTCGAGCCGGCCGGCCTCGTCGCGGTGCAGCGCGGTCGGCCGTTCGCTGAGCAGGGCCACCTCCCGGTACGGCCACCACCAGCCGGCTTCCCCGGCCAGTTCGGCGAGCGGTGCGACGGCGTCGGCGCTCGCGCCGGCGGCTTCGAAGGCGGCGAACCACGGAGCGTCGTGCTGGCCGCGCACCGCGTCCAGCAGGGCGAGCCGGACGGTGGTGCGGCGGGACCTGGCCTGTTCGGCGACGGCGACGTCGTCCTCCCGGTCGGCCTCGGGGGCGAGCCGGTCGAGCACGGCGTTGCGCAGCCGGTCGGCGAGCGGCGTGGTGACCGGGCCGAGTTCGCCGCCGGTGAGCGCCCAGTGCCCCGCCCACCCGGTGGCGCCGACCTGCTCGACGGCGCGTCGCCTGGCCTCCTCCCAGGGCCGGGTGCGCACGGCCTCGCGCACGCTCTGCGCGCCGCCGGCCCTCAGCTCCAGCGCCGCCTCGGTCGCGGCGAGCGGCGAGCCGAACCAGCGGATCGCCGCGGGCTCGGGCAGCCCGGCCGCCCGGTAGGCGGCCCGGACGGCACGCTCGGCCGCCGCCCGGTGACCGGCTCCGGTGGCCGCCGCGGCCGCCCGCCAGCGGGCCGTCACCTCGGCCGGCCCCGGCAGCGCCCGTGCCCCGCCCGGGTCGCCGTGGACCTCGTCGTGGATGACCGTCTCCATCCCTGCTCCGTTCCCGGCCGGGCTCCACGCCCGGCCGTCCGTTCCCGTTCCGTGCCGCGGCCCGGGGCCGCGTCCAGTCCTCGTGTCCCGCCTGCCGCCCCGTACGGCGGGCGGAGCGGCCGTCAGTCCGCGACCATCCGCACCGCGCCCGGCACGTACTCGCGCTGGCGGATCACCCGGTACCAGCCCTTGGGCAGCGGTATCGCCGCGTGCTCCTCGTGCACCACCCGGCCGCCCTCGGGCAGGTGCAGCCAGCCCGCGCCGAACGGCCCGGTCTCACGGCGCAGCTCGCCCGGACCGACCACGGCATGGGCGTGCCCGGTGACCTCTCCGAGCGCGAGCACCATCCGGCCGCGCCCGTCCCTCGGCTGCACGGCCAGCTCCGCCACCCTCGGCGGCACCACGCTCTCCTCGACCGGCACGATCAGCACATCGCCCTGGCGGTACATCAGTCCTCCCTCGCCGTACGGCCGGACCCCGGCGGACGCCGGAACCCAAGGCTCCGCCGCGTTCGACGCGGTCACTCTCCGGAGCCAGGACCCGAACATAGGGCAAGGGTCTGACAACGCGCCCGGGCGGCGACCCGGCCGCCGGATTGTCAGTCCCGGCTGGTAGACAGTTGTTCGGCCCCGACCCCAGAGGAGCAGCGCATGACTGTCAACGACCACATCGAGCGGTTCCACGGTCTCCCCGTCTTCGACTTCGTGGCGGCCGTGGCCGAAGCCGAGGAGAAGGGCGGGTCCGGCTCCGTCCAGCTGCCGGACGCGGCCTCGGTCGCCTGGAAGATCGGGCTCGACTACGAGTCCGAGGCCACGTTCGGCGAGTGCTGGGAGCAGTTCCTCGGCGCCGTCGACACCGAGCGGGTCACCGCCGTCGTGATCGGCCAGTGGGCACCGGAGGAGCCGGACAGCTTCCAGGAGCCGATGGAGGCGGTCGTCGCCGCCGCCGGCCGACTGCCCGCCCTGCGCGCGCTGTTCGTCGGCGACATCACCTACGAGGAGTGCGAGATCTCCTGGATCCAGCAGTGCGACATCACGCCGCTGCTGACGGCCTTCCCGCAGCTGGCCGAGCTGGTGGTGCGCGGCGCCTCCGAGGACTGGGACGGCAAGGGCGGTCTGGCCCTGACGCCGCTGCGGCACGAGGCGCTCAAGGCGCTGCGCTTCGAGGCCGGCGGCCTGCCGGGCTCGGTCGTGCGCTCGGTGGCCGGCTGCGACCTCCCGGCCCTGGAACGGCTCGAACTCTGGCTGGGCGTGGACAACTACGGCGGTTCCTCGACCATGGCCGACCTCGCACCGTTCCTGGACGGCACCCGCTTCCCCGCGCTGCGCCACCTCGGCCTCCAGAACAGCGAGTTCCAGGACGACATCGCCGCCGCTCTCGCGCACGCACCCGTCGTCGCCCGGCTGGAGTCGCTCAACCTCTCCATGGGCGTGCTGACCGACCAGGGTGCCACCGCGCTGCTGGAGGGCCAGCCGCTCACCCACCTGCGTTCCCTCGACCTGCACCACCACTACCTCACCGAGGAGATGCAGCAGCGGCTGCGCCAGGCCCTGTCCGGGGTCGAGGTCGACCTCTCCGAGCCCGGCAAGCCCGACGACCGGTGGCGCTACGTCGCCGTGGCCGAGTAGCCGTCACCCCCGCATCCACCCGTACGACCACCCGTCCGACCAACTCGACCCATCAGGATCCGACATGGCCGTCTCCCGCCACCTCGAACGCTTCCACGAGCTGCCGATCCACGAGTTCACGCCCGACGACGCCCCGCCGCAGCCCGGCGACGCCCGGCCCCTGCCCGACGCCGGAGCCGTCGCCTGGCGGCTCTCCTTCGACCACGACACCGAGCAGGACTTCGCCCAGCTCTGGCAGTCCTTCCTGGAGAAGGTCGACCCGGCCGGCGTCCGCGCCGTGGTGATCGGCTCCTGGTGGCAGGACGACTACACGTCCGTGCGGCCCGTGGTCGAGGCCATCGCGGCCGACGCCCGGCGCCTGCCCGCCCTGGAGGCGCTGTTCCTCGGCGAGGTGACCTACGACGCGTGCGAGATCTCCTGGCTGGAGATGGACGACGTCACCCCGTTGCTGAACGCCTTCCCCGGTCTGAAGTCGCTGGCCGTGCGCGGTGGCAGTGGCCTCGTCCTGAAGCCGGTCCGGCACGACGCGCTGACCAGCCTGCGCTTCGAGGCCGGCGGGCTGCCGGCCACCGTGGTGCAGGCGGTGGCCGGCTCCGAACTGCCCGCTCTGGAAAGCCTGCACCTCTGGCTCGGCGTGGACGAGTACGGCGGCGACGCCTCGCTGGACGACCTGGCGCCGTTCCTGGACGGCTCCCGCCTGCCGCGGCTGCGCCACCTGGGGCTGGCCAACAGCGAACTCCAGGACGAAATCGCCGCCGCCGTCGCGCACGCCCCGGTGGTCGCCCGGCTGGAGTCGCTCGACCTCTCCATGGGTGTGCTCTCCGACGACGGCGCCACCGCGCTGCTGGAGGGCCAGCCGCTCACCCACCTGCGCTCCCTCGACCTGCACCACCACTACCTGAGCGACGCGATGATGGAGCGGCTCTGCGAGGCCCTGCCGGGAGTCGAGATCGACCTCAGCGACGCCGAGGCGGACGAGGCGGAGGACGAGGACGACCGCTACGTCTCGGTCGCCGAGTAGGCGGGCGACGGAGGCGATGACCGTG
The DNA here is from genome assembly GCF_055607525.1 of Kitasatospora sp. NPDC036993. Lineage (NCBI taxonomy): Bacteria > Bacillati > Actinomycetota > Actinomycetes > Kitasatosporales > Streptomycetaceae > Kitasatospora > Kitasatospora sp. NPDC036993. The sequence continues at coordinate 372,931 of NZ_JBVJRP010000007.1, read as the reverse complement.
CAGCTGACCGTCCTCGGCAATCCGGGGCACCGACGGGTGACACTGTTCGCGGCCGCCGCCCGGGCCGCCGGGCTGCCCGAGCCCGCCGTCCTGCCCTGGCTGGACGTGCTGCGCGGCCGGTACCGGCCGCCCGAAGGCGGTCTGCTGCGCGTCGAGTCGCCCGGCGAGGAGCCCGAGGTCGACCGGCTGCTGCGCGGCCCGGCACTCGGCCCGGGCTACGCGCCGACCAGGGTCGAGGGCACGGCCGTCTGGTACGCGGGCGTCATGGCCGCGCTTCGCGGGCTGGCCGCCCGGCCCGGCGTACGGCTGCTCGGCGATCCGGAGGAGACCGCCGTGATGTTCGACAAGCGCCGGGCACACGCGCTGCTCGCCGGGGCGGGGGTGCCGGTGCCCAGGGCGCTCGGCGGCGAGGTGACCGGCTGGGAGCACCTGCGCGAACGCCTCGCCGAAGCCCGCCTGCACCGGGTTTTCGTCAAGCCCGCGCACGGTTCCTCGGCTTCCGGGGTGATGGCGCTGGAGTTCGGACCACGCGGGCAGCTGCTGGCCACCACCTCGGTGGAACTGGCCGACGGTCAGCTCCACAACTCGCTGCGGGTGCGCCGCTACCGCAGCGAGCGGGAGGTCGCCGCGATCGTCGACGGCCTGGCGCCGGACGGGCTGCACGTCGAACAGTGGATCCCGAAGGCCTCGCAGTCCGGGCGCTCGGCGGACCTGCGGGTCGTGGTGGTGGCGGGCCGGGCCACCCACGCCGTGGTGCGCACCAGCACCCAGCCGATGACCAATCTGCACCTCGGCGGCGCGCGGGGCAGCATCGAGCAGGCCCGGGAGGCCGCCGGTCCGTCCTGGCCCGCCCTCCTGGAGACGGCCGAACGCGCGGCGGCCTGCTTCCCCGGTTCGCCGATGGTCGGCGTCGACGTCCTGCCCACGACCGGCTGGCGGCGCGCCCTGGTCGGCGAGGTGAACGCCTTCGGCGACCTGCTCCCCGGTCTCACCGGCCTGCCCGGCGGCCCCGCCGAGGGCCTCGACACCTACGGCGCCCAGCTCGCCGCGCTCACCGACCTCTCCCCGTCGTCGCCCGTGGCGACGGACCACCAGATCACGGAACCCGCTCGATGAACCACCGGACCACCGTCCCCTCCCTTGTCTCTGCCTCTGCCTCTGCCGCCCCCGACATGAACGCGGTCGTGGGCACCCACGACCTGCTGCTCGTCACCCTCGACACGCTCCGCTTCGACGTCGCCGAGGAGCTGGCCGCGGCCGGCCGGATCCCGCACCTCGCCGCCGTCCTCCCCGGCGGCCGCTGGGAGCGCCGGCACGCGCCCGGCAGCTTCACCTACGCCTCCCACCAGGCGATCCTGGCCGGTTTCCTGCCGACTCCGGCCTCCCCCGACGGCCCGCACCCGCGCCTGTTCGCGGCCCGCTTCGCCGGCTCCGAGACCACCGCCCCGCGCACCTGGGTCTTCGACGCCCCCGACCTGCCGACGGCCCTGGCCGCGGCCGGCTACCGCACGGTGTGCGTCGGCGGTGTCGGGTTCTTCAACAAGCAGGGCCCGCTGGGCTCGGTGCTGCCCGGCCTCTTCCAGGAGAGCCACTGGACCTCCGAGCTGGGCGTCGCCTCGCCGACGTCCTTCGAGGAACAGGTCGCCGTGGCCGAGCGGGTCGCCGCCGGACAGCCCGCCGAGCAGCCGCTGTTCCTGTTCCTGAACGTCTCGGCGCTGCACCAGCCGAACTGGTTCCACCTGCCGGGCGCCACCCGTGAACACGGGGACACCCGGGCCAGCCACGCCGCCGCCCTGGAGTACGTGGACGCGCACATCGGCCGGCTGTTCGCCGCGATGAGCGCCCGCCGCCCCTGCTTCGCGATCGTCTGCTCCGACCACGGCACCGCCTACGGCGAGGACGGCTACACCGGGCACCGGATCGGCCACGAGGTGGTCTGGACCGTCCCGTACGCGCACTTCACCCTCCCCGCCCGAGCGGCGGACGCCACCGCGACCTCCGAGGAGCGCGCATGACCACCGCACCCCCGCGCCCCGACTCGCCGTACCAGTCGTACGTCTACGCGTACCCCCACAAGACGGCCTACCGCCCGTTGCCCGAGCGCCCGCCGCTGCGTGAGCTGTGGGCCGGCGAGCCGCAGCACGCGCTCTCGCTCTACGTGCACATCCCGTTCTGCGAGGTCCGCTGCGGCTTCTGCAACCTGTTCACCCGGATCGGCAGCCCCGAGGGTCTGACCACGGCCTACCTGGACGCGCTGGAGCGCCAGGCCACGGTGGTGCGTGCGGCACTGGACGAGGGCGCCCGGTTCGCGCTGGCCGCGTTCGGCGGCGGCACCCCCACCCATCTGACGGCCGCTGAGCTGGAGCGGCTGTGCGACATCGCCGAGCAACGGATGGGCGCCGACCTGCGGGCGATACCGCTCTCGGTGGAGGCCTCGCCCGCCACCGCGACCGCCGACCGGCTGGAGGTGCTGGCCGCCCGGGGCACCACGAGGCTGAGCCTGGGCGTGCAGTCCTTCGACGACGCCGAGGCCCGCTCCGCCGTCCGCCCGCAGAAGCGGGCGGAGGTCGAGGCCGCGCTCGGCCGGATCCGCGCGGCCGGCTTCCCGGTGCTCAACATCGACCTCATCTACGGCATCGACGGCCAGACCGAGGCCAGCTGGCTCCGCTCGCTGGACACCGCGCTCGCCTGGCAGCCCGAGGAGCTGTACCTCTACCCGCTGTACGTCCGACCGCTGACCGGGCTGGCCCGGCGCGGCGAGCAGGAGAGCGCGTCCGCCTGGGACGCGCGGCGGCTCGCGCTCTACCGCGCCGGCCGCGACCACCTGCTCGCCCACGGGTACCAGCAGGTGTCGATGCGGATGTTCCGCCGAACCGCCTCCCCGCAGGCAGGGGCGAGCGAGTACGCCTGCCAGACCGACGGCATGGTCGGTCTGGGCTGCGGTGCCCGCTCCTACACCTCGCAACTGCACTACTCCTTCGACTACGCGGTGAACGCCACCCAGGTGCGCGGCATCATCGACGAGTACGTCGCCACCGAGGACTTCCGGCACGCCGAGGTGGGCCACCGGATGGACGGCGCGGAGCCTCGCCGGCGCCATCTGGTGCAGTCGCTGCTCCAGGCCGAGGGCATGCCGCTGGCGGACTACCGGGCCCGGTTCGGCAGTTCACCGGCCGAGGACTTCCCGGCGGAGCTGGCCGGGTTCGCCGAGCGCGGCTGGCTCGCCGAGGGCGACGCGGCGTCCCTGCGGCTCAGCCCGGAGGGGCTGGCGCACTCGGACGCCGTCGGGCCGTTGCTGTTCTCGCCCGAGGTCCGGGCCCTGATGGCGGCGTACGAGGCGAAATGACCTTCCTCGGCATGCCCTCCGCGTCACCGCCGTCGGCGGACGGCGCACGGGACCTCACCCTGCTCTACCGCGGTCCGCTCGCCTCCTGCGACTACGACTGCCCGTACTGCCCGTTCGCCAAGCGGCGCGACAGCCCCGATCAACTGCGGGCCGACCGGGCCGCGTTGGAACGCTTCACCGGCTGGGCCGCCGGACGCGCGGGCACCGCCGACACCCTGTCGCTGTTGTTCACCCCCTGGGGCGAGGGCCTGGTGCGGTCCTGGTACCGCCGCGCGCTGGTCGAGCTGAGCCGCCTGCCGCACGTCCGCCGCGTCGCGATCCAGACCAACCTCAGCTGCCGCACCGGCTGGCTCGCCGAGGCGGACCTCGACGCCCTCGCCCTCTGGGTCACCTTCCACCCCGGACAGGTCAGCCGCGACCGCTTCCTCGCCAAGTGCCGCGAGCTGGACGCGCTCGGCGTGCGCTACAGCGTCGGCGTGGTCGGCCAGCCGGGGCACCTCGCCGAGGCCGGACGCCTGCGCGCCCAGCTCGCCGAGGACGTCTACCTGTGGGTCAACGCCGCCGAGGGCCTCGACTACACCGACGCCGAGGCCGCGCAATGGGCCGCCATCGACCCGCACTTCCGGTACAGCCGGCACGCCCACCCCAGCGCCGGACTGCCGTGCCGCACCGGTGAGTCCGTGCTGTCGGTCGACGGCGACGGCACCGTGCGCCGATGCCACTTCGTCCGGGACGTCCTCGGCAACCTCTACGACGGCAGCTACCGCGCCCGACTGCGGCCGCACCCCTGCCCGTTGCCGGTCTGCGACTGCCACATCGGCTACGTCCATCTGGAGACCCTGCCGCTGTACGAGCTGTTCGGGGCAGGTGTGCTGGAACGCGTACCGCACGGCTGGCCGCAGGGCCGGTGATAATCGGTTGCCAACCGGCCACGCTGTGTGAAAGCGTACGAACAACCGCGCAGAACCGGCAGGTTCGGAAAGGAGGCCCGCAGATGACCAGTGGCATACGGCTCGCCGCCGTGCCGGGCCTCGTCCTCGGTGACACCCCGGCTCGCGCTTCGACGCGTGAGCCGCACCGGGCCTGACACCCGCGCCCACCGTCCCGGTGGCGCCACCGCCCGACGCGCCTGCTGCTCACCTCCTCGTCGAAGTGCTCTTCGTGCCCCCTGCACGTTCCACCACGAGGAGCCCCGGTGTCCGACACTCATCGGCCCAGCACTGCCGCCCTGCCCGCCCTCTACGCCCTGCCCGCCGCCTGGCACAGCGAGAACGGCACGCCCCCGCCGCGCCGCCTGATCGCCGCCGACGACACCCTTCGCGCCGAGGCCGCCTACCGGCTGGCCTGCGAGGGCACCGCCCTGCTCTGGCAGGGCGACTACCCCGGCGCACTCCGTCTCCTCCACGCCATGCGCCGCCGCGCCGAGCGGCGCCGACCTCGATCCGCGCCCGACTCCCCAGCCGAGGCCTTCCGTCAGCACCGACGGGAGCGCGCCCGCCTCGCCCGCGTCCTCGGCATGCTGCTGGTGCCGCTCGACGCGGATCACCGCGTCCGGCTCCACCGGGCGCCCGACGTCCACGAGGCCTGCCTGGCGGCCTACGGACCGCTCCTTGACAACAGAATCGTGTCCCTGCGCGAGCTCCTCGGTGTGATCGGCGCACACCAGTGGCGTAGCAGGGGCGTCGACGTTCCGGCCCTCGGCGCCCGCATCCACCCGCACTTCGGGGTCTTCTCCCCCGTCCGCGGCGAGTACGTCGACCTCGTCGGCCGGGCACCGCTGCCACATGCCGCCCAGGCCCACCCCACCGCCTACGACCTCGGCACCGGCACCGGTGTGCTCGCCGCACTGCTCGCCCGGCGCGGTCTGCGCAAGGTCCTGGTCACCGATTCCAATCCGCGCGCGCTCGCCTGCGCCCGCGACAACGCCCACCGCCTCGGCCTCACCGACCGCATCGAGACCGCCGGAGCCGGCCTCTACCCTCCCGGCCGCGACCGGGCCGCCCTGGTCGTGTGCAATCCCCCGTGGTTGCCCGGACGGCCGAACTCCACCCTCGACGAGGGCGTCTACGACCGGGACAGCCACATGCTCCACGGCTTCCTCGACGGTCTGGCCGGCCGTCTGCTGCCCGGCGGCGAGGGCTGGCTCATCCTCTCCGACCTCGCCGAACGCCTCGGTCTGCGGTCCCGGGCCGACCTGCTCGACGCCGTCTCCACGGCCGGGCTGCACGTCACCGGCCGTCTCGACACCGTCCCCTGCCACCCCCGGGCCACCGCCTCCGACCGGGCCGACCCCCTGCTCCGCACCGCCCGCTCCGCCGAGGTCACCTCGCTCTGGAGGCTCGCCCCCGCATGACTCCCGGCGACCTCCTCCGCACGGTCCGAAGTGCCCCCGCGCCCACCGGGCGGCACGGCTCCCGCGTCCCTAACCTGGTTACAGAGAGGAGGCGAAACACCATGCTTGGAGACGCTCCGCTGCAAGCAGTCATCCCCGCCACCGATCTCGCCCGCGCCAAGGCCTTCTACACCGACACCCTCGGCCTCAAACTCACCGAGGAGGGTGAGGAGGAGTTCGCCTGCGACAGCGGCGGCACCCAGTTCACCGTCTACCGCACCCCCAGCGGTGGGCAGGCCGCCCACACCCTCGCCAGCTTCAAGGTCGCCGACCTCGACGGCGAGATGGCCGGTCTCCGCGGCCGCGGCATCACCTTCGAGGAGTACGACTTCCCCGGCCTGAAGACGGTCGACGGCGTCGCCGAGGGCGAGGGCATGCGCGCGGCCTGGTTCAAGGACAGCGAGGGGAACATCCTCTGTGTGTCCCAGCGCGTGGGCCAGTAACCGGCTCGCCCGCCCGGCTGGCCGGCGGCCTGGCGGACCGCCCCGGGATCCGTCCGCCGGCCCGCACCGCCCGTGACACCCGCCCGACCGCCGCACCCACGATGCCCGTCACACCGCGCCCTCCGGCTCGGACGGGACGCCACTGCCCGGCCCGCTCGACGGAGTGGACCGGGCAGCCGGTCGGGTGACGGGTGACGGGTGACACCCCACAACGGGAGACCAGCCGGTCAGTCGCCCGTCTCGTCCATCTCGTCGCAACGGCCGAGGTCGAGGCAGCGCAGGTCCAAGCACCGGATGCCGCGGCCGAAGGTGGCCGTGCAGAACCTGCCGTCCGGGCCCGGCACTGCCGGCCGTCGTGAACCGCGGGTCACCGGCCGCGCACCCGCCGCCGGAGCGCCCGCACCGAGGCGACCGGGTCGAAGGAGCCCGGCCGGTCCCGGGTCAGTGGGTAGCAGGCGAATCCGATCAGCGCCGCGCTGAAGTGGCCGACGCTGGTGTAGTCCCGGCTCTGCTGCACGCCCAGCCCGTAGACCACCAGCACCCCCGCCGCGTACAGGTACCGCCAGGGCCGCACGATCAGGTAGGTGAGCACCGCGACGACCCCGGCCAGCGCATAGCTGACGCCGTAGTCCAGGGTGTAGACGGCCCTCGGCGAGGCGAGGCCCCGGTGGATCGCCCAGCCGAGCAGGCCCTCGCTGAGGTAGGTCGCGCCGACGTGCGAGATCGCCGCCACCCCGATCCAGCGCAGCGTGCCGAGCCACCGTTCGGCGGGCACGTGGAAGAGGTTGTACAGCAGGAAGTAGGACAGCCAGCCGCCGCCCGCGATCCACAGCGCGCTGGTCGCCAGGACGCGGAGCGGCGAGACCTGGAGGTGGTGGAGGTTGGTCGAGCGCCGCTGCAGGATGCGGTCGGCGGTCACCGGATCGACGTGCCGGATCACCTGGGTGGTGACGAGCAGGATCGCCAGCCAGATGTAGGTGCCCGGCGCACGCCGGACATAGGCCCACACCGCACGGGCGCCACGCGCCCACCGAGGGCGCCGCCGCGCCTCGGAGCCCCTGGCGGTGCTGCCTGCCATCGATGCCTCCTCGACACCTCTCCCCCTCACCCTCGCCCCCACCCGACCCCACCGCCACCCACCGCCACCCACCGCCAGCCACCGCCAGCCTCCTCCCGGGGGACCGACCCGCCGGCCCGTCCGACCGTTCGCGTACGCTGGCGCTCCGACCGTCCCGTTCGCGGCCTCCCCGGCCCCGGACCGGGCCGGCCGGTACCGGGAACCGCCGAACGAGGGCACCAGGCACGATGAGCGATCGCCTCGCCATGAGGACACCGCCCGGCCGCGCCGTTCCCCGACGCCCGGCCCCGAGAGCGGCCGGCCGGCTGTGGCCCACCACGGCGTACGTCCCGCGGCCGGCCGACACCGGCCACCCTGTCGCCCTCGGGCTCGGACCCGGGCTCCGACTCGGGCTCGGCACACTTGCCTCCGGTACCGCCCGGCTGCGCGCCCGGGCCCCCGACCCGGCTTCCTGATCCGCCCCACCCGCCTCCTTCTCGCCCCGCCCCCTCCACTTTCGGCTCCAACCGCCCGTCCAACCAGTGGAGTCGGCCGGATCGACAGCCGGAGGACGGCCTCCCCCCGGGCACCCTCCGTCACCGCGGGCGATCGCATGCCCTTGCATTACTCTGCAAATCTATGCCAGAGTTCGGGCATCGGATCGATTACGCCGAATCCCGTCACACGTCGCTAGATCAGGGTCCCGCTTCAGGCGGGTCAAGGGTGCATCCATGTCGAAGGTCTTGAGCAAGCTGCCGGTCGGTGAACGGATCGGCATCGCATTCTCCGGTGGGTTGGACACCTCCGTCGCCGTCGCGTGGATGCGCGAGCACGGTGCCTTCCCCTACGCATACACGGCCGACATCGGCCAGTACGACGAGCCGAACCTCGCCGACGTCCCGGCCCGGGGCCGCGCGTACGGCGCCGAGCAGGCCCGGCTGGTCGACTGCCGGGCCGCGCTGGTCGAGGAGGGCCTGGCCGCCCTCGCCTGCGGCGCCTTCCACATCCGCTCCGCCGGGCAGACGTACTTCAACACCACTCCGCTCGGCCGCGCGGTGACCGGTACCCTGCTGGTGCGCGCCATGCAGGATGACGAGGTCTCCATCTGGGGCGACGGCTCCACCTACAAGGGCAACGACATCGAGCGGTTCTACCGCTACGGCCTGCTCGCCAACCCCAACCTGCGGATCTACAAGCCGTGGCTGGACCAGGCGTTCGTCGACCAGCTCGGCGGCCGCAAGGAGATGTCCGAGTGGCTCGCCGAGCGCGACCTGCCGTACCGGGACTCCGCCGAGAAGGCCTACTCCACCGACGCCAACATCTGGGGCGCCACCCACGAGGCCAAGCGGCTGGAGTACCTGGACGCCTCCCTGGAGATCGTCAGCCCGATCATGGGCGTGGCCTTCTGGGACCCGGAGGTCGAGATCCGGACCGAGGACGTCACCGTCGAGTTCGAGTTCGGCCGCCCGGTCCGGATCAACGGCCAGGAGTTCGCCAGCGCCGTCGACCTGGTCCACGAGGCCAACACCATCGGCGGGCGGCACGGCCTGGGCATGTCGGACCAGATCGAGAACCGGATCATCGAGGCCAAGAGCCGCGGGATCTACGAGGCCCCCGGCATGGCGCTGCTGCACATCGCCTACGAGCGGCTGCTCAACGCCATCCACAACGAGGACACCATCGCCACGTACCACACCCAGGGCCGCCGCCTCGGCCGGCTGCTCTACGAGGGCCGGTGGTTCGACCCGCAGTCGCTGATGCTCCGGGACAGCATCCAGCGCTGGATCGGCCACCCGGTCACCGGCAGCGTCACCCTGCGGCTGCGGCGCGGCCAGGACTACTCGGTCATCGACACCCAGGGCTCCAACTTCAGCTACCACCCCGAGAAGCTGTCGATGGAGCGCAGCGTCGACGCCGCGTTCGTCCCGGACGACCGCATCGGCCAGCTGACCATGCGCAACCTCGACATCGCCGACTCGCGCAGCAAGCTGGAGCAGTACGCGGTACACGGGCAGCTGGCGCCGTGGAGCGGCCTGATCGGCGAGCTCGCCCCGGGCGGCGCGGCTCCCATCGCCGCCGGCACCGGCGACGAGGAGGAGTCCACCGCGCTCGACCACGCCGCGCTCGAGTCCGGCACCGACTGACGCACCCCGCTCCACCGGAGGGCCGTCGCACCCCAGCGGTGCGGCGGCCCTCCGCCGCTCTCCGTCCACTCGATCGTCCACCCGACCGCCGGCCCGGCCACCCACCCGGGCTCCACCGTCTCCGGCCTGATCCGAACACCCCGGCCCACCGCAACAAGACCATCCGCAACAAGACCATCCGCAACGACGCCATCCACGACAGGGCCATCCGCATCAAGGCCGTCACCGGATCCGCACCACCCCCCGCCCCCGCACCGCCCGGACGCCCAGCCGCCTGGGGTCGGCGTTCGACCGCGTCGCCACCGCATCCCGCAGTGTCAGCAGGATCTCGCCGTCGTAGCGCTCCGCCAGCACCCGCGCCAGCTCCGCCGCGCCGCCCGGCCGGGCGTCCGGTGCCAGCTCCGGCAGCCGGCCGGGGCCGCTGAGGTCCTGGGCCTGGGCGGCCCAGTGGGCCGCGTCGAACCGCTCGCCCTCGGCCGTGTAGTGCACCGCCAGGCAGTGCACGGCCAGCTGGTCCCCGTACTGGGCGGCTATCCGCCACCAGAAGACGCCGTCCGCCGTACGGCCCATGCCGTACAGCAAGCACCCGAAGGTGCGGAAGGCCGTCTTCTCGGCGAGTTCGAGGTCCAGCGCCAGCTCCCCCGGTTCCACCGCGCCCGCCACGCCCGCACACAGGTGCCGCAGGTCGCGCCGCAGCTCCGCCCGCCCCCCGGCCGACCGGGCCTGCCCGGCTCCACCGCCCGGACCGGACCCCGGAGCCGGACCGCGTCGGGCGCCCGTCCCCGCCCCGGCACCGAATCCGGAACCCGCCCCCGCCGCCGTCCCCGGGTTCGCCCCCGAGCTGGGAGCCTGCGGCGGCCGCGCACCGGCGGGCGGCCGGGCGGGGCGCTCGCGCGCGGTCGGCGCGGACCGGCGAGCGGCGGCGAGCCGCTCGGCCAGCCGGCGCGTGAAGTCCACCGGATCGTGGTCGTCGAACTCCCGCTCCAGCTCGACGGCGTGCGCGCGCAGCAGGTCCACGACCCTCATGTCTCCGCCCCGCCGTCCTCCGGGTGTTCCAGCAGGTACTCCAGGTGCCGCCGCCCGAGGCTGTAGTAGGTACGGGCGGTGGTGTGCGCGATGCCCAGAGACCGCCCGATGTCGGGGTAGGACAGTCCCGCCTGGCGCAGCCTGACCACGTCGGCCTGGACCGGCGCGGCCCGCGCGAGTTCCTCCATCGCCCAGTCCAGGGCGTCCAGTTCGGCGAGTTCGTTCAGCTCGTCCTGGCTGGTGTCGGGACGGCGCTGGGCGATCACCCGCAGTCGCTTGCGTTCGGTGCGGCGGCGCTCACGCAGCACGTCCACCACCGCGTCCTTGACGATCTTGAAGGCGAAGGCCTGCGGATCGGGGCTGGCCAGAGCCCGGCGCCAGCTCTTGTAGAGCGCCGCGCCCGCGTTCTGGACGGCGTCCTGGGCGTCCTCACGGTGCCGCAGGCGCTGCTGGGCGTAGCGGAGGTAGCCGGAGTTCTCTCGGGTGAAGAAGGCCTCGAAGTCGTTCGGCAGGCCGCCGAGCGGGTCGGCTCGCAGGCCCCGCTCCTCGCCCGGCCCGGGAGTGCTCACGCGGGCCCCCCTTTCGTCGGTCAGCTGGCCGGCCCACCGGGTGGCACGCCGACGGCCCCTTGGGGCTCGTGCTGTAACCGTCCGGGAGGCTCAGGATGTTGACCGGATCGGGCGGACAATTGGCGAACGATTCCGTTCACTTTTGAACAGCGCTGCTGACCTGCCGCTTCACACTCGCGAACCCATCCGAAGCAATTCAAACGTGACGCAGATCACAGATCACGCGGCGGCGACTTGACAAGCGCCCGAGACGCCGCCGCGCCACTCCCGCGCGCCACGATCCACCCCACGCCCACCCCCACACCCATCCCCGCGCCCTCGCCGCACGCACCCCTACGGCGCCGGCTCCACCTCCGCCGCGTCCAGCGCGCCGGTGACCCGGTCGAGCAGTCCGCGCAGCGCGGCCAGATCCTTGACCGGCAACCCGGTGGCCGCGAGCAGTCGGCGCGGGACCTGCCCGGCCCGCTCGCGCAACGCCGACCCTTCGGGAGTCAGGCGGACGGTGACCGACCGCTCGTCCTCCGGACTCCGCTCGCGGCGCACCAGCCCGGCCGCCTCCAGTCGCTTGAGCAGCGGGGAGAGCGTTCCGGAGTCCAGTCGCAGGCGCTCGCCGATCCGCTTGACCGGCAGTTCACCGTCCTCCCACAGCACCAGCATGACCAGGTACTGCGGGTAGGTCAGCCCGAGGTCCCGCAGCAGCACCCGGTACACGCCGCCGAAGGCGCGGGAGGCCGCGTTGAGCGAGAAGCAGATCTGCTGGTCCAGGCGGAGCAGTTCCTCGTCCGCCATGCCGGGGTGGGTGGTCATGAACCCCATGGTACCGATCCCCATCGCGCCACTTAGTTGTGCACAACTGAATTGCGTGCTCTACTTGTCTCAGCGCAGCGAAGCCGGCTGACACGGCGCCGCTTCCGCGCCACAGCACACCGGGCCCGCAGCGGCCCGGACAACCGACCGCAGGAACACCCCGAACCGAAGGGAAGCGACCATGGACGCGCTCTACACCGCAGCCGCCACCGCCAACGGCCGGGAGGGCCGCGCCGTCAGCTCCGACGGACAGCTGGACCTCACGCTCGCCATGCCGCCCGCACTCGGCGGCAGCGGCCAGGGCACCAACCCGGAGCAGCTGTTCGCCGCCGGCTACGCCGCCTGCTTCGCCAGCGCCCTCGGCCTGGTCGGCCGGCAGGCCCGGGTGGACACCAGCGAGGTCTCGGTGACCGCCGAGGTGTCCATCGGCAAGGACGGGGCAGGCTTCGCCCTCGCCGTCGTGCTGCGCGTCGAGCTTCCCGAGTCCCTCGCGGGCGGGACCGGCGAGCTGCTGGTCAAGCAGGCGCACGAGGTCTGCCCGTACTCCCGCGCCACCCGGGGCAACGTCCCGGTCGAGCTGGTCGTCGAGTAGGCGCCCTCGCCGACCGGCCACCGGAGCCCCCTCCGGCAGCTCGGGCCCGCCGCAGTTCGCCTGCGACGGGCCCGCCCCGTCTCCCCCCGACACCCCCGGGGTCACCCGTCGCCCGGCCCGCTCACCGAGCGGAGCGTCTCCAGTCTGTGCCGGTACTCCTCCGCATCGATCTCACCCCTCGCGAACCGCTCCGCGAGCAACTGCTCCGGCGCCGGCCCCGGAGCCCCCTGTCCCTTCTGGCCCCAGCCCCGCGGGCCGTCCGAACCGGACCCGCCGGCGCCCGGAGCCGCCCCACCGGGCGGGACCGGCTGCCGCGAGCGGGAGACGTAACGGAACAGGGCCACGGCGAGGAGCACGACGATGACCAGGAACAGCAGTGTCCCGAACGCCATCAGCCCCATGCCCCAGCCACCCACGATGTGGCCGCGGCCGTGCCAGTACCTCATCAGGACCTCCTCCTCCGGCCCCGTCGGGGCCCGCCGAGGTGAGCAGCGATCAGCGCGCTACCACCATCGTGCGCCCGTCACCGGCGAAAGCGGCATGTGAAGAGTCCGAGAAGACCAGCCGGCCCTCGGCCCGGCGCCCACCGGGTAGCGTGCCGCTCGTGACCCACCACCCGCCGACCACGTTCCACTCCCAGCGGCCCACGGCTCGCCGGCCGTCCGCGGCCCACCCGCCGCCGAACGACGACCGCTCCCCCGAGCAGCTCCTCGCCGCCGGAGTGCTCCGGCGTCACACGGACCCGCGCCCCCACCCGGCGCTCGGCCACTCCCCGATCGACTACGTCACCGCCGCACTGTGGGCCGAGCTGACCGCCCTCGCCATCGCACCGGCCGCCGCCGAGGCCACCGCCACCGCCCTGTTGCGCGCGATCGCCGACCAGGCCGTGGACGCGGCGCTGGCCCCGGGCAACGAACGCGCCCCGCACGACGACCTGTACGTGGCCGACCCCGCCCACATCGGCCCGCACCGCCGGGCGGTCTGGTTCCAGCGCTCCGGCCCACGCGGCCCGCTCGACCCCCTCACCCCGCTCGACCCACCGGGTGGGTACGGCGCACGGCGTCCGATCACGGCCGCCTTCGCACCCCATGAACCGTAAGCCCATGGGCCGCAAGCACCCCACGAGCCGTAGGCACCCGACGCCCGCGGGACAGCCGGGGCGCCGCGCCCGAGGCAGCCGCACCCGGCGCACGCGGGCCGGCCCGCCCCCCTCAGCGCTCGACCCTGAGGCTGTGGCAGACCCAGCTCAGCCGGTCCGGCCCGCCGTACGGCGGTCGGTCGTGGTACGTCCCGTCCGCCACCGACATGTTGACGATCAGGTACGCGTGCCACCCGGCCCCCACCCCGTGCAGGTCCGCGTAGACCAGCTCGTCCTCCACGTACCAGTCCACCGAGTTCGCGCCGAGCACCACCCGCAGGCCGAAGGTCGCCCCCGGAGCGATTCCGGCGCTCGCGCCGTGCCAGTACCGGTAGCCGCCCCGGACGTGGTTGGAGATCTCCAACAGGTCCGGGTTGTCCGGGTGGTACTCGAAGACGTCCACCTCGTTGCCGCCGTCCCGCCAGGTCCAGATCGCGGGCCAGGCGCCCAGTTCGACGGGCAGCGTCACGCTCGCCGACAGCACGTCCTCGGCCTGGAGCTGGAAGCCGTCCGGACTGCCCTCGGTGGTCAGCAGGTTGCAGCTCCACAGGCCGCCGCTGTGCCGCCTGGTCGCGGTGAACGACCCGTCCGGGCAGTAGTCGCGGCTGAGGTAGTCGAGTTTGTGGTCGCTCCGGTTGGTCGGTCCCATCCGTGGATAGGCGCTGCTCCGCCCGGCGATCCACTGACTCGTCGAAGTGAAGTCCGCGTCGAACACGACCGCCACGGCCGCCTCCCCGAAGCTCCGGCGCCCCGGCAGTCCACACAGCCGGGCACACAGAGTGAGTTACCCGGTACCCTGCGCAGTATGCGAAGTGGATCGTTCGGGTCCGAGCCGAACGCGCGGTCCGCGTCGAACGCGTCGCCGGGAAATCGGGCGAACCCCGGAAACCGAGGGGACCCGGCCGGTCAGCCGACCGGCGCCGAGCCCCCGGCCCCGAGCCGGTCGGTCACCGAGACGACCCCGTCCACCGAGCGGCACAGGTTGAGCACGATCGGCACCAGGTGCGGCTCGGGCACGGTGCCACTGAGCACCACGCGCCCCTGGTTGACCTCCACCCCGATCTCCGCCGGGCTGACGCCGTCGATCCGGCCGAGCACCTCCTCGACGATCTCCCGCCGGATCACCATGTCCTCGCGCAGGAACACCCTCAGCAGGTCACCACGGCTGACCATGCCGATGACCCGCCCTTCCTCGTCCAGCACCGGCAGCCGCTTCAGGCCGTGCCGGCTCATCAGCCGGGCCGCCGCGACCACGCTGGTCCCGGGGGTGGTGCAGACCGGCTGCGCGGTCATCAGGTCGGCCGCGGTCACCTCGCCGTCGGGGCCCGCCTTCGCCGACTCCGGCGCGGGCAGCAGGCTGGCCGGGTCCTCCTGGGCGGCCAGGGTGCGCAGCAGGTCGGCCTCCGAGACCACGCCGAGCGGCCGCCCCTCCGGGTCGGCCACAGGTACGCCGGTGATGTCGTACTCGCTCAGCAGCGTCACGATCTCCCGGAACCCGGTCTCGGGCGCGACCAGGACCACGGGGCTGGTCATCACGGATTCGACGGTGGCATGCCGCACGCCGGTTCACCTCGTCCAACGATGCTGGTCCGGCCGGGCGCGGATCGTTCCGGTCGGTACCGGCAGCATCGCCCGCCGCGGTCGTGATCGCCAGGGGCCAAGGGGCCGAACGGGTGGGACCTTGGGCCCTGACCTGCGAACGCGCTTCCGACAACCGGCGATCAGGTGTGGACGGACGCCCCGCGGGCGGGGGTCGTCAGGAAGCCGTGGCTCCTGATGTCGGCCTCGGCCGGCGGGTCGTCGCAGATCCGGCCGACGGCGCCCGCCCGTAGTCCGGCAGGTCGACGCTGCTGACCTGCCTGCCCAGCTCCAGCATCTTCTCCAGCGCCCAGCGCCGGTTCAGCAGCCCGTTGCGGAACCGCAGCCCGGTGGCCGTGCGCGGCGCGAGGAACGGCCCGGTCCTGTCCCCGCCCTTCTGGCAGCCCCCCGCGTAGCCGCGCAGCAGCTTCTCGTACCGCTCGAAGGCTGCCCGGTGGTCGCCGCGCGCCCCGGCCAGCTCTCCTGCCAGGACGTACGCGGCCACCACCGCCGTCCCGGTGCCCATGCCGCCGATGGTCGCACCGCAGGCGGCGTCGCCGATCAGGGCGATCCGGCCGGTCGACCAGGCGGGCACGTCGGCGCGGCTGATCGAGTCGAAGTACAGCTCGGGGGCGGCGTCCAGGCTCTCCAGCAACCGCGGCACCCGCCAGCCGAGGCCCGCGAAGGCGGCCCGGACCAGCGCCTTCTGCCGGGCCTGGTCGTGGCGGTCGTAGCGCAGTTCGGGCGAGGCGAACAGGCAGAACGCGCCCGCCCGGCTCGGGTCCCGGTGGGCGGCGCCGACGGACATCAGCCGGCCGGGGACGTTGAGACCGACCGCGCCGACCGGCAGCCCGAGGTCGTTCGGCAGCTGCCAGGTGGCCGCGTAGTAGCCGAGGTGGCGGACGTAGCGCCGCTCGGGGCCGAAGGCGAGCCGGCGGACGTTGGAGTGCAGCCCGTCGGCGCCGATCACCAGGTCGAACTCGCGCGGCGCCCCGTGCCGGAAGGTCACCAGGACCCCGCCCGGGGTCTCGTCCAGCGCCGTGATCGAGTCGCCGAAGACGTACTCGGCGCGGGCACTGCTGTGCCGGTGGAGCAGCCGGGCCAGCTCTCCGCGCGGGACCTCCACGTCGCCGCCGGCGAACTCGGCGGGGAGGTGCAGCAGTCGACGCCCGTCGGGGCCGACGAAGGTCATCGGGCTGCCACCGGTGCCGAGGGTGCGCAGTTCCTCCAGGACGCCCATCCGCTCCAGCACGGTCAGGTGGGTGCGACCGCGGAAGTCGACGTCCTGGCCTCCGTCGCGCAGCCCCGGGGCCAGTTCGACCACCGTCACCTCGAAGCCGTACCGGCCCAGCCAGTGGGCGAGTGCGGGGCCGGCGATGCTCGCGCCCGAGATCAGGACCTTGGTGCTCATGGAAACCGCTCCGTCCGAGGATCGAGAAACTGTGTCTGGCGGACACTGTTCATTGCTGTGTACGGTAGACACAGTTGGGCCGCCAGGGCAACCCCCCAGGTGGGAACCGGAACGGAAGCACGGTCAGCGGTCCGGGACGGAAGCCCGAACGGGACCCGAGGACGGGAGCGGATGAATGGCCGAGGCGGCGAACGACACGGTGCGGCTGCTCTGGGGCCCGCCGGCCAAGCCCACCCGGGGCCCGAAGCCGGCCCTCAGCCTGGAGCGGATCGCCGCGGCCGGGGTCGAGGTCGCCGACGCGGAGGGGCTCGGCGCGGTCTCCATGCAGAAGGTCGCCGGACTGCTCGACTTCACCAAGATGTCGCTCTACCGATACGTCCCCGGCAAGGCCGAACTGGTCGCCCTGATGGTCGAGTCTGCCGTGGACGCGCCCCCCGCGGCCTCGGAGGGCGCCGACTGGCGGGAGCAACTCACCACCTGGGCGCACCACTTGGCCGACTCCTTCGCCCGGCACCCGTGGCTGCTGGACGCCACCGTCGGCCCCCGGGCGCTCGGCCCGAAGGAACTCGCCTGGCTGGAACGGGTGGTGGCGGCTCTCGACGGTCACGGGCTGACCGGCCCCGAACGGATGGACGCCGCCGTCCTGCTCGCCGGGCACGTGCGCGGGATCGCCGCGCAGTCCCGCGCCGCCGGACCGGCCGACACCCCCGAGACCGAACTCCTCGCCGCCCTCGGCACCGTGGTCCAGGAGCACGCCGACCGCTTCCCCGCCGTCGCCGCCGCGATGGCCGACGCCGGCGGCCGCGACCAGGCGCTGGAGTTCGGGCTGGAGCGCATCCTGGACGGCCTGGCGGCACTCATCGAGCACCGCACGAACCCTGCTTAGCAGCCCTGCCTGGCAGGCCCCGGCCACCGCCCCGGAAAGCCGCCCGGACCCGCCCGTCGGACCCGCCGACCGGAATGCCGATCGCAATGCCGGCCGGGCCCGCCGGAAAACCACTCGGACCTGAGCCCGTCCGCCCACGGCACCCGGCCCTGCACCTGCGCCGGCTGCCGCGGCTACGGCGAGTACGGCGGCCGCCGGCTGCGCGAGCGCAACCCGCACCCGCTGGACGGCCCGCCGCCGCCCGCCGCCGTGCTGCTCGCCCGGATCGCGGCGGCCGGCGATCCGGGCGATCCGGCCGAACTGCGCGCCGCGCTGTACTGGCTCAGGGTGCTCCGGCGCGGCCGGCGCGGCCCGGTGGACCACCTCGCCCGCCTGGCCGCCCACCCCGACCCGGAGGTGCGGGAGGACCTGGTCCTGACCGTCGGCCGCTGGTCCATCCCGGGCGTCGCCGAACTGCTGACCGCCCTGGCGGACGATCCGGCCCCGGACGTCCGCGAGGCCGTCGCCGAGGTCCTGGCCCCTGAGGCCCTGACTCCCTGATCGACCGACCCTCCCCCCTGAGGCTCCGGCGCCACCGGTCGTGCACCGCCGTCAGGCCCTGCGGCACGCCGCTGACCTGCGCGTTCACCGCCCGACGTGCCCGATCGCCGGATCCGGGTGATCATGGGACGAACCGTGTCTTCGGCGATTCGGCGCACCGGGCCGTCGGCCCCGGTGGCGCCCGGAAGGTGGACTGCGATGTTCCAGCTCCTGTGGATTCTGATCATCGGCTTCGTACTGGGCGTGATCGCCAAGCTGATCCTGCGCGGACCGCAGTCGATCCCGTGGTGGCTGACCATGCTCCTCGGCGCCGCCGGGGCCTGGCTCGGCAACGCCGTCTCCGGCTGGATCGGCGTCCGTCACACCTCGGGAATCGACTGGATCCGCCACATCCTCCAGGTCGGCTTCGCCGTCGCCCTGGTGGCCTTCGTCGCCCCCGCCTGGAGCAAGTCCCACCGGAACCGCTGACCGGCCGCGACGGGACTGTCGGGGGTACGTGCGGGACTCCCGTCAGGGCTCGACGGACGGGCCCTGGCGGGAGGTACGCGGACGGCGTACGAGGTGTACGGCCGGCTTTCGGGGGAACGCCGTCCGCGGACGGCACCGGCGGACGGCACCGGCGGACGGCACCGGCGGACGGCACCGGCGGACGGCACCGGCGGACGGCACCGGCGTGACGGCCGGGCGCGGGTTCGCCGGGCCGCTCAGCCCACGTGCACGGCCGGGCGGCGCGAGCGGTCCGGTTCGGCCTCGCGCAGCACCTCGCGGGTGACGGGCGCGATCTCGCCCTGTCCGAACAGGAGGAACCGCAGGAACTGGGCGAAGGGGTTGCCCTCGGTCCACTCGAAGTAGATGTGCGGCTGCTGACCGGTCAGGTCCCGCACCTGGAGCAGCAGGGCGGCGAGCGCGTTGGGCACGCTGGAGCTCTCCAGTGCCAGCACCCGGTAACGCCCGTGCAGCACCTCGCCGCGCACGGTCAGTTCGGCCTCGAAGTCGGACGGGTCGAGCACGGTGACCTCGACGAAGACCAGGTCCTCCTCGGCCGGGATGTCGGTGTCCCGCCGGATCTGGTGGATCTTGTCGCGGTACTCGGCGAGGTCCCGGCTGTTCGGCTCGTTGGCGATCAGCCGCAGCGGCCGGTGGGTGTAGTCCCGGACGAACCGCTCCGCGACGTCGTCCAGCACCACGTCGGTGACGCGCAGTTCGAAGGCGCGCTTGAGCCGGGAGAGGAAGGAGACCAGCATGATGCCCGCGATGAAGCAGGCCCCGATCTTGACGCCGTCCGGCCGCTCGGCGATGTTCACCGCCGTGGTGTAGAGGAACACCGCGGCGATCACCGCGAAGCCGACCCGCCACCGGCGCTGCCCGGCCTTGTGGGCCGCGATGGTGACGGCGATTGCGGCCGAGCTGATCAGCACCAGCACGCCGGTCGCGTACGCGCCGCCCTGGGCGTCCACGTTCGCGTCGAAGACCCAGGTGACCAGGAAGGCGATCAGGGTGAGCACGATGACGGTCGGCCGCACCGCGCGGGCCCAGTGCGGCGCCATGCCGTAGCGGGGCAGGTAGCGCGGCATCAGGTTGAGCAGCCCGGCCATCGCGGAGGCCCCGGCGAACCAGAGGATGGCGATCGTGGAGAGGTCGTAGACGCTGCCGAAGGTGCTGCCCAGGTGCTCGTGGGCGAGGTAGGCGAGCGCCCGCCCGTTGGCCTGGCCACCGGCCTTGAACTGGTCGGCCGGAATGAGCAGCGTGGTGATGAAGCTGGTGGTGATCAGGAACACGCTCATGATCGCGGCGGCGGTGGTCAGCAGCTTGCGGGCACCGCGGATCCGTCCGGTGGGCTTCTCCTCGGTGTCGTCCGGGTCGCCCTCGATGTGCGGCATCACGGCGACGCCGGTCTCGAATCCGGACAGGCCGAGCGCCAGCTTCGGGAAGACGATCAGGGCGACGCCGATCATCGCGATCACGTTGCCGTGCTCCACGGTCAGCGCGTCCGTCCAGTCGCCGAACACGTGCGGGGCCTTGAGCACGTTCCACAGCCCGTTCGCCACCACCACGACGTTCAGCGAGAGGTACACCCCGACCAGCACCACGGCCAGGCCGATCGCCTCGCTGAAGCCCTTGAGGAAGACCGCGCCGAGCATGGCCACCATGATCATGGTCAGCAGGACCTGCTTGCCGTTCAGCGCGCTGTGCAGGTGCGGGTTCTCCACCAGGTGCGCGCTGGCGTCGGCGGCGGACAGGGTGATGGTGATCATGAAGTCGGTGCCCGCGAAGCCCAGCAGGGTGAGCACGAAGAGCTTGCCCTGCCAGAACGACAGCAGCCGTTCCAGCATCGCGATCGAGCCCTGGCCGTGCGGGCTCTCCTGGGCGACCCTCCGGTAGACGGGCAGCGCGCCGAGCAGGGTGACGACCACCAGCACGATGGTCGCCAGCGGCGAGACCAGGCCGGCCGCGAGCGCGGCGATGCCGGGCTGGTAGCCGAGCGTGGAGAAGTAGTCCAGGCCGGTCAGGCACATCACCCGCCACCAGCGCCGGCCCTCCTCGTGCGGGACCTCGGCGTGCGGCCCCGGGTGCTGCTTGGCCATGTCGGCCAGGCCCTCCAGCAGCCAGGCCCGGAACCGCTCGCGCCGGGAGGAGGGCGCCGCCCCCGGTTCGGCCGAACCCGACGAAACCACGTGCACCCCTGTCCAGGACTCGGCCGGGCGCGCACCGCTCCGGACCCCCGCTGGCCGCCGGACGGCGGGCCTGGTCAGGCTAGGGGACAGGTTCGCCGGGCCCCGGCAACCGCGCGGGCCGACACGCCCTGGTGCGCCCGTACGGCCCTCCCCGGTGACGGACCGTCCGCGGCCGGCCCCGGCCGGCCCCGGCCGCGTCCGCACCCCGGCGCGGCGCGGCGCCCTGCACGGACCTCTCGGAACACGCGAGGATGTCCGCGCGCACCGACGCGCACCCACGGGCACGCGGGCACGGATGCGGGCACGCGGGCACGGACGGGGAACCGGGAAAGCAGGGGGTCACGGTGGCGGAGCCGAGCCGGCGGAGGATTCTGGGCCTGGGTCTGATGGCGGCGGCCGTCACCTCCTGCGGCCCCCGCCGTCCTGAGGCCGCCCCCGCCCCGCATCCGTCCACCGGCCCCGGCGCCGGGGTGCCCGCCACCGCCGGCCCGACCGCGGACGGGCACACCCCGGACGGGCACGCCGCCCCGAAGGCCGAGCGCACCCTCCCCGGCAACCCCGACTGGGAGATCACCGACCCCGGCCCCGACGGCGCCATCGAGGGCTTCGCCGACCGGGTCAGCGTCCTGCCCGGAGAGCCCTTCGGTCTGCACGTCTCCACCCCGGCCGCCGCGTTCACCGTCTCCGCCTACCGGATGGGCTGGTACGACGGCGCCCGCGCCCGGCTGGTCTGGCGCCGCGAGCACGTCCCCGGCGGCAGGCAGGCCGCGCCGCACGTGGACCCGGAGACCCGCACCGTGCTGACCGGCTGGCAGCGCACCCTCGCGGTGGACACCACCGGCTGGCCCGAGGGCGCCTACCTGCTGCGCCTGGACGCCGAGGACGGCTCCGGCCGGCGCTACGTCCCGCTCACCGTCCGCTCGGCGAGCACCGCGGGCAAGACCGTGATCATGAGCGCCCCGGCGACCTGGCAGGCCTACAACGAGTGGGGCGGGTACAGCCTCTACAACGGTCCGACCGGCGGCCTGGCCACCCGCTCGCTGAAGGTCGTCTTCGACCGGCCGTACGACTACGACCACGGCGCCGGGCTGTTCCTGGTCTACGAGGCGCCGCTGGTCGCCCTCGCCGAGCGGCTCGGCCTGCCGCTCGCCTACACCACCGGCATCGACGTGGCCCGCGAGCCCGGCCTGCTGGCCGGGGCGAGCGCCGTGCTGTCCCTCGGCCACGACGAGTACTGGTCGCCCGAGCAGCGCGCCCACGTGGCGGCGGCCCGGGACGCCGGGACCAACCTGGCGGTCCTGGGCGCCAACTGCTGCTTCCGCCGGGTCCGGTTCGAGCCCACCGACCTCGGTCCCGACCGCACGGTGGTCTGCTACAAGGACGCCTGGGCGCAGGACCCGGGCCACCGGGCGGGCGCCCCCGCGACCACGGACTTCCGGGCCGGACCGGGTGCCGACCCGGAGAGCTCGCTGCTCGGCGTCATCTACGACGGCTACCCGGTGGACGCCCCGTACGTGGTCACCTCGCCCGGGCACTGGGCCTTCGAGGGGACGGGCGTCGCGGCCGGGGCGGCCTTCCCGCACCTGGTCGGCGTGGAGTACGACCGGGTGCACACCGGTTTCCCCACGCCGCGCCCGATCGAGGTGATCGCCCACTCCCCCGTGGTCTGCGACGGCCGCCGCTCCCACAGCGACACCGCCTACTACACCGTGCCGAGCGGCGCCGGGGTGTTCGCCACCGGGACGATGCGCTGGGTCGAGGCCCTGGAGGCCCGCGGCCCCGGCGGGGGCAGGGCCGACCACGGGATCGACTCGCACGCCGGGGACCTGGTCCGCCGGGTCACCGAGAACGTCCTGCGGGCCTTCGCCGCCGGCCCGGCCGGCCGCACCCGGCCGGCGCAGGACAACCTCGCGGCCGTCTACGGCCCGGCGTAGCGGGCCGGGGTCAGCCGGCGGCAGGCGGGGTAAAGGTCTCCGCGGGGCCGAAGTCCGCATGGTGCTGCTTCGACACGACCGGCTTGCCGTCGACCATCATCGCCAGCTCGCCCCGGACCAGTCGGCCGTACCGGTCGATCCACTGCTGGCAGTCGATCGCCTCGACCCCCTGGCTCGTCAACCGGTCCGCGTACCACGGGTCCGCGCCGCGCACCTGGGCTGGCGAGAGCCGGGCACCCAGGTGGAACACCGGTACGCCCGCCTCGGTCTCCATGCCCTTGCGGGCGGTGGGACCGGCCTCCAGCAGGACCCTGGCGAAGCCGGCGGCCGCATCCGCGTCGCCGGTCATCCCCGCCCCGGAATCCGGGTCCGCCGTCCACCGGGTCCCGCCCTTCGCCTTGTCCCGCCGGTAGACGACGCCGTCGGCGGTCAGCGTCTCCGCCCAGGTCAGGATTTCGGCTCCGCGGACGGTCCGCTCCTCCGTGCGGGAGCCCTGGGTCCGGGTGCTGAAGTTGATCCGGCCCGTGGAGGTGAACACCTCCTTCTCGTCGCCCTCACCCGTCTCGACAGTCATCTCCGCGGTCACCGCGTAGGGCTCCCTGGAGCGCTGGGCCACCGCCACCGCCGGGTCGAAGGCGCCGGTGGCGTCGGAAGGTGCTCCGATGGCGCCGGCGGTGGGCGCCGGGGCGGCGCCGTCCGCGCCGCATCCCGTGAGCGCGGCCAGGGCGAGGGCCAGCGCGGTGACGGTCAGGGCGGTGTTGCGACGGATCGTCAAAGGAGTTCTCCGGCTCGTCGTTCGGGACGGGCGGTAGCCTCCCGCACCGCTCCATCGCGGTCGAACGGGTGTCCCGTCCCCGGTGCGGCCCCGCCGACCGGATGCCCCCGGACGGAGGGAGGCCCGGGCCCGGATACACTCGCACGGTCTACTAGCAGGTTCTTCCAGGACAACCGACCGGTGTGGCAGCGCGCCGCCGGCGAGGCACAAGGGAAACAGAACATGGTCGAGGCCTCCCCCAAGGTCGTTGTGGTCGTCCCCACGTACAACGAGCGGGAGAACCTCCCGGTCCTCGCGGGCCTGCTCGCGGAGCTTCCGGTGCCCAACCTGCACCTGCTGGTGGTCGACGACAGCTCGCCCGACGGCACCGGTGAGATCGCCGACAAGCTCGCCGCGGACTCCGACGGCACCGTGGGCGTGCTGCACCGCACCGAGAAGGACGGCCTCGGCCGCGCCTACCTGGCCGGCATGGCCAGAGCCCTGGACGAGGGCGCCGACATCGTGGTGCAGATGGACGCCGACCTCTCCCACCCGGCCTCCGCGATACCCGCGATGGTCGAGACGCTGCTCACCGACGACACCGCCGTGGTGCTGGGCTCCCGTTACGTCGACGGCGGCTCGACCGCCGAGGAGTGGCCCTGGCACCGCAAGGCGCTGTCCTCCTGGGCGAACTTCTACGTCAACGCGATCCTCAGCCTCGGGGTGAAGGACGCCACCGCCGGGTTCAAGGCCTGGCGGGCCGGCACCCTGCGCGCCATCGACCTGCCGACCGTGCGGAGCAACGGCTACTCCTTCCAGGTCGAGATGAACTACCGGGTCGTCAAGCAGGGCATGACGATCCGCGAGGTGCCGATCCGCTTCGAGGAGCGGATCGAGGGCGCTTCGAAGATGAGCATGGGCGTGCAGGTCGAGTCCGCGCTGGCGCCCTGGAAGCTGCGCTTCAACCGCGAGGGCTGACCGCGCCACCGCCCCGGCCCCGGGCAGGCCCGATCAGGCCAGGTGCGGTCGTACGGGTGCCGGTCGGCCCCGGGACCGGTGTGAACGGCGGTGGCGGGGAAAGAAGGGCGTCATGGCCCTTCTCCCGGAGACACTCGCGGACCTGGTCCGCCGCAGCGCCCGAGAACCGTTCGTGGTCCAGACCGTCCGGGCCACCGTCGCGGCCACCATCGCCTACGCGGTGGCGACGCGGCTCAGCAGCGAGCCCGCCCCGCTGACGGCGCCGCTGACCGCGCTGCTGGTCGTCCAGGTCACCGTCTACTCGACGCTCAAGACCAGCATCCGCCGGGTCAACTCGGTGGTGGTCGGGGTGCTGATCGCGATCGGCTTCAGCGCCGTGGTCGGGCTCTCCTGGTGGAGCCTCGGGCTGATCATCCTGGCCTCGCTGGTCGTCGGCCGGTTCGTCCGGGTCGAGGAGTTCGTCCAGGAGGTCGCGATCAGCGCGATGCTGATCCTGGGCGTGACCAAACTCGCCTCGCAGGCCTGGGACCGGGTGCTGGAGACGCTCATCGGCGCCGCCGTCGGCCTGCTGTTCAACCTGGTGTTCGCGCCGCCGGTCTGGGTGGACACCGCCGGGGAGTCGATCGAGGACCTCGCCCGGCGGGCCCGCCAGCTGCTGCTGGACATCTCCGAGGAGCTGGGCCGCCCCACCCCCGTCGCCCGGGCCGCCGAGCGGCTGCACGAGGCCCGCCGGCTGGACCAGGCGATCGCCGACGTGGACGCGGCGCTGCGCCAGGCCGAGGACAGCCTGCGGTTCAACCCGCGGATCAGCGAGGGGCTGCTGTCCCGGCTGGTACTGCGCACCGGGCTGGACACCCTGGAGATCTGCGTCGTGGTGATCCGGGTGCTGGCCCGCTCGCTGACCGACCTGGCCAAGAAGCGCGGGCCCACCGAGCGGCTCTTCCCGCCGGACGTCGCGGTGGGGCTGGAGGAGCTGCTGGCCCACGTCGGCGGCGCGATGGTGAGCTTCGCGGTGCTGGTGACCACCCAGGTGAGCCGCGACGCCGAGGAGGCGGAGCAGCGGCTGACCGCCGAGCTGGCGGCCGCCTGGGCCTGCCGGGAGAACGTCGCCCAGGTGCTGCTGCGCAGGGTCAGGGAGCACCCGGAGGCCTGGCAGCTGCACGGGTCGATACTGGCCGAGGTGGACCGCATCCTGGACGAGCTGGACCTGGAGCACCGCAGCCGGCGGCTGATGGAGGAGCTGGACCGGGCCTCGGTGGCGAACCGGGAGCGGTTCTCCCGCTACGCCTGGCTGCGCCGGCTGGTGCGCGGCGAGCGGGCCCGCGCCGGCCGGCCCGCCGTCAAGGAGGAGCGCCCGGCGGCGTAGGCCGGGCGCCGATCCCAGGGCACCACTTCCCCGGGCGCTACTTCTCCCGGCGCCGTCGTCAGGGCATCAGCCAGGGCTGCTGCGGCAGCGGGTGGCCGGTCTCCAGGTAGGTCTTGAGGTTGGCGAGCACCGCCGACCAGCCCTGTTCGGCGTCCGCCCGCCCGGCCTCGTCGGCGAGGTTCTCGTGGGTGACGGTGAGCCGGGTGAGGTCCTGCCAGCCCTGGATCTCGAAGGTGACCCGGGAGGGCCAGCCGGAGTGCTCCTCCTGCGGCCCGGCCCAGGTGGTGACCAGCCGGTGCGGGCGGTCGACGGCCTCGACGGTGCCGATGACGTCGGCGATGCCGGAGCCGTCGGTCCGCTGGTGCTCCCAGGGCGCGCCGGGCAGCCAGGTGGAGACGTTGCGGTGGCCCCAGTAGAGGCCGGACTCGTCGGCGTTGGTGAGCGCGTGCCAGACCCGCTCGGGGGTGGCCCGCAGGTAGGTGATGCCGCGGTGGCCGAGGGCGGTCACGGCCTCACCCCTTCGCCGCGTCGAGCAGCGGCTGGATCTCGATCTTCCGCATCCGCAGCATGGCCGCCACCACCCGGTCCGCCTTGGCCCGGTCCTCGTCGTCGATCAGGTCGAGCAGCACCCGCGGGGTGATCTGCCAGGAGAGGCCGTAGCGGTCCTTGAGCCAGCCGCACGGCCCCTCCTCGCCGCCGTCGGCGGTGAGTCCGGCCCAGAGGTGGTCGACCTCCCGCTGGTCCTCGCACGTCACCTGGAGCGAGATCGCCTCGGTGAAGTGGAACTCGGGGCCGCCGTTGAGGGCCACGTACTCCCGGCCCGCGAGCTCGAACCGAACGGTCATCACCGAGCCGGCCGGGCCGGGGCCGGTCGCGCCGTAGCGGGTGGTCCCGGTGATCCGGGAGTCCGGGAACAGGGTGGTGTAGAAGGCGGCGGCCTCTTCGGCCCGGTCGTCGTACCAGAGGAAGGTGGTGATCTTCTGCATGCGCCCGACGGTAGCCGCGGGCCGCGACGGGGCGGCCGAGCCACGGCCGGGGGTCACCGGATCGGCGCCCCCCGGCCGTCGCCGGGTCAGTGCACCCAGCCCGCGTAGCGCCGGACGAAGCGCTGGCCGGTGTGGGCGGTCACGACGACGTCGTAGCGGCCCTGCTTGTCCAGCGGCCAGGACACGTTGGCCTGCTTGCCCGGCTTGACCCAGACCGTCTGCGCGGTGCCCGCGAAGTCGTTGGGCGCGGCGGTGAAGGCGACGTCGGTCATCCCGTCGTTGGCCACCTGGAGGGTGAGCTTGCGGTTGCCGCGCAGGTCGGCGGTGACGATCGGCACGCCGATGTCGTTCTGGCCGTCCTGCCCGTCCCTGACCACGGTGCCGGCGAAGCGGCGGACGAAGCCGTCCGGGCCGTGCACGGTGAAGTCGTAGCGGCCGTCGGTGGCGGCGGCGTCCCAGACGTACCGGGCGGTGGCGCCGGGGGCGACGGTGTACGGGGTGCCGGCGAAGGGCAGCAGGATGTTCGGGTAGACGGTGTACGGGAAGGCCACCGAGCCGTCGTTGCTCATCGTGCAGGTGACCCTGCCGGTCCTGCGGTCCACCTCGGCGTCGGCCCAGGGCTGGTACGGCAGCGGGCGGTGCGGACGCTCGCCGCGCTCCTGGACCGGCATCGACTGGCCGCCGGCCGGCGGCAGCGCGACGCCGGGCAGCTTGGTGCCGGCGTCGGCCCTGGCCATCAGGGCCTTGGTGTCGGGCAGCGCCGGGACCGAGTGGTCGGGGGCGGCGAAGTCGAAGCAACTCGTGAGGTCTCCGCAGACGGCCCGGCGCCAGGCCGAGATGTTGGGCTCGGCCACCCCGGTCACCACCTCCATGAGGCGCAGTACCGACGTATGGTCGAACACCTGGGAGTTGACCCAACCCCCGCGCGACCAGGGCGAGATGACCCAGAGCGGTACCCGGTTGCCGAGGCCGATGGCGCGCCCCTGGGCGAACTCCTCGGGGGTGCCGGGCTCGGGGGTGGGCGGGACCATGTGGTCGAAGTAGCCGTCGTTCTCGTCGTACATCACCAGGAAGACGGTGTGCCGCCAGACCTCCGGGTTGGCCATCAGCGACTGGAGCGCCTGGTCGACCCAGTGCGCGCCGTAGGCCGGTCCCGCCTCCGGGTGCTCGGAGAACAGGTAGGGGGCGACCAGCCAGGAGACGGTCGGCAGGGTGCCGTCCTTGCAGTGGCGGTCGAAGTCGGTGGGGTCGAACTTGGTCATCGCGTTGACGTACCGCGGGTCGTCGTGCGGGAAGTCGTGGAACTGCCGGAAGTAGGAGAGGGCCTAGTACCGCTTCGCGTAGTTCCTACCAACTGACCAACTCCGTAGAGCCGGAGTGGGCCAACGGCTAGTTCCGCGAAACGTAGTACGGGACAGGTCTGGCCTCCCCAACGCAGTAGGACCAGCGTTTGGGAGAAGCACCCATGACCAGGGCATTCAAGTACACAGCGGGGCCGGTGACGCCGTACGACGGTTGCGGTAAGTGCCTGGTCGGGTTGCGCCGTCTGTCGCGTGTACGGGCGTCGACCAGCAGCCCACAGCGGCAGATGGAGAACGACCTAGCAGCAGCCGCCGAGATGGGCGGTCACATCATCGCGTGGGCGGATGACTGGGAAGTCTCCGGCGCCACCGACCCGTACACCCGGCCGGAACTCGGTCCGTGGCTCCGAGGCGAGCGAGGCCCCTTTGACGGGCTGGTGGCGTCCGCCGTCGACCGGATCGGCCGTGACGTACTGGAGGGACTTACCCTCGCACGTGACACCAGCCGCCGGGGCCAACTACTGGTCACCTACGACCACCGGGGCGTCTGGAATCTCCAAGACCCCAACCAGGAAAGCGAATTCACGCTCAAGCTGTTCGGTGCCCAGATGGAGCACCGGAGCATCCGGGAGCGCAACCGCCAGGAGTCGAAGCGGGCTCGCGCTGCGGGGCAGGTGGCGCACCGCCCGAGCTACGGATACCGCCACGTCCGCCCCGGTCCGCTACTCAAGATCAGCCATACCGAACTCGACACCGACTCGGCCGCCGAGATGCTGAACGTTGCGCGCCGCATCCTGGCGGACGAGACGGGCAAGATCACCGTACACACCGAGGCCGCCCGCCTCACCCGCGCCGGAGTGCTCAACCCGGCCGACCGGATCGCCAAGCTGTACGGACGCGAGACGAAGGGCCTTCCCTGGCAGGCTAAGAGCCTCGCGGCAATCCTCACGTCTCAGGCATCCCTCGGCTACCTCATGCACAAGGGCGTACCCGTGATCGGCACGGACGGTCACCCGGTCCGCATCGCTCCGGCGCTGTGGTCGCAGAGCACACACAACGCCCTGGTGGCCAAGCTCGCCCCCAAGCCCACCGCAGCCGGCGAGCCGCGGACCCGAGCCCCGAAGGGCATCGTGTTGTTGTCCGGTGGGCTTGCCACGTGCGGAAACTGCGCCGAGCACATCAACCGGTCCGGCTCGACCACGGTCAACAAGGTGCGCGTTCCCGCCTACGGGTGCAACGCGCGTGTTCGCGGACTGCCGAAGTCGCAGCACTGCAAGCCCGCCCCGACCTACGCGGTTGCCGCCCTTGACGCCGAGGTGGAACGGTTCTTCCTGGACCGGTTCGGCGCCGGAGAGATCATGCAACGCGTGTACGACCCGGGGACGGGGTTCGCCGACCGGATCGCCGAGCTGCAAGCGAACCTTGACCGGCTGCAGAGCGACCGGGACGCAGGGCTGTACAAGACCCCCGAGCGGGAAGCGTGGTTCCGTACGCGGTCGCTGGAGATCCTTGACGAGATGACCGAGTTGCAGAAGCAGCCCGAGCGGCCCGCGGGATGGCTGAACGTCCCCACGGGGCAGACGGTCGCCGACAAGTGGCACAACGCCGCGGACAACGCCGAGCGGCGCGAGATGCTGGAGGAGCACGGCGTCAAGGTGGTGATGTTC
Organism: Kitasatospora sp. NPDC036993; assembly: GCF_055607525.1. Classification (NCBI taxonomy): domain Bacteria; kingdom Bacillati; phylum Actinomycetota; class Actinomycetes; order Kitasatosporales; family Streptomycetaceae; genus Kitasatospora; species Kitasatospora sp. NPDC036993. Next base: position 343,341 of record NZ_JBVJRP010000007.1, on the reverse strand, counting down.
CCGGGGAAGAAGAAGGGCGCGAAGCGCTTCGAGATCACAGCCTCGGTCGCCGAGGACCCGACCGCCGAGCTTGTCGCCGCCACCGAGGGCGACCCGTCCCGTCCCGAGGCACCAGAGCAGCCCGAGGCCCCGCAGGTGGGCCGTACGTCGATCCGGCTCGCCGAGCCCGTCGCAGTGTCCGCCGAGGACAACCAGGCCGACGCCGCTGCCCTGCCCCTGCGGGTGCCCGAGGAGGTACCGGAGCCCGCCCTAGCGGCGTAGCGGGCCGGTCGGTGGCCGAGGTGGTGACGGGTGACGCAGGTGAGGCAGAAATCAGTTTTCTTTAGACAGCGGGTGTCTAAGTAAAACCAGATTTCGCCTCACCTGCGTCACCTCATCACCTCCGGGAGATCGTCCCCCTCTCCACCGCAGTAGATCAATGAGCGACCGGCACACACGGCGAGAGATCGCCCCACTCTCCCTATCAACAAGAGGCAGGTACGCCCTTGATAGCCGCGGGCACCAGAGCCCACCGGCAGCGGCGTAGCAGCATCACCGTAACTCTGCCTGGTCCCAACTAGGGCCGGTCGAGACTTCGTCGTGCATCACCGCCAGGAAATGTCTGGTCTCCCCCTGATGGTGAGAGGCACAAACACCCTAATTCCACCGGAGATAGCACAGTGAGTAACCCTGGCAGTTACACCTACACGTACGAGGACCGGGCGACCGCGAAGCTCCGTCTGCGCGCTGATTCGTTTCAGTACAGCGCTGCCATGGAGCACCTTGCCGAGCTGAAGCGCGACCGTCCCGAGCAGTACGACCAGATGAACCTGCTCTCCCGAATTTCGCTCGGCCACTACGAGATCGCAAAGGCTGCCGCTGTGCAGCTCGGCCGCAACGTTTCCGCTCCCACCGATCGTGAGGTCTGACCATGAACCCCGACGTTTCCAAGGCTGCCGACAAGCTCGCCAAGCTGCGCGCCCAGGCCGACAAGTTCACGGCTCCGCTCGCCGAGGCCGCAGCCGCCCTGGCAGTCGCCGAGGAGGCCGAACAGGCCCGCCGTGCCGAGCGAGCCGCCGAGTACGACCGCGCGTTCGCCGCTTCGTGGCGTGAGCGTGCACAGCAGGCCAGCGACGCCGACAAGGCCAACCGGGAACGGTTCGTCGAACTGCTCGCCGAGGAACCGTGGTTCATGGCGTACATGGCGTCCCGGGCCGAGCGGTACAAGCGGGAGAAGATCATGCACGCTGCCCAGCGCGCCCAGTCCGCCACCGGCCAGCCGGGCACCGTGCCGGAGCCACGCATATATGACCTGCGCCTGATGGAAGACCTGATCGAAACCACCGAGCGCATGGCCACCGCGATTGCCGAGGACTACGCCGAGGAACTGGACGCCAAGCGGACCGCCTACATAGAAGCGACGGACTGACATGGCCGTTGACGCACTCGACCCCGGCCCGGACGGCACCTATCCGCATTTTCCCCGGGACGCGCAGGGACGGCCCGTGTGGTCGGACGCTCCAACTGGCCTGCCAGTAACCAACGGTGGGGCGCCAATGCCGCGCGGTGTCCAGCCGATGAGCGACCCCCACGACCCCGGCCGGCTGCTGCCCGTCGACGTGACACCGCGGAAGCCGAACGGCGATCCGATCAACCCACCGATCATCCCTCCGACTGCTTCGGCATGAGGCGCAGTTCTGGTGTGTGATCGCCTGCACAGGGTTGCAGTCACGCGCCCACCCCACCCGGGGGCCTCCCCTGTTGCTCCCAAGAGCGCGGCAGGGAGGCAAAAAACTCGCATGGCTCATTAGACCATTCTTGCGGACCATTACGGCCCCACTTCGATTCCCTAATCGGATTCGAAGTGGGGCCATTTTGTGTTCCGCCGATCAATCCGCGGACTCTATCTGGAGTCGCATTTCTTCATATGCTTCCCTGAGGTCGCGCGCATCGGAAATCTTGCCGGTCTCAACGGCATTTACCACTTCTAGGGCACGCCAGTGATTTGACGGTGCCACCCGACCTGAGAGCATTGCGCGCTGCGCCGCATAGCATGCTTCATCAAGGCGATTGGTGGTTACCAAAGAGAGCGCGAGATCAATATTTGCCGAGGCCACTCGGCGAGGCCACTTGGTCAGGTCGTCCGGCGGCGAAAGCCGCGAAATAACCTCTCTTGCATAGGTTTCTGCCGCCGGATCTCCGAGCCATGCCAGAGTGGTTGCGGCGTACGCAACAGCTTTTGCAGGGTCGTACTGAAAATGATGCTCTGGCTGATCCGGAGTGCCGATGGAAGAGGAAAGAGATTGCACTCGATCTATTGCCGCATATGTTTCATTCGAATATCCAAGCCGCGCGAATGCCCGCCCCTGTTGAGCGATGGCTTGAATTTCAACTGAGCTTCCGGCCGGAGCCAACTGCTGGGCTGTGGCGCTAAGTTCCGCCGCCCGCGAATAGTGGCCATCGGTTAGTACTCGCCAGGCATCGGTTTCAAAGCACCAAGCTTGAATTTCCGAATGCCCGGCATGCTGCGCCAAGGTCATTGCCGTCCGCAGCCTGGCTGTTGCAGCATCCTGCTGGTTCAAATCAATGTGTAGCGTGGCGCCGAGCAGTGAAAACCATCCACCTATGACCAGCAGTTGCCGGTGTTCCTCCAGAGTCTTTCTTGCATCCATCAAACTAGTCACATACGACGAATACTTTCGCACCTGGCCCAATAGCTCATGCGGAGCCACGGTCGGATACTTTACGGCCAGGTCGTGAAAGGTCAGTTCTAGCCGTTCAATAGTTTCTTTTCCAACATCGCTGGCTGAGACCCTGCGCGCCAGCTCCAAGGCGTCGATTTCGTCGTCATAGGCCGGCGGTACGGTTGCGGAAGCCCGCATAACCTGCGAGCGCCCCTGATCCACGCCACCGTACAGAATGGCGTCAAGCTCGGCCAGCGTCACCCTCAGCACCTTGACAAGAGTGGGGCGCTGCCAATCCTGCGGATCGACTTTTCCGCTTTCCCATCTCGCCACCGTCGAGCGGTCAACACCCACGCTCTGAGCCAAGGAATCCTGAGTGAAACCAAGGGCCTTGCGCCTTTCGATAAAGGCCCTGCGCCGAGCTGCCATGTCGCCTCCCTGTCTCTGAGTAACTGTTCTAGCAGGTCAGGGCACTCGATGCAGTAACTATGAGACAGGGATGCCACAAGAGTGCGTCATCCATGCTCTGTTCACGCGGGGCCTTTGACCCTGAACTGGTGCCTCGCCCAACGTCCGGCAGTGATCGGAGGGATTGTGATGCGGCACAAAGCAGCTGTGATCAGCGCTGCCCTGGCAGCCGTGGTCGGACTCGGACCCGCCGTCCTGGTGTTCGCCATCGGCAGGCTCGACCCGCAGACTGGGCGCCGTTGGGTGTGGGCGTTCCTCGCCCTGGCGGTGGCCATGCTCGGCATCGTGTACGGCGGAGACTGGGAGACCTGGTTCCGCCGCCGAGGACAGGCGAGGGCGCGCGTTCGCAGGGCGCTGCACCACGGCTCGGCACTGTGCCGCGAGGCACGGCGCGGGCGTACCGGCTCATGAACCTAGAGACCGGGATTCTCCCGCTGGTGCCGGACGGGCTCCGCTGGGCCTCGGGCTGGTGCTTCCCCTGCGGAGTGACACGGGACGTGGTGCCCATACCGGCGATAGGGCTTCGCACGGTCATGACGGTCTGTCGCTGGCACCACGGCCAGTACTCGGCTCGGTTCGTCCGGACGGTTCAACTCCGGCCCTGGTATGGGCTGCTGCGCCGTCCGCTTGTCCGCCCCGAGCCGTCCAAGTCTCCCGGAGCGAGTCCCCCGCGCTCCGGGTCGCCCGCCGGTCCCACTCGGCGGAAGGGCGCGTGCGGCGGCGCGCGGCGGTGGTCCTGGTTCAGCCCCCCGGCGCGGACCAGGACCACCCTTAGGGCCCCGGCGGGTGCCTGTCTGCCGTCGGGAAGCACAACCCCCGCCCTGGTGACGTGACGAGTGGACGGCACGGACGACCAGGGCGGGGGCCCAGACCGAGAACTAGCGGCGGAGAGCAGCGGATGTACGAGTGCCCCGAGGGCGCCAGACACAAGGTCGAGACGGTCGAGGAATCTGGGGCAGTGCAGAGCGGTCCGGGTGGGCCGGTCTGGCGGTGCACGACGTGCGGCCGGTGGGGTGCCTTCCTCACCGACGAGTGGGCCGAACTGTTCCCGGGCGAGCCGGAGTTGTTCCCCCTCGGGTGGACGCAGCCCGGCGAGCCGGCCCCGATCCGCAGGGCGTACCCCCTCGGGCGCGGAAGCTAGCGCCCCACGATCACCCGTCCTGGCGGACGGAAAGGGAATCACCCGCCAGGACGGGGCACCACTCCCGCCCCGGTGTCACGTGGCTATGTCGGCCGGGGTGGGCTTGCCCCGCACCCTGCGCTCCCGCAGGGTGGTTGAACCTACTTGGCACCACCACGACAAGGAGGAACAGCACATATGACGACCACACCCGCCCCTTGGGGTGTACAGCGCATGGCGCCGTACGCACCCACCCTCGCGGTCCCGCAGTACACGCCCGTGATCGACCCCGAGACGCAGATTGCCGTGATCGTGGACGAGCACGGCCGGACGGTCGAGATGGGCGCGCACGGCACCAGCACGAACCAGACCGGCCCGACCACCACGGGTGGCGGCGACGGACAGAACGGCGGGCAGAACGTACCGTCCGACGTGGACACCATGCAGTCGAACGACCAGGACCAGGGCACGGGCTGACATGACACCGGATCGGGACGGGGCCGTACTGGTCCTCACCAACCCGTACGACGTGACCGCGGACCTGGTGTTACGCCGCTTGGCTGACCGCCGGGTGCCGGTCGTCCGTGTCGACCCCGGCGCCGATCTGCACGAGGGTGCCTCGCTGTCCGCCCGCTACGGGACAGGTGGACAGCGGGGCTCCCTCCGCACTGCAAGCCGGACGCTCGACCTGTCCAACGTCCGGGCCGTGTGGGTCCGCAGGCCCTCGCCCTACGGCCCCCCTGCCGGGATGGCGGAGCAAGAGGGCAAGTTCGCTGCCGCACAGGGGTTCTGGGGCACCGGGGGCATCCTCGCGTCACTTCCCGGGGCGCACTATGTGAACCACCCGTGGCGCATCCGCAATGCGGAGTACAAGCCGGCTCAGCTCTCGGCGGCGAGCCGAAACGGGTTCCTGGTGCCAGACACGATCATCACAGCGAACCCGGACGAAGCTCGGGAGTTCTGCACCTCCCAACCTGGCGGCGCGGTCTACAAGCCGTTGTGGGACAGCAGGTACCGGGATGCCGAGGGCGCCCTGCTACAGGTGTGGGTGCGCGGGGTCGACCCGTCTGAGATCACCGATTCCGTGTCCCTGTGCCCGCACCTGTTCCAAGCCAAGGTGTCGAAGGTGTTCGACGTGCGGGTGACTGCCGTAGGCGACCGCCTGTTCGGGGTCCGCGTGGACAGCCCCGATCTTGACTGGCGCTACCGGCAAGACCTGATGACGTGCGCCCCGATCGAGATTCCCGAGGCGGTCGCACGTTCGGTTGCGGCTTACCTTGACGAACTCGGTTTGGTGTACGGCGCGTTCGACTTCGCCGTGACCTCTGACGGTTCCTGGTACTTCTTTGAGTGCAACGCAAACGGCCAATGGGCATGGCAGCCGACGGAGACAACTGCTGCTATCGCCGACGCCCTCGCCGACCAACTACAGAAAGGCCCCGACACGTGAGCACATCGGCCGAACTCCGCGCCGCCCTGGTGGACGGGTTCACTGGTGACGACATGGTCACCGATCCGGCGTGGAACCGCGCCGCCAAGTCCGTCCCCCGGGAACTGTTCGTCGGGTCCTACTTCCTTCCCGTGGAGGGGACCGCCCCCACCGAGTACCGGCCCGTCCAAGAGGGCGAAACCGGGTGGCTGGCGGGCGTCTACACGAATCAGACCCTGATCACCCAACTCGACGGCCGTATCAGGCCCGAGGACGGTACGGCGAGCGGTTCGCCGTCTTCGTCGTCCACCCTGCCGTCACTGGTGCTGCGCATGTGGCACCAGCTCGACACCGAGGCCGGGCACCAGGTGTTGGAGATCGGTACCGGCACCGGCTACTCGACCGCTCTTGGTGCGTACCGCCTCGGGGACGCCAACATCACCAGCATTGAGTACGACCAGGCCGTGGGGGAAGCGGCTGCTGCGGCACTCAAGTCCGCCGGACACGCACCCCGGCTGATCATCGGTGACGGGCTGCTCGGTGACCCGGACGGGGGCGAGTACGACCGCCTCATTGCCACCTGCTCGGTTCGGTACATCCCGCAACCGTGGCTCTACCAGGTCAAGCCGGGCGGAAAGATCCTGGTCACCCTCTCCGGCTGGTCGTACGGGTTCGGCCTCGCGCTGCTCACCGTGACCGAGCCCGGCAGTGCCACGGGCCGGTTCCTGCCTGGGTGGACGAGTTTCATGATCGCCCGTCCGCACGACCGGCCGCCCCGTCAAAGTCTCGCGCTGCTGCCTGGCGACGAACGCCCGAGCCGGATCGATCCCGAGATCATCAGCACGTGGACCGGTGGTTGGGTGGCTCAGCTCGCGGCACCCTCGGCCGAGCGGATGGGTGCGGGCGGGCAACAGATCCTCTCGGACGTGGCCACGGGATCGCAGGCCCGGACCATGCCCAACCCTGACGGAGGGTGGACCGTGATTCAGCGCGGACCGCTCCGACTCTGGGACCAAGTGGAAAGCGCCGTTGAAGCCTGGCAGGCGGCCGGCGAGCCCCACCAGGACGGTTTCGGCATCACGGTCTCGCCCCTCGGCCAGCGCGTGTGGATCGGCAGCGAGGCCGGTCCAGGTTGGAACCTGCCGATCTGAGCCGGATACCCGGAGCCGGGACGCAGGGGCGCCAATGGAAGAACCACCCTTGCCGACTCTCGCGCCCAACTCGGCCCCGTCCCGCTGGTCTCCGGCAGGGCGGGGCCTTCTACTTTTCGGGGGTCTGCTCGGCCACGTACGTCCCGCGTTGCGGCACGGTGTAGACGTACCCGCCTTCGCGCAGATGCCGGACCGCTCGACGGGCCGTGTCCCGGGCCACACCCCACCGCTGGATCAGTGCCGACTCGGACGGGATCGGACGGTTCGCCGCGAGTACCCCGGACTCAATGTCGCGGATGATCTCCGCCGCAATCTGCTGGTACGGCGGGGTGGGTGCGTCGTAGTCGATTTCCGAGGCCATGGGCCAAGGGTAGACAACGGGCAACATCCCGAGCTATTGGCATACGTAGGTAGACGAGGGTAGAGGAGTTGCTTTACCGTCGAACACGAAAGAACCCCCGGTGCCGCTTAGGACCGGCTCCGGGGGTCGAGCGTCCGACAGCTTTAGGGAGCTGACCGAACATGCGACACCTTATCGCCCGTGCTCTGCGTACCGCCCTGCGGCTGGTCCTACCGGCCCACGGACAGCACCGCGCCGCCCCGGTCGCCCCCGAGCCCACCCCGAAGCCGATCCGGGCCATTCCCACCGGACTGAGCCTCGCCCCGTGGGTCGAGCCGGAGAGCTGGAACGCGAGCCCCCTGGTACGTCCCTACGTCGACCGTGCGGCATGGCTCGCCGAGCTGGACGAGATGCAGCGCGAGCACGAGCGGCGCGAGGCATTGCGGACGGTTCCCGAGAAGGTGCCGGACACCGGGTGCGCCTTCCCCTGTGTGCACACCCTCGCCGGGGTGGTGGCGTGATGACCCTCGCCGCCACCGAGAAGCCGACGTGTGGGGCCCCTCGCCCTGGGCAGTACGACGGCGCCCCGTGCGGTCGTGGCCCGTTCCACGGCGACGACCACGAGAACGCCCACGGCGAGACGTGGCCCCGCCTCGCTCCGGTGCACTGCGCCCGGTGCAAGGGTCCGGCCCCTACCCCGGTCCCGATCGGCCACCAGGAAGCCGCCAGCGGCCCCGGGTACACGCTGTGGGCGTGCTCGCTGAACTGCCCCGGCAGTAACCGAGGTTGACGTGACGTTCGACCGCTAGACCGCAAGACACCAGCCCCGTTCGGGACTTGGCCCGGACGGGGTTTCAAACACTGCAAAGGGGAAGTTGGCCAGCGCGTTGTCGTCGTAGTCGCCGGTGCGGTCGTCCTTGCTGGGGTTGTGGTAGACGCGCCAGCTGACGCCGGCCGCCTCCAGGCGCTCGGCGTAGGTGGTCCAGTCGGCGACGGGGTTGTCGGTGACCGGGGTGTTGTCGATCCACGGGCCGGTGGTGCCGTCGCGGCCGGGGCCGGAGGTGCCGGTCCACAGGTAGAGGCGGTTGGGGTCGGTCGGGCCCGCCAGCGAGGTGAAGTAGGCGTCGCAGACGGTGAACGCGTCGGCCAGGGCGTACTGGTAGGGGATGTCGTCCCGGGTGAAGTAGCCCATGGTGCGCTCGCCCTTGGCGGCGATCCACTTGTTCATCGCGCCGTTGTTGATGGCCTGGTGGCCGGTGGCCCAGTCGTGCGGGAGGCCGCCGGCGTTCTGCGCGTTGTACTTGGCGGTGTCCATCCGGTACGGCAGCATCACTCCGCCGTCGCTGCGCCGGCCGTCGGGCTGGCGGAACACGTCGGCGCCGTCGGGGAACTGGAGCGCCTGCTTGTCACCGAAGCCGCGGACGCCGGCCAGGGTGCCGAAGTAGTGGTCGAAGGAACGGTTCTCCTGCATCAGGACGACGACGTGCCTGACGTCCTCGACGGTGCCGGTGAGCTGGGCGCCCGGCTTGGCGGCGGGGGCAGGGGCCGCGGGGCCCGGGGCGGCGGCGGCCTGGGTGGCCGTCAGGCCGGTCAGGGCGGTGGCGCCGGCGGCCGCGGTGGCGCCGACGAAGGTGCGGCGGGAGAGCTCGGACATGACGAACTGGCCTCTCGGGGCGGGGAGTCTGGGAGCCGGGGAGCGGAGTGCCGGGGGGGCTTGGGAGCCCAGGGGATCCGGGAGCCGGCGGCGCTCAGAGCTGGAAGGTGGCGACCGCGGCGGCGGTGTCGGAGGGCCATTCGTTGCCGGCGGCACCGGGCTCGGGCTGCGGCCAGTCGGCGACCAGGGTGTGCGCCTCGACCAGCTTCAGCGGGCCCGCGTACTGGACGTAGTCGGTCCGGTCCTGCGGCTCGGGGCGGTCGCCGCGCCGCTTGCGGGTGGGCGACCAGGTGGTGCCGGGTGCCTTGACCGGGTCGCGGTTCTCCTCGCGGAAGGTGTCGGTCAGTCCGGCGCCCTGGAGGGCCACGGTGACCGGCCAGGCGAGCGCGCCGATCCCCTGGTGGGCGGCGGCGGTGGCGGCCGTCCAGTCCCGGTGCGAGGGCGAGGCGAGCGCGCCGGCCAGCACCACCGGGGTGCGCCGGGCGATGTCCGCGCGCACGGCGGCGGCCAGCGCGTCGGCCTGCTTCAGCCGCAGCGAGCCGTTCTCGGCGGCGACCACCTCGGCGGCGGTCCGGCCGTCCTGGACGGCGTACGGGCCGTAGCCCGCCTCGTCCAGGTGGGCGGCCCAGAAGCGGACGCTGCGGCCGCCGGGCAGCCGGAGGGTGGCCGCGGCGGCGGGCAGCTCGGCGGTCGGCGCGGTGACGTCGGTGAGCGGGTGGCGGCTGAGGATGCCGATGCTGCCCGGGCTCTGGTAGGCGTACCAGCCGAGGGCGTCGGCCAGGGACTTGGCCCGCTCCCCCGCGGTCTCCTGGAGGCCGAGCACGTCCAGGCCCTGGGCGAGGACCACCCGCAGCTGCTTCTCCAGCGCGTCGGTGTGGGCCGCGCCCGCGTCGTGCAGGTTCCAGCTGGCGGCCTTGAGCCGCGGCGGGGCGGCCGGGTCCACCACCGGGACCAGGACGGTGACGGTGTCGGTGGCGCCCGCGCTGTCCCTGACGCCGACGACGACCGGCTCGGGGTTCCCGCCGGGGGTGGCGGTGGCGGTGCCGGTGAGCGTGCCGTCGGCGCTGACCGTGGCCCAGGCCGGCCCGCTGACCTTGCGGTAGCCGGCGGAGCCGGCCGGGTTGCCGGCCGGGCGGGACCAGAGGCCGCCCAGCCGGACCGTCACGGCGGAGCCCGGGGCCACCGGCGTGGCGGTGAACGAGTCGACGGCGGCGTGCGGGCGGACGACGGCGGGCTTGGGGCGGAAGCTGAACGGCTCGGTGCGGGCGAGGATCCCGTAACCGTCCTTGGCCAGCAGGTAGGCGGTGTACGGGCCGCCGGTCAGCGCGGAGGTGTCGAGCTGGACGTCGCCCGACGCACTGGCGGTGTACTTCCACAGCAGCGAACTGCCGTTGCCGGGCGGGCGGTCGCCGTCGTAGATGCCGACCCAGTTCTTGGCGTCGGGGGCGTCGGTGGTCCAGCGGAAGGTGAGCCGGTCGCCTTCGGTGGGGTTGGTGGAGGAGGTGAGGGTCAGGGTGCTGCCTGCGGCCACGGTTGTCCTGTCCGCCGCCCGGGGCCGGGTCCGCCGGGGGACGGCAAGCCGGGGCCGGGTACGGCTGGTCACGGAGGCTGGGAGAAGGAGGCGCGCAGTTGGCTGTACAACTGCGGGCGGCCCTCATTCACCCGAAGGCCGGCGACCTGCGCATGAACGACGTGTGACGGAGTGTCGGGCGGTGCGGGAACTTCGGTGGGGACGCGGCGAGGGCCGTGGTGGATCCGCCCACCACGGCCCTCGCCGGACCATGCTCCCGAGGCTGCGCGCCGGTCAGGCCAGCGCGAGGAAGAGCTTCTCCAGCTCGGCCTCGCTCATCGGCGAGGCGCCCTCGTCGGCGGCGGCCATGCACTGGCGCATGCCACTCGCGACGATCTTGAACCCCGCCCGGTCGAGGGCGCGCGAGACGGCGGCGAGCTGGGTGACCACGTCCTTGCAGTCCCGGCCCGCCTCGATCATCGCGATCACTCCGGCCAACTGGCCCTGCGCGCGACGCAGCCGGTTCAGGACCGCGCCGACCGCTTCCTCGTCCACCTGCATGTCGGGCCGCCTTTCCCATCGACTGTCGATGGACAAGTGTACCCGGCGGGGTATTCATTCCCGGGTGGCGAACGTCGTGCCCGGCTCGGCGGTCCCGGTCGTCCCACCGATCCCACCAGCCCTACCGGTCCCGCTGGTCCCGGCGGCCCCGGTCGTCTCAGCGGCGGGCCAGCCGGCGCTCCCCGCCTGCCCCGGTCTCGTACGGGAGCTCGTAGTGCGCGAAGACGGCCGGCTCGTCCTCGGCGGGCAGCACGTCGTCGGTACCGATCGCCGGGGCCTGCTTGACCTGGTTGCGGGGGTACACCACCCGGACGTAGTCCGGCCCGGCCACCGCCCCGTCCAGCGGGACGAACACCAGCCGGCGCCGTCCGGCGAAGCCGACCGCCACGGTGGCGAAGAACGGCTCGTCACTGGCCGTCTCCACGTAGACGGACTCCAGCGAACCGATGCGGTGGCCCTTGTCGTCGACCACGGCGTGGCCGCGCCACTCGCGGATGTCTGCCATTGCGATTCCCACGGCCCCGCCTCCCGTCCCCGACTGTTCCACTGCCCCGGCCTCCCATCCTGCGCCGCCACCGGCGGAGGCGCGCGGCGAGGACGTGTGCCCGGCCCGCCCGACGAAAGGGACATACGGGGGTGACCCGGCCAACCGGCACCGAGGCCGTGACCTGGGCTTTAGGCTGGCCGCCAGCAGGACAGCGAGTTGATCACCAGTGGTGTCTGGGCGGAGGAGACGGCAGCCGTGGGATACGAGAACATGCGGGAGTCCGGCGAGGCCGGGATGCCGGCCGACCTGCGGCCCGACGTGCCGCACCCGGCCCGGATGTACGACTACTACCTCGGCGGGAAGGACAACTTCCCCGCCGACCGCGCCGCCGCCGAGAAGGCGCTCGCCGCCAACCCGGAGTTCCGCTCCACGGCCCGCGCCAACCGGGGTTTCCTGACCCGCGCGGTGCGGTGCGTCGCCGCCCTCGGCACCGAGCAGTTCCTCGACGTCGGCACCGGCATCCCGACCGCCGGCAACACCCACGAGATCGCCCAGGCGGCCAGGCCGGGCGCGCGGGTCGTCTACGTGGACAACGACCCGATCGTGCTCAGCCACGCCCGCGCCCTGATGGCCGGCTCGGGCCCCGGCCGCACCGCCGTCATCCGGGCCGACCTGCGCGAGCCCGCCGCCCTGCTGGACACCGTCCGGGCAGTGGGACTGCTCGACTTCTCCCGCCCGGTCGGACTCGTCCTCGCCGCGGTCCTCCACTTCCTGCGGGACGAGGACAAGCCGTACCAGGCCCTCGGCACCCTGCTGGACGCCCTGCCCTCCGGCAGCCACCTGGTCCTCTCGCACGGCACCGCCGACTTCATCCCGTCCGAGATCCGCGACCGCGTCACCGGCGTCTACGACAAGGCCACCGCGCCGCTCGTCGGCCGCTCCCGCGAGGAGGTCCTGGCCTTCTTCGAGGGGCTCGACCTCCTCGACCCCGGCGTGACCACCGTCCCCCTCTGGCGCCCCGAGACCACCCCCGCCCACGGTGCCGACCGGGTCAGCATGTACGGCGCGGTGGCCCGCAAGCCCTGACGGCACTCGCGCGGGCCGCGGGCCGGGCCCACGCCGCCGCCGGATTCCGCGTGGTGGTCCGGACCGCCTGGACCGGAGCGGACAGCCGGGCCATCACCGCGGGGGCGCCGAACGCGCGTGGGTGGAGCACCTGATGGGGCACCCGCCGGACCGCTACGGGCACGCCCGGGGGCGGAGCGCGGCCGGGAGTGACCCCTCGGTGCCCGGAGACCGCTCAGACCACTCAGAGCGGGCGGCCGGGCGGGACCAGGCCGGTCTGGTAGGCGATGGCGACGAGCTGGGCCCGGTCGCGGGCGTCGAGCTTGGACATCGCCCGGTGGACGTGGGTGCGGACGGTGAAGGGACTGACGAACATCCGCTCGGCGATCTCCTCGTTGGTGAGGCCGGTGGCGGCCATCGACATCACCTCGCGCTCCCGGGCGGTGAGGACGGCCAGCCGCTCGCTGGTGAGGGCGCCGGACGCCGGTTCGGGCTGGGCCAGGAGCTGGTCGATCACGGCCCGGGTGGCGGCGGGCGAGAGCAGTGCGTCGCCCGCCGCGACGGTGCGGACGGCGGCGAGCAGCTCCTTCGGGTCGGCCCCCTTGCCGAGGAAGCCCCCGGCGCCGGCACGCAGCGCCTGGGCCACGTACTCGTCGATCTCGAAGGTGGTGAGGATGAGCACCCTGGTGCCGGACAGCTCCGCGTCCCCGCAGATCTCGGCGGTGGCGCCGAGGCCGTCGGCGCCGGGCATCCGGATGTCCATCAGCACCACGTCGGGCCTGGTGGCCCGGGCGAGCGCGACGGCCTCCCGGCCGTCGGCGGCCTCGCCGACCACCTCCATGTCCTCCTCCGCGTCGATCAGCATGCGGAAGGCGCCGCGCAGGAGGGCCTGGTCGTCGGCGAGCAGTACCCGGATGGTCATGCGTGGTCCCTGTCCTCTCGGACCGCGGCGTCCGCTCGGGCGGTGCGGTCCTGTCCTTCGGCTGGTGCGGGGCGATCGGTGCGGGCGGTGCGCGCGGCCTGGGCTGCGCGGGCCAGGTCGGCGGCGGTGACCGCCTCGGGGCCCTCGTCGCGGGCGCCGGTGCGCAGCGGCAGTTCGGCGGTGACCAGGAAGCCCCCGTCGGGCCGCCGGTCGGCGCTGAGCCGGCCGCCGACCGCGCCGGCCCGCTCGCGCATGCCGATCAGGCCGAAGCCGCTCTCGCTCGGGGGGTGCCGGGGCAGCGGGACGGCGCGGGGGCGGCCGGTCGCGGTCGGACGGCCGTTGGCGACGCTGACCGCGACCCGGCTGCCGCTGTAGGCGAGGGTGATCTGGGCGTCGGCGCCGTGGGCGTGCTTGGCCACGTTGGTCAGCGACTCCTGGACGATCCGGAAGGCGGTGAGGCCGACGCCGGGCGACAGCGGGCGGGCCTCCCCCTCGACGGTGAGCCGGACCGGCAGGCCGGCCCGCTCGAAGGTGTTGATCAGCTCGGGCAGCCGGTCGAGCCCGGGGGTGGGTTCGAGCGGGGCGGGCTCCTCGGCGCGGCGCAGCAGGCCGACGGTGGCGCGCAGTTCCTGGAGGGCCGAGCCGGTGGCGTCGGTGATGTGGCTGAGCACCTCGCGGGCCTGGACGGGGTGGCTGTCCATGAGGTGGACGGCGATGCCGGCCTGGGCGTTGGCGAGGGCGATGTGGTGGGCGACCACGTCGTGCAGGTCGCGGGCGATCCGGATCCGCTCGTCGGCGACCCGCCGGAGGGCCTCCTCCTCGCGGGTGCGCTCGGCCCGTTCGGCGCGCTCCTCGATGGCCGCGAGGTGGGCGCGGCGGTTGCGGATGGAGTCGCCGAGGGCGCCGGGCAGCAGGGCCCAGGCGAGGACGCCGAGCCGTTCGCCGAGCGGGCCGCTCGGGCCGAACAGCAGCGCCATCCCGGTGAGCAGGACGGCGGTGGCGATCGAGGCGCGCAGCGCGGTGGCCCGGTCGGTGCGGACGGCGAGGCAGTAGAGCGCGACCAGCAGCGGGGCGGCCAGGGCCGGGCTGAGCCGGGGGCTGGTGGAGGTGAGCAGCACGGTGCAGAGCAGCGTGACGGCGACCACCGCGCGCGGGTGGCGGCGGTGGGCGAAGACGGCGGTGGCGGCGCCCAGCGCGATGGCACCGGTGAGCGGGTCGAGTCCGGTGTAGCGGCCGCCGCTCTGGTCGATGGTGGCTCCGAGGCCGGTGACCGTGATCAGGGCCGCGCCTCCGGCGATGTCGAGCAGCCGCGGATGGTCGCGGCGCAGACGCTGCCAGATGTCGCTCATGCTCGTGCTCTCCGGGTCGGGTTGCCCTGGCCGCGCCCTCGCCGGGCGGCACCGGTTCGTGCCGCGCGGGCCCCGGTGGGGGTGGCGGTCCTGGTCGGAGGCCTCCGCGACGGGCGGTGGCCTCCGACAGCAACGGTAACGGTTGGGCTCGAACCGGTGTCCGAGCCGGATGTGACCGGACCCGGCCGTGGCGGTGCCTGGCCGGGTCCGGGGTGGTGCCAGGCCGGGTCCGGGGTGGTGCCAGGCCGGGTCCGGGGTGGTGCCAGGACCGGCCCGGGTGGATCCGGGCCGGACCGGGCGGCACCGGTCTAGACGGTGACCGACTCCCTGGCCTGAGCCTGCTCGGGGGCGGCGGCCTCCAGCTTGCTGCCCTCGACGTCGACGTCCGGTATCAGCCGGTCGAGCCAGCGCGGCAGCCACCAGGCTCGGCGGCCGAGCAGGGCGAGGACGGCCGGGACGATGGCCATCCGGACGATGAAGGCGTCGAAGGCGACGGCCGCGGCCAGGCCCAGACCCATCATCTTGATCATCGGCTCGTTCATCCCGATGAAGCCCGCGAAGACGGCGATCATGATGAGGGCCGCTGCGGTGACCACCCGGGCGTTGTGCCGGAAACCGGTGACGATCGCCTCGCCGGGCTCCTCGCCGTGGACGAAGCCCTCACGGATCCGGGTGACCAGGAACACCTCGTAGTCCATGGCGAGGCCGAAGACCACACCGATCATGAAGATCGGCATCATGCTCATCACCGGGCCGGTCTGCTCCACCCCGATCAGGCTCGCCAGCCAGCCCCACTGGAAGACCGCGACCACGGCGCCGAGCGCGGCGACCACCGAGAGCAGGAAGCCGAGGGCCGCCTTCAGCGGGACGAGGACGGAGCGGAAGACCACCAGCAGCAGGAGAACGGCGAGGCCGACCACCACGGTGAGGTACGGCAGCAGCGCGTCGGACATCTTCTGGGAGACGTCGATGTTCATCGCCGTGGTGCCGCTGACCAGGACCGTGGCCCCGGTGGCCGTCTTCAGGCCGGCCGCGTCGCCGCGGATGGCGTGCACGATGTCCTTGGTCTCGGCCTCGCTCGGACCGGTCGCGGGAACGGCGTTCAGCAGGGCGGTGTCGCCCTCCTTGTTGAACATCGGCGGCGTCACCGCGACGACCCCGGGCAGGCCGGAGACCTTCTTGGCGACCTCGTTCGCGGCGGCCTTCGGGTCGGCGACGCCCTTGGCGTCCACCATGACCGTCAGCGGGCCGTTGAAGCCGGGACCGAAGCCCTCGGAGAGCAGGTCGTAGGCGCGGCGCTGGGTGGTGGAGGTGGGCTTGGACTCGTCGCCCGGAAGGCCGAGCCGCAGGTCGAGCGCGGGGGCGGCGAGCACGCCGAGCGCGATCACGCCGCCGAGCAGCACCGCGAGCGGACGGCGCAGGATGAAGCGGGCCCAGCGGGCGCCGCCGTTCTCCTTCGCGGCCGGGGCCGCCGCGGCGCCCGCCTTGCGGGCCTTGCGGGGCAGCACCTTGCGGCCGAGGAAGCCGAGCAGCGCGGGGACCAGGGTGAGCGCGACCAGCACGGCGATCACGACCGTCCCGGCGGCGGCCATGCCCATCTTGGCCAGGATCGGGATGCCGACCACGGAGAGGCCGGCGAGCGCGATCACCACGGTGAGGCCGGCGAAGACCACCGCGGACCCCGCGGTGCCGACGGCCCGGCCCGCCGCCTCCTGGGGCGTACGGCCCTCGGCGAGTTCGGCGCGGTAGCGGGAGACGATGAACACCGCGTAGTCGATGCCGACGGCGAGGCCGAGCATCATCGCGAGCGTGCCGGTGGTGGCGGAGAGCCCCAGCGTGCTGCCGAGCGCGGTGATCAGCGCCATGCCGAGGCCCACGCCGATCACCGCCGTGAGCAGCGGCAGGCCGGCCGCGAGCAGCGAGCCGAAGGTGATCACCAGGACGACGGCGGACAGCGCCATGCCGATCGCCTCGCTGCTGCCGCCCGCGTCGGGCTTGGCCATCAGCGCGGTGCCGCCGATCTCGACCTTGAGCCCCGCGTCCCGGCCGTGCTGGGCGGCCTGCTCCAGGGTGTCGGTGGCCTCCTTGGACACCTCGCCGACCTTGGCGGAGTAGTTGACCGTCGCGTAGGCGGTGGTGCCGTCCTGGGAGACCGCGCCCTGCATCTTGAACGGGTTCACCGCGCCGGTGACCTGCTGGGACCGGGCGACCTCGTCGACCGTCCGCTCGACCGCCTGCTGGTTGGGCCCGGCGGTGATCTTCTGGCCGGAGGGGGCGACGAACACCAGGCGCGCCATGGCTCCGTCGGCGTGGCCGCCGGGGAAGCGCTCGTTCATCAGGTCGAAGGCCTTCTGCGCCTCCGTACCGGGCATCGCGAAGCCGTCGTCGGGTGCGGCGGGCGCCTTGGCCGCCAGGACTCCGCCGACCGCCAGCACGGCGACCCAGAGGAAGGTCACCAGCCGGCGCCGGACGAAGGCCCATCGGCCCAGGCTGTAAAGGAACGTGGCCACGGGAGAGCGGACTCCTTCGGATGCGGTTCTCGGGAACGAACGCGCCGCGGCCGGCCGGAGGTCCTGGCGGACGCGGTCCGCCGCAGCATGACCAATCCTTGATCGCCGGCCCCTGCTCCGTCGTCGTCCCTGTGCAGGCCGTTTGCGTACTGCGGACGCAGTAGTGCCATCCCCCGCACGGAGGAGCGCACGCCCGGCACCGGAAGTAGGGCCCGGACCTGCGACGGAAGCAGATCCGGTCACCCGCGCGGGCCTCGACGGCGGGCCGCGGCCCGGTGGGCGAAGTAGCGTGATGTGCCTGACCCGTCCGCTGACGTGCGGTTCGGGAGGATCCGTCCCGATCGGTGCTGCTCGCGCAGCCCGCCGCCGGAGGTGCCCCATGGGCGTTCCAGCCGCCCGCATCGTGTTCGACGAGAGCGACCGCGCGGCGGTCGCCGAAGCGGTGACCGAGATGCTCACCACCGGCGCGCTGACCCTCGGTCCGTGGACCGGGCGCTTCGAGCAGGCCTTCGCCGCCGAGCACGGCGCCTCGCACGCCGTCGCGGTGAGCAGCGGCACGGCGGCGCTGGAGGTGATCCTGCGCAGCGTCGACGTCCGGGGCCGCGACGTGGTCGTCCCCGCCGTCACCTTCTACGCGACCGCCGGCGCGGTGGTTCACGCGGGCGGGCGGCCGGTGTTCGCCGACGTCGACCCGGCCACCCTCGCGCTCTCCCCCGAGGCCCTGGAGGCGGCGCTCACCCCGGACACCGCCGCGGTCGTCCTG
The DNA here is from genome assembly GCF_055607525.1 of Kitasatospora sp. NPDC036993. NCBI lineage: Bacteria > Bacillati > Actinomycetota > Actinomycetes > Kitasatosporales > Streptomycetaceae > Kitasatospora > Kitasatospora sp. NPDC036993. The sequence goes on along the minus strand of NZ_JBVJRP010000007.1, from coordinate 325,349 downwards.
GTGCACGTCGGCGGGCTGGTCGGCCCGCAGGTGCACGCCCTGCGGGCGCTCTGCGACCGGCGCGGCATCCCGCTGGTCGAGGACGCCGCGCACGCCCACGGCAGCAGCTTCGAGGGGCGTGCCGCCGGGACCTTCGGCCTGGCCGGGGCCTTCTCCTTCTACCCGACCAAGGTCACCACCAGCGGCGAGGGCGGGATGATCCTGACCGAGTCTCCGGAGCTGCGCGACGAGGCCCGGATCTACCGCGACCAGGGCAAGGGCTCGTTCACCACCAACCACCACGTGAGGCTCGGCTACTCCTGGCGGATGAGCGAGCCGCACGCCGCGATCGGCGCGGTGCACCTGCGCCGGCTGAAGGAGTTCATCGAGACCCGCCGGGCCGTCGCCCGCCGCTACGACACGGCGCTGTCCGGGCTGGACGGGCTCGACCCGGTGCTGGAACCGCCCGGTTGCCGCGGCAACTACTACAAGTACGTGGCGCTGCTGCCGGCCGGGGTGGACCGCGCGGAGTTCAAGCGGACGCTGGCCGAGGAGCACGGGGTGCGGCTGTCCGGCGAGGTCTACGACCTGCCGCTGCACCTCCAGCCGGTGCTCGCCCCGTACCGGCGCGGGCCGCTGCCGGTGGCCGAGGACGTCTGCGCGCGGCAGGTCTGCCTGCCGGTGCACTCCGACATGACCGAGGACGAGACGGAGCAGGTGATCGACGCCGTCTCCGCGGTGTACCGGCACCTGGCCGGATAGCCGGAGCGAAGGGAGCAAGATCGTGCGGATAGCCGTCACCGGGGGCTGCGGATTCATCGGCTCACACGTCGTGGACCACCTGATCGCGGCCGGCCACGACGTCCTCGCGGTGGACACCACCGACAAGTACCTCAACCCGGACGCCGAGCACGCGCGGCTCGACGTCCTCGACCTCAAGGCGCTCACCGCGGCGCTGGCCGGCAGCGAGGTGGTCTACCACCTGGCCGCGATGGCCGATGTCGAGCGGGTCTGCGCCGACCCGGTCCGCGCGGTGCGGACCAACATCGACGGCACCGAGGCCGTCCTGGAGGCCGCCCGGCGCAGCGGTCTGAGCCGGACCGTGCTGGCGAGCACCGTCTGGGTCTACGGAGCCGCCCTCGCCGACGAGCAACTCGACAGCGGCGAGCAGGAGTTGGACGAGCACGTGCCGATCGGGCTGGAGCACAGCGGCCACCTGTACGTGGCCACCAAGCTCGCCGCCGAGATGCTGGTGCACAGCTACCGCGAGCTCTACGGGCAGCACTTCACCATCCTGCGCTACGGCATCCCGTACGGGCCCAGGATGCGCGACGAACTGGTCGTCGCCCGGTTCGTCCAGGCCGCGCTGGCCGGGCGGCCGATCACCATCGCCGGCGACGGCCGGCAGAGCCGCAACTTCGTCTACGTCGAGGACCTCGCCGACGCCCACGTGCGGGCCCTCTCCCCCGCCGCCGAGGACCAGACCTTCGCGCTGGAGGGCTCGACGGCCGTCTCGGTACGGGACATCGCCGACACCGTGGACGGACTGCTCGGGCCCGTCACCATCGAGCACATCGACGGGCGGAAGGCCGACTACGCGGGGCGGCGGATCTCCTCGGCGCAGGCCAAGCGGCTGCTGGGCTGGTCGCCGAGCACCAACTTCACCGACGGCGTGCGCCGGTACGCGGACTGGTACCGGGCCTCGCTCGGCTCGGCCGCCGCCGGCTGACGGGGCCGCCCGATGCCGCACGCCCTGCTGGTCTCGGGATCGCTCGGGCAGGGCCACGACGTGATGGCCCAGGCCTGCGCGGACACCCTGCGCGAGCGCGGCTGGACCACCCGCACCGTGGACGCGATGGCCCTGCTCGGCCGGCGCTCGGGCGCGGCCGGGGAGGCGGTGTTCCGCCGGCTGCTCGACCTGCCCGGGGTGTACGACGCCTTCCACTTCTCGGCGCTGCGGCCGGGCGCCAGGATCGCGCTGCTCGCCGACGCGGCGGCGCGCGGCCGGCTGGTCCCCGCGCTGCGGGAGCTGATCGAGGCGCAGCGGCCGCAGCTGGTGGTCTCGGTGTTCGCCACCGCGACCTCGGCCGTCAACCGGCTGCTGCGGCAGGCGCCGGAACGGGAGTTCCGGCACTTCGTGTTCTGCACCGACGTGACGCCCCACCGGCTCTGGGTGCAGGAGGGGACGGACCTGTTCCTGGTCACCTCACAGGTCGCCGGGTGCGCGGTGCGGCGGTACCTGCCGGACGCCGACATCGCCGTCGTGCCCGCGCCGCTGCGGGAGCCGTTCTACCGGCCGCCGGAGCGGGCCGCGGCCCGGGCGGAGCTGGGCGTGCCGGCGGGCGCCCGGTGCGTGCTGCTGATGTCGGGCTCCTGGGGGCTCGGCCCGCTCGCCCGCACCGCCGCCTCGCTGGCCGCCGCCGGGCCGCACGTGCTCGCGGTGGCAGGGCGCAACCGGGAACTGGAGCGCCGGCTGCGGGCCGCCGCGCGCCGGGAGCCCCGGCTGCACCCCTACGGGTACACCGACCGCGTCCCCGCGCTGATGGCCGCCGCCGACCTGGTGGTCACCAGCTCGGGCGACACCTGCAGCGAGGCCCGCGCCCTGGGGCGGCGGCTGCTGCTCCTCGACGTGGTGCAGGGGCACGGGCGCGACAACCTCCAGCACGAGCTGGAACTCGGCCACGCCGATGTCGCCACCGCCCGCCCGGCCGAGGTGGTCCGCAACGCCCTGGCCGCGCTCGGCCGCCCCGAGCCCGCGCCGTCCGTCGGCGCGACACCGGCGGCGTGGCAGGCGGGGTTCGGGGCGGCGCTGCGGAGGGTGGGGCTGGGGTAGCCGCGGCAGGCGGGTCAGTACAGGCCGTCGGCGCCCGAGCAGGTGAGGGTGCCGGTCACCGTGCCGGTGTCGCCGAGTTCCTCGGTGACGGGCATCGCGGTGAGCGTCGCGCCGTGGGCGGTACGGCTCGCCTGCCCGCCGATCGGGACGCTGCCCTTCCAGAGCACCGGACGGAAGCCCTTGAGGGTCAGCAGCAACCGGGCCTCGCCGTCCTTGAGGACGAGTTCGGCGAGTGCGTCGTTCAGGCTCCTGGGGGTCGCGGTGAGGCTCAGGGCCCCGGTCGGTGAGGCCTCGCCGACGCAGGCGACCGAGGCGAAGCGGTAGCTGCCGCCGTTGGCCGCGGCGAGGGTCAGGCCGCTGCCGACGGACGTCCCTGACCCCGGGTCGGGGGTGCCGGAGGACGGCGTGACGGTCTGCGTGACGGACGGAGCGGGAGCGGTCGGGGCGGGGGCAGTCGGGGCGGGAGCGGTCGGTGACGCGGCAGAGGCCGAGGGCGGGCCGGACGAGACGACCGGCCCGGGCGACGAGCCGGATCCGCCGCAGCCGGCCACCAGGAGGGCGGCTGCTCCCAGCGCGGCGAAGGACCAAAGTCGGTGCAATGAACGGACGTTGACGTTCACGGGCGACCCCCTGCTCGTTCGGCGTGGTGGTCCTGACGACGCGTCGGTCACGCCGGACGGTTCCGCCCGGCGGGCGGGTGCACCCCGTGGTCGCGGAGGGGGCCGAGGGTGAGCCGGTGGGTGCGGCAGTGGGCGGCGATCAGCGGGAGGGCGGCGAGGGTGGCGCGCCAGGAGCCGGGGGCGGAGGTGCAGTCGGAGTCGTGCAGCAGGAGGGTGGCGCCGCCGGTGAGGCCGGGGCGGGCGGTCGCGTAGACGGACTCGCCGGTGGCCTCCGCCGTCCAGTCCCGCCCCCAGGCGGTCCACAGCACGCTGCGCAGACCGAGCCGGCGGGCGGCCAGGGCGGGACCGGCGGTCAGGACGCCGTACGGCGGGCGGTACCAGAGCGGGCGGGCACCGCAGAGGTCGGTCACGGCCTCGTCGGCGCGGCGCAGTTCGCGCAGGTCACGGGCGGGGGCCGGGTACCACTGCCGCCGGTGGTGCCAGCCGTGGACGGCCACCTCGTGGCCGCGCAGCACCAGCTCGCGGCCGAGCGCGGGGGCGCGTTCCAGCATCGCGCCGAGCAGGAAGAAGGTGGCGCGGACACCGAGTTCGTCCAGCGCGTCGAGGACGTACGGGGTGCTGCCCGGATCGGGGCCGTCGTCGAAGGTCAGGGCGATGTGGGCGGGCGCGGTGCCGTGGCCCGCGGTGCGCCGGGCCAGGGTGCGGCGCAGCGGCGGGAGCCGGACGGCGGCCGGGGCGAGGTGCAGGAACTCGACGCCGGCGGCGAGGGCGAGGACCGTGGCGGCGGACTTCCCCGGGCGCCCGGCGCTCGTTCGGCACGTCATGGGGCACGCCCTCCGGCACGCACCCCAACGCCGCGCCCTGATCCGACAAGATCCACGAGACGCGCCCTATCCGAAGCGCGCGGCCATCCGGCGGAACACGCCAGGCGCCGCGCCGTGGACGCGGGCCGGGAAGCCGAGCCACTGCGGGACGTACAGGCGGTCGCGCTCGGTGGTGATGGTCGCCACCACGATCTCGGCGACCCGCTCCGCGGTGACCGGGCGGGGCCGCTCGCGCTGGTACGGCGTGCCGCGCCGGTCGAAGAACGGGGTGTCCACCGCCCCCGGGAGCACCAGGCGCACCCCCACCCCCGTACCGCGCAGCTCGTACCAGAGGCTCTCCGCGAACATCGTCAGCCCGCCCTTGGTGGCCGCGTAGCCGGACTCCTCGCGCACGCCGACCTGGCCGGCCATCGAGCCGAGCAGCACGATCCGGCCGTGGCGGCGCTCCAGCATGCCGGGCAGCAGCAGTCGGACCAGGCGCAGCGGGGCGGCGAGGTTGACCTCGATCATCCGGTCCAGGGTGTCCGAGGGCGTGCGGGCGTACGGGCCTCGCCAGCCGAGGCCGGCGCTCGCGATCAGGGCGTCCACCCGGCCGGCCTCGGCCAGGGCGGCCTCGGCGAGGCGGGACGCGCCGTCCGGCTTGCTCAGGTCCTCGGGCAGGGCGCGGCCTCCGGTGCGGTCGGCGAGTTCGTCGAGGCGGGCGCGGTCGGTGCCGGAGAGCAGGGTGTGCCAGCCCGCGCCGGCCAGGCGGACGGCGGTGGCGAGGCCGATCCCGGAGGAGGCGCCGGTGATCAGCGCGACGGGGCGGTCGGCCGGGTCCGCGGGGCTCGTCGAGTCCTGCGGGGCCGACCGCCGGGGTCGGGGGTGGGGCTCCTCCGCCATCGGGCACCTGCCGCTCTGTGACCGGGTCGCCGTCCGTTTTGTCCGGCAAGTCACCTTCGCATGACGCAGTCGTCCGGGCTACCGGGGCGGGACGGCCGGCGCCGCCTCCGCGTCCCGGTGCGGAGCGGACAGTTCGGCGGACGCGCCTTCGAGTTCGCCGAAGCGGGAGAGCACGAAGGTGCCGCCCACCGCCACCGCGAAGCCCGTCAGCGCGCACCACTCGAATCCGGGGCGCGCGGCGTCGCCGAGCGCCGTCACGCCGACCAGCGCCGGTCCGAAGGTCTCGGTCACCGTGCCGGCCGCGGTCGCCGCGGTGACCGTGCCGCGTTGCAGGGCCAGGGCGTAGGCCAGGTAGCCGCCGAGGCCGCCGAGGGCCAGCGCGTAGGCGGCGGGGTCGGTGAGCGCGGCGAGCGGGCCGGACACATCCAGGACCCGGACGGCCAGACTGGTCACGCCGAAGCCGATCCCGGCCAGCAGCCCCAGCCCGGCCGCGGCCACGTTGCCGCCCCGGCGCACCAGGACCAGGGTCGCGGCCAGCACGACGGCCGTGGTGGCGAGCAGCACCCAGTGGAAGGCGGGCGCGGCGTGGTTGCGCCCCTCCTGGCCGGAGCCGAGTGCCAGCAGGGTCAGCCCGACGACCACGGCGAGGATGCCGGCGAGATCGCCCCGGCGGAGCCGTGCGCCCAGCAGCCAGACGGCGGCCGCGGCGGTGACGGCCAGGCTGGCGTTGGTGACGGCCTGCGCGAGGAAGAGCGGGAGGGTGCGCAGGGCGACGATGCTCAGCACGAAGCCGAGGATGTCCAGCAGCGTGCCGAGGACGAACTGCCAGGACCGCACCAGCCCGGCCAGCAGCCCCACCCGCACCCGGTCGGCGCGCGGCACCGACCGTGCCCCGCGCGCCTGGAAGACCGACCCGAAGCCGAAGCACACGCAGGCGGCCGACGCGGTGGCGAGTCCCAGCAGCATGCCTCTCCCAGCCTCGCGGGGCAGCATCGATCCACCACCAGTCTGTGCCCGGTGGAGCGGGGACGCACGGGTGGAGGGGCCGGGACCGGGAGGGGCCCGGCGGCCCGCGCCGGGCAGCGGGACCGGATGCTAGCCGAGGGCGCCCGCGAGCAGGGTGGCGGTCCTGGCGACCAGCGGTTCGTCCATCGGGGCCGCCTCGGCCGGCTGGGTGGTCAGGACGGCGAGCAGGACGGGGGCGCCGGACGGGGTCCAGGCGATGCCGACGTCGTTGGTGGTGCCGTAGCGCCCGGTGCCGGTCTTGTCGGCGAGGGCCCAGTCCGCCGGGAGGCCCGCGCGGAAGCGGTGGGTGCTGGTGGTGTTGCCCCGCAGCCAGCCGGCGAGCAGGTCCCGCTTGGCCGGCGGCAGGGCGTGGCCGAGGACGAGGTGGCCGTAGGTGCCGGCGATGGCCTGCGGGGTGGTGATGTCGGTGCGGCGGTCCGGCTCGGCACTGTTGAGCTCAGGCTCCCAGCGGTCCAGACGGGTGACGCGGTCGCCGATCGACCGGGCGAAGCGGGTGACGGCGGTCGGCCCGCCGAGCTCGCGCAGCATCAGGTTGGCCGCGGTGTTGTCGCTGTGGTCGACTGCGGCGGCGCAGAGTTCGGCGACCGTCATGCCGTTCGCCAGGTTCTTCTCCTCGCTGGTGACCGACCCGCCGCCGGCCCGCACGATGTCCTCGGCGGTGTAGTGGATCCGCTTGGCGAGGAACTCCCCGTCGCGGTCGAGGTCCCGCAGGACGGCGGCGACCGCGACGGTCTTGAAGACCGAGCACATCGGGAAGAGCTCGTCCGCGCGGAACCGGACGGTCCGGCCGGTGGTCAGGTTGCGGGCGAAGACGCCGAGGCGGGCGGCGTGCTCCTGTTCGAGGGCGGCGAGGGCCGGATGGAGGCCGGTGCCGACGGACGGATCGGCGGACGGGCCGGCGGCGGACGCCGCGAACGCCGGTCCGCCGGTCGCGGCGGTGACGGCGACGGCCGCGCCGAATCCGAGGCCGAGGACGGCCCGACGGCTGTGACCGCCGTGACGGCTGGGGTGGGCTTCCGAAGGCTGCGGACGCATGTTCCTCCTCCGATCGATTGTCGCGGCGCGGGCCGCCTTCTCGATCAGCAGGACGCGCTTCGAGCGCCGATGGTTCGTCAGCGGCCGTAACCGGGGGCCTGGTTCACCCGACGGCCCGTCCTTCCCTGCCGGACGGCCACCGCCGCGCACTCCCGAGAGGGCGAGCGCTCGACCGGCTCGCTCACTCCGAGGCCGTCGGGGACGCAGTGGAACAGGGCATCGGGGAGAGCGCGACCGGGCGGGACCGGTCGCGTCCCGAACAGCTTCGGAGCATACCAATCAACCATCGGCGCCCATGAGATGACCATCTGTATTCGGATTGCATCCTGGAGTGACAGGCCTGATGGAATGAGGATGGGCACCTACAGCCCGACCCTCGGGTGGCCCGGCGAGCAGCCCACGGCCACGGAAAGCAGGCCCGATGACGATCGACAGGGGTGCCCCGGCGCGCAGGTACCGGGGTGCCACGGCCGTGGCGCACGTCCGCGGGGCGGAGGCCGAGCCGGCGGCCGGTGCCGACCGCGATGCCCGGTCCGACCCCGGGCTCCGCCTGGGCATCGCCTACGACGCCTTCTGCGAGACGCATGAACCAGCCTGGCATGCCCTCGCGTTGACCCGGATAGGCAAGCGGTCCGACGCGGCGCTGGTGGTCGGAGCGGTGAAGGCCGACCTGGCCCGCTGCTGGCCGCAGGTGTTGCAGTTCGAGGAACCGGCCGCGTACGCCTGGCGGTTGGCCAACGGGCACATCGCGGACTGGGTGGCCGCCGACGACTCGGTCGAGGTGGAGGCGGTCACCTTCGCGGCGGTGATCGGCGCCTTCAAGCAGGTCGCGAAGGGGCTGCTGCACAGCGAGGCGGACGAGGTGCGGCTGTACGCGGCGATCCTCGAACTGCCGGACCGGCAGCGGGACGTGGTGATCCTCCGCTACCTGCTCGGCCTGCACGTCAAGGTGATCGCGGCCTACCTGGGAGGGCCGGTGGCCACCGTGCACTCCAACCTCCGGCACGCCAGGGAGCGGCTGGCGCGCCGCCTCGGCGTGGGTGAACTCCCGGACAGCGGAGGCGAACTGTGACGGCGCTACCGGAGGAGCGGACCCCGGCCGGCGCGGCGCCCGCGGTGATCCGCGGACCGGGCGGGCCGAGTGTCCGGCGCGCCGCTGCTGCACCACCGGCACGGAGTGGTCCGCTGGACGACCACGGCGACCCGTTGGGGTGAGTGACACCCGGACTGCCGTGGTCATTCCTTCAGGTGAGCGCGGACAGCCGGTCGACGACGTCCGGGGCGCGCCCGCTTCCGGCCTCGGTCCGTTCCCCCTCAGGCGCCGCGTGCCGGACGACGTAGTGGTGCGGCGCCATCGCGGTGTCACGGCCGGGCAGGGCCGCGATCACGGCGCGGTGGGCCTCGGCGGGGCCGAACCCGGGAGTGGTCGCCGTCACCTCGGCCACCAGCTTCCCGTCGACCAGCGACAGCCGGTGGCCACCGAGGGCGGTGTCCAGGAGGTCGTGGACGGCCGCGAGATCGATCCAGGAACCGTCGATCAGCCGCCACTCGCCCGCCCGGTCGCCTCCCGGCGGGCCGAGCACGGCGGTCAGGTCGGCGAGCAGCACCGGCCCTTCGGCCGCGGCCGCGAGCACCGACCGCAGCGCGCGGGCGAAGCTCTCGGTCTCCTCGGCGTCGAACACCTGGGGGCAGGCGACCAGGACGAAGTCCAGGCTGCCGGTGATCCGCAGGATCGTGAACATCAGCCGTACCGGCAGCGGCGGGGCGGGCAGCACGGTGAGTTCGGGGTCGGCGGCCGGGGGCGGCTGGGCGTCGGCGACGGCGGCCGGGATGGTGAGGCTCAGGTCGTTGACGACCACCTGGCGGCCGAACCGGGCTCCCCGCAGATGGGCCGCGTCTTCCACCAGCTGCCAGACCTGTTCGGCGTCCAGGGTGCTGTGCCAGTAGGCGCTCAGCGAGGCGGACTTGGCCCGGCCGATCAGCTGGTCGAGGTCGGCGGCCTCGGTGTCGAGCAGGATCAGCGCGTCCTGCGCGAGGGTCCCGACGTGGTCGATCAGGGCGGCGCGCTGGCGGTTGGCGGACAGCGCCGACATCACCAGCTCGCGCCGGCCGGAGCGGTGGGCGACCAGCGCGGCGAACGCGGCGAGCAGGACGACGGACGGGCTGGCGGCAGTGCGCCGGCAGACGGCGGCGAGGTGGTCGGCGGCGGTGCGCGAGCGGACCAGCAGGGCGCCGTGGTCTCGGGGCGGGCCGACGATCCGGGTGTCCGCGAAGACGGTCTGCGGTCCCGTGGTCAGGACCCGGGCCCAGTGCCGCAGTGCGGCGGCGGACCTGCGACGGCCCTGCGGGCTCTGCTCCGCGACGGCGATCCGCAGCGGGGTCGCCGCGGTGACCGGCGGCAGTTCCTTCCTGCCGGCGAGGGCGTGCCAGTCCTGGATCAGCACCGCGGTGGCGGCGCCGTCGGCACCCGCGTGGCAGACCACGGCGATCAGTCGCAGCAGCCGCTCGCCGGCGGCGACCAGGGTGAACCGGACCCGCGGCGGCGCGTCGAGATCCACCGGGACGGCCACGTCCTTGGCGCCCAACTCACTGGCCAGTGCGTCCAGTTCGGCTTCAGACCGGCTTCCCGCCTCGACCACGGCGACGGCGAACCGGCCGGCCGGGTGCACCACCTGACGATCCGGGAAGCCGTCCGGCCCCGGGCCCGCGGGGAAGGAGGTCCGCAGCGACTCGTGCCGCTCGACCAGCAGGCGCAGGGCGACCAGCCCGGAGGGGACCGAGGTGCCGTCGGGCACCGGCCAGACGGACTCCTTGTTGATCTGCTCGGGGGCGCTCGACCGGATGCAGCGGATCATGTTGTCCTGGCCGCGGGTGAGCGGGCCCGAGCCGCCGCCCTCGGTGGCGTACCGGACCGTGATCCGCCGAGCGGTCGGTGGCGCGCCGCCCGGCGTCGCGCTGGGCGACGCCGGCTCGTTCGGTGTGGCGTCCTGCGGTATCACGTCGCACGCGCCTTTCGGCTTGCCCGGGAGGGCTCGGCAGGGGGTGTGGCCAGGACGCTACCAGCGCCCTCGCGGACTGGTCCAGACCAAACCTGCCCAGGCCTGCTACGGCATCAATTCAGCTTCCACACACGGGAGTTGACATGAACTTCCGAATCTCCGAGCACCGCGACGGCAGCCCGGAACGGCCTCGGCGCCGGCACGTCGCAGATCCGCGACGGGCCGGCGCCGAGGCTTCCGGGATCGGTGACCGACACCGGCGACGGGCCGGCCACGGGCACGCCGAAGGACTGGGTGAGCCGGCCTCCGTAGGCCTTGACGCAGGCCTCCCGGCGGCACCACAGCATGGTGAACCGCGTCGCCCGCTCGGCCGGTTCGACGGGCTCGGCGACGAACCGCGCCTCCTCCGCGGGGAACCAGCGGGCGGCCATCCGCCCGGCCGTCCGGGGCTCGTGGAGCCGCTCGACGTCGACACCGACCGCCCGCCCCTCGGCGAGGGCCAGCACCGCGAGCGTGGACGAGGCCGACCAGTTGACCCGCAGCGCGCCCGCCTCCGCCGGCTCGGGTTTGCCGTACCGCCCGTACCGCCAGACCAGCTCGGCCGGGCCCACACCGATCCTGGCGGCGACCAGCTGTCGGACGGCGCCGCGCACCATGGTGAAGCGCTCACCCGGCCCGGACTCCAACCGCGCCGCCCTGGCACGCTCGTCCGGGTCGAGCAGCGGCCACAACTCGGCGGCCGCGACGGCCGGCTGACGCGTGTCGATCAGCCAGAGGTCGACCGCCGTCACGGCAGGGCCAGCGTGCTGAGCACGCCGAGCCGCCGGTCGTACCCGGCCAGCATCACGGGCCGCCCGTCCGCCCGCCACTGCGGCAGGTGTTCGGCCAGCTCGGCCCAGAGGCCGGTGAACGGCTGGGCCGCCGGGGGCTCCTCCGCGCCGGACGGACCGGACGCGCCGAAGCCGGGGCCGAGCAGCAGCACCCCCTCGGGCCCGAGCTCCTTCGCCTCGGCCAGGACCGCCTCCTCCGGGGACGTCACGCCCCGGGACTGCCGTACGGCCAGGCCGGCACCCGGAGCCGCCTCGCAGACCAGCACCACCACCGCGTGCCGCTCGGGCAGCGCCACCGGCTCGGCCGGCTCGTAGTGCAGCGCGGTCTGCTCGGCGAGCACCACCACGGCCCGCCGGCAGGTGCCGGTGCGGTGGTGGTCGGCGGCCAGCCGCAGCGCGGTGAAGGCCACCGCGCTGCCCTGGTCGCAGACCGCGAAGGCGAGCGGGCTTCCCGGGACGGAGCGGCTGAGCGCCAGCGAGGACGGGGCGCCGGGCCTGACGTCCGGGGTGTCGAAGGCGAGGATCAGCAGGTCGGCCGGCTCGTCCTCGGCCAGCGCCTCGCGCAGCAGTCCGGCGGCCAGCTCCTCGTAGGAGTGGCCGACGCCCTCGCCCAGCAGGTCCTCCCGCAGCGGCAGGCCGTAGGGGCGGACGAGGTCGGAGACGAACACCCGCAGGTCCGGGTCGAGCGAGGTCTCCGAGCGGCCGTCGAAGCGGCGGGCCAGCGCCCGGGTGATCCGCAGACCGGTGGGGGCGGGGGCCACCCGGTCAGTCCTCGGGGATGACGTGCCCGGCGACGTAGTCGGCCAGCCTGACGACCGACCGCAGGTCGTCCTCGGTGATCTGCTCGACGTCCACCTGGATGTCGAGCGACTCCTCCAGCTCCAGGATCAGCTCGATGGTGCCGGCCGAGGTGAGGCCGAGGTCGTCGAAGAGGCAGGCGTCCTGGGGGATCTCGGGCATCTCGCGCTTGAGGACGCGCGGCAGGAGATCGCCGATGCCGTGCAGGATGCGCTCGCGCAGTTCGGGGTCAGTGGTCTGGACCACGGCTTCTGACATGGGTGTCCCGTCCCGTCGTACGTGGGATGTGTGCTCCGGGGCTTGCAGGTACCCCGGGGCTCTGGGGTTGGTCTGGATTTCCGGCGGTGGCGTGCGGACGGCGGCTTCCGGTGGAACCGGCGGCCCGTCAGTACCGCATCGCCATCGCGGAGAAGGTGGCTCCGACACCTGCGGCGGCGATCAGGTAGTGGTCGCCGCGGCGGATCAGCCCGCGTGTGGTGGCGGTGTGGAGATTGATGAGGCTGTCCGAGGCGAAACTGTGCCCGACCGACCGCACGTTGTCCAGCACGACTTTCTCGACCGGATAGCCGATGCGGCGCGCGATCATCCGCCAGGACGCCTGGTTGACGTTGTGCGGCAGGATCGCGGAGAGGTCGGAGAGGTCCAGACCGGCCTGGTCCAGGGCGGCCTCGATCGCCTCCACCATCACGTTCGGGTACTCGCGCTGGTAGCGGGCCAGCAGGTCCTGGTCCTCGGCCAGCCGGCCGTCGAACTCCGGGCGCTGGCGCACCACGAAGGAGAGCACCCGGTGGCGTTCGCCACTGGCGCTGACCAGGCAGGCGGCCGCGCCCTCGGCGAAGATGCCGGTCTCGGGCACGACCTGGGCGTCCCTGGTGAACGTCTTCTCACCGGTCAGCACCAGGGCGAGCGCCGCCGGATCGGGGTCGGACGCGAGCAGCCGGCCGGCCAGGTCGATGGCCAGCAGGCCCACCGCGCAGGCGTGGTGGGTCACCGTGAAGGCGTTGGCATGCGCCAGTCCCCGGGCGTCGAGCAGGTCGTGCAGCGGGTTGAGCGGGTGGGGCACCGCCACCGGCATGCTGCGGGCGTGGATCACGAAGCGGATGTCGCGTTCGCGTCCGCGCAGCTCCGGCAGGTCGTCCAGGGCGGCTTCGAGCAGGTCGGGCAGCTTCCCGGTCGGATCCAGACGCAGCTGGTCCAGGCCGTGGAAACGGCGGAATAGACGGAGTTGACGTGGGGTCAGGCCGATCCGCTCGCCCACCGCCTCGATGGGCACGGCGTGTGGGGGGAGGTGAACGGCCACTGCCTCCAGTGCGGTCACCCGGGCTAGTATTCCGACACCCGCCTGGTCGCACAAGTGATCTCGGGCCCTCCACCGTCGCCGCCACCCTCCGGAAGACGCCAACTGCGCTCCGCCGCGGCCGCATTCCCCTTCGTACCGTCGAGCAGGTGGGACATCTCTCATGCCGAATCCTGAACCCCCCTCCCCCGTGTCCGCGTTGAACCGGGAGCTGGTGGCCCTGCTGGTCGAGGTGGCCGGTGCGCCGCCCGGCTGGGCGCGCCACGTCACCCCGGACGCCCGGCTGGACGCCGACCTGCTGCTGGACGAGGCCGAACTCGCCGAGCTGGCCCGCCGGCTGACCGGACGCTTCGGCCCGGCGGCCGACCTGGCCGCGCTGCGCGCCGGGCTGGACCTGGCCGCCCTGGAGGCCCTGACCGTCGCCGACGTCCAGCGGCTGGTACCCGGCGTCGCCGACGCCCCGCGACCGATCCCCGAGGAGGACGCCCGATGACCCGGTTCCTGCTGGTGATGCCGCCGTTGACCGGCCACGTCAACCCGGCCGCGGGCATCGCCGCCGAACTGACCGCGCGCGGCCACCAGGTCGCCTGGACCGGCACCGAGTCGGTGCTGCGCCCGCTGCTCGGCCCGCGGGCCGAGGTGCTCGGCACCGGCACCCGGGCGTTCCGGGCCCAGGGAGGGCACGGCCTGGCCGCGCTGCGCTCGCTCTGGGAGGGCTTCATCGTCCCGTACGCGCGGTTCACCGCGAAGCCGCTGGACGCGATCGTGCGGGAGTACCGCCCGGACGTGCTGCTGGTCGACCAGCACACCCCGGCGGGCGCCCTGGTCGCGCACCGGCACGGCCTGCCGTGGGCGAGCTTCGCGCCGGGGGCGATGGAACTGGGGCGCCCCTACCGGGCGTTGCCGCAGGTCGAGGCGTGGATGACCGGGCTGCTGCGCGGCCTGTGGGAGCGTGCCAGGCTGCCCGAGCGGGAGTACCTGGACCCGCGCTTCTCCCCCGCCCTGGTGCTGGCGACCACCGGCCCCGCGCTGACCGGCCGCGCCGCGCCGCCGGAGCACGCGCTGGTCGGGCCGGTGCTCACGGCACGGCCGCACGACGAGACCTTCCCGTGGGAGCGGCTGCGGCCCGGCCGGCGACGGGTACTGGTCACCATGGGCACGCTGGCCGGCGAGCTGGGCGCGGACTTCCTGGCCAGGGCCGTCCGGGCGCTGGAGCTGTGCGGCGAGGACGTGCAGCCGGTGTTCGCCGCGCCGCGCGAGCTGCTGCCCGGACTCCCCGCCTCGGCCGTGGCCGTGGACCGGGCTCCGGTGCTGGAGCTGATGGCGCGCGGCGAACTGGACGCGGTGCTCTGCCACGGCGGCATGAACACCGTGGGCGAGGCGCTGGCGCACGGCCTCCCGCTGGTCACCGCGCCGATCCGGCACGACCAGCCGTTCGTCGCCGCCCAGCTGACGGCGGCGGGCGCGGGCCTGCGGGTCCCCTTCGCGCGCGTCACGCCGGAGCGGCTGGCGGACGCGCTGCGGTCCGTACTCGACTCGACGGACCACCGGGAGCGCGCGGTTCAGGTCGGGAGGGAACTGCTGGCCGGGGGCGGTGCGCGGGCCGCGGCGGACCGCCTGGAGGCGCTCGGCCGGTCCGGCCTGACGGCGGCGGCCGGCTCCGTGCCGACGCCCCCTTAGCAGACCGGGAGAGGGAACGTCCATTGGTCTAGGCCATTGTTTCCTGGGCGGGGTTCGCCCTAGGGTGTCGCAGCGGCACCGCCCTTCGCAGGTGCCGGGCCCCGCCTTCCCAGGTGCCGTGGCAGCCCATCCCCGCACGGGAGTTCCGGTTGATCGAGACCGCGGGACTGTGTAAGTCCTACCGCAAGAAGACCTCCCGCCGCAGCGGCGAGAACCCCACCGTCGACGCCGTCCGCGGCATCGACCTGTCGGTCGCCGCCGGCGAGATCTACGGCTTCCTGGGCCCCAACGGCGCCGGGAAGACCACCACCCTGCGCATGCTGGCCACCCTGATCCGCCCGGACGGCGGACAGGCCACCATCGCCGGGGCCGACCTGTTCACCGACCCGGCCGGAGTCCGCCGCCGGATCGGCTACGTCGCCCAGGGCGGCGGCACCACCGACAACGTCAGCGGTCGCGAGGAGCTGGTGCTCCAGGCCCGGATGCACGGCTCCCCCAAGGCGCAGGCCGTCCAGGCCGCCGAGGACGCGCTCAAGGCCTTCGACATGGGCGAGTTCGGCGACCGCCCGTGCGCCACCTACTCCGGCGGCCAGCGCCGCCGGGTGGACATCGCGCTCGGGGTGATCCACCAGCCCCGGGTGCTGTTCCTGGACGAGCCCACCGTCGGGCTGGACCCGGCCAGCCGGGCGCACGTCTGGGAGGAGATCCGCCGGCTGCGCACCGAGGGCATGACGGTGGTCGTCACCACCCACTACCTGGACGAGGCCGACGCGCTCTGCGACCGGGTCGCCATCGTCGACCACGGCCAGGTGGTGGCCGAGGGCACCCCCGAGGCGCTCAAGCGCGAGATCTCCGGCGACGTGGTGCTGGTCGGCCTGGACGGCGGGGAGGCGGTCGCCGAACGGGCCGCGGAGGTGCTGCGCCCGCAGCCGTACCTGCACCGGCTGGAGCCCAACGGCGACGAGGGGCTGCGGCTGTACCTGGAGGACGGCGCCGCCGCCATCCCGCTGCTGCTGCGCGCCCTGGACGCGGCGGGCGTCACGCCCGGCACCGTGCAGCTCCAACGGCCCAGCCTGGACGACGTGTTCCTGGCCCGCACCGGCCGCTCGCTGCGGCAGTCCTGACCCCCGACCCGAAGCACCCGGACCCGCACAACTCCCTGGGGAGACCGTGAAGCTCGCCCGCGACACCTGGCTGGTCTTCCAGCGCCAGCTGCTGCTCATGATCCGCACCCCGGTCTGGATCGCCGTCGGCATCATCCAGCCGCTGTTCTACCTCCTGCTGTTCGCGCCGCTGCTGAAGAAGGTGCTCGTCCCGGAGGGCACCGGCAGCTACGCCGACGCCTACCAGATCTACGTGCCGGGCCTGTTGGCGGTGCTGTGCATCTTCGGCGGGCTGTTCACCGGCTTCAGCCTGCTGGGCGAGCTCAAGGCCGGCATCATCGAACGCTCCCGGGTGACCCCGGTGAGCCGGCTGGCGCTGCTGCTCGGACGGGCGCTGCGCGAGATGGTCGCGCTGCTGGTGCAGGCCGTCCTGATCACCCTGATCGCGCTGCCGTTCGGGCTGCGGGTGAGCCCGCTGAACCTGCTGCTCGCGTACCTCCTGCTCGGTCTGCTGGCACTGATGACCTCGGCGATCTCCTTCGGCATCGCGCTGATGGTGCCGACGGACGCGGCGATGGCGCCGGTGGTCAACACCCTCGCGCAGCCGATCGCGCTGCTGTCGGGGGTGCTGCTGCCGCTCACCCTGGCGCCGGGGTGGTTGCAGCAGACGGCCAAGTGGAACCCCTTCTACTGGGCCGTGGAGGGCATGCGCGCGCTGTTCTCCGGGCACGCCGGGGACAGCGTGGTCTGGCAGGGGCTGCTGATCGTCGTGGTGATGACCGTCCTGGCGGTGTACTGGTCGGCCCGGCTGTTCTCCACCCGGGTGCGCTGACCGACGACGCGGGAGGGGCCCGGCTCGTTTCCACGAGCCGGGCCCCTCCGTCGTTCCCGAGCGGTCTCAGACCGCCATGAAGGCCGCCAGCCTGGCCACCCCGTCGATGATCTGCGCCTGCGTCAGCGAGCTGACCGACAGCCGCAGCCGGTGCTCGCCGCCGCCCGCCGGGTAGAACGGCGCCATCGGCGTCCAGAGCACCCCGTGGTCGCGGGCGCAGCGCTCCATGGCCGCCTCGTCGGCGACGAACGGCACTGTCAGCACGGCGAAGAATCCTCCGTCGGGCCGGTTCCAGGAGAGGCCCAGCCGGCGCCGAACGGAGGCGGGGAAGTGCCGGTCCAGCTCCCGCAGCAGGGTGTCCATGCCGGCCGCGTAGTGGGCCGTGGCACGGGCGTTGGCGGCCCGCAGGCGGCAGTCGTGGGTCAGCAGCATGCCGCCGATGACGGCCTGGCTGAGCGCGGGCGTGTTGACCGTCGTCATGCTCTTCAGCTTGGCCAGCTCGTCCGCGAGCAGGCTGTGCCGCCCGTCGGGGCCCGCCACCTCCTGGTCGGCGACCACGTAGCCGAGGCGCGCCCCGGGGAAGCAGGTCTTGGCGAAGGAGCCCAGGTAGACGACCTGGCGGCCGCGGTCCATCGCCTTCAGGGTGGGCCGCACTCCCGGGGTGCGGGAGAAGAAGCCGTACGGGTTGTCCTCGATGACGAGCACGCCCTCCTCGGCCGCGGCCTCCAGCAGCCCGGTGCGGCTCGCCACCGGCATGCTGGTCCCGGAGGGGTTGGCGAAGTCCGGGACGACGTAGAGGGCGCGCGGGCGGCGGCCCTCGGCGCGCACGGCCCTGGCCGCGGCCCGGACCGCCTCCGGGTCGGGGCCGCCGTCCGGGCCCTCGGGGACCGGGCGGACGGTCAGGTCGAGCAGCCGGGCCGCTCCGGTGACGCCGACGTAGCAGGGCGAGCTGACCAGCAGCACGTCGTCGGGGCCGGCGCACAGCGCGCGCAGCGTCAGCAGCATGCCCTCCTGGGCACCGACGGTGAGCACCACGGCGGCGGGGTCGACGGTCAGGCCCTCGTCGTTGGCCAGCGAGCGGGCGACCAGCTCGTTGATGACGCCCTTGGTCGGGCCGTACTGGAACAGCGCGGTGCGCACCGCGTCCCGGCCCAGGCCCCGGTCGGCCAGGTGGTCGAGGTAGGTCTCCAGGTAGGCGGGGACGTCCTCGGGTTCGAAGAAGCCCTCGTAGGGGCGGCCGGGGGCGAAGGAGACCGCGTCCGGGTAGCGGGTGGTGACCTCGTTGAGGAAGGTCATCGCGTCCAGCAGCGGGTCGGACAGGGAGGCGTGCAGCTCGTCCAGACGGAGGTTCACCGCAGCGCCTCCCGGAGGCAGTCGGCCGCGTACGCCTGGGCCTCGGCGGCGGCGTCCAGGGTGCCGGTCATGGCGAAGAAGCCGTGCGGCATGCCCTGGTAGCGGCGCAGCGTCACCGGCACCCCGGCGGCGCGCAGCGCCTCGGCGTACTGCTCGCCCTCGTCCCGCAGCGGGTCGTACTCGGCGGTCAGGACGGTCGCGGGCGGCAGGCCGGCCAGGCCGGCGGCGCGCAGCGGGGAGGCGTACGGGCTGTCGCCGTCGCCCCGGTCGGCCAGGTAGTGGTCCCAGTACCAGGCGACCGAGCGGCGGTTGAACAGCGCCGGGTCGTCGTTCTCGCGCAGCGACGGGGTGTCGGCGGCGTGGTCGGTGCAGGGGTAGACCATCAGCTGGTGGCGCACGGCCGGGCCGCCCTCGGCGCGCAGCAGCAGGGTGAGCGCGGCGGTGAGGTTGCCGCCGGCGCTGTCGCCGCCGAGCGCGACCCGGTCCGGGTCGATGCCGAACTCCTCGGCACGCTCGACGAGTTGGACCAGCGCGGCACGGCAGTCGTGCAGCGCCGCGGGAAAGGGGTGTTCGGGGGCGAGCCGGTAGCCGACGGACGCGGTGACGCAGCCGACGGCGTTGGTGAGCCGGCGGCAGATGGCGTCGCTGGTGTCGGGCGAGCCGAGCGTCCAGCCGCCGCCGAACAGGTAGAGCAGGGCGGGCAGTCGGCGGCCGGGCGCCTCGGGTCGGTAGAGCCGCAGGGCGAGTTCGCCACCGGGGCCCGGGATGCGGTGCTCCTCGACGGCGGCGACCGGCTCGGGCGTTCCGGCGGTCGCGAGGATGTCCGCGAGGTCGGCGGCGCGGGCGTCGTCGACGGTGAGGGTGTAGAGCTGCGGGGTACCGCTGCTCGCGCGCCGGGCGCGCAGGGCCTCGGCCTGGGGGTGCAGGGGCATGGGGCGGGTCCGTTCGGTGCGGTGGGCCGGGCTCAGCGGTCTGCCTCGACGTAGATCGTCTCATCGGTGCGGAAGGCCGTGTCGAGGTCGGCGACGTCGGACCGGACTCCCTGCCGGTAGGCGCACTTGCGGATCCGGTCGGGGTCGAAGCCGGCCCGGGTGAGGACGTGCCGCAGCTCGTCCAGGTCGTAGATCCACTGGTGACCGAAGTGCCGGAAGATCTGGTTGACCAGGAAGGCGGGACGCGCGGGCATCGGGGGGCCGAAGCCGAGGGTGGTCAGCCGGCGCCGGTGCTTGGCGAGGAACCCGTCGTCGGTGGCGTAGCCGACCAGGTAGCGGGCGAGGTCGGGGGTGGTCACGCGCAGCACGCCGCCGGGGCGCAGCACCCGGCGGACCTCGCGCAGCCAGCCGACGGCGACGGGCATGGTGACGTGCTCGATCAGGTGCTCGGCATACACCCAGTCGACGCTGGCGTCGGCGAAGGGCAGCGCCTCGGAGATGTCGAGACGGGTGAACCAGCGGTCGCCGTCGACCCGGTAGAGGGTGCCGGGCTCGGCGGTGGCGCCGGGGCTGCGCAGGGTGGCGAGGTCGCTGCCGAGCCCTTCCGGGTGGGCGGTCCTGAACGCTGCGAACTCGATGCCGGTGAGCCCGAGTTCGCGGAAGCCCGCGTGGTCGCGCGGCAGCCCGCCGGGATGTGCTTCGAGCGTCTCGCAGGTGGCTACCTGCTCGCTGAAGGTGTCCAGGCGGGCAGCCAGACCGTCCGGGTCGTCCCAGTCCCAGCCCGGGAATCGCTCGTTCTGCTCGTTCATGTGTCGGGCCTCCTGGTGGGATAACGCGGTTCGGGTGCCGCGCGGTTCAACTCGGGTGCCGCGCGGTTCAACCGTCACGCGCGGCGTTCGGGGAGGTGGCAGGTGCGGACCGGCCCCCGCCGGGGCTCAGCGGACCGGGCAGGGCCAGGGCGCGAGGACGGTGCGGTCCAGGTCGGCGAGGGTGGGGCGGCCCAACAGGGCCATGGTGTGCTCCAGTTCCTCGCCCAGCAGGTCGAGCACCCGGTGCACGCCGGCCTCGCCGTCGGTGGCCAGGCCCCAGAAGGCGGGGCGGCCGACCAGCACGGCGCGGGCGCCGAGGGCCAGGGCCGTCACGATGTCGGTGCCGCTGCGCACGCCGCCGTCGAACAGCACCGGCAGTCCGGCGGGAACGGCGTCGACCACTTCGGGGAGGGCGGCCAGGGCCGGGATCGCGCCGTCGAGTTGGCGTCCGCCGTGGTTGGAGACCAGGACGGCGTCGACGCCGTGCTCGACGGCCAGCCGGGCGTCCTCGGCGGTGAGGATGCCCTTGAGGACCAGGGGCAGCCGGGTGCGTTCGCGCAGCCAGGCCAGGTCGGCCCAGCTCAGGGTGGGGTCGAACTGCTCGCGGGCGTGCTCGGCGATGCCCGAACTGCCTCCGGCGGCCCGGTGGCTCGCGGACATCAGGGCCGGGTCCAGGTTGACCGCGCGGACGGCGGGCGGGATGGCGAAGCCGTTGCGCAGGTCGCGCAGCCGGCGGCCGATCCTCGGGGCGTCCACGGTCAGCACCAGCGCGCCGTAGCCGGCCGCCTCGGCGCGTTCCACCAGGGCGGCGAGGGCGGCGCGTTCGCGCAGCCAGTACAGTTGGAGCCAGAGCGGGCCGGTGGCGGCCTCGGCGATCTCCTCCAGGGTCCGGCTGGCGAACATCCCGGCGACCAGCAGGGCGCCGGCCCGGCCGGCGGCGCGCGCGGTGGCGGTCTCGCCCTCCGGGTCGATCAGCCGGTGGTAGGCCATCGGGGCGATCCCGAGCGGGAGTCGCAGCGGTGCGCCGAACAGGGTCAGCGCCGGGTCGCAGGCGGAGACGTCGACCAGGGTCCGCGGGCGCAGTGCATGGCGTCCGAACATCTCCTGGTTGGCCGTCAGGGTGCGTTCCGCGCCGCTGCCGCCTTCAATGAAATCCCATATTTCCGGTGGGAGTTGCGCACGTGCCGCGCGCTCGACCCCGGCCAGCGTGAGAGCTCCCACGGGCATTCCTCGTTCCAGGACGGCCACGCGCGGACCAGTCCCGATGGGGCAGCGTAGGAGCAACTTCCGCATTGGTATAGACCTTGATTTGACCATTCGTCTGTGCCATGGTCTGGCCACGGAATTGGCCGTTTGGTTTGTTTAACGGCGTCCATGTCAATCCCCTTACTTGTGTGGAGCCGTGTTGACCGGCTTTTCCCCCTCCGTACTTCCGCCTGCCTTCCAGCCGCACTCCGACGCCCCGGACTCCTGGGTCGACCGGCTGCTGCTGGCCGGCCCCGGCGGCGACGAGTGCCTGCGCCTCGGCGCGCCGTTCGACCGGGACGCCCTGCGCGCCCTGGTCGAGGAGCAGTCCGACCGGCTCGCCGCCGCCGGGCTCGGGCGCGGCGGGACGGCGGCCCTGCGGCTGCCGCCCTCCGTGGCGTTCGTCGCGGTGCTGCTGGCCTGCTGGCGGCTCGGTGCCCAAGTCGCACTCCTCGACCATCGGTTGACCGACCATGAGATCGACGCGGCGGTCGCGCGGCTGGCCCCTCAGGTGCTGGTAGGCTCCGCCCATCGGTCCACGGCGGCCCTGCGCGGCTTCTCCGAAGTCGAGCCGGTGGCCGTTCCGCTGGCGGACGGGCGCCCGGCCCGCACCGGACACGCGTTGATCCAGCTGAGTTCCGGATCCACCGGTCCGGCCAAGGTCATCGCCCGCACGGCGGCCGACCTGCTGCGCGAACTGGACTGCTACCGGAGGCTGGTGGAGTTCCCCGGCGAGGGCGAGCGGGTCATCCTGCTCTCCTCGGTGGTGCACGTGCTCGGCCTGGTCGGCGGGCTGCTCAACAGCCTGCACGCCAGGGTCGCGCTCACCGTGCCGGAGCGAATGACGGCGGCGGGCATCCTCGCCGAGGTCGCCGGGAGCGACCGGCCGACCACCGTGATCGGGGTGCCGTTCCACGCCGAACTGCTGGCGGGAGCGGTCGCTCCGCCTCCGCTGCCCTGGCTGCGACGGATGGTCGTGGCGGGCGAACTCGTCCGGCCCGGCCTGCCCGCGCTGTTCACCGAACGCTACGGCGTCCCGCTCGGCACCATGTACGGGATGACCGAGACCGGGGTGATCGCCACCGACCTCTCCGGCACGCTCCACCCCGCCAAGCAGCCCGTGCACGGCATGCGGATGCGCCTGGTGAAGGGCGAGTTGCAGCTCGGCTCGGCCTCCTCCCCGTACCCCGGGCTGGACGATCCGACCCGCTGGTCGGACGGCTGGCTGCACACCAGGGACGCCGCCGGGCTGGCCGCCGACGGCCTGGTCACCGTGCTCGGCCGGCTGGACTCCCAGGTCTCGATCGGCGGGCTGAAGGTCGACCTCACCGAGGTCGAGCAGACGCTCACCGCGCTGCCCGGGGTCCGCGAGGCCGTGGTGGTCTTCGACCGCGGCGCGATCGAGGCCTACCTGACCACCGAACCGGCCGCCGACCTCACCTCCGTCCAGGACGGGCTGGCCCGCCGGCTCGCCGCCTACAAGCGGCCGCGCCGGCTCGCCCTGCTCCCCGTACTCCCCCGCACCGCCACCGGAAAGCTGCTGCGCGACCCGGCCGCCCTGCGCGCGGGCGCCGCGGCCGCGGCCGCCGTCGGCTGACCGCAGCCCCGCCGCCCCGGCCGTACCCCGGGCGCGGCCCCGATCCGTCCGCACCACCACCCCGACGATCCGCACCACCCCCGACAAGGAGCACACCACCATGCAGGACCGCATCCGCGTCTTCGTCCTGGCGGCACTCGCCGAGATGCAGTACGACGTCTCCGAGGTCACCGGGGACACCGACCTCGGCCCGGCCGGGCTGGACCTCGAATCCCTCGCGCTGGCCGACCTGTCCGTGCAGGTCGAGGACGAGTTCGGGATCAAGTTCGACCTGGACGAGATGGAGACCACCGCGCTGATGACGCTGGACGAGTTCACCGCCGACGTCACCCGCCGGGTCGACGCCCTCGCCGCCACCTCCGGCAGCGCCGCGTGACCGGCACCCCGCTCCGCGACGCCCTGCCGGACCGGGCCGAGGTCCTGACCATGCTGGCGGCGTTCGGGCAGCGCGCCGTCGACGCCGTGCCCGAGGACCTCGGATCGCTCGAACTCACGTGGCTGATAGCCGAGTTCGAGCAGCGGTACGGGCTCCAGCTGGACCTGGACGACGACCGCTTCGGCGCGGTCAGGACCGTCGACGACGCCACCGAGCTGCTGCGCGAGGCCGTCCTCGCCGACCGCGCGGGCGCCCGGCCGTGAACCCCGCCAGCACGGGCTCGGGACCGCCGGGCCCGGCGGCCGGGCGGCCGGTGGTCACCGGCGTCGGCGTGCTCAGCGCCGCCGGGCGCGGCCTCGACGCGCTCACCGAGGCCGCCGCGTACGGCAAGACCGCTTTCGGCCCGGTCACCCGCTTCGACGTGAGCGCCCGCCGCACCACCAGCGCCGCGCTGTTCCCCGACACCCTGCCACTGGCCCGCACCTTCCCGCTGGCCGGGGCCGTGCTCGACGCGATCGGCCAGGCCTGCCGACAGGCCGGGCTGACCGCCGCCGAGGGTGCCGGGCTGCCCGTGCTGCTCGCGCTGCACAGCGACGAACGCACCCGCGCCACCGCCGACGCGGTGGCCGCGGGACTCCGTACCGACTGGGGCGCGCCCGGTGTCACCCGGGTCTACACCGGCGCCTGTGTGGCCGCCGCGACCGCCGTCGCCGACGCCGGGGCCCTGGTGGCCGGCGGACGGCACGAGCGGGTCCTGGTCGCGGCCGGACACCTGGTCGAACCGGGCGTGTTCGCGGTCTTCGACGCCGGACGGGCGCTGGCCAGGGACGGCGAGGCACGCCCGTTCAGCGCCGGCCGCACCGGCACCCTGCTCGCCGACGCGGCCGCCGCCGTCCTGGTCGAGGCCGCCCCGGCCGCCGAACGGCGCGGTGCGTCCACGCTCGCCCGGCTGGCCGGCTGGGGCCGGGCCGGGGACGCCCACCACGTCTGCCGCCCGGAGCCGGAGGGCACCGGGGCGGTCCGGGCGATCGAGGCCGCGCTCACCCGCGCGGGCGTCGCCCCGGCCGAGATCGGCTACGTCAACGCCAACGGCACCGGCTCCACGCTCGCCGACCGGGCCGAGGCCAACGCCCTGCGCAGCGTGTTCGGCCCGCACACCGACCGCCTGCCGGTCAGCTCCAGCAAGTCCGTGCACGGGCACGCCCTGGAAGCCTCGGCACTGCTCGAACTCGCCGTCACCATCGGCGCGTTGGAAACCGGACTGCTCCCGGTCAACGCCGGCTGGCTCGGCCCCGACCCGGACCTCGCCCTGGACCTCGTCCTGGACGGCCCGCGCGCCGCCCGCCCCTCGTACGCACTCAGCCTCAACTCCGCCTTCGGCGGCGCCAACACCGCGCTGCTGCTGGCCCCGGGATGACCATCACCGCCATGACCACCCCTGACGACCACACCCACGGACTGCGGATCCTCGCCGAGGCCCGCCGCCCCGCGCCCGGCCTGGACGGGCCACCGCCACCGCTGCCCGGCTTCGCCGCCTCCGGCTTCAACCCGCTGGTCGCCGACACCGCCGAGCGCTGTCTGCGCGCCCACCACGGCCCACCGCCCGCCCCCGGACGGACCGCTCTGCTGCTGGCCAGCGCGAGCGGCGACCTGGAGACCGCGCGGGCCATCGAACGGAGCGCCGAACCCGGACAGCGGACCGGACCGCTGCTGTTCTTCCAGTCCAACCCCAACGCCGTCCTCGGACACGTCTCCGCGCGCTGGGGCCTGACCGGCCCCGTCGCGGCGATCTCCCTGGCCGAGGCCGACCCCGGCCGCGTCCCGGCCGAGGTGTTCGAGTTCGCCGCGCTGCTGCTGGCGGACGGCGACGCCGACCACGTGCTGGCCATCGCCGTCGAACAGACACCGGACGGGGACCAGGCCGCCGCCGTCCTGCTCGCCGGCCCGCCGGCCTGAACCCGGACGGCCGAACCGGGCCGGACCCGAGCCGGACCGAATCCGGGGGAAGTGAACCCGCCACCGGCCCCCGGCCGTACCAATCATCGAGGCCCGACGCCTGACGCAGCCGCACCCGGCACACCAGCGCCCCGCCCGAACCCGCCCGCCGCCCCGTGGCCACCCCGCCGCCCGCGCGGCCGACCGACCTGCCACCTGATCAGCCGCCCGGGCCACCCACCGGCCCCGAGGGAGGGATCCACCCCCGTGACCATCCGCAGCCTCCGCACCCAGCTCGCGGACGACCCCGACGTGGGCGCCGGCAACGTCCTGACCGCCCGGATCGCCCTCGGGCAGGACCTGGACGTGCCGCTGCTCCGCTTCGACACCGCGGTGGACGACCACCCCGCCTGGCAGCCGTTCACCCTGCGCGAGCTGGACCGCGCCGTCCGGGCCCGCGCCGCCGCGCTGCACGGCCTGGGCATCACCCGGCGCGACCCGGTGGTGGTGTACGCGAGCGACGCCGCCGACCACGTGCTCTCCTTCCTCGCCCTGGCCCGGCTCGGCGCCATCCCCGCGCTGCTCAACCCCAACCTGGACGGCGAGCGCGCCGCCCGCTACATCGCCCGCCTCGGCGCGGCCGGCGTCCTCGCCGACCCGGCCCACCTGGACGCGCTGGCCGGTCACGACCCCGGCGCCCCGCTGCTGCCCGAGATCGCCACCCTCGGCGCCGGTGACCCGGACGCGGCACCCGAGCCGTACCGGCACTGGTCCGGCGACCCGGTGGCGATCACCCACTCCTCCGGCACCACCGGGATGCCCAAGGCGGTCGTCCACTCCCACGCGAGCCTGTACGCGGCGATCCGCCACCGGCTGCGACTGCCCCGCCCACAGGGCCAGGAGCGGATGCTCAGCGCGCTGCCCGCCCCGCACGCCGCCACCCTGATCGCGCTCAACCTCGCGCTCAGCTCGCACACCGAACTCGCCCTGCTCTCCCGGCAGTCCGGCGACGGCGTGCTGGACGCGATCGAGCAGTGGCAGCCCACCGGGGTGATCGGCTTCGCCGCCACCTGGGCCGACCTCGCCCGCCACGACCTCACCGCCAGGGACCTGGCCTCCGTCGCGCTCTGGTGGAACACCGGCGACTGCGCCCACGAGGTGCACATCCGCCGGCTGATCGCCACCGGCAGCCGGGAGACCGTCACCCGGGCCGGCCGCGCCCGCGTCCCCGGCTCCCAGTTCGTGGACGGCCTCGGCTCCACCGAGATGGGCCACTCGCACTTCTTCATCACCCACGGCCCCGGCACCGAGCGCTACGGGCGCTGCGTGGGCCGCCCGCACGCCTTCGTCGACTGCGAGGTGGTCGGCCCCGACGGCGAGCCGCTCGGCCCCGGCGAGGTCGGCGAACTCGCCACCACCTCACCCACCCTGGCGCTCGGCTACTGGAACGACTCGGCCACCACCTTCCGCACCCGGCTGCGCGGCCGCTTCCTCACCGGGGACCTGATGTACCGGGACGAGGAGGGCTACTACTACCACGTGGACCGGGCCGTCGACTCGGTCGAACTCGGCGACGGCAAGCGGCTGTTCACCGCCATGTCGGAGGAGCGCGTGCTGGCCGCCTGCCCCGACGTGCTGGACTGCACGGTGGTCGCGGTGCGCGACGGCGAGCACGTGGTCACCGACGTGCTGCTGCTCCTCGCCGCGGACGCCGACCAGGCCGCGGACCGCACCGCGGCGGTCGTCGCCGCCCTGGACGAGGCCGCCGCCGCGACCGTCCGCAAGGTGCTGGTGGTCTCCCCCGGCGACATCCCGCTCGGCCCGACCGGCAAGGTCCGCAAGGTCCTGCTGCGGCAGGTCCACCTGGCGGCGGTGGGCGCGTGAGCGGGCGAACCGCCGGGAGGCGCGCGTCGCACCGGGCGACCGCCCAGAGGTCCGCGTCGCACCGAGCGACCGCCGAGCGAAGCGAGGTACCCGCATGAACGCCCGCCCCGGAGCCGTCGTCACCGGCATCGGCCTGGTCTCCCCGCTCGGCCGCGAGCCCGCCGAGGTGTTCGAGGCGCTCACCGCCGGCCGCTCCGGCCTGAGCGCCCTCCCCGAGGGCCACGCCGCCCACGGCTGGCTGCCCGCCGCCGGGCTCGCCCCCGCCGTGGACGGCAGGGAGGTGCTGCCGCCCACCGAGACCCGCTGCGTGGACCGCTTCGTACTGCTCGCCCTGGCCGCCGCCGACGACGCGCTCGCCGACGCCGGCCTGGCCGTAGGCCGGGACGCCGACCCGCACCGCACCGCCGTGGTGCTGGCCACCGGCGGCGGCGGACTGGAGACCTTCGAGCAGCAGTCCCACCGCCGCCTGGAGCGCGGACGGCCCGGCGTCAGCCCGTACCTGCTGCCCGGCATGCTCTCCAACATGGCCGCCGCCAGGATCGCCATCAAGCACGGCATCCGGGGCTACAGCTCCGCCGTGGTGACGGCCTGCGCGGCCGGCGCCCAGGCGATCGCCGAGGGGCTGCGGCTGATCCGGGCCGGCGACGCCGACGTGGTGGTGTGCGGCGGCACCGAGTCCTCGCTGCACCCGACCATCGCCGCCGCCTTCACCAACGCCCGTGCGCTGGCGCATGGTTGGGAGGATCCCGCGCAGGCCAGCCGGCCGTTCGACAGCCACCGGAACGGCTTCGTGCTGGGCGAGGGCAGCGCCGTCCTGGTCCTGGAGCGGGCCGAGCACGCCGAGGCGCGCGGCGCCGCCGGGTACGCGGACGTCATCGGCTGGGGCGCCTCCACCGACGCCCACCACCCGACCATGCCCCGCCCCGACGGCACCGGCGCCGCCGACGCGATGCGCGCCGCCCTCGCCAACGCGGGCCTCGCCCCGGGCGACATCGACTACGTGAACGCCCACGGCACCGGCACCAAGCTCGGTGACGTCGCCGAGACCGCCGCCCTGAACGCCGTGTTCGGCGCCCGGCCGCCCGCGGTCAGCTCCACCAAGGGCGCCACCGGCCACCTCCTGGGCGCCGCGGGCGCGCTGGAGGCGGCGGTGACCGCCCTGGCGGTGGCCAGGGGAACGCTGCCGCCGACCCTCAACCTCACCGACCCCGACCCGGCCTGCGACCTGGACCACGTCCGGGGCGCCGCCCGGTCCACCCCGGTGCGCGCCGCGCTGAGCAACGCCTTCGCCTTCGGCGGCCACAACCTCAGCCTGATCCTCGGCCCGGCCTCCACCCGGTCGACCCGCTAGCCCTCGCCCGCTGCCGCCGCCCGCCGCCGCGCGGCGGCAGCGCGCCGATCCTCGATCCACCATCCCTCCGGGGGGAGATCCCGTTGTCCATCCAGACCATCACCCACGTCGAGTTCCACTGCGCGGACGCCGACAAGGCCGCGGCCGGCCTCGGCGCCGACCACGGCTTCACCGCCGACGCGCCCGCCACCACGCCGGACGGCGCCCGCACCATCGCACTGCGCCAGGGCACCATCCGGCTGCACCTGACCTCCGCCGCCGACCCGGAGCACCCGGTGGCCGAGTACGTCTCCCGGCACGGCGACGGCGTCGCGGTCCTCGCGCTCGGCTGCGCCGACCCGGCGGCAGCGCTGGAACACGCCGAGCGGCACGGCGCCCGGGTGCTCGACCGGGCCGGCCGCCTGATCGCCGGCTTCGGCGACACCGCGCTGCGCCTGGTGCCGCTCGGGACGGACGGCCCCACCCCGGAGCCCCGTCTGCTGGACGACCTCGACCACGTCGCGATCTGCCTGCCGGCCGGATCGCTCGCGGACTCCGTACGGTTCTGCGAGGCCGCGCTGGGCTTCCGCACGATCTTCGAGGAGTACATCGAGGTCGGCGAGCAGGCGATGGACTCCAAGGTGGTGCAGAGCCCCTCCGGCGGCGTCACCTTCACCCTGATCGAGCCCGACCCCACCCGGCGGCCCGGCCAGATCGACGACTTCCTCGCCGCCCACGGCGGGGCCGGCGTCCAGCACCTCGCCTTCAGCACCCGCGACATCGCCGGCGCCGTCCGGACCGCCCGGGAGCGCGGCGTGGAGTTCCTCACCACGCCGGGCGCCTACTTCGACGCCCTGGCCGAGCGCGTCGGCGAGACCGCCATCCCGGTGGAGACCCTGCGCGACCTGAACGTCCTGGTCGACCAGGACCACGGGGGCCAGTTGTTCCAGATCTTCGCCCGCTCGACACACCCCCGGCGCACCTACTTCCTCGAACTGATCGAGCGCCAGGGAGCGGGTACGTTCGGCACCGCGAACATCAAGGCCCTCTACGAGGCCGTCGAGCGCCAGAACCCCGACGCCGAGCGGCCCGCCCCCGCACATCCGAAGGAGGCCCGTCCGATGACCCCAGCCCCCGGCTTCCGGCTCACCGAGGCCGAACTCGCCCTGCTGCCCACCCCCGAGGAGGTGGCGCACTACCGCGAACACGGCTGGTACCTGTCCCGCAGGCTCTTCAGCGACGAGGAACTGGACGCCCTCCAGGCCGCCACCGAGGAGTACTACGCCGGCCACCGGGACCGCGAACTGCCCGGCCGGCCGCCCCGGCTGGCCTCCTGGCGGCCCGAGGACGGCCCGGTCCAGCGGCACAACGACTACGTGCACTACGAGAGCGACGCCGTCGGCGCGATCCTGCGCAAGCCGCTGGTCGGCGCGGTGGCCGCCCTGCTCGCCGGGGCCGAGGAGATCCGGGTCTTCCAGTCGACGCTCATCTACAAGCCGCCGGTGCCCGAGGAGCCCAGCAACCGGGTGCCGTGGCACTTCGACAAGCACTACTGGCAGACCTGCACCTCCGAGGAGATGCTCACCGCCTTCATCCCGTTCCACGACTGCCGCGAGGAGAACGGCACCATCACCATGGTCGACGGCAGCCATCGCTGGCAGGAGCTGCCCTCCGGCGAGGACTCCACCCGGCACTTCGCCGACCGTGACGGCTCCGAACTCGAGGACATCCTGTCCGCCAACGCCGCCCACAACGGGCAGCAGGTGCGCAAGGTGCCGATGCTGATCCCGCGCGGCCACATCTCCTTCCACCACTGCCGCACCTACCACGGCAGCGGGCCCAACCTGGCCTCGTACCCGCGCCGGGCGGTCTCGCTGCACCTCCAGGACGGCGCCAACGAGTACCGCCGGCACGACCGGGCGGACGGCGAGGCCGTGGTGTACAACCACGACGTGCTGGTGCGTCTCACGGAGGACGGCCGGCCGGACTACGCCGACCCGGAGTTCTGCCCGGCGGTCTGGCGGGGCCGGCCGTGACCGCGCCCGCACACCCGGCCGACGGCCGTCCGGCGCCGGGCGGTCCGGCCCCGCTGGACACCCCGGCCGAGCGCTACCGGATGCTGCGGCTGATCCGCGGCTTCGAGGAGCTGGCGCTCGGCCTGGTGAAGGCCGGCGCGATCCCCGGCGGCATCCACCCGTACATCGGGCAGGAGGCCGTCGCGGTCGGCGTCTGCTCCGCGCTCGGCCCGGCCGACCGGCTCGCCAGCACCCACCGCGGCCACGGCCACGTGCTCGCCCGGGGCACCGCGCCGCACCGGCTGCTGGCCGAACTCCTGGGGCGGGTCGGCGGGTCGAACGGCGGCCGGGGCGGCTCGATGCACGCCGCCGACTTCTCGCTGGGCATCCTCGGGGCCAACGGCATGGTCGGCGCGGGTGCGCCGATCGCGGTCGGCGCCGCCTGGGCGGCGCGGGCCGAAGCCGGCTCGACCGGCTCGGGCCCGGCGGACCCGGCCGGCCGGATGCCGGTCGCGGTGGCCTTCTTCGGCGACGGCGCGCTCAACCAGGGCGTCCTGCTGGAGTCGCTCAACCTCGCCGCGATGTGGCGCCTGCCGGTGCTGTTCGTCTGCGAGGACAACGGCTACGCCACCACCCTGCCCGCCGCCACCGCCGTCGCGGGCAGTGCCACCGGACGGGCGGCTGCCTTCGGCATCCCCGCCGAGGAGGTGGACGGCATGGACACCGAGGCCGTCCGCGCCGCCGCGCTGCGCGCCGTCGGGCGGGCCAGGAGCGGCGGCGGCCCCGGCTTCCTGGCCTGCCGCACCTACCGCTACGAGGGCCACCACACCATGGAGCGCCGGATGAAGCTGCGCTACCGCGCCCCCGAGGAGGTCGAGGCCTGGCGCGAGCGCGACCCGCTCCCCAGGGCCGCCGCCCTGCTCGACCCCGCGACGGTCGCAGGGCTGGACCGGTCGGTGGCCGAACAGCTCGCCGCCGCCGAGGAGTTCGCCCTCGCTTCCGAGCACCCTGACCCGGCGGGCGCGCTGGACCACCTGTACGCCGACGGGCTGCGGCCCCGGGCGGGAGTGACACCGTGACCAGGCTCTCGTACACCAAGGCGCTGAACCGGGCCCTGGCCGACGAACTCGCCGCCGATCCGGCGGTCTGCGTCTTCGGCGAGGACATCGGCGCCGGTCTGGCCGGGCCCACGCTCGGTCTGCTGGACCGCTTCGGGCCCGGACGGATCGTCGACACCCCGCTGTCCGAGCAGGCCTTCACCTCGATGGCGGTCGGCGCCGCGCTGGCCGGCCGGCGTCCGGTGCTGGAGTTCCAGATCCCGTCCCTGCTGTTCCTGGTCTTCGAGCAACTCGTCAACCAGGCCCACAAGTTCTCGTTGATGACCGGCGGCCAGGCCACCGTCCCACTGACCTGCCTGGTGCCCGGTTCCGGCTCCCGGGACGGCTGGGCCGGACAGCACTCCGACCACCCGTACAGCCTGTTCGCGCACGCCGGGGTGAAGACCGTGGTGCCCGCCACCCCGACCGACGCCTACGGCCTGCTGCGCTCGGCGATCCGGGACCCGGACCCGGTCGTGGTGTTCGCGCCCGCCGCCGCGATGCCGGTGCGCGAGACCGTCACCTGGGAACTCGCGCCCGTGCCGCTCGGCCGGGCCCGGATCCACCGCCCGGGCACCGATGTCACCGTGGTCGCCCTCGGGCACCTGGTGCACGACGCCCTCGCGGTCGCCGAGGAGCTGGCGCCGGACCTCTCGGTGGAGGTCCTCGACCCGCGCACGGTGTACCCCTTCGACTGGCAGGCGCTCGCCGACTCGCTGGAGCGCACGGGGCGGCTGGTCGTCCTGGACGACTCCAACCGCAGCTGCGGCTTCGGCGCCGAGGTGCTGGCCACCGCCGCCGAGGAGATGCGCCTGGTCGCCCCGCCCCGCCGGATCACCCGCCCGGACGGCGCCGTGCTCCCCTTCGCCCCGGCGCTCGACCGCGCCGTCCAGCCCGGCCGCGAGCAACTGCGGCACGCGCTGGACCTGGTGATGAAGCACCGCTGACCACAGCCAGCCCGACCGAAGACCGACGAAGACCTACCGAAGACCTACCGAGGCCATCGGCCCGACCAAGGAGTCGCGTTGTCCGCAAACCGCTATCACTGGGACCGCTCACACCCCGGCCTGACCAGCCTCCAGCAGGCCATCGACCCGCTGCGCCGCGAGGTGGTCGAGCACTCGGTGTACCGCGCGCTCACCGGCATCGAGCGCGTCCGCACCTTCCTGGGCAGCCACGTCTTCGCCGTCTGGGACTTCATGTCGCTGCTCAAGAGCCTCCAGCGCGACCTCACCTGCGTGGACGTGCCGTGGGTCCCCAACGGCCCGACCGCCAGCCGGCGGCTGATCAACGAGATCGTGCTGGTCGAGGAGAGCGACGAGCTCGGCGAGGGCTACACCAGCCACTTCGAGCTGTACGTGGAGGGCATGCGGCAGGCCGGGGCCGACCCGCGGCCGATCGAGGAGTTCCTGGCCCTGCTGGGTTCGGGCACCGCCGTCCCGGACGCCCTGAAGAACGCCGGAGTGCCGCAGCCGGCCCTGGACTTCAGCTCCACCACCTGGTCG
Organism: Kitasatospora sp. NPDC036993; assembly: GCF_055607525.1. NCBI lineage: Bacteria > Bacillati > Actinomycetota > Actinomycetes > Kitasatosporales > Streptomycetaceae > Kitasatospora > Kitasatospora sp. NPDC036993. The sequence goes on along the minus strand of NZ_JBVJRP010000007.1, from coordinate 292,533 downwards.
ATCGTGGAGAACGCGCCGGTGCACTGCCGGGCCGCCGCCTTCGCCTTCGGCCGCGAGGACCTGATCCCGGACATGTTCGCCCAGGTCATCCGGATCGACGACCCGGAGGGCGCGCTCACCGTCTTCAAGGACTACCTGGCCCGTCACATCGAGGTCGACGGTGAGCAGCACACCCCGATGGCGATGCAGATGCTGATCGACCTGTGCGGCGACGACCAGGACAAGTGGGACGCCTGCGCCGAGACGGTCCGCACCGCGCTGCGCGCCCGGATCCAGCTGTGGACCGCGATCGAGCGGTCCTTCTGACCGGCGGTCCTTCCGAGGCCCGCCGCCGTCGCGGGCCGCACCGGGTGGCCACGGGGAACCGTCCCCGTGGCCACCCGGCTTCGCGTCGTGCGGGGCGGCTCAGACCACCTTGGGCAGCACCCCGGCCGCGGCGGGCGGCTGGTCCTCCGCCCGCCGGAAGCGGTGCAGCGCCGCCCGGCCCTGCGCTCCGCGGACCCGGGCGGCGAGCCTGGCGGGCAGCACGACGGTGGCCAGCCGGCCCTCGCCGCGGTACCCCTCGACCGTCCAGCAGACCCACGGGATCGGATAGTTGGCCGCCGGGCTGAAGAACACCGGGCGCTGCCCCTGAAAGGTCACCGTGTAGACGCCGAAGCCGCTCCAGTTGGAGAAGCTGAACCGGCGTGCCGCCGGGTCGAAGCCCAGCGGCACGCAGTCGCGCAGCCGGGAGCGTCCCAGGGAGGCGAGGAACCACAGGTTGGCACGGAGGTTGAGGTGCGCGGTCGGGAACTCCTCGACCGCCGTGCGCAGCGCGCCCGCCAGCGCCGCCGGGCCGTCCTCGGGCCGGTGCGGCACGTGGACCTCGCTCAGCAGGTTGCCCACCAGCGCGGGCGGGAGACCGAGCCAGCGGCGGGCGTTGACCGGCACGGTCAGCATCCGCTCGGCGTCATCCCCGTCCAACTCCCGCAGGGTGCTGACCAGGTGGGCACAGAGGACATCCCCGGAGGAGAGCCGCCGGCCGACCGCTTCGCCGAACTCCTCGCTCATCCTGGCCAGTTCGGAGTCGGTGAAGGCGATCTGGACGAGCCGGTTCGCCAGCGGGCCGGTCGCCAGCTCGCGGGCCAGCAGCTCCGCCTCCGCCTCCGAGGGCAGCCGGAAGCCGGGCCGTCCGCAGTCCTCGACGGGAAGTATCTTGTCCAGCAACTCGTCCTGATCGTCGACGAGTTCGGCCTCCGGAAGCGGTTCGCCCTCGACCGCGGCGGACCAGCTCCGCAACAGCAGCATGAAGCTGTTCAGGTCACCGACCGCGTGGTGCCAGGAGCAGCCGACCACCGTCCCGCCGTCGGCCGTACGGGTCACCCGGACGGTGAGCAGCGGGACGCCCCCGGCGCGCGCGGCGGGGGCGTCCAGCGGGGCGACCAGTTCGGAGCCCACCGCCGTGGCCCGGCCCATCGCCTCGGCGAGCGTGCCCTCCACGGTGTAGGACTCGAACGGCACGCCGGCGTCGTCGCAGACCGCCTCCAGGACGCCCTCGACGGTGCGCAGCCGGCCGGCGAAGACCGGCACCCGCTCCAGTGCGCGGGCCAGGCCGGCGGCGAGCCGGTCGTCGTCCAGCGGGCGGTCGAAGCAGAGCACCACCGAGACGGCGAGGTCGGCGAGCATGGTGTCCATCAGTCCGCAGCGCAGCACCCGTCCGGTGGCGTGGCCGGCCCGGACGGTCCTGGATCTTCGCAACTGCGGCCAGATGCTCATGGGTTCCGTTCCGAAGCACTCGACGACGACTTCCGGCGACTTCCGGCGACGCACCGCGCGTTCCGCCGAGGCGCCACGCGTTCCGGCATCGCGCGACGCGCGGGCACGCCGAACGATAGTGGCGCGCCGAGGCAGTGGTCCAGTCCAATCCCGCACTCCGGAAGGGCTCTCCGGCCGGGGCGGCGATAGAATGCGCAGCATGGGAGAGCGCCCCGGCGCGCCCACCGCGCCGCCCCTCGTGCTGGTCACCGACGCCGACTCGCGGGTGATCGACCCGGCCAGGGCCTACCACCTCGGCCGCGACCCGACCAGCGAGATCGTGCTGGACGACCCCCGGGTCTCCTGGCACCACGCGATCCTGCGCGCCACCGACGGCCACTGGCTGCTGGAGGACGTCGGCAGCACCAACGGCACCTACGACCACGGGCGACGGATCGACCACGAGGACGTCGGCCCCGGCACCCGGCTGCGCTTCGGCGATCCGGCCGACGGCCCGGCCGCGGCCTTCACCGGCCTGCCCGACCCGGCCCCGGCCCGCTCCCCCGTCCCGGCGCCTGCCCGTACCCCTGTCCTGGACGACCTGCCCGGCGCCCCGGAGCGCCCGTCCCTGGTCGCCCCGCAGGTCTCCGGCACCTTCCGCCGCCCGAGCGCGGTGCTGCGGCTGCCCGGCCACACCGTCCGGATCGGCCGCTCGCCCGACAACGACCTGGTCCTGGACGACCTGCTGGTCTCCCGGCACCACGCCGAGCTGCGCGAACTGCCCGGCGGCGGCCACGAGATCGTCGACCTGAACAGCCACAACGGCACCTACCTCAACGGCCGCCCGGTCCGGCGGTCCCCGGTGGGCCCGGCCGACATCGTCGGCATCGGCCACCGCGCGCTCTGCCTGGCCGACGGCCGGCTGGTCGAGTACACCGACACCGGCGAGATCTCCCTGGACGTCCAGCACCTGGTGGTCCGGGTCGGCCCCGACCACCGGGTGCTGCTGGACGACGTCGGCTTCCCGCTCGCCGAGAAGGCGCTGCTCGCGGTGGCCGGACCGAGCGGCGCGGGCAAGTCCACCCTGCTCAACGCGCTCACCGGGCTGCGCCCCGCCGACCGGGGCACGGTGCTGTACGACGGCCGCGACCTCTACCGCGACTACGCCGAACTGCGCCGCCGGATCGGCCTGGTGCCGCAGGACGACATCCTGCACACCCAGCTCACCGTCCGCCGCGCCCTGTCCTACGCCGCCGAGCTGCGCTTCCCCGGCGACACCGACCCGCGGGAGCGGGCGGCCAGGGTCCGCGAGGTGATCCACGAACTGGGTCTGGACGCCCGGGCCGACCAGGTGATCGCCAGCCTCTCGGGCGGCCAGCGCAAGCGGGTCAGCGTCGCGCTGGAACTGCTGACCAAGCCGTCCCTGCTCTTCCTCGACGAGCCGACCTCCGGGCTGGACCCCGGCATGGAGCGCTCGGTGATGCGGATGCTGCGCGGGCTGGCGGACGACGGCCGGACGGTGGTCGTGGTGACGCACAGCGTGCTGAGCCTGAACGTCTGCGACCGCCTGCTGGTGCTGGCTCCCGGCGGGCGGACGGCGTACTACGGGCCGCCCGGCGAGGCGCTGGAGTTCTTCGGCTTCGACGAGTGGCCGGAGGCCTTCGAGGCCTTCGAGAACGAGGACCACGCGGCCTGGCAGCAGCGGTTCCTGGCGTCCCCGCAGTACGCGCGCTACGTGGCGGCCGAGGCCGTACCGGCGCCGTACCCGCGTGCGGCTCGGGAACCGGAGCCGGGTCGGGTCCCGCCCTCGCACGAGCCGGCCCCGCACGTCCCGGCCGCGCCCGCGCTCGGCCGGGAGAAGCCGCAGGGCTGGTTCTCCCAGCTGGGCACCCTGGTGCGCCGGTACACCGCGGTGCTCGCCGCCGACCGGCTCTTCCTCACCATCATGGTGGTGCTGCCCTTCGTGATCGGCCTGATGTGCCGGGCGATGGCCGGCTCCCGGCTCGCCCCCGACAACGCCGTCAACTGCCTGCTCACGCTCTGCATCGGCGGTCTGCTCACCGGGGCCGCCAACTCGGTGCGCGAGCTGGTCAAGGAGCGGGCGATCTACCGGCGGGAGCGGGTGGTCGGGCTCTCCAGATCGGCCTACCTGGTCTCCAAGGTGGTGGTGCTGGGCGCGGTCACGGTGGCCCAGGCCGCGGTGCTGACCGTGGTCGGCCTGGCCGGGGTGGACCTGTCCTTCGCGGTGCCGACCGGGGTGGTGATGCCACAGCTGCCCGAGCTGATCATCGCCGTCGCGCTGCTCGCCTTCTCCGCGATGATGCTGGGCCTGGTGGTCTCGGCACTGGTGGACAAGGAGGAGGCCACCATGCCGTTGCTGGTGCTCCTCTCGGTGGTGCAGATCGTCTTCAGCGGCCTGATGCTCAAGCTGCACGGTGTCCCGGGGCTGGAGCAGTTCGCCTGGCTGATCCCCTCCCGCTGGGGCCTGGCGGCGATGGCCCGCACCGTCGAGCTGCACGGCATCTTCCCGAACGCGATCACCGCCGACCCGATGTTCCGCCACCAGCGCTCGGGCTGGCTGCTGAGCATGGCGGTGCTGCCCGCGCTGTCGGTGCTGTACGGGCTGGTGGTGCTGGCCCTGCTGCGACGGCACGAGCCGAGCATCATGCGGCGGTAGCGCCCTGCCCCGCTTCCGCACGGCGCTCCCCGGCTCCGCACCGCGCTCCCCGGCCCCCCGCGGCTCCGCACGGCTCTCCCCGGCCCCCGCCGGTAGAGTGGAGACGACCTGTGGTGCGATTCGTGCCGCGCGCGGCGGGGGTCGCGCGGCGGAGGAAATGTAGCCGCCCGTGGACGAGTTCGCGTTCCGCCCCACCCACGTCGCCCCGCCGGACGGCCTGGCCTCCTGGGCGGCGCCCGACCCGGCCCGGCCCTCCGCCCGACTGGACGCGCTGCTGCCGCTGCAACTGCTCGACCGCCGGGGCGACTGGGCCATGGTCGGCTGCTCCAACGGCTGGACCGCCTGGGTGGACGGCCGCCTGCTGGTCGCCCTGCCGCAGCCGCCGCCCACCGCCGGAGCCCCGCCCGCGCGGACCGCCGACCCGCGCCCGGCGCTCGCCGGGGCCGGGAGCGCGCTCGACCGCTACCGCGCCCTGCTGGACGACCTGGCGACCGGCACCCTCGACCTGGAGGCCTTCCGGGAGCGCACCCGCGGCCTGCGGATCGGCCTGGTGGTGGACGGCGGGGCGGTGTGGCTGTTCGACCCGGTGCACGACCGCTGGTGCTACGGCGACGGGCTCCAGTTGCAGACGTACGCGGCCACCGACCGGCCGGCTGCCCCGGCGTCCCCCGTCCCGCCGCCGTCCGGCCTGCCGACGGCGGCCGGCCCGGCCCCGTACGGCCCGTCCGCCCCCACCAGGACCGGTGAGCCGTGACCGCCGCCGAGGGACCTTCCGTCGACCAGCCCGCCGGCGAACAGCCCGACGCCGACCAGCCCATCACCGACCGGCCCGACGCCGAGCAGTCCGCCGCCGGACTGTCCGCCGTCGGCCTGCCAGCCGGACTGGTCGGGCGGCAGGTCGCCGGCTACCGGCTGGAGAAGGAGATCGGGCGCGGCGGCATGGCCGTGGTCTACCGGGCCAGGGACCTACGGCTCGGCCGGACCGTCGCCGTCAAGCTGCTGGCCCCCGAACTGGCCCGCAACGAGCTGTTCCGGCAGCGTTTCATGCACGAGTCGGAGGCCGCCGCGGGGATCGACCACCCGCACATCGTCCCGGTGTTCGAGGCGGGCGAGCAGGACGGCATCCTGTTCCTCGCGATGCGCTACGTCGAGGGCGGCGACCTGCGCGCCCTGATCAACCGCTCCGGCCCCGTCCCGGTCGGGCGGGCCGCCCGGCTCGCCCTCCAGATCGCCTCGGCGCTCGACGCCGCGCACGACCACGGCCTGGTGCACCGGGACGTCAAACCGGGCAACGTGCTGGTCGCCGCCGGGACGGACAGCGAACACCCCGAGCACCTGTACCTGGCGGACTTCGGACTGACCAAGAAGTCGCTGTCGCTCAGCGGACTGACCGGCGTCGGCCAGATCGTCGGGACACTGGACTACGCGGCGCCCGAACAGATCTCCGGCAGACCGCTGGACGGACGCTGCGACCAGTACGGCCTCGGCTGCGTGGTCTACGAGCTGCTCACCGGCACCCCGCCGTTCCGCCGGGAGAGTGATCTCGCACTGCTCTGGGCACACCTCAACGACCCGCCGCCCGCGCTGCGCGAGCACCGGCCCGACCTGCCGGCCGCCGTCGAGGCGGTGGTCGCCCGGGCGCTGGCCAAGGCGCCCGGGGAGCGGTACCCGAGCTGCCTCGGCTTCGTCGCCGAGCTGCGCGCGGCCGGCACCGCCGCCTCCCCGGCCGCGTGGCGGGCGGAGGGGCCGCCCACCCGGGTCGTCCCGGCGCTCGCCGCCCCCGACCGGCTCGCGGTGCCCGAGCCCCCGGCCTGGGCCGTACCTGTCGTCCACCCGCCACCGTCGTCCGCCGCCGGGGGGAGCCGTCCGTCATGAACGCCGTGAGCCAGGTCTTCGCCGTGGTCGCCGCCGCCATCCACCTCGTCGTGTGGCCGCTGGAGAGCTTCCTGTACGGGCACCCACGGGTGCGGCGCCTGCTCACCGGCAGCACGGCGGACGCCCCCGAGGTCCGGCTGTGGCGCGTCAACGTGGGCTTCTACAACCTGTTCCTGGCGCTCGGCCTGGTCACCGGACTGGTCCTGCTGCACAGCGGACACCCGGGGGCCGGCCGGACGCTGGTGCTGTACGTCGCCGCCTTCATGCTGGCGGGCGGGATCACCCTGTTCGGCTCCGCGCCGAAGCTCTGGCGGGGAGCCCTCGGACAGGCGGTACCAGCGGTCATCATCCTTCTGGCGGAGGCTTTCTGATCATCCGTCACCCGTGCCGCCGGCTCTCCGCCGGGACTACAATCCGCCTACCCCGTGACGGTCACGGCGGCTGACGGGGGTGGACAGCAGTGGTCAGGATCCCGATCACCGACCGGTACGTCATCAGCCTCGGTTGCCGGGTGAGCGTCGAGCACGGGCCCTCCGTGACGAAGGTCCACTGGAGCGTCACGCACCTGCCGGAGGGCGGCTCGGCCCGGCCGGCCCGCGGGGACCGGGAGATCGGCGTCATCTGCCCACGCTGCCGGCGCTCGTTCTCGGTCCGGGTGGAGACCCTCACCAAGGCCCGGATCAAGCAGCGCGTCCAGCGGGCGCTGGGCTGGCTGCTGGTCCTCTCGCTCCTGGCCACCATCCCGCTGCTCGTCCAGCTGGGCGGCCGGACCGTCGAGGAGGGCGACGACCAGGCGGTCGACAACATCGGCACGCTCTTCCTCCTGGCCGCCGCGGGCGTGATCGTCGGCCCGTCCCTGCTGTTCAGCGCGGGCATGCACGACGGCGTCAGGAAGCTCAGGCTCATCCGGCCCGACGGCCGGAAGACCATGTGGGTGCGGGGCCACCGGCTGTTCTGAGCCGGCCACCGCTCACCGCGTGCCGACGGGTGCCTCACCCTCGTCCGTCGACACCCCGCCCTCGTCGGCAGGTGCCTCGCCGCGGTGCCGGACCCGGGTGGCGAGCAGGGCGCCGAGCGCTCCGGTCAGCAGACCCCAGCCGGCCGCGAGCGGCACCGCCGTCCAGAGCACCGGCCGCAGGGTGAGGCTGCCGCCGCCGAGCCCGGCCAGCGGGTTGCGGCCGCCGAGGACGGCGCCGAGCAGGTCGGCCAGGCCGCCCTGGCCAAGGCCCACACCGAGCACCGAGAGCCCGTAGTCGGCGTCCACCCTGGTCCACAGGCCCACCAGCAGCACGGTGACGGCGGCGGCGAGCGCGAAGCGGACGGCGTGCTGCCGGAGCCGGACGGTGCGCGGCGAGCGCAGGGCCGCCAGGAAGGCGGCCGCGAGCAGCAGGACGGCGGCCAGCGGCAGCAGCCACCAGCTGCGCGCGTCCTGCTCCGCGAGGGTGCCGAGGCCGATGGTCGCCTGCCCGCCCCCGGAGGTGCGCAGCACGGCGCTGAGCGGCTCGGGGACGGGCAGGCCGAGCGCGCCGACCAGCCGCCCGTGCCACTCGGCGCCGAGCCCGACGCCGAAGGCCAGCCAGACCAGGTCGGGCAGCGCGAGCAGCACCACGGCCAGGGTCTGCCGGGCGTTGCCGTGCACGATCGCGGTCAGCACTCCGGCCACCGCACCGATCGCCAGGTACGCCAGCAGGACCAGCCAGAGCGCGAACGCGGGCGGACGGACCGCGAGTTGGTAGCGCACCAGGGCGGGCGGCAGCGGGGCGCGCCGGGAGACCGCGAAGGTGAGCGCGAACACCAGCAGCAGCCAGGACAGCCCGATGCCGACGGTGGTCGGGCCGTCCGCGTGGAAGCCGACCTCCGGGGTGAGCCCGAGCACGCCCCCGATCGACTCCGCCAGGTCGCCGCCGAGCGGGACGACGAAGCTGTGCCGGGCGCCGAGGGTGAGCAGCACCAGGGTGAGCAGCCAGAGCAGCAGTGTCCGGCCGATCCGGCCGAGCAGTTCGCCGCTTCCCGCGATCGCGCGAAAGCGCAACTGGCGCAGGAACACCTCGGCCATCGCGACCGCGCCGGCCACCGAGACGCTCAGCGGCATCGCGCTGATTCCCGCGCCGACGGCGGCGAAGTCGCCCGCACCGCCGTCGAGTTCGACGGAGCCGCCGACGGCGAGCGCGAGCGTTGCGGCCAGCACGGCGGGGAAGCCGCCCTCCGGGAGGCCGTCGGCACCGGCCAGCCAGAGGCCGAGCGCGGCAACCGCTGCCATCGCGGCCAGGCCGGCCAGGACGACGGCGAGCGCGTCCAGCCAGCCGCGGACCGGGCCCGGCGGGCCGGGCGGACCGGGCGGGCCCGCGGCCCGGGTGGTGGGCTGCTGCATGCCGCCTCCTCGTCGCTCGCGGGGTCCCCGGGAGGCTCCGATCCGGTCCCGGTCGGGTCCCGGCGGGTTCCAGAGTCGCCGACGACCGGCGGGCACGCTCGGCGACGGGCCGCGCACCTGCTGTTGCGGCGAACGGGGCGCCAGGAGAGAAATGGAAGCCAGTGGCAGGAGCCTCCCTGATCGGCCGTGGTCGGCCGGCCGCCTGCGAAACGGAGCCTCGATGACCTCCCAACCGCCTCCGTCCGGCCCGCCGAGCGAACCTCCGCACGGTCCGCCGTCCGGGCCCCTCGCCGGGCCGCCGTCCGGCAGCGGTGCGGCCGGACCGCCCTCCGTGCCCCCACCGCCCTCGGGCTCCTCGGGAGCCTCGGGGGCCTCGGGCCCGGGCGCCGCCGGCGGCGGCGAGGGCTCCGGCGGCGCGAGCGGGCCCGGTGGGCCGTCCGGGCCCGACGGCCCCGGGCGCGGGGCACGCACGCCGTGGTGGCGCTCGGGGAAGGGGCTGGCGCTGGCGGCGGGCGCGGTGACGGCGGCCGTGGTGGCCACCGTGCTGATCGTCACCAACCAGGGCGGCCACCACTCGACGGTGCCGACCGCGAACGAGGTCGCCCTCCAGGCCCCGGCCGACCCCGGGCCCGCCCCGTTCACCCCGTCGGTGGAAACCCAGGGGATGAGCGCCCCCGCGGCGGTCCCCACCACCTCCGCGGCGAAGCAGTCGGGCGGCACATCGCCCGGGCACAGCGCGTCAGCCGCCCTCCACAGCGTCGAGGGCAGCTCCGCCGGGCTGTACGGCGGGACGATGAGCAAGCCGAGCTGTGACACCGAGCGCCTGGTCGGGATGGTCTCGGCCGGGGACACCGGGCGCGCCTGGGCCTCCGCCGCCGGCATCGCGCAGGCCGACATCCCCGGCTACCTGCGCTCCCTGACCTCGGCGTACCTGCGGGTGGACACCCGGGTGAGCAACCACGGCTACCAGAGCGGCGCGGTGGTCGAGTACCAGTCCGCGCTCCAGGCCGGCACCGCCGTCCTGGTGGACACCCAGGGCGTGCCCCGGGTGCGCTGCTCGTGCGGCAACCCACTGAAGCCGCCGACGCTGGTGGCCGGTGCCAAGTACACCGGGAAGGCCTGGGCGGGCTTCCAGCCGACCACGCTGATCGTGGTGGTCCCGGCGCCCCAGCCGGTGACCGAGATCATCCTGGTGGACGTCGAGACCGGTGGGTGGTTCTCCCGGACGACCGGGCGGGACCAGATCGTGGACCGGCGCACCGAGGCACCGAAGGGCCCGCTGGTGCCCGGCATCCCGGCACCGGGCCCGTGGAAGCCGACGACGCCCTCGGCCACGTCCTCGACCTCGCCCGGTACGACGTCTCCCGGTACGCCCACCGGCTCCGGCGCGACGACCTCGGGCGCGACCGGTTCCGGCGCCACCTCGCCCGGCGTGACATCCTCGGGCCCGACGTCCTCGGGCGCGAGCTCGTCGGGGGCCACCTCCCCGACCGGCTCGGGTCAGCCGTCCGGGTCGACCGCGAGCACGTCCCCCGCGAGCACGCCCCCCGCGTCCACGGGAGCCTCGACCGGCACCTCGACACCCACCCAGTCGTCGGCCGGGGCCACCACCAGCGCAGCCACCACCAGCGCAGCCACGACGAACGGCGGCACGACCACCGCCTCGGCGACGAACACCGGCACCACCACGTCCGCCGTCGCTCCGCGGACGCCGGCCGCGACCTGCGCGAGCACCCCGCCGTCCACCCTGCCGCCCTGCCCGACCGCGGGGACCGCCACGACGAGCTGACCGGCCGCCCTGACCGACCGAGCCGGCCGCCCGCTGCCACCGGCCGCCCCGGCCGGTGGCAGCGGCACGCCTCAGGGCAACAGCACCCGCGCGTCCCCGGGCCCGAGCACCCGGCCGTCCGCCGAGCGCACCTCGACCGGCGCGACGGGTGCGCCGGACTCGCGGTCCACCAGGCGCGCCCGGGGCTCCCCCTCCTCGAAGAACCACTGGTCGCCCCACTGCCGCAGCGCCGTGATCACCGGGAACAGCGCGCGGCCCTTCTCGGTGAGGACGTACTCCTGGTACGGACTGCCGTCGGCGGCCGGCGCGAGGTCGAACACCCCGTTGGCGACCAGGTTGGTCAGACGGGCCGACAGGATGTTCTTGGCCAGGCCGAGGTTCTTCTGGAACTGCCCGAAGCGGCGCAGCCCGTCGAAGGCGTCACGGATGATCAACAGCGTCCAGCCGTCGCCGACGACGTCGAGGGGACGGGCGACCGGGCAGGCCGATTCCTCGTGCGTGGTGCGTTTCGGCACGTCTCCCACCTCTCAGCTGCCGGTTCTCGGCTCTCACCGGTCGGCGCCCAGCGTACCGACCAGGGAGTGGTTGCTTATTAAAACCAGGATATGCCATCGTGTCGCGGTAGCACTTTGAAACCACCACACCCCTTCGAGGGAGTCCCGCCCATGCCCTCTTCCGCCCGCACGGCAGCGTCCACCCCGGACGGCACGGCCGAAGCCCCCGCCCAGGTGCCTTCACGCGTCCTGTCACCCGCCATCGCCTGGCTGCTCTCCGTCGCCTGCGGCCTCGCCGTCGCCAACGTCTACTACTCACAACCGCTGCTCGACCTGATCGCCCGCGACTACGGCATCGACCCGGCGACCATCGGTCTGGTCGGCACCCTCACCCAGGCGGGTTACGCCGTGGGGCTGCTGCTGCTCGTACCGCTCGGCGACCACGTCAACCGCCGCACCCTGATCACCTCCCAGCTCGGCCTGTCCGTCCTCGCCCTCCTCGCCGTCTCGCTCGCTCCCTCCGCGCCCCTGCTGCTCGTCGCGATGGCCGCCGTCGGCGTCCTCGCGGTCGTCGCCCAGGTGGTCGTCGCCTACTCCGCCCAACTCGCCGCCCCGGGGGACCAGGGCCGTGTGGTCGGCACCGTGACCAGCGGCATCGTGGTCGGCATCCTGCTCGCCCGCACCGTCGCCGGAACCATCGGCGACCTGGCCGGCTGGCGCGCCGTCTACGTCGTCTCCGCCGTCGCGACCGCCGCGATGGCCCTCGCCGTCGCCGCCGTGCTCCCCTCCGAGCGGCACCGGGCGGCCGAGCGGATCGGCTACGCGCGCCTGGTCGGCTCGGTGTTCACGCTCTTCGCCCAAGAGCGCGTGCTCCGCGTCCGGTCCGTCCTCGCGCTGCTCAGCTTCACCTCCGTCACCGTGCTGCTCACCCCGATGGTGCTGCCGCTCGCCGCACCGCCCTTCAACCTCAGCCACACCCAGATCGGACTCTTCGGCCTCGCCGGAGCCGCCGGAGCCCTCGGCGCCGGCTACGCGGGCCGCCAGGCCGACCGCGGCCGGGCCGAACGCACCGCCGGGCTCGGCCTGCTGGCCATGCTGGCCGGCTGGCTGCCGGCCGCACTGCTGCCGCACTCGGTCTGGTGGCTGGTGCTCGCCATGGTGGTGATCGACTACGGCCTTCAGTCCGTCCACGTCGCCAACCAGCACCTGCTCTACCAGGTCCGCCCGGAGGCACAGAGCCGCCTGACCGCCGCCTACATGCTGCTCTACTCGGCCGGCTGCGGCGCCGGCGCGATCCTGTCCACCGTCGTCTACGACCACGGCGGCTGGACGGCCGTCTGCGTGCTCGGCGCCGCCACCAGCCTCACCGCGCTCGGCTACTGGTGGACGGCGGCCCGACGGTGACGGCCACGCGGTTCCACAGCGCTCAACTCCCGGCCACCGAGGCGTCCGCCGACGCCGCCGACGCCGCGGCGAGGACCTCCCGCAGCGCCCGTATGCCCTCGCGCCAGGCCGGCCCGTCCTCCGTCTCGTCCCACAGCTCCGCGAGCTCGGACTCCTCCGCCACCACCCGGCCGAGCGCCTCCACCGCGAGCGGGCGAAGCTCGGCGGAGAGCGGCGGCACCGGCTCGTCGGGACCGTAGGCGCTGGTCACCGCCGCCCCGCCCGGGCACTGCGCCGCCACCAGCGCGGCGGCGGCGACCGCCTTCACCGCCTCGTAGGAGTCCAGGAAGTCCGCCTCCGCCCCGACGGCGTCCAGCAGCGCCGCCCGCAGCAGCGCCTCGCGCTCGCCCGGCGCCGCGTCGTCCAGGCCGCCGCAGAAGTCCGCCGCCGAGTCGTTGTCGAAGTGCCCGATGTCCCAGGTGCCCATGCCGTTCCCCTCACGCCTTCCGTGTTCGTGTGCGACGGATGCTTGCACACGGCACTGACAATCGGCCGGGCCGACGGATATTCGCTGGTCAGCGCGGCGACGGTGGGGCAGAGTGCCGCCATGACCACCCCCTTGACGACCACCCGGGGCCTGGACCGGGACGGCTGCATCGCACGCGAGGGCTCGCTCGACCGGGTGCCGCCGGCGTTCGCGCCGGTGGTCGCCGCCGCCCGGGCGCGGATCGCCGCGGCCTTCGCCCCCGACCGGCTGCACAGCGCCTACCTCTACGGCAGCGTCCCGCGCGACACCGCGACGCCCGGCGTCTCCGATCTCGACCTGCTGCTCGCCCTGCACCACGAGCCCACGGCCGCGGACCGGGCCACCGCCGACGCCCTGGAAGCCGCGCTCGACGCCGAGTTCGCCCAGGTGAACGGCGTCGGGGTGCTGCTCTTCGGCACCGGCACCCTGCTCAGCGAGCTGGAGCGCCACGACCTGGGGTGGTTCGTCGCCTGCCTCTGCACCCCGCTGCTCGGCGAGGACCTCGCCGCCCGGCTCCCCCGCTACCGCCCCACCTCGCTGCTGGCCCGGGAGACCAACGGCGACCTCGCCCTCGCCCTGCCCGGCTGGCGGGCCCGCCTGTCCGCAGCCGACACGGACGCCGAACTGCGCGCCCTCACCCGCGTCGTGACCCGCCGTCTGGTCCGCACCGGTTTCACCCTGGTCATGCCCCGCTGGGGCGGCTGGACCAGCGACCTCACCGCCTCCGCCGAAGCCTTCGCCGGCTACTACCCCGAGCGCGCCGCCCAACTGCGCCTCGCCGCCGCCATGGCCCGCACCCCGACGGTCGACCGGGCCGCCCTGGCCGTACTCGTCGACGACCTGGGCCCCTGGCTCGCGACCGAGTACGCGGCCGTCCACGGCGTGAAGGCGCCCCGCCCGTGACGGCCCCGGAGCACCCGCTGGTCCGGGAGGTCTTCCCGGCCCTGGCCGCCGAACTGGTCGGACTCCTGGAGCGGGAGGGCGAACCCGGACTGGCCGTCGCCGCGCGGAGCCTGCGTCTGGTCGCCGAGTGCCGCTGCGGCGACGAGTCCTGCCAGAGCTTCCGGACCGCCCCGCATCCGGCCAGAGAAGAGCATCCGTGGTCGGTTCAGCAGTTACGACCCCAGGAACTTCTCCGCGTACTCCCAGAGCACGAAAACCATCCCCGCGCGTGCGGGGCCGACAAACTCGGTCTCGTCAAAAACGGCACCGAGGCAGAACCATCCCCGCGCGTGCGGGGCCGACTCGCGTCACATCGTCAACGGCGGGCTGGGGGTGGGAATCATCCCCGCGCGTGCGGGGCCGACAGCGAGCCGGACTGGACCAGGTGCGACACGGCGGAACCATCCCCGCGCGTGCGGGGCCGACCTCTGCTGTCGATCGCCTAGTCCGTGGCGACAGGAACCATCCCCGCGCGTGCGGGGCCGACACTTCGTGACCTGCGGGTTTATCGGCGGGAGCGGGCTGAGAGAATCAGTCCGTCGAAGTCGACGGGCTTCCACCGGTCCTTGCCCGCGGTGCGGACGGTCCAGCCCTGTTCGTTGGTGGCGGGTTCGACGAGGACGGCTTGGCCGTCGCCGATGCGGGTCGCGAGGAGCTCCCACAGCCGGTCGCGGATGCGGCGGCTCGGGGTGCCGACGAAGACGCCGGCGTTGACCTCGACCATCCAGCGGGTGAGGTGGCCGCGCAGGCCTTCGGGAGCTGCGATGAGGATGATGACGGTCATGGGCTGCTCGCGTCCTCGGTGAACTCCGGGCCGATGACGGCCAGGTGTTCGTCACCCATCCCCGGATCGGAGACGGCGGGCACCGGCGGGCCTTCGGTGCCCGACCAGTTGACACCGCCCTGGACGGCACCGAGGCGTTCGTCCCAGAGCTCGTTGACTTCGACGTCGGGCATCTCGGTGCCCTCCGGGCTGAGGAGCGTCTTGACGTCGTGGACGATGCGGCCCAGCAGCTTGTCCTCGGCGATGCGGTCGCGCAGCCCGAGGCGGGCGTCGCGTTCCTCGGTGTGGCCCTGCTGGGCGAGGTCGAAGGCGAGGGGGATGGTGTATTCGGCCTTGTAGAGGTCCGCGATGTCGAGGACGAACGACGTCGCCAGTCCGGTGTGGACGAAGCCGAGCCCCGGGCTGGCACCCAGCCCGGTGATGACTGCGTGACAGATCCCGTAGAGCGCGGCGTTGGCCGCCGACAGGAGGCGGTTCAGGTCGTCGCCCGCGGCGTAGGCGTCACCGGCCTTGTACACCCGTCCGTTCCAGGGGACGCCGGTGCGGCGTGCCTGCGCCTGGTAGAGCTTGCGGATGCGGGCGCCCTCGCGGCCGCGCAGCTGCTGCATGGTGGCGGTGCTGACGTCCTCGCCGGGGAACCGCATGCGGTACATGTTCCGTGCGACGGCCAGGCGCTCCTTGGTGCGGCTGACCAGCCAGGCCTGCCGGTTGAGGAGGGCCGCTCCTCGGCTGGGGCCGAGGCCGGCCGCGTACATGCGCACGCCCTGCTCGCCGACCCAGCACACGGTGGTGCCGGAGTCCGCGAGGAGGTTGACGGCGCCGTGGGTGATGCGGGTGCCCGGGCCGAGCAGCATGACGGCGACCATGGCGGCGGGGACGCGGACGGTCTCGCGTTTGTTGATGACGACGACGGCGTTCTCGTCACGGTCGATGTGGCTGCGCTCGACGTAGACGCTGGATACTCGGTCGGCGAGGCGGTGCAGGTCGTGGGGGTGGGCTTTCCACCAGATGTCGGCCATCGGTCAGCGGGCTCCGGCGGGCAGCGGGGCGAGGGTGAGCAGGCCGCAGCCGTAGGCCTTGGACGGGCCGATGCCGCCGAGGAGGGCGGCTTGCAGGAGGCCGGGGTCGGTGATGGACAGGCGGCCTTCGAAGGTGGCGGTGGTGAGCGTGACCGGGGTGCGGGTGCCGGGCTTGGTGAAGGTGTTGCGGCTTCGGTCGGTGATCCTCACCTCGCGGGCGGGCCTCGCGTCAGCGGGGGTGCCGACGTCGGACGGTTCGAGGCCCGGTGCCGGCTCGTCGGTGTGTGCCTCGGGGATGGTGAAGCCCCAGCGCTCGGTGCGGTCCAGGAACCAGGCGAGCTGCCGGGCCGCGGTGCGGTGGGCCATGCGGTAGGAGCGGTGGTGGAGTTCGGCGGCGGTCCTGGTGCGGTGTGGGCTCGCCTTGTCGGGCTTGGAGGTGTTCTGGACGGGGCTGGCCTTGAGTCGGAAGGCGAACTCGCGGCCCACGGCGAGCTGGGCGAGCAGCGGGCTGTAGTCGCGGATCGCGTAGTGCTCGCCGTCGGCGTCGGGCCATCCGGCCTGTTCGACGACGTGGGTCCAGTCGGGCTTGGAGGGGGTGAGGACCAGCAGCACGGGGCGGCGCGGGTGGTCGGTGTCCAGGCGCCACAGGATCCGGTCGCCGGGGGCGGTGTCGGGGACGCCGGCCGTGACGGCGCCGTGCAGGGCTCGGGGGTTGGCGAGCAGGTTGCGGCTGGCGGCGCGCAGGGGGTTGATGCGGACGCGGGAAAGGTAGGTCATCGGGTCACCAGCCCAGCAGGGCGAACGGGTCGTGGCCGCCGGCCGCGGCGGCCGGTTCGGCGGGCGTGGTCATCGGGGCGAGGCCGGTGGGGACGTCGAGCCAGGCGTGGCGGATCCGCCGGGTGGAGAATCCGCGTTCACGGGGGTCGAAGGAGCGCGGGACGTCCTGGAGAGTGTCGTCGCCCGACGGGTCGTCGAAGGTCGCGGCCAGGTCGATCCGGTGCGGGGAGAACGGCCCGGGGGCGCGCTCGGCCCGCCGTCGGTAGGCGTTCCTGGCAGCCTGGCCCGCCTGCCAGGGTTCCTCGGCCAGGACGTCTTCCACGGTGCCGCCGCGCACCTCGCCGAGGGTGATCGGCTGGGTGGGGACGCAGGAGCGCCGGCCGAGGGCGAGCGGGAAGGCGGGGCGGCGGACCGCCTCGGCGAGTGCCGTGACGAGGGCGGCAGGGCCTTGGACGGCGGCGACGAACACCGCGTCCTGGAGGTAGTAGCGGTGGGTGACGTGGGTGTCCTTGGCCGGGGAGGTCGGCTTCTGGAGACCCTTGGCGTTGACTCCGGCCTGCGGAAGCGGCCGACCGCGGTAGTCGCTGACGGTGTGGTAGTCGCGCAGCAGCGTTCCGGGCTGGTCGATGCGCACGCCCAGGCGCAGGCCGACCAGGTCGGCGATGTCCGCTTCGCGCGGGCGGCCGGCGGCTGCGGCCAGCAGGCCGACGACGCCGGACTTGGTCGGCTGGGGCCCGCTGTCGCGACGGTTGAACGCGCTGCGGTCGCCCCAGGACTGGAGGGGGCCCGCCAGACGCAGCACGAGGACCGCCTGCTCCTCGTCCCGCGGGTCCGGTGCGGGGGTGGGGTCGGCGGGCATCAGTTGTCGTTCACCCGCTCGGTGAGGGCGGTGCGCAGGGCGTCGCGCAGCTCGGGGAAGGTGCGGTTCGCGCCGAAGGCCTCCGTCAGCTTCTCCCCGGTCCCGTCGGCGTCGGTGCCGAGGGTGTGGCAGATGCCGACGTACAGCGGGCTGTCGCCCCACTGCTCGGTGGCGGTGGCGAACTCCCCGGCGAGGCGGCGCGCGGACTCCGCGACGATGCCCCGGCTCGCCGGGACCGGGTTCTCGTACGCGGAGACGAGGTTCACCGGCTGGTCGGCGCGCACGACGACGGCGACCAGGCTGGGGCGGGTGCGGTGGGCGAAGGAGTTGCCGTAGCCGGTGGGCATGGAGCGGGCGAAGGAGTCGACGAACAGGTCGACGGCGTCGACCGTGGCCTTGTCGTCACCCAGGTTCTCCCGGAGCTGGTGCAGGCCGACAGTCGCGTAGCGGTACAGGGTGGCGGAGTTGAAGCCGATGGTGCCGATCATGCCGGCGCCGGTCTCCTCCGCGGTGTTCTCGTCGTCGACCGCCGTGTAGTAGTCGAACTCGAGCTCCGCGGCGTGGGTGGAGATCGCGTGCGCGACCTGCGTGGCGGCGTCGACGTTCAGGCCGGGGATGTCCGCGACCATCCGGCCGAACAACGCCACGTCCGCCGGGTGGCCGCTCTGCAACTGCTCCTTGACCGGCAGAGCCTTGACCGCCTCCTCCAGCGCCTTGGCGTCGAGGGCGGCGAGGTCGCCGGCGGTGTCGGCGACCAGGCCGACGATGGCGTCCAACTGGCGGCGCCCGTAGAAGAGCAGGTAGGCGGTGTCACCCGCCTTCTTGCCCGCGGAGATCCCGGTCGACTTGACCAGGGCGTCGGCGAGCCGCTGCGCGTCCTCGGCCTCGACACCGCTGCGCTCGGCGATGCCCTTGGCGAGCTGGGAGGCGATCCGCTTGGTGCGGGTGGCGAGGTCCTGCGGGTCGCGGCTCTCGGTGAAGTGGATCCGGGTGGCGCGCTTCCAGGCCTGGGAGGAGACGCGGGAGCGGCGCTTGCCGCCGAAGTAGGCCTCCTTCGGGTTGCCGTTGTCGTCCCGGTTGAGGTTCGCCGGCGGGACGGTCTGCAGGATGTGCACGTCGATGTAGAGGCGGTCGGTCATGCGCTACTCCGTAGTCGGGTGGTCCGGGTATGTGCGAGCGCGGTCAGTCGGCGGGGGCCTTGTCCTTCCAGGCCTGGTAGCCGATGGCCCACTTGAGGCGGACCTGCGGGCGCCGGTCGGTGCGGTGCCAGGCCTGGATGTCGGCCATCAGGTGGTTGTAGTCCAGTGGCTGCCCGACGGTGCGCAGCTGGGTGATCAGGCCGCGCAGGTGGACGAGCAGCGCGGGCACGCTGGTGGCACCGGCGAGCTGGGCGACGCGGGTGTCGAGCGCTTCCTCGCTGAACTTGCCGCTGCGGCGCAGGGCTCGCAGGGCTTCGCCGAGCTTGATACCGCGGCGGTGCATCGGCGTGGACTGGCTCTGCTGGTGGAGGCCGTAGAGGGCGAGGGCGGCGTGCTCGGCCTTCTGCTCGTCGGAGACCTCGTCGCGCAGTGCGAGGACGTCGTCGACCTCGCAGCTGTAGAGGGGCCACATCCTGGGGCTGTCCATGGCGGGGCGCCCGAGGCCGGAGCGCATGGCCGCGAGGTCCTCGCCGGGCGGGCGGCGCGGCTGCTTGGTGCGGTGGTCGGTGCGCCAGGTGTGGTCGTGGGCGGTGTACTGGTCCCAGTACAGGCGCCGTTTGGCGGCGGTGGTGTGCTCAGTCGTCAAAGTCCGCTCCGGGATCGGGGTCGGGTTCGAGGGCGGGTCCGGTCTCGGCTTCCCGGGCGGCGGCCGCTTCCCGGCGGGCGTCGGCGTACCGGGGGAGGATCTCGTCGACCTGGCGCCGGAAGTCGGCGCCCGCGGTGCCGAGCTTGTAGGTCAGCGGCTTGCCCGACTTTCCGGGCGGGCTGACGGTGCGGCCCTGGAAGGTGGTGGCGGGGGCGGCCAGCAGGAGTTCGTTCGCCGCGTCCCGGGCCAGGCGGTGGGCCACTTCCTCCCAGGCGAGCCTGCCCCGGTCCAGGACGTCGTCGTCGGTGCCGGCGTCGCGGACTCCGGCGAGCAGGCGGCGTACCAGGGGGTCGAGGGTGTGCAGGAGGAGGTCGCCGGGGCGCTGGCCCCTGTCCCAGGGGATGGGGTCGGTGCCGGCGGCCCGGCGCAGGTCGGCGGAGAGGTTGTTGACGGCCTTGGCGAGTTGTTCGGCCTGCTCGGCCACGTCGAGGAGGAGTTCGTGCGCTTCGCTGTCCTGGTGGAGGGCGAGCAGGGGCAGCGGGATCGCGTCGTGGATGACGTCCTCGACGACGGAGGACTGGGTTCCGTAGACCATGCCGAAGGTCTCGACCTGCAGCGGGTAGTCGGCGTCGAGCTTCCCGAGTACCCGCAGGGCGCTGGCCTCGTCGAGCAGGACGCTGGTCTCGAAGACGCCGTCCGGGCCCTGGCGGGCCGGGGTGAGGAGGGCGTCCAGGCCCCGCCAGGCGGCCTTGCCCTGGGTGTGCCGGCGCGGCCTGCGTTCGGGCAGGGCCGAGGCGGACTTCTTGGCGGGCGCGGTGAACATCCAGGCCGTGTGCGGCTCCTGTGCGGGCAGGGGCGTGAGCCGGTCGCCGGCGCTGATGACGACCCGGGCGACCTTCAGCCGGCCGTCGTCGCCCTGGTGCGGGACGAGCCGGATCCGCCGGGCCTGCCACGTCCACAGGTCGAGCAGGCCCTCGGCCGGACGCGACTTCCAGGCGGGACTGTGGGGACCTTGCAGCCACTGCGGAGTTCCGAGGACTCCGGCCGGGGTGACCGGAAGGTTCAGCAGGAGGGTCTCGTACAGGGTGCGCCCGGTGGGAACGATGACGCCGAGCTGGCCGAGCGGGCCGGTCTGGTTGCCTGTCGTCTTGCCCGCCTTGACCTCGGGGTCGCCGACGACGCCGGTCTTGATCCCGGCGGTGTCCCAGCAGTGGGTGTGCACGAGCCAGTGGGCGGCCTGGGCGGGTGTGAGGTCGAGCGGGTCCGCCTCGGTGCGGCTGGCGAACAACGGGACATTGTTTCCGCTGGCGGCGGTCGCCACGAGGGCGGCGGAGCCCTTCGACTCGTCCTTGGCGGTCCGCAGCCCGGCGACCTGGGCGAACGGGGCGGCCGGGTCGAAGAGGTCGAACTTCGCGCGATGCTCGTCGAGGTACTCCCGGAGCCTGTTCAGCTCGTCCTCGGTGAACCCGTCCTTCTGCGCGAGCCGGTCACCCTTCTCCCGCAGCGTCCGGGGTGCGCCGGTGGCGTGGGCGACGACGGGCAGCAGGACCTGGCGCAGGACGGCCGGCAGCTGGGTGGAGAACCCGACGACGAGGCCCTCCAGCGCGTGGGCCCGGGCCAGGGCCTCGGCGATCCCCAGCTCCACGGGAGGCCCACCGCCGACGGGGCGCACCGCCAGCCACGGCTCCTCGACAAGGTTGTACCCAGGCACGCGCTGTTCTCCCAACTGGCCTTGCTAGTTCAGTGCAAGATTCATCCTTGCACCAGGCACAACCCAGCGTGAGGCGTTGCTTCAATTACCTCTCAGTCTCACAGGTTTGACGCATGGGGATGGATCCAGGCAGCCATGGGCCCTCGTCGACCGTGCGCCACGGCTCGCAGCCGCAGGGACAGTTCGCCAGCAGTTCCAGCGTTCACTTCAGCAACCGGCATCTGCCGTCGAGCGTGCAGGTCACAACGATGTAGCTCAACTACTCGATGACACATATGGACTTGATAGTCAGTCAGGGGCGCAAAGCTGCGGCCGGTATGCGCTACGGTGGTCTCATCGGAAGAGCGATTGGGCGCCCCTCGCCCTAGGAAGCTGAATGGGGCGCCCGTTCGCGATCAGACTAGGAGAACCGTTGATCCCAATCCGTGATGCCCGCGTCCGCGTCAGCATCCTCGACATCGTTGCACGTCATCAATGTCAGAACAAGGGCGTGACCGCCATGGCTGCGACCGTCGCAGCCTGCGTAGTCAAAGGCCCGGCTGCTGGCGCGCTCGGCCACAGTACTGATCTGGTGATCGCTGCCATCGTCTTGATCATCATTGGCTTCATTCCCCGAGCCACCAGCGATCTCACTGAAGTGAGTCAGCCAGGTAGGCAGTCCGCCCTCCGACGCGAACGCCCCCGTAGGTTTACTTCTCGGCATCACCGGTAGGCATTGGTCGCGACAACTTGCTCTCCAGGCGTCGGGCTTGCTGCTAGTGGCCAGCCCGTTCCTGCCTAGCCCCGCGCTCGCGGGGATCGCTCCGATGTGGCTCAGCTCCTCGAGGGCGTCCTCTTGTTGGCCCCGCGCTCGCGGGGTCGGGAACGTGTGGGCGGAGGTGGCATGATGCCTACTTCGCCCACGCGCCCTACCGGTACGGGCGACCGCCGCTCACCACGAGCCCGAGCGCCTCGTCGTAGCGCAGCCGGAAGTCTCCGAGCGACGCTTCGCCCTGTTCGTCGAGTGTGAGGGCGAGGCTGTGGCGCAGCCACGGATGGTCCCGCCAGCCCGGCAGCGGGCCGAGTGCCTGCTCGGCCGCCTCGGTCAGCCTGGCGGGAAGGCGGACCGTGCCGCAGAGCACGTCGTCCACCACCTCCGCCGCGACCTCGCCGTTCGGCCCGAGGGCGCGGCCCGTCACCGCCCGGAAGTCGTCTTCCCCGAGACGACGTACCAGGACGACCTCCGTGCTCGGGTCACCGTCGCGGACGAGTGCCTCGAACTGTCCCTCGGCCAGCTTTCCGTGGCCTCCGTAGTGCAGGCCTGCCAGTGTCGGTACCCCGTGCTCCCCGGAGCGGGTCAGTACGTACTCGGCTGCCTTCGCGCGACGCAAGGACTGCCGTTCCTCCCACTCCTGCCGGGCCTGCGCCTCGGACTGCGCCCATGCCGCCGGGACGATCGGGTCCGTGCCGTAGACCCGGGCGACCAGGTCCGGCACCCGGCTGGGGATGCTCCACACGCCTCCACCGGCCATCACCCGCTCCACCTCGGCGGCCGTGCGCAGCAGGAGGTAGCGGCCGTAGATGCCCTCGGAGGCGCGCAGGACGTGCGGTGTGCCTCCGCTGTCGAGGTCGATGCCGGTGACGACGACCGTGGGCTGGGCCAGCAGGGCGGGGCGCTTCACACCGTCGTGGCGGTGGAGGCGGCCGATCCGCTGGAGGAGCAGGTCCATCGGTGCGAGGTCGGTGATCAGCAGGTCGGCGTCGACGTCGAAGGACTGTTCCGCGAGCTGGGTGGCGACGACGATCAGCCTGTCGGGGCGCGCGACGCCAGCGGCCGGCGGGGCGAGGAGGTTCAGCACGTCCTGTGTGCGGTCGGCCCGGTGGCCCGTGTGCAGGCGTCCGTGCAGGAGGCGGACGTCGGCGCCGAACTCCTTGCGGAGGGCGTCGAACGTGGTTTGGGCCCGGTCCACCGTGTTGCGGATGACCAGGACGCACCCGCCGTCGACCAGACGCTCCCTCAGGTAGTCGACCACGGCGGTGTCCGTCTGCCCGGCGTCGTTCTCCGCGGCCCGGGCATCGGTCCGCGTCGGCGGTTCGTCGAGGACCTCGACCCGCACTCGCAAATCGTCACGCCAGGATTCCGTGCTCTCGACCAGTACTTCCGGCTTCCCGTCCGGTCCCGGCCAGGCCGCCGTCACGCTCGGGTACCCCTGCGGCTCGGGAACCTCCAGTGCCACCGGAGCCTCTGCCGACTGCGTTCCGGCCAGGTAGGCGGCGACCAGGCGGCGCCGCTGCTCGGGCGGCAGGGTCGCCGACAGCAGGACCACCGGCACCCCGGCCTGCCCGAGCCACCACAGGCCTTCCAGCAGGAACTGCGACATGTAGACGTCGGCGGCGTGGACCTCGTCGAGGATCACGACCTTGCCGACCAGGCCGGCCATCCGCAGCATCACGTGCTTGGTCCGGGTCGCGGCGAACAGGAGCTGATCGATCGTGCCGACCGCGAACGGGCTCAGCAGGCCGCGCCGACGGCCGAAGAACCACTCGGCCGGAGCCCTGCGCTCCCCGCCCTCGCAACCGTCGAGCCAGTCTGACTGCACGCCGTACTCGTCCACCGTCGAGTAGCGGGCGTCGGCATCCTGACTCCCCTCCCCCGTGTCTTCCAGCAGGCCGCGCCATTCCTTGTTGAACATCCGCTTGCCGTGCAGCAACGCGACCTGGTCCTCCAGCCCCTCCTCGACGTTGTGCAGCCAGGATCGGACCTGGGTGAACATCGGGTCCGCGGTGGCCTGGGTCGGCATGCCCAGGTACACCCCGTCCAGGCCGTACCGGGCAGCCAGCAGCTCCGCCGCCGCCAGCGCGGCCTTCGTCTTCCCCTCCCCCATCGGCGCCTCGACGACCACCAGCCCCGGCCCGCCCATCCGGCGCACCACATCGAGGACCAGTTCCTGCGACGGCCGGGTCCCGTGACCGAAACGGTCCCGGAACGCCTCCGGGCCCGGCGCCGGCAGCGTTCCCCACCCGCCGCGCAGCCCGAGGCTCGACCAGGCCGCAGCCGCCCGCTGCCGCGCCTGATCGATCGTCACCTTCTCCAGATCCGACACCCCGGCGAAGTGCCGCTCGTCGCTGGCGATCCAGTCCGCCATCACCACGAAGCCGGACAGCTGGAGCTGCACCGCACGGCCGGGCACCAGAGCGGGCTCCACCGCTGCCAATGGCAACGCCCCCTCGAAGCCCAACTCCCGGGAGAACACCCCGACCAGCGCCGACTGCGCCAGCTTCCAGGACGCCCCCTTCCCCTGGAGGTCCGCCTTCTTCGGAGGCAGCTGGCCCATCGTGGGGAAGCGACCGTGGTGGCCGGCGACCAGCGGCCAGACCCAGTCGACCTGTTCCTCCACCCACCCCGCGTCGGCAAGCGCCGCCCGCAGCAAGAGGCCTCCGGCCTTGTCGTGCCTCCAGGACTCGGATTTCACCGCGTACTTGTTCCAGGACAGGCCTGATCGGCGAACGGCCTCCGCCAAGTCGGAGTCCAGGTACTGGAAGGCGGGGACGGCCTTGCCGTAGTCATGAATTCCGCACAGCCAGGCGAACAGACGCCGCCCCTTCCCCCGGCCGCCCGCGACGGCGTCCAGGCGCCGCTTTGTCACGGACGGCAGGTAGCGGTCCCAGACGACCTCCGCCACCGCGGCGGTGTCCAGCATGTGCGACAGCAGGAGGTTGGCAGACCCCCCGGCCCGCCCGGCCGACTTCCCCCACAACGCGCCCAGCCAGCCCCTGACCTCGGACGGGTACCACTGCCAGCGGTCCTCAGCCATCGTCCCGACCTCCATGTGCGAGTACGCTTCGGAAGCCTAGGGCGGGACACTGACAATTGGCTTGGATGCGGAAAGAGATGACGATCATTCAGGAACACTGCTACGGACGGTATGCCGAATCGAACTGAATCAATCTGCGCCTCCCGAGGAGGATCGCTGCAGGTCAGGAAGTATCGGCCCCGCGCTCGCGGGGGTTGCTCCGCGTCGAGGGTGGCGGGCCAGGCCCAGGCGCGATCGGCCCCGCGCTCGCGGGGGTTGCTCCGAGGGGGCGGTGCAGCAGTGACCACCACCGTGATCGGCCCCGCGCTCGCGGGGGTTGCTCCGCGATCGGCCCGGCCGCTCGGGCCCGCGGCATATCGGCCCCGCGCTCGCGGGGGTTGCTCCTGGGCCTCGATCGACCACGCCATCGCGGTCAAATCGGCCCCGCGCTCGCGGGGGTTGCTCCCATCACCGACGGCGAGGCCGACGCGGCCGGCAATCGGCCCCGCGCTCGCGGGGGTTGCTCCATCCAGCGCGAGGATCTGTCCCCGCTGGAGGAATCGGCCCCGCGCTCGCGGGGGTTGCTCGGCGGCCCCGAACTCGCCCCGCCGAGTCACCTGATCGGCCCCGCGCTCGCGGGGGTTGCTCGGTGAAGGCCGCCGACGACGCCCAGGCCGCCGCATCGGCCCCGCGCTCGCGGGGGTTGCTCCGAGTACTCCACCCTGTTCCGGCAGATGGGCCTATCGGCCCCGCGCTCGCGGGGGTTGCTCCCGCTACCTGGGCCAGGGCCCCTTCGGCCAGGGATCGGCCCCGCGCTCGCGGGGGTTGCTCCCGCGGCTTGTCGTCGGTGCCGTCGTGCTCGTAATCGGCCCCGCGCTCGCGGGGGTTGCTCCGGTGGCCGCCGCCAGTCCGGTCCGACCACGTGATCGGCCCCGCGCTCGCGGGGGTTGCTCCGTGCCGCCGATGTGCACGGTGGGGGGACCGCCATCGGCCCCGCGCTCGCGGGGGTTGCTCCGTTGTCCGTCTCGCGGTTCGCCAGGGCGCGCTATCGGCCCCGCGCTCGCGGGGGTTGCTCCACCAGGTGGTCCTGGGTCGCTTCCGCCTACGGATCGGCCCCGCGCTCGCGGGGGTTGCTCCCGCGGCCGCACCCGCCTCACCCCGGCCGACGAATCGGCCCCGCGCTCGCGGGGGTTGCTCCTCGATACGAGCAGCCCTCCCTGCTGAGAACCCATCGGCCCCGCGCTCGCGGGGGTTGCTCCTTCTTGAGGACCTTGTCGCGACGGGACTTGGCATCGGCCCCGCGCTCGCGGGGGTTGCTCCGCTGGCAGCCGGGGGACATCCTGCGCGCGCAGATCGGCCCCGCGCTCGCGGGGGTTGCTCCATGTGCCCGTCCCTGCTGCACGCCCTGCTCGAATCGGCCCCGCGCTCGCGGGGGTTGCTCCAGCTCCAACATCGCCGCGTTGGAGCGTCAGATATCGGCCCCGCGCTCGCGGGGGTTGCTCGCCGTCCGGGCGCTGCTGGAGCCGGTGCAGAAGGTCGGCCCCGCGCTCGCGGGGGTTGCTCCGGTCAGCGGCACGGCCCCGCAGGCCACGGCTTCCACCGAGTGCGTCGGGGAGGCGGGCCACGACGACGCCGCGGCCCGCCGGCAACCCCGCAGCCACGAGCCCAACGCCGCCACCGACACCGCGACCGGGTCGCTCTCAGGACTGCCTGGCACACCTCGACCACCTCGAAGCCCTCCGCGACGGCACGGAGGAGGGGAACCTGCTCCGGAGGCGACTGCCGCTGTTCGCCGCCAACACAAACTTCGGCGTGCTCGAGGAGCACGGGCTGCTTCCGAGAGCGGCACCTCGCATGCGGCCGAGCCCGTCGCAGAAAACCTGACCGACGCCGGACGTGCCGAGAAGGCCGTCGCCGTCCTCGAACGGCACGCCCCCGCCGGCCACCACGTCCTGGCCGACGTCCTGGCCGACTGTCTCGTCCGCCTCCTCGTGCGGGCCATCGGCAACCTCCTCCTGCAACAGATCGACACCGGCACCGGCCTCGCCGTCCGGTCAACCGGGACAGCCGGCTCCCCGGACACCCACGACACCATGCCGCTCCGGGACACCCGCCCGAGCTGGCGGCCCGGCGCCGCCCGAAGACTCAGTCCACGCACGGGATGCCGCCCGCCTTCACCGCCGGTCCCTGCATGGGCAGGCCCGCCGCGGGGTCGGCGGACGGGTCGCCCGGCGCGGCGGCGGACGGGGGGACGGGCCTCGGGCTCGGGGTGCGGGCGAGGGTGAGCAGGATGCGGCCCGCCGGGACCCCGGCCGAGAAGACCGCGTTCACCCCGTACCGGGTGGCGAGCAGCTGTGCGTCGGCCCTGGCCCCGGCGCCGTACGCGACCGCGGTGGTCCTGGTCCTGGCCGGGGCGTCGCCGATCCGGCCCGCCTGATAGCCGAGTTCGGCCAGCGCCTTGGCCTCGCCGGCCGCCGCGCCCGCCCCCGCCGCCGCGTGGATGTCGACCGCGGCCCTGGCCGCCACGCTCAGGGTGGCGGAGGGCGACGGGGTCGGCTCGCCGGGCGACTCCCCCGGTGTGACGGCCGGAACGGTCGGCGCCGGTTCGTGGTTGAAGAGCTGCCGGACGATCTTCCTGATCAGGTCCGGGTTGACGGTGTTGACCTCCTGCCCGCCGACCGTCCTGAACCCGCTGATCGGCAGGGTGTTGAACTCCACGTTGCCGCCGGTCAGGTTGGGCGCCTGTTGGGCGAAGTCGAGGATGTTCCACTCGTTGTCGATGACCACGTCCTTCTTCACCACCGCGAACAGCTTCTGCATCTGCCCGAAGTCGTTCAGGATGCCCTGCTGCTTGAGCTTGTACTCGACGGAGGAGAGGAACGCCTGCTGCCGGTGGGTGCGGTCGAGGTCGCCGTTGGTGAGGTGGTGGCGCTGGCGGACGAAGGAGAGCGCCTGCGCGGCGTTGAGGGAGTTGATCCCGGCCGGGAGCCTGAGGCCGGTGCCGCCGCCCTCGTGGGTGGCGGTCCTGGCGGTGATCGGATCGTCCACCGGGTGGTTGAGGCAGACCTGGACCGGCTCGACCGCCTTGGCGATGTCGTAGAAGCCGATCAGGTTGACCTCGGCGAAGTGGTCGATCGGGACGTCCAGGAAGCTCTGCACGGTCTGGATGGTGGCCGAGCGGCCGGCCTCACGGCTGTGCCGCTCCAGCTCCGCCCTGGAGAGCCCCTTGCCCGCCAGCTTCTGTTCGGCGGTCACCTTGGCGATGCCGTACGCCTCCTTGATCTTGTGCATCTTCCCGTCCGCCCCGACGGTCTGCACGTAGTCGTCGCGCGGGACGGAGAGCGCGGTGACCCTGCCGCCGTTGGCCGGGATGTGCAGCACGATCAGGGCGTTGGTGTTGTACCCGCCGATCTCGCTGGAGCCGGCGTGCAGTTCGTCCTCCACGAACTGCTTGGGCAGGTCGTTGCCGTCCATGTCCTTGCGGCTGTCCAGGCCGATCAGCAGCAGGTTGACGGACTTGTCGAGGTGCGGCGGGGCGTTCTTCTTGGCCTCGCTCAGCGCGGCGGACTTGATCATGCCGTCGTCCAGGCGGCGGTACTCGTACCAGGTGAAGCCGCTGGCGCCGAGCACGGCGACCGAGACGGTGCAGGCCAGGGTGCGCCCGGCGACGGTCAGCGGGGCGGTGCCCCGGCGCGGGGCGTGTCCGCGCTGCCCGCGACCGCCGCCACGGCCGCTGCCGTTGCGCTCAGCCACGGTGCCCCCTTCCCGCCGGGGCGGCCGTCCTGCCGGGGCGTCGGCGCTCCCGCACCGTCCGGCGGCGGGCCGCCACCGTGCGGGCCGCGACCACCGCGAGCGCCACCGCCACCGCGGCCGCCATCACCGGGAACGCCCCGACCACCCAGCGCACGGCGCCGGTGCCGAGGTTCTTGCCCTGGTACTTCTCGGGGTGCGCCAGGTACTCGACGCCCGACGCGGTGAGCAGCACCACCACCGGAGCGGCCGTCACCACCCACCAGCGGCCCGCCCGGCCGCACAGCGCGGCCGCGGCGGCCGTCCCGAGCACCGAGCCCACCGCGAGCAGGGGGCCGACGCCGGGCCCGTCGAGTTCGTCCGCGACCGCACCGAGCAGGGGCAGCCCGACCGCCGAGAGCACCGCCACCGTCCCGCCGCGCCGCCGCGCCTGCGACCGGCGGCGGGCAGGCCCGGGGCGGCGGGCCCGGACCTGCCGGGCCGCCCCGGTGTCCGTGCCGTCCCCGGCGGTGCCCGCGGCGGACGCCCGGGAGCGCTGGGCGGGCAGGGCGCGGTCCTCGGTGCGCGGTCCCGCGTGCTGGTACGGCGTTCTCGCCCGCTGACCGGCCATGCGCACTTCCCTCGATCGTTGCGGCTGCGGCGCGATGGCACCGCCTTGCGTGCCGGGACGCCTTCGACCCTGGTGGCGTCCCGCCGGCGACCCGACCTCTACATTGCTGTAGAAGACGGGTTGGAGCATACGAACCCATTTCAGCAAAGTCATCCGCTGCCACCCGGCAGCGGCAGACCGCCTGGTGGGGCGTCGTTAGGATGGTCATGATCCCCGCCACGTCGGCACATCATCAGGAACGCATCAGAGGAGCAGAGCGTCACCATGTTTGAGAATCTGAAGAACCTCGCGGACAAGGCCACCGACCTCGCCCGCGACCACGGCGACGTGATCGGGCAGGGCCTGGACAAGGTCGGCGACGCGATCGACGGCCGCACGGACGGCAAGTACAGCGGGCAGATCGACACCGGCGTCGAGAAGGCGAAGGACTTCCTGCGCAACCTCGACGGCGACCAGAAGCCCGCCGAGTAACCTGCCGCAGGACACGGTCAGCCGCTCGGCGATCGAACGAGCGCACGGGCGAACGGGGAGGGGCGGCAGCGGTGAGCGAGGAGAAGAAAGGGTCCGGCTGGGGACGCTGGCTGGTGATCGGCGTCGTGGTCGTGGCCGGGCTGGGCCTCGTCCGCGGCAACGGCCACGACGGCGAGGCCTCCGCCGACCCCTCGCCCACCGCCACCGCCCCGTCCTCCGGCGCGGCGCCTTCGGCCGGCTCCTCCGCGAAGCCGTCGAAGCCCTCCGGCCGCTACGACCCGGCCGACTACGCCGCGCCGGTCCGCCGGTACGCCGCGGAGGCGGGGGTCAACCCGCAGCTGCTGATGGCGATCCTCTACAACGAGTCGTACAAGCCGCACGACCCGGAGCTGGAACGGGCCTGGCAGCGCGGCAAACCGGACGCCTCCTTCGGCATCGCCAACATGCACCGGGCCGCCTTCGACGACACCAAGCCCGGCCGCCCCTTCGCCTCCCGCCAGTGGGAGGAACTGCCGGACGACCGCGACCTCGCCGTCCAGGCCGCCGCCTGGCACCTGCACGACCTCGCCGCGCAACTGCCCGCCCGGCCGGGCGTGTCGCTCACCCGGGACGAACTGGTCGCCCTCGGCTACAACGCGGGCGCCGGCAACATGCTGGCCTTCGCCAGGGGCGTCAAGATCGGCTCCCAGGCACAGTCCTACCTCGACCGGCTGCGCGACAACTGGTCGAAGTCCGGCGAGGCCGTGAAGTAGCCCGGCCCGTCGGCCGGCCGACGCCGGACCGGGCGGTCCCGGAGCCGCTCCCTCGCCGTGGCGGTCGGCTCCGGGCGGAGGACTCCGGAGGACTCCGGACGCCCCCGGTGGGCTCAGCCCCGGTGGCGGCGCAGCCAGAGCCCGATGGCGACCAGGACGACGGCGACGAAGGCGGTGCCGATGGCCGCCCAGGTGGTGGCGCCGGAGGTGGTCGCGTGGACGTGGCCGGGCGTGACCTCCCGGGCCGAGACGGGGGCGGCGGTCGGCGCCATCGCGGTACCGGTCTCCCGCAGCGGGGCGGGCGTCACCCCGGCGGACCGCGCCGAGCCGTCCGTCCCCAGGGGTTCCGGACCGGTGATCTCGGGGGCGTCGACGTCGAGTTCACCCTCACCGTGCCCGAGGGCGGGGAAGGCGCAGTCCACCGTCACCCGCCAGTGCCCGGCGGGGAGCGCCTCCCTGGTGGTGTACGTCCCGGGCAGACCCGGGACGGTGACCAGGCGCCAGGGGCCGAGGGTGCGGCCGTCGGCGGCGCTCGCGGAGAGCGTTCCGGTGAACTCCCCGGTCACCGGGTCGTGGTCGTTCTCCCAGGTGGCGAAGGTGCTGACGCGGCCGTTCTGCTGGCCGGTGACATCCAGGTGGACGGTGTCGCCGTGGGCGGCGGCGGGCGCGGCGGCGGACAGCACGGCCACGGCGGTGAAGGCGAAGACGGTGAGGGGACGGGTTCGCATACGGGCAGGTCCTCGGGGCGGTGTGGGGGCAGGGACGCTGGGAACGGCCTGGTGCCGGGGTGCGGCCGCCGCCGGGTCGGGCGGCGGCCGTTCCCGGCGCTACGGGTCTTCGGACCCACGGGCCGTGGGGCCCACGGGTGTTGGCGGCTCTGGTCGAAGGGTTGGGGTCGCAGGGCTCGGGCGGAGGGGCTGGGGTCGGGCGGCTCTGGTCGAAGGGTTGGGGTCGCAGGGCTCGGGCGGAGGGGCTGGAGTCGGGGGGCTCGGGTCGAAGGGCTCGACCGACGTACGGGCTGACCGGTTTTACGGACTCACGGAAACAGCCTTACCCGGAACGGCTCATGAGATCTTCGGCAGCGACCAGTTCCGGTAAGACCCGCCCTCCGGGCCGCCGCGGCCCCGACAGCCGTCCGCCGCGGCGTGGCCGCCCACCGGCTCCGGGCAGCAGGGCACCGCCGTCCGCCCCGAAGGTGAACCCACCCCCGGCGGCGCCGAGTTGCCCTGCCCGCACGAGACACCGGGGACGGGACGGACCGGGGCGGGCGGGGCGGCCCGGACGATGCCGATCACCTGGCCGTTCGACAGTGCCTCGAAGCCGGCCGCGGCCGGGGCCGGAACTCCGGCTCAAGACGGCGGAATTCGGCGCGATCTGGCTGATACTCACCTCCGGCCGCGGCGGAGGGGGTTCGGATCCTCCGCCACTCCGGAGACCGGAGGGGGCGCCCGGGAATAACGGAAACCTCTTGCGGAATTCCCCGGGGCGTCGATCCGCCGGGAACGCCCCGGGGCGGGGCGGCACCGGGCAGGGCGGCACCGGAGAGCACCGTCATCGGGGGACGGACGCTCCCCGGCGCGAAGGTGGTGGCGGCCACCCGGCCGCAGCTCCGGGGGGCGCGACCCGGTTGGCCCCGACGGAACGCCGGACCCGTAGGCCGACGTCCGCCGGCGCCCTGACACGGCTGCCCTCAGACCCCAACATGCCCAGAAGAACGGGTATATGACGAAACGTCAGGATCGCGAGGGCGAGAGTCAGGCCGCGGCCTTCACCGACCCCGCTCCGAAGGACACCGCACCGGCTCGCGCCACCGTTGCCGCACCGCCGCCGGCCGCCGTGCCACCGGCCACCGCACCGGCGCCACAGCCTCCGTGCAACCGGGCCAGCCCCGCCGCCAGAGCGGCCCGGTCCCCGCCCAGCCAGAGCCGCAGGGCCGCCGAGAGCGCCGCGCTGGCAGGACCGGCCGCAGGGCCACCGGTCCTGACCAGCCGCTCGCCCAGCAGCGGCAGCAGGTCCGCGACCGGAGCGGGCAGCCACAGGGTGAGCGCGAAGGGCGCCGGTCTCGCCAGGACGCGCAGCAACGGCAGGACGGAGGCGTCGTCGTGCAGCGCGGGGATGACCTCCAGCAGCCCGTCCACCGCCACCTCGGAGACGTCGCCGCCGTGCCCGCGCGCGAGGTCGCGCAGCAGCGCGCGCTCGGCGGCGGTGATCCGGACGGTCAGCATGACCTCGTCGCAGTCCATGGTCCCGGCCCCCTGTCGTGGAGAATTCGTGGTGTGGTCGTCCCGCCGTGGTGTCAGTGCTGTGCCGACAGGGTTCCTGCCCCGATCCGACCGTCCGACACCGGCACCATCAGGCCGTAGTGGCCGTCGAACCGGCGGTAGAGCACCCGGATCCGGCCGTCGCCGGAGTCGGTGTAGCCGGCGAACGGGCGGCCGGTGAGCCAGAGCCGGCGGGCCGCCTCGGCGAGGTCGAGCGGGGGCAGTGCGCCGGTGCCCGCGGCGCACAGTTCCACCGAGCCGTCCGGCGAGCAGCGGTGGACCAGGCTGTCCCGTCCGGTCGCGGCGTCCGCGAAGAGGTGGAACCGCCGGTCGAGGGCGAGCAGTTCGAGCACGGCCTGCCCGGGGGTGCGGCGGGCGGGCACGACCGCCTTGTGCCGGGCGATCCTCCGCTGGGCGAGCGGGCGGTACGCGAACTGCGGGCGGTAGGCGCTCTCGTACGCGACGGCGAAGCCGATGTCGCCCTGTTCGCGCAGCCGGACGGCCCGTCCGGCGAGCGCGCCGAGCGCCAGGTCGACGGACTCCCGCGCGGTGCCGGTGGCCAGCTGGACCCGGACCGGGCCGACGCCCGCCACCACGGCGTCCGCCTGGGCGAGTGCGGGCCTGGCCACCGACCGGTCGCGCGAGCGGGTCAGCCGCAGCCGCAGCGCGCGGGCGTCAGGACCGAGCCCCGCGGCGGTTTCCAGTGCCCGGACCCGGGCGTACTCGGCGTCCTCGCGCGGCAGTTCGCCGCGGATCTCCACCCGGACGTCGGGGGCCGGCCGGTGGCGCAGACGGGTCATCGGGTTCCTCCTTCTCCGCCACCATGCTGACCCTCGTACGTCCGTGCGGCGAGGGTCCAAAGACCCTGCCTTCCGGGCATGCCGCGGATCACCCGGACGGACGCATCCACGCAGGTCAGCACGGATTTTCGAGCACGCACGAAAGGGTCGATCCGATCGGCCGTTGGAGTGATCCCCGCACATTCGGCGCAACGCCCGGGGAACCGGCGCGTTTGCCATGACGTGCGCCCTCCCGCCGGGGGCGCGCGCGGGGTCCGCGCTGGACGGTCCCCCGCCTCCCGGTCGGCCCGCCGGTGCCGACCGGCGCCGTCCGCACCGGCAACTCTGGTGAGAGGTTGTGTCATGTCCCTGCTGACCGAGACGCGGAAGCTGATCGTCCCCCCGAGAACCGCACCCGGTCCTTCCCCCCTGGCCCGCGCCGCCGTCCCCCCGCTGGCCCCCGGTGCCCTGCCCGGTCTCGGGCACGCCGCCGCCCTGCTGCGCGACCCGCTCGGCTTCCTCGGCTCGCTCGCCCGGTACGGCGGCGTGGTCCGCGTCCGGCTCGGCCCGCGCACCGTCTGCGTGGTCACCGACGCCCGGCTGGTCCACACCCTGCTCGTCGCACTGGCCCACGACTGCCCGCGCGGCGCCGTCCAGGACACCCTCAAGACGGCTTTCGGCGACGGCCTGCTGATGTCCGAGGGCCAGGCCCACCGCGACCGCCGGCGGATCGTCCAGCCCGCCTTCGGACAGGACCGGATGGGCGAGTACCTGGCCGTGATGCAGCAGGTCACCGAGGATCGGGCCGGACGCTGGCGCCCCGGCCAAGTCCTCGACGTGGCCAAGGAGATGAACCACCTCGCGCTGGAGATCGTCACCCGCTCCCTGTTCGACGCCCGGCTCAGCGAGGACGCCACCGTCGCCTTCCACCGGGCGCTGCCGGACCTGGTGAAGGGCCAGATCGTCCAGTCCCTGTACCCGACTCCGGGGCTCGCCCGGCTGCCGCTGCCCGTCAACCGGCGCTTCGAGGCCGCCGTCCGGGCGCTCAACAGGGTGGTCGACCAGGCCGTCAGCGGCCGCGCCGCGACCTCGGGCGCGGGGCAGGGCCGGCGCACCCTGCCCGCCCTGCTGCGCGCCGCGACCGACCCGGCCACCGGCTGCCCGCTCACCGAGGCGGACGTGCGCGCCGAGGCGATCACCATGTTCGGCGCGGGCACCGAGACCGTCTCCACCACGCTGACCTGGCTGCTGGACGAACTGCTGCGCCACCCCGAGGCGGAGGCCCGGATCCTCGCCGAGCTGGACGAGCACCTGCCCGCGGGCACCGTCCCCACCCCGGAGGCGCTGGCCAGGCTCACCTACACCCGCAGCGTCACCCAGGAGGTGGTGCGGCTGCACGCGCCGAACGCCTTCCTGATGCGCACCGCCCAGGTGCCGGTCGAACTCGGCCCGTACCGTGTCCCGGCCGGTACCGAGCTGCTGTACAGCCTCACGGCGCTGCACCGCGACCCGGTGCGCTACCCGGAGCCGATGCGCTTCAGGCCCGAGCGCTGGCAGGACGCCGGCGGCACCGGACGGCCGTCCTTCCTGCCCTTCGGGGCGGGCAAGCACAAGTGCATCGGCGAGGCCTTCGCCTGGGCGGAGCTGACCGTCGCGGCCGCGGCGATCCTGCGCCGCTGGCGGCCGACGGCGGTGCCGGGCGCCCGGGCCCGCGAGGTGGTGTGGACCACGGTCCAGGCGCACGGCCTGCGGGTCCGGCTCGCGCCGCGCGGTGCGCGCTCCCCGCGCGGGGGCGCCTCGGCGGCCTCCCCCGAGGGTGATTCCGCCTCCTCACCGGGAGCCACAGTGCCCGCCCGGGCCGCCGGGCCGGCACCGGGCCGGTGTCCGTTCGCCGACCTCCTCTGCCCGGCCACCCTCGCCGCGACTCCCCCACTGCCCCCGCTGCCCCCGGTCACCCCGGCGCCCGCCGTCCCGGCGGACCCCCGCCGGTCCCGCGACCTGCGCCTCGCCGCCGACCGGCACGCCGACTGGGCGGTCCACCGCGGCCTGCTCACCCCGTCGGAGCTGCCCCGCTACCGGGCCTACGCGCTGCACGAGCTGATCGGCCACGCGTTCCCCCGCGTCCGGGGCGCCGAACTCGACCTCCTGGTCGACGTGCTGGGCTGGTTCACCATCCTGGACGACCGTTTCGACGGCTCGCCCGGGCGCCACCCAGCTGAGGCCCACGCCCTGGTCGACCCGCTGATCGCGGTCCTCGAAGGAGCCCGCGGCGGGAGCCCGTCCGATGGCCGACTACTCGACTCCTGGCGGGAGTTGTGGCACCGGCAGACCGCCTCGATGTCCCCTGAGTGGCGCGCCAGGGCGGCCCGGGAGTGGCGCGCCTGCCTGGCCACCTTCCCCGCCGAGGCCGACCACCGCGCCCGCGGCACCGTCCCCGCCCTCGGCCTCGACCTGACGGACACCATGCGGCTGCGCCGGCACGGCAGTTGCCTCTACCCGTTCATGAACATAATGGAACGGGTCCACGGCGCCGACGCCCCGGCCGCCCTGCACGCGGAGCCCGCGCTGCACCGGCTGCGGGCCAACACCGCCGACGCCGCCACACTGATCAACGACCTCTATTCGCTGGAGCGCGAGGAACGGCAGACCACGGCCGCGTTCAACACCGTGCTCACCCTCCAGCGGACCCACGGCTGCACCCGGGGCCGGGCCGTCCACGCGGTGCGCGTCCAGGTGGCACGGCTGCGGCAGGAGAGCGAGGAACTGCGCCTCGAGCTGCTGCGCCGCCATCCGGCCGGACGCTGGTACCTGGAGGGCACCCGGCAGCTGGTCGCCGGTGTGCAGGCGTGGACCAGCACCAGCGACCGCTACCTGGTACCGGACGGCGGGCGGCACCGGTGAGCCGCCCGCCCCCCGGGGGCTACTTCCGGTCGCCGAGCGCGAACAGCAGCAGCACGAAACCGGCGAACAGGTGCGTGGCGAAGATGTAGATGCCCGCGCGGATCAGCATCGCCTTGCGGCGCCGCTTCTCCTCGCTCGTACCGTCGCCCGTACTCTCGCCGGTGCTGTCGTTCATGGTGGTGCTTCTCCTCGGATCGGGCGGACGGGCCGGGCGCGGCTCAGCGGGGCCGGCCACCGGTGGCGCGCAGCTCGGTGAGCAGCGCGCCCTGGTCGGTGATCAGCTCCGTCAGGATCCGACGGGCCGCGCGCAGCAGCTCGGCGACGTCCGGGGTGCTGAGCGCGTACACCACCGTGTTGCCCTCACGGGTCGCGGTGACCAGCTGGGTGCGGCGCAGCACCGCGAGCTGCTGGGAGAGGTTGGACGGCTCGACCTCGATCTCCGCCAGCAGCTCGCGGACCGGCCGGGGGCCGTCCTGGAGCAGCTCCAGGACCCGGATCCGCACGGGGTGGCCGAGGGTGCGGAAGAACTCCGCCTTGGCCTGGTACAGCGGGACCGGCATCGTCCGCTCTCTCCCTCGGGTCCGGTTCGGTGGTCGTCCGGCCGGGCGGGGGTCGATGCCGCGGCCGGTAGGCATCATCGCGACAGATGAAGATTTCTTCAAGTCGTCACTGCGCGCCGGCTCCCCGCAGACCCCGGCCGGACGGCCCCTCGCCCGGCCGCGACCGGGCCCGGACATCCGAAAGCCGAGCCCGGGATGCTGCCAACTCCCGGGCTCGGCCGTCATGGTGACGATATGTCAGCCGTCAGCAGACTACAGGCACGTCCACCGTGGCCGGCACCTGGCCGCTCCAGAACCCCTCGACGTCGAAGGACACGTGCACGGTCGACCCGCAGGCCACCGTGGCCGCGATGCCGTCGACCCGCACGGTGGACACCTGGAACACGGTGCGGCCGTTCACCGTACCGAGCGAGGCCCCGCCGGCCACGTTCGCCGACAGGTGGGTCACCAGGTCCTTCGGCGCCGGCGGCCACGGGGTGCCCGGGGACGGCGGACCGGCCAGGCCGATCTTCCCGTAGATCGCGACGCTGTCGCCGGTCACGTCGGCGCAGGCGTAGGTGGCCAGGCCGGCCTGGAGGCTGTAGGAGCCGCAGGTGGTGACGGTGGCGGTGGTGGTGGCGGCAGTCGGGGTCGCGGCGAGCGCCGGGACGGGCGCCGCGAGCAGGGTGACGGCGCCGGCGGCGATCCAGGTGGCGCGACTCATGCGGTTCATCGGTGCCTCCTCCTTCGGAGGGTATGAGGACGGACTAGGGCAGGTGATGTGGGACATGTGATATTTCATAGGCCCACGACAGGAACTTTCCCATGCGATTCCTGTGCCCTGGCGCCGATTTACCCTTCAAACCGAACCCTCGACCGAAATCAGACCTTCGATGGCGCAATCACCCTCGGACGGCCCAACCGGCACCGCCATCCAGGCGACGCCCGCGTGGAGCCCCGGTGAACCACGTCCGAACCGCCGCCGGGCCCGCCCCGGCGGCCACCGCGCCGTCGGCCCGCGCACCCGATCGGCGGGTGGCAGGACCTACCGGAACGGTGCCGCCGGGCGGGGCCTGCGGCGCATCTGCTCACCCGCCGCCGGCTCGGTCCAGCGAGGCGCGCAGCCCGTCGACCCTGGCCACGGCCTCGATGAAGGCGTGCCGGTCCAGGCGGCCGTCATCCAGCGCGGCGGCCAGGGCCTCGGTGGCCTCCTCGGCCTGCCCGGGGTCGCGGGCGGAGCAGAGCATCAGGTCCATCCCGGCCCCGGCGGCGGCCAGCGCGCGGTCTCCGGCGTCGCCGTACGGGGCGAGCGCCTTGGCTTCCATGGCGTCGGTGACGGTCACGCCGTCGAAGCCGAGCCGGCCGCGGAGCTCGCCCTGGATGATCGTGGACGAGAAGCCGGCCGGGTGGTCCGGATCCAGCGCCGGGTAGACCGCCCAGGAGGCCATCACCAGCCGCACGCCCGCCGCGATGGCGGTCCGGTACGGGGCCTCACCCCGGGAGCGGAGCTGTGACAGCGGGACGTTCAGAGTGACCTGGCCCTCGTCGGTGTTCGCGCCCCGGGGCGCGGCGCCGAGGCCGGGGAAGTGCTTGGCGGTCGCGGCCACCCCGAGGCCCTGCTGGGCGGCGAGGAAGGCGGTGCCCAGCTCCGCCACCGCGCCAGGGTCCTGGCCGTAGGAGCGCTCGTAGTGGTCGATGAAGTTGTCCGGCTTGTCGTAGACGTCGAGCACCGGAGCGAGGTTGAGGTTCAGCCCGGCATCGGCGAGCGTCCGGGCGGCACCGGCCCCGGACTCCGCCGCCGCGGCGACCGGGTCCGCGGCGGAACCCACGCTCCGGGCGGAGAGCTCGGGCGCGCCGGGCAGCCGGCGGACCTTGCCGCCCTCCTGATCGGTCATCAGCAGCAGGGTGCGCGGGTGCGGGGCCTCGGCCGCGGCCTGCTTCAAGTCGGCGACGGCCCTGGCGAGTTGTTCCGGGCTGGTGACGTTCTCGCCGAACAGGATCACGCCGGCGGCCCGGCCCTCCCTGAGCGTCCGGAGCACCCCGGCCGGCGGCGTCGGGCCGGAGTACGACAGCACGATCCGCCGTCCGGCGAGCACCCGGGAGTCCTCCTGCTCCTGGACGGCCATCGCCGCGCTCCTCTCACCGGCAGCATCCGGAGCGCCGGGGGCGCCAGGCTCTCCGGTACTCCCCGGCGGCCGGGTGGGCGAGCCGAGCGGGACCGGCCCGAGCGCGGCCCCCATGACGGCCAGCACCACCCCGAACTGGGCGACACTGCGAAACGGGACCATCACGCCTCCCGGGTCGGATGTTGACTTCAGCATGTCAATCTACCCAGGGAGGCGGACCACCACGCTCCAGCCGCGTCGGATTCATCCGACAATCCGATACTTCCGACGCGATCGCGCCGCCGGCCCCGCGCCCGACACCCGGGCCCACACCCCGAAAGGCCGAGGTGAGGACACCCGGACACCTCGCGGCCGAAGCTCCCGACGCGGCGTCAGCACGGGGTGCGGGACGGGCCGGCCTACGCCTCGGTAACCGATGGCAGGATGCGCACACGTCCCGCTAGACTCCGCCAGCTCGCTCACATGTACGACCTTTCCGTACACGACCTGCCCACAACGGGGGGATGAGATGAACGTGCTGCCGATCGGCAGACGAGTACGACGAAGGCGGGGTGGGGGCGGCCGCGCAGCCGCCTCCGGAGCCCTGCTGCTGGCCGTCCTGGCCTCGCTGGTGAGCCAGGCCGCGCCGGCCCGGGCCGTGGGGGCGGCGACGGCCGCGGCCGTCGCGCCGCAGGCGGGCGCACCGGCCGAACCGAACGCGAACCCGAACCCGGCCGCCGGGCCGAGCGCGGACCCGAGCCCTGCCGCGTCCGCCGCGTCCGCCGCGTCCGCCGCACCCGGCCGGGAGGCCGACCGCAAGGCCGACCAGCAGACCCTCGCCCAGGAGCTGCGCCAGGCCGACCCGAGCGGCCCGTGCCCGACGGCGCTGCGGTCCGGCGCGGTGGCGAGCTGCGCCGCCGACCCGAGCGGGACCACCGTCTTCAGCCTCGACCTGCCACAGCAGAAGGACCTGCTGCTCCTGCAGATCGTCCCCACCCAGGGCTCGGTCACCCCGACCGTGATCGCGCCCGACGGCACTGCCGTGACCTGCGACGACCCGGTCGGCCCGAGCTGGGACGGCAACAGGACGCTGCGCTGCGCCACCACCCGGGCGGGCACCTACACGCTGAAGGTGGAGACCTACTCCGCCGCGCCGACCGGCCTCGCACTCTCCTACCTGCCGCTGCTGTCCACCACCGCGTGCCGGACGCTCGGCGCCGCCGACCTCGCCCTCGGCGCCCCGACCGACGTCCAGGGCTCGCTGGCCCTCGGCTCGGCCGGTGACTGCTACCGGGTGGACGGCCTCGCCGCCGGCGACGTGCTCCGCACCGGTTCCACCGGCCAGCGCGGCAGCGTCGTCGTCTACGACGGCACGGGCGCCGAGGTCTGCGGCAAGTCGACCTACCCCGACTGCCGGCTCACCGGCTCCGCGCCGTACCGCTTCACCGTCCAGCGCTACAACGGCGCGGCCCTGGCGTACGACGTCTTCGCGGCGCGGTTCTCCCACCCGGAGGGCTGCACGCTCGTCGAGCCCCAGGCGTTCGGCGTCTCCCCCGACCTGACCGCCACCACGCGCTGCCGGACGCTGCGCGTCCCGGAGTCGACGCGGTACGGCTTCGGCCCGCTCGTCACGAACGACGGCTCCGTCCCCGGCGCGCTGTTCGCCGCCGACGGCACCGCCCAGGGGGAACCCTGCTTCCAGGGCGCCTGCGACCTGACGACGGGTGACTACACCTGGGCCGTCGACGCCTACGCGCCGCCCTCGGTCGGCGCGTACGGCATGGCCTTCCACTCGGCCAGGGAGACCCGGGGCTGCGTCGCGGCCAACGACACCGGTCTGACGGCCGGTCCGGCCACGGGCACCTTCGGCGGCCTCGGCCAGCAGCTCTGCCTGGCCCTGCCGACGGCCTCGGGCAAGGGCGTGTACCTGCTCAACCGGCCGCCCGCCGACGGCGCGACGGTCGATGCCCAGGTCTTCGACGCCTCGGGGGCCAAGCAGTGCGAGATCACCCGCGGCGCGTCCGTCGCCTGCAAGCTCACCGGCACCGCCCCGTTCCGCGCGGTGCTGACCGGCACGCCGTCCAAGGCCTACGGGCTGGTGGTCCACCGGAGCGAGGCGACCGGTGGCTGCACCGCCTGGCCGCGGAGCGGGTTCGACGGCAGCTGGGGCGCCGAGGTCCCGGTGACCGAGGCCGCTCCGCAGGCCTGCCTGAGCCTGCCCGCGGACCGGCACTCCGTCACCGAGCTGACCGACTACACCAACACCACGAACAGGCTCAACGCCGACGTGACGGTGTTCGACGCGTCCGGCGCCCCGGTCTGCACGGCGGTCGCGGGCGGAAACTCGGCCAAGTCCTGCCGACTGGCCACCGGCGTGGCCTACACCGCGCTGCTGATCGGCTGGGGCGGGGCCGACACCTACCGGCTGGCCCGGCACGACATCTCGCCGAGCGCGAACTGCCTGACCCCGTCCTCGACCAGGGTCGGCGGCCCCGGCATCTCCTTCGACCTGACCTCCGCACTGGACGCCCGGTGCGTCCGGGTCACCGCCGCGAGCGGCGACAAGTACACCCTGGGCGTCCGGACCTCGGACGGCGCGTACGGCAAGAACGCGCTGCTCGGCGTGCTCGACGCCGAGGGCAAGCAGGTCTGCACCCAGTTCGGCGTCTCCTGCCAGCTCACCGGTGCGGGCTCGTACACCGCGGTCGTGCTCGCCTCCGGGTACGCGGGCGCGACGATCCACGCCGGTGTGGACGCCTGGAAGGTCGGGACGGCCGCGGGCTGGGCGCCCGAGTGCGCCGCGAACCCGGTCAGCGTCGAGGGCTTCCCGCAGCGCGGCGGGGTCTTCACCGACGACTCGACCGCCTACTGCGCCGTGGTCGACATGAAGGCCAACCAGTCCTTCAACGTGGTCGGCACCACCAGCGCCACCCGGCAGGACGACTTCCCGCTGCTGCGCCTGCTCCGGGGCTCCCGCTGGAACGACGAGTACGGCTACCAGTGCTCCTCCAACTACGGGGCCTTCGGCGGCCGGTGCTCGTCCGACTCGCAGCCCGAGCAGGCCGTGCTGATCCTCAGCCACGCCACCGCGGGCACGCCGGTCGAGTACAGCATGCAGGGCGTCTGCGACTTCTCCTCCTGCCCGGGACCGCAGCCGCAGCCGGCCCTGGCCTCGGTCAGCCCGTCCACCGGCGCCGCCGGGACGTGGATCCAGGCCGTGATCAGGGGCAAGGGGCTCCACCTCGGCAACAAGGCCAAGCTGGTGGGCAACGGCGCCCCCACCTACCCGGTGACGACGACCCTGTCCGCCAGCGCCGACGGCACCTCACTCGACGTGCTGCTCGA
The DNA here is from genome assembly GCF_055607525.1 of Kitasatospora sp. NPDC036993. NCBI lineage: Bacteria > Bacillati > Actinomycetota > Actinomycetes > Kitasatosporales > Streptomycetaceae > Kitasatospora > Kitasatospora sp. NPDC036993. Next base: position 250,521 of record NZ_JBVJRP010000007.1, on the reverse strand, counting down.
CACCAACGGCCTGGCACCCGGCAGTTACGACATCGCGCTCGACGGCGTCTACGGGGTCTCGCTCCCCGGCGCCTTCACCGTCACCGCCGCCACCCCCACGACCAGGAGCCGGTTCGTCCCGATCGACCCGGCCCGTTTCCTGGACACCAGGAACGGCACCGGCGCCCCCGCCCAGCGGGTCGGCGAGGGCGGCGTCGTCGCCCTCCAGGTGGCCGGCGTCAAGGGCGTCCCGGCGACCGGCGTCACCGCCGTCGTCATGAACGTCACCGCCGTCAACCCGACCCAGCCCGGCCACGTCACCGTCTACCCCGACGGCCAGGCCCGCCCGGACGTCTCCAACCTCAACTTCGAGGCCGGCCAGATCGTCCCGAACCTGGTGACGGTCCCGGTGCTGAACGGGAAGGTCGACCTGCGCAACAACGCGGGCTCCGTCGACCTGATCGCCGACGTCACCGGCTACTACACCGACGGGGCCACCGGTTCCGCGCTCACTCCGATCACCCCGGCCCGTTTCCTGGACACCAGGAACGGCACCGGCGCCCCCGCCCAGCGGGTCGGCGAGGGCGGCGTCGTCGCCCTCCAGGTGGCCGGCGTCA
>NZ_JBVJRP010000007.1:0-249825 GCF_055607525.1 Kitasatospora sp. NPDC036993 | reverse complement strand
TCAACCCGACCCAGCCCGGCCACGTCACCGTCTACCCCGACGGCCAGGCCCGCCCGGACGTCTCCAACCTCAACTTCGAGGCCGGCCAGATCGTCGCCAACCTGGTGACGGTCCCGGTGGTCAACGGGAAGGTCGACCTGCGCAACAACGCGGGCTCCGTCGACCTGATCGCCGACGTCACCGGCTACTACGGGGACTCCGGTTCGGTCTTCTCGCCGACCACCCCGGTCCGGCTGCTGGACACCCGCAGCGGTGCCGGCGCCCGTGCCGGGGCGGTGGGCGGCGGCGGCATCGTCAGCGTGCCGGTGACCGCGCTCCAGGGCGTGCCGTCCACCGGCGTGACCGCCGTGGTCCTGAACGTCACGGTCACCGGGCCGACGGCGGACAGCCACCTGATCGTCTACCCGCACGGCACCGCCCGCCCGGGCGTGTCGAACCTCAACTTCACCGCCGGACGGACCAGGGCCAACCTGGTCGTCGTCCCGGTGGTGGACGGCCGGGTGACGATCTTCAACAACTGGGGTGACGCCCACGTGATCGCCGACCTGAACGGCTACTTCGCGGCCTGACCCCCGCACCGCACCGATCGCCGCCGTGCCGCCCGTTCTCCGGGCGGCACGGCGGCGCCGTTGTGCCGGGCCCGTCCGTCACGAACCGGGCCTCCTGGGCGCCAGGCCGGCCAGCCGTCCCAGGACGGCGACGCCCTCCGCGATCTCGGCCGCCGAACCCGCCGCGTAGCCGAGGACAAGACCGGACGGGTACGGCAGCCGGGCGTGCCAGGACAGCGGCTGCACCTTGACCCCCGCGGCCAGTGCGGCGGCGGCCAACTCGGTGTCCGCGCACCCGAGTTCCTCCGGAAGGGTCAGCATCAGATGGAGGCCGGCCGCCGCGCCGTGCACGACGGCGCCCGGCAGGTGGGTGCGGATGGCGGCGATCATGGCGTCCCGACGGCGCCGGTGGCGGCGGCGCAGCAGCCGCAGGTGGCGGTCGAGTTCGCCGGATTCCATCAGCCGGGCGAGCACCAGCTGGGGCAGCACCGGATTGCCGAGGTCGGCGAAGCGCTTGGCGTCCAGGACGGCGTCCCGCAGCCGGGCCGGGACCAGCAGCCAGCCGGTGCGCAGCGCGGGGGCGAGCAGCTTGGAGATGCTGCCCGCGTAGCAGACCCGGTCCGGCAGGACGGCCCGCAGGGCCGGGACGGGCGGGCGGTCGTAGCGGTGCTCGGCGTCGTAGTCGTCCTCGATGACCAGGCCGCCCTCGCCCGCCCAGCGCAGCAGTTCGCGCCTCCGGTCGCCGCCGAGGACCACGCCGGTCGGGTACTGGTGGGCGGGCGTGAGCAGGACGGCCGGGGCGCCGGTGGCGCGCAGCGCGTCGACCCGGACGCCCTCGGCGTCGACCGGGACGGGCGGGGTCGCGGCGAGCCAGTGGGCGAGGTGCTGCCGAGCGCCGAGCGAGCCCGGGTCCTCGACCGCGACCTCGGTGACGCCCGTCCGGCCGAGGGCGCGGCCGAGCAGCGCGAGGGCCTGGGCGGTACCGGCGACGATCAGCACCTCGTCCGGGTCGGCGCGGATGCCCCGGTTGCGGGCCAGCCAGTGGGCGACCGCCGTCCGCAGGGCCGGGGTGCCGCGGACGTCGCCGTAGCCGAGGTCGGCCGCGGCGAGGCCGTCCAGCACGGCGCGCTCGGCGCGCAGCCAGGCGGCGCGGGGGAAGGCCGCGAGGTCGGGCACGCCGGGCGTCAGGTCGATCCTGGCGGGGGTGCCGCGCAGCAGGTCGAAGACCTCGGGGCCGGGGTCGTCCCGGAACAGCGCGGGCGCCGGGCGGGGCGGCCGCGCCACGGGTGCCTCCTCCGCCACGGCCGGGGCCGCGACCACGACCGTGCCGCCCCGGCCGCTCCCGGCCACCTGCCCCTCCTCCGCGAGGCGCCGGTAGGCGTCGGTCACCACCCCGCGGGAGACGCCGAGTTCGGCCGCCAGCTCCCGGCCGGCGGGCAGCCGGGTGCCGGCCGGGAGCCGCCCGTCGGCGACGGCCTCGCGCAGCCGGCGGGCGAGCCACGCGGTGAGGCCGCCCCGCGGGACGCCGCTGGTGTCGAGCTGGAGGAAGTCGGCGCCGGTCTCTTTGGACCGGTCGGATGCCTCGGCTTTGGACCTGTTCACCGGACCATAGTGGCGGCGAGGGTGGGGCCATGACCACGGATACGACTGTCCCGACAGAAGAAGCGCCGGTGCGCCGGAGCGGCCACCACGGCTACGTCCACGGCTACTCGGACACCGAGGCGCTGCGCCTCGGCGACCAGGCCGACACCCTCGCCGACCTGCTGCACGCGGGCACCGCCTACCCGGCCGGCAGCCTGGTGCTGGAGGCGGGCTGCGGGGTGGGGGCGCAGACCGTGCACCTGCTGGCCGCCAGCCCGGGCGTGCGGCTGACGGCGGCGGACCTCTCGGCGGAGTCGCTGGCGCAGGCCCGCGCCCGGGTGTCGGCCCAGGCGCCGGCCGCCGACGTCACCTGGCACCACGGGGACCTGCACGAACTTCCCTTCCCGGAGGGCTCGTTCGACCACGTCTTCGTGTGCTTCGTGCTGGAGCACCTGCCCGACCCGGTGGCCGGGCTGGCGGCGCTGCGCCGGGTGCTGCGGCCGGGCGGGACGATCACGGTCATCGAGGGCGACCACGGCTCGGCGTTCTTCCACCCGGAGAGCCGGGCCGCCCGCCGGACCGTCGACCTGCTGGTCCGGCTCCAGGCCCGGGCGGGCGGTGACGGCCTGCTCGGACGCCGGCTCCACCCGCTGCTGACGGCGGCCGGGTTCGCCGAGGTGACGGTCCGTCCGCGCACCGTCTACGCCGACGGTTCCCGCCCGGCCCTGGTGGAGGGCTTCACCCTGCGGACCTTCGTCGCCATGGTCGAGGCCGTCCGGGCGGAGGCGCTGGCCGCCGGGCTGACCAGCCCAGAGGCGTTCGACCTGGGCCTCGCGGAGCTGCGCCGCGCGGCCGGGCCGGGCGGGACGTTCCACTACACCTTCTTCAAGGCGGTGGCGGTCAACCCGTAGGACGGGCCGGCCCTGGCACCGGCCGTCCCTGACACCGGCCGGAGCAGCGCCACAGGCCGGAGCAGCGCCACAGGCCGGAGCAGCGCACCGGGCGGGGTCGCGGACGGGGGTCACGACCGCGCCCGGGGGCCGCTGCCGACCGCCGGGCCGCCGCCGACCCGACGGCCGGCGCTACTCCGGGCCGTCCTCGAGGTCGGCCAGCAGGCTGCGCATCACCTCGACGAGCGCGCCCTTCTGCGCCTCGTCGAGGCCCGCCAGCATCCGGTACTCGGTGGCGAGGTGGTCGGGCAGCGCGCGGTCGATCAGGGCGTGGCCCTCGGGGGTGAGGGCCACCTCGCGGCTGCGGCCGTCCTGGTCGCTGCGGGTGCGGGTGACCAGGCCGCGGGCCTCCAGCCGGTCCAGCCGCTGGGTGATGGCGCCCGAGGTCACCATCGCGGACTGCATCAGGCCGGTCGGGGTGAGCCGGTAGGGCGGGCCGCTGCGCTTGAGGGTGGCGAGGACGTCGAAGGACGCCGCGTCCAGTCCGTGGTCGGCGAAGGTGCGGTTGAGCGCCGCGTCCACCAGGCGGTAGAGGCGTTTGAGCCGGCCGAACACCTCCATCGGGGAGACGTCCAGGTCGGGGCGCTCGGCGCCCCACTGCGCAACGACGCGGTCCACGTGATCTGCCACGGGTTCAGGGTAGCGATCCCGGCCGAATTCCTTAGCGATGAGGTAACTGTGAGCCACGTCACCTGCCCCACGCGGCGAAGAATGCCTTAGCGCTGAGATACATTGCCTTAGTGCTAAGAAATCGCCTCGCCCTCATCCTGGTGACGGCCCTCGCCCCCGCGGTCTGGGGCACGACCTACCTCGTCACCACCGAGCTGCTGCCGCCCGGCCGCCCGCTGCTCGCCGCCGTCATCCGCTGCCTGCCCGCCGGGCTGCTGCTGATCGCCGTCACTCGCCGTCTGCCGCAGGGCAGTTGGTGGTGGCGCTCACTGGTCCTCGGCGCGCTCAACATCGGCGTGTTCCAGGCCCTGCTGTTCATCGCCGCCTACCGCCTGCCCGGCGGCATCGCGGCCACCGTCGGCGCGGTCCAGCCGCTGGTCACCGCCGGGCTCTCGGCCCTGGTCCTCGGCGACCGGCTCACCCTGCGCACCGTGCTGTCCGGCATCGCGGGCGTCACCGGCGTCAGCCTGCTGGTGCTGCGGGCCGGCGCCCGGCTGGACGCGATCGGGGTGGCCGCCGCACTCGGCGGCGCCGTGGTGATGGCCGCCGGCATCGTCCTCTCCAAGCGCTGGGTCTCCCCCGCGCCGATGCTCGCCACCACCGGCTGGCAACTCACCGCCGGCGGACTGCTGCTGGTGCCGGTCACCCTGCTCTCCGAGGGCGCGCCGCCCTCCCACTACACGCTCGCCAACGTGCTCGGCTACACCTACCTCTGCCTGATCGGCGCGGCCGTCACCTACGTGCTCTGGTTCCGCGGACTGCGCGAGCTGCCGCCGACCTCGGTCTCCTTCCTCTCCCTGCTCAGTCCGGTGGTCGCCACCCTGCTCGGCTGGCTGGCACTCGGCCAGGACCTCAGCCCGCTCCAGGCGCTCGGCGCACTGGTCGTGCTCGGCTCGCTGATCGCCGCCCAGATCCGACGGCCGAGCCACTCGGCGCGGCCGGCAGCCGACGCCGAACCAGCGGCCACCCCGCGGTCCGTCCGCGAACCCGCCTGATCCCGTCCCACCACCACCGTCGCCACCGTCTTCGAGGAGTACCCCATGCGCATCACCGTGTTCGGCGCCACCGGCAACGTCGGCAGCCGGGTCGTGGCCGAGGCCCTGTCCCGCGGCCACCAGGTCACCGCCGTCGTACGGGACCCGGCCAAGCCGCACGGCCTGCCGTCCGCCGCCGCCCTGGCCGTCGGCGACGCCCGCCACCCCGAGGACGTCGCCCGGATCGCGGCCGGACAGGACGCGGTGATCACCGCCACCCGTCCGGTGCCCGGCAGCGAGCACGAACTGGCCATCGCCACCAAGGGCCTGCTGACCGGGATCGCGGGCACCGGCATCCGGCTGCTGGCAGTCGGCGGCGCGGGCAGCCTGCTCGTTCCCGGCGGCGGCGGGATGGCCCTCGTCGACAGCCCCGGCTTCCCCGACGGGATCCGGGCGATCGCCCTGGCCTGCGGTGAGCAGCTCGACCTCTACCGCGCCGCGCCCGCGGACGTCGACTGGACGTACCTGAGCCCGGCCGCGCAACTGGAGCCCGGCGTGCGCACCGGCCGGTTCCGGACCGGCGGCGACGAGCTGCTGGTCGACGCCGGGGGCGACTCGGCGATCTCCATGGAGGATCTCGCCGTCGCACTCCTCGACGAGACCGAGCGGCCCGCCCACCGTCGGGCCCGCTTCACCGCCGCGTACTGAGCGGCCGGGGTGACTGGAGCCCCCGCCCCCGCGGGGGTGTATCCAGCACCACCCCGAAGACGGCAGTGGGGATGATCGATCGTCATGCCGGGCTCGGACAGGATCGTTCCCGTGACCACGACCGCAGTCCAGCACCCCGCCGCACAGCACCCCGCGGCCCCGCACGCCCCGGCTTCCGCGGCCGGGCGCGCGCCCCGCACCCGGCGCGCCGCGCTGGCCCTCGCCGCCGCGGTGCTGGCCGGCCTGGCGGCGCCCACCACCGCGGGCGCCGCCACCGGCTCCGACCCGGGCGACGCGGACCGGGCACCCGCCCGCTACACCCGCCAGACCCTGGACTGGCAGCCCTGCGCCCGGCAGCCCGCCCTGGACTGCGCCACCATGACCGCCCCGCGCGACTGGCACCACCCCGGCGTCGGGGCCGACCTGACCATCGCCGTCTCCCGGCACCGCGCCACCGACCAGGCCGGGCGCAAGGGCACCCTGCTGATGGCGGCCGGCGGCCCCGGCGGCACCGGCCTGCTGCGCCCGGTCAACCTGGTCGCCCACGCCCCGGCGGTCGCCGCCGCGTACGACATCGTCGGCTTCGACCAGCGCGGGGTCGGCGAGAGCACCAGGGCGGTCTGCCAGACCCAGGAGGAGTTCCAGGAGTTCCTGGCCGGCGACTTCCGCGACCGGTCCCCGGCCGCGATCGACCGGGTCATCGCCAACTCCAGGAAGCTGGCGGCCAGTTGCCAGGAGCGAAGCGGCGACCTGATCCCCTACCTGACCACCGAGCAGACCGCCCACGACATCGACCTCTTCCGCGGCCTGCTCGGCGAGCGCAAGCTCAGCTACTACGGCCCGTCCTACGCCTCGATGATCGGCGCCTACTACGGGACGCTCTTCCCGCACCGGGTCGAGCGGATGGTGCTGGACAGCAACATCGGCTTCGACGGCACCTGGGAGACGTTCGAGCTGGGCCAGCCGGCGAGCTTCCAGCGCCGCTTCGACGAGGACTTCGTGCCCTGGCTCGCGGCCCGGGACGCCACCTACCACTGGGGCTCGACGCCGGAGCAGGTCCAGGCGCACTGGGAGCGGCGGCGCGCGGCCCTGCACGACTCCCCCATCGTCGAGGGCGCGGTGACGATCGGCCCGAACCAGCTGGACAACATCGCCGTCTCGGCGCTCTACCAGGCCTCCGACTTCCCCGCCCTGGCCGGGGTCCTGGCCACCCTGGACACCTGGCAGAGCGCCGACCCGGCGACCAGGGCCGCGACGGCGCAGCTCTTCACCCGCTACCTCGGCCCGGAGTTCCTCGCCGAGTTCTTCGCGGTGACCTGCAACGACACCCCGTGGACCAGGGACCTGGACACCTGGATCGAGCGCGGCGCCGAGAGCACCGCCCGCGGGCCGCTGGCCGGTGCCCGGACGCTCGCCTTCGGCGCGGTCTGCGCGTCCTGGCCGGTCGCCCCGGCGCCCGAGGTCAAGGTGACCGGCGCCCACCTGCCGGCCACGCTGATGCTCAACTCGGTGCACGACCCGGCGACCTACTACGAGGCCGCGCTCGGCGCCCACCGTGCGCTGCGCGGTTCCAGGCTGGTCACCGTCACCGGCAACGGCGACCACGGCCAGTACCCCGGGCCCAACTCCTGTGTGACCGGGGTGGTCGAGCGCTACCTGCTGGAGGACACCGCGCCCAAGCGCGATCTCGTCTGCCCGTCGCCGCAGTCCGGTTGACCGGCGCGGCGGTCAACTCCCGCTCCGCGCCCGCATTCTGGACCGGAGCCAGGCGAAGCCGACCGCCAGTCCGGCGAATCCGCCGACGGCGAGCTTGATCCCGGCCTTGGCGACGATCCAGCCGATCCCCGGGGCCGACCACCCGAGCCATTCGAACACCGCCAGCAGCACCGCGGCGCCGCACACCGCCGCGAGCACGGTGACCGCCACGGCGGCGGCCCGCGGAAGTTCCCGCGGGCCGTCGGCCCCGTCCCCCGTCGCCGGCTCCGTCACCGTCCCTGCCACCGCGCCGTCCGGTCCGTCGTCCGGGTCCTTCGCCATCTCGTTCGTACCCCCCTCAGCCATGGGGCGATGATACGACCTCAGCGAAGGGCGCGGTGGGTGTCGCCGGCGTGCTCGCCGGTCTCGCCGTCGGGAAAGCTCACGGCCATGGTGACGCGGTACTCGTGGACGTCCTCCCGGTGTCCCGGCACCCGCGCCCAGGCCAGCGAGTGCACCTCGGCGTCGGGGGCCTGCCGGCACCAGGCGGCGGCCTCCTCCAGGGCGCTGGCGGCCGAACGGCCGGTGCACACCACGGCGGTGTACGCGGCGACCGCGACGTCCCCACCGGAGCGACAGGTGCGCGACACCGCCCGGACGGCGGCGGCGGCCTGGGTCAGGTCACGGGCCAGGTCGTCCACCACCCGAGGGGGCGCCGGCAGGACGACCGCCCCCTCGGCGAGGGTCTCCGGCAGGTTCGGGCTCACGGTCTGGACCTCCATCCGCATCATCACGCGGCACAGCATGCCGGGCGGCGATTCCTGGCATGCCCATTTTCACCAGAACGTCACCCGTCCAGGGCCGACTCGGGGCCGCCCCCTGGCGTCCCTGGGCCCGTCCTGGTAGAGAACGCCGCGCCGGGCGTCCGACGTTCCGCCAGGTCAGACGGGCGGCCGGCGGGCGGCGCCGGGGGGCCCGAAACGCCGCGCACGCACCACCCCCGCGCTCCGAACCGCCGGTCCGGCGCCGGGGAGCGCCCACCCCCTGCTGTTGGTCTCCCGGCCAACTGTCCGTACGGGAATGGACGTTGCGCCCGGACAGCGGGGAGCGAGGAGCGGGCGGCCGATGCCCGGGGGTGGCCCCGCACCCCGCCGCACCCCCACTGAAGTGCCGAGTTAACCCCTCGGAGGGCTCCGGTCCGCCTTCCGGTCACCCTGTCCCTGTCAGATCGTCGTGATACTAATCGTCACGGTGGTGGGGCCCGCCCGGTATGGACGGGCACGATGACGACAGATCAACCGTTCCGGAAGGGTCCGGACGGCGACGGGGAGGGGTAGCGGATGACGGCGCGGATCAACGAGGCCAAGGGCGGACGGAAGCTCCGGATCGGCAAGCGGGTCACCGGCACGGCGGCGGCCTTCGCCGCACTGGCCGCACTGACCGGCTCTCAGGTGACGGGCATCGGGCTCGCCCCGGTCGCGGTCGCCGACGTCGGTCCGGTGAACGGCACCGCCGGCCAGGGTGTCGGCCGGGCCCTGCCCGGCACCGACCCAGCGCCTGGCACCCCCGGCACCTTCGGCACCGGCGTTCCCGCCGACGGCGGTGGCACCGTCCAGCTCCCGCAGCCTCCCGGCGCGCTGCCCGGCCTGCCCTCGGCCGGCCCGTTCGCGGCCACCGGCGCCTCCCTGCCCGCCACCGTGTTCGCCGCCTACCTCCAGGCCGAGGCCGCGCTGGCACAGCGCTCGCCGGGCTGCCACCTGCCCTGGCAGCTGCTGGCCGCGATCGGCCAGGTCGAGTCCGGCCAGGCCAACGGCGGCCAGGTGGACGCCGCGGGCACCACCCTGACGCCGATCCTCGGCCCGGCGCTGGACGGCAACGGCTTCGCCGCGATACCCGACACCGACGGCGGCCGCTACGACGGCGACGCCCGCTGGGACCGTGCCGTCGGGCCGATGCAGTTCATCCCCTCCACCTGGGCCTCCTGGGGCGTGGACGCCAACGGCGACGGCAAGGCCGACCCGAACAACGTCTTCGACGCCACCGAGACCGCCGGCCGCTACCTGTGCGCCGGCGGCCGCGACCTCACCGACCCGGCACAGCTCGACCGGGCGGTGCTCAGCTACAACAACTCGGGCGAGTACCTGCGGACGGTGCGCAACTGGATGGCGCACTTCGGCAGCGGCTCGGTGACCACCGTCCCGAACCGTCCCGGCTCGGTGCTCCCGCCCACCTCGCTGCCCACGCCGTACCTCCCGGCCCTCCCCGTCGGCGGTCCCGGCACCGGCGGTACGGGCTCGGGCGACAGCACGCCCGCCACGGAGCCGCAGCCGACCGTCCCGGCCACGCCGACCCCGGACACGTCGCCGAGCGCCCAGCCGACGACCACCCCGACCACTCCGGCCACCACCCCGAGCGGCACCGCCACGCCCACGCCCGACGGTTCGACCTCGCCGTCCGCGACGCCGACGACCACCCCGAGCGGCAGCACCTCCCCGACGGCGACCCCGACCGGCACGCCCACGAGCACGCCCACCGGCACGCCGACGGGCACCCCGACCGGTACGCCCACGGCCTGCCCGGACCCGACGGCGACCGCCACGCCCACCGGCACGCCCACCCCGACGGGCTCCCCGTCCCCGACGGCGACGCCGACCGGGACGCCCACCGCGGCCCCCGGCTGCCCCACCCCCGCCCCGACCGCGACGACCACGCCGAGCGGCGCGCCCAGCACCACCCCCAGCGCCGCGTTCTCGCCGTCGGCGGCTCCGACGAAGTGACCCACCCGACGAAGTGACCCGGGGGCGCGGCTCCTCTCCGGGGAGCCGCGCCCCCGGCGTCCGCGAACCACTCGACGAGGCGGAACGAACCACCCACGCCCGCAAGTGAGTCGGAGGCTCCCGGCCCGCCCGAACCGGCGCCATGCCCCGCCGCTCCTTGCCCCGCCGGAGGGGGTGGGCGGGCCGCGCCCGCGTCTAGGCCCGCGCCGCGCGGTGCTCGCGCCAGCGGCCCAGCATGCCGTGCAGCTCGTCGATCATGAACTCGAAGAAGGCGGCGCTCTCCGCCAGCCGCTCCCCCGCCACCGTGCCGGCGCCGACGGTGGCCTCGCCCTCGCGCAGCACCCGGATCCAGCGCAGCATGATCTCGTCGCGCCGGGTCAGCGACTCGAACCAGACGTCGTTGAGCACCCTGTAGCGGTCGCGCCGGGAGCCGGGCTCGCGTTCCTTGGCGACCAGGCCGACCTGGATCAGGTAGCGCATCGCGCCGGAGACCGCGGCCGGGCTGATCCGCAGGCGTTCGGAGAGTTCGGCGGAGGTGAGCACCCCGCTCTCCTCCGCCATCAGGCAGGAGAAGATCCGGGACGGCATCCGGCCCATGCCCGCGACCACCAGCTCCGCGGCGAAGCGCTCGACGAAGTCCGACACCGCCCTGTCGCCGCGCCCCGCCTCGGTGTCGCCCGCACCCTTCGTCTGCCGCACCGCCCTGCACCCCTTCCCGGTGATCGCTTTCCGCTGCTCGAACTTTAACGCCTTCCCAATCTTCACGTTTTTCTGAACTTACGCTAGCTTCAGAAGTATGACCAAGGCCATCATCCTGTCCGGCCTGCGCAAGGCCTTCGACCGGACCACCGCGCTGGACGGCCTCGACCTGACCGTCGAGACCGGCGAGGTCCACGGCTTCCTCGGACCCAACGGGGCCGGGAAGTCCACCACCCTCCGCGTCCTGCTCGGCCTGCTGCGCGCCGACGGCGGCAGCGCCCGGATGCTCGGCAGGGACCCGTGGCACGACGCCGTCGAGCTGCACCGTCGCCTCGCCTACGTCCCCGGTGACGTCGAGCTCTGGCCCGACCTCACCGGCGGCGAGGCCATCGACCTGCTCTCCCGGCTGCGCGGCCGGCCCGACCGCCGCCGCCGCGACGAACTGATCGAGCGCTTCGACCTCGACCCGACCAAGAAGGGCCGCAGCTACTCCAAGGGCAACCGGCAGAAGGTCGCCATCGTCGCCGCCCTCGCCTCCGACGCCGAGCTGCTCCTCCTCGACGAACCGACCTCCGGCCTCGACCCGCTGATGGAGGTGGTCTTCCAGGACCTCGTGCGCCAGGCCAGGCACGACGGCCGCACCGTCCTGCTCTCCAGCCACCTCCTGGACGAGGTGGAGAAGCTGGGCGACCGGGTCAGCATCATCCGGCACGGCCGGGTCGTGCAGAGCGGCACCCTCGGCGAGCTGCGCCACCTCACCCGCACCACCGTCGAGGCCGAGACCCTCCGCCCGGTCACCGGACTGGAGGCGCTGCCCGGCGTGCACGACCTGCGCACCGAGGGCCACCGGGTCCGCTTCGCCGTGGACGGCACCCGGCTGGACGCCGCCGTACGGGCCCTGAGCGAAGCCGGGCTGCGCAGCCTGGCCAGCCACCCGCCCACCCTGGAGGAGCTGATGCTGCGCCACTACGGCGACGAACTCGCCGCCAACGGGCACCGCGCCGAGGACGAGGCCCCGCGATGACCGCCACCGCCGCCACCGCCGGACCGGCCGCCCCACCCCGCGGGGCGGCGCCCGGCAGCACCCTGGCCGGCACCGCCGCGCTGCTCCGCTTCGCCCTGCTCCGCGACCGCGTCCGGCTGTCCGCCTGGGTGCTCGGCCTCTGGCTGGTCACCCTGGCCACCGCCGACAGCGTCCACAGCCTCTACCCGACCGCCGCCGACCGCGCCTCGATCGCCCACGGCTCGGACAACCCGGCACTCCTCGCGATGAGCGGCCCGGCCCACTACCTGGCCGACTACACGTGGGGCGCCATGCTGAGCCACCGGATGCTCGGCCTGCTGGCCGTCCTCGCCGGGCTGATGGGCGTCCTGACCGTCACCCGGCACACCAGGGCCGAGGAGGAGAGCGGCCGCGCCGAACTCGTCCGCTCCGCCGCCGTCGGCCGGCACGCCCCGCTCGCCGCCGCCCTGGCCACCGCCGCCGTCGCCGACCTCGCCCTCGGCCTGCTGCTCGCGGCCGGCCTGCCCGCCCTCGGCGTCCCCGGCCTCTCCGCCGCCGGATCCGCGCTGTTCGGCGCCGCGACCGCGCTCGGCGGGCTGCTGTTCGCCGCGGTGGCCGCCGTCACCGTCCAGCTCACCGCGCACACCCGCACCGCTTCCGGGCTGGCCCTCGCGGTGCTCGGCGCCGGCTACGCCCTGCGCGCCGCCGGGGACGCCGGGTCGGGCGCGCTGTCCTGGGCCTCCCCGATCGGCTGGCTCCAGCGCGGCTACCCCTTCGTGGACGACCGCTGGTGGCCGCTGCTGCCCGCGCTCGCCCTGACCGCCTCGACCGGCGCCGCCGGATTCGCGCTGAGCAGCCGCCGGGACCACGGCGCCGGCCTGCGCGCCGCCCGTCCGGGACCGGCCACCGGCAGCGCGGCCCTGGGCACCGCGTTCGGCCTCGCGCTGCGCCTGCACCGCGGACTGCTCGGCGGCTTCGCGGCCGCGCTGCTGGTGGTGGGCGCGATGTACGGCTCACTGCTCGGCGACGCCGACTCGCTGCTCAGGGACGTCGACCGGATCAGGGACGCGCTCGCCCGGCTCGGCGGGCCCACCCTCGCCGACTCCTACGCCGCGCTGACCATGCTGGTGGTCGCCGTGATCGGCGGCGTCCACGCGGTGCTGGCGACGCTGCGCCCGCGCGCCGAGGAGAGCGCGGGACGGGCCGCGCCGGTGCTGGCCACCGGCGTGTCGCGGTCCGCCTGGCTGGGCGGACACCTGACGGCCGCCCTGCTGGGCTCCACCGCGGTGCTGCTCGCGGCGGGCGCGGGCTACGGCCTGGCCGGGGCGCTGTCCAGCGGCGACGGGGGCGCGCTCCTGCGGCTGACCGGCGCGGCGCTGGCCTTCGCGCCCGCCCAGTGGGTGACCGTGGGTTTCGCCGCCGCCGTGTACGGCTGGCTGCCCAGGGCGACGCCGCTGGCCTGGCTGGTGCCCGCGTACGCCTTCGTGATCGGCTACCTGGGCCCGCTGCTGGACCTCCCCGCGGGCCTGGAGCGGCTCTCCCCGTACGGCCACGTGCCCCGGCTCCCGGCGGCCCCGATGGACTGGACGCCGCTCGCCGCGCTCACCGCGGTCGCGGCCGCCCTGATCGCGCTGGCCCTGGCCGGGTTCCGGCGCCGCGACGTCCACTGACGCCCGGCGCCGGGCACACCCCGACCGGGATCAGAGGTGCTTGACCAGCTCCGGCATCAGGTCCTGGAAGGTCCGCCCACTGGCCGGCTGGCCGATCGCGGCCATCTGCCAACCCGTCGCCGTGCGCTGCACCTTGGCCATGATCTGGGCGGTGTACGGGCCACCGCCGGTGAGCGTGTAGCGGGCCAGCTCGGTGCCGGTGGTCTCGTCCACGAGCCGACAGAAGGCTGCCTCGACCTCCTGGAAGGTCTGCCCGGTGAAGGAGTTGACGGTGAAGACGATCTGGTCGACCTCCGCCGAGACGGTGGTCAGGTCGACGGTGATGGACTCGTCGTCGGTCGCGGCTCCCGAGCCGCCGACCAGGTTGTCCCCGCTGTGCCGGACCGAACCGTCGTTGCTGTTGAGGTGCTGGAAGAAGACCACGTCCACCGGGCGCCCCTGGGCGAACAGCACCGCCGAGGCGTCCAGGTCGATCTCCCGGCCGGCTGCGAGCAGCTTGGAGAAGAAGCCCTTGCGCTCGGCCGCCTTCCAGCCGAGGCCCATCCGGACCAGGCTCAGCTGCCCACCGCCCGGCTTCTCCAGGCTGATCTTCTGCCCCTTGGCCAGCGAAACGCTCATCGCGCCCTCCTCGTTCTGCCACCGCCCGTGCCGCGAATCTACAGCACTGTAGAAAATTATGATCATCAACGGTGTCCTGCGAGCACCTGTACCCCGTAAGCCCCCGGACCTCACCCCGACGACGGTCCGCATACTGAGGGAACCGGCGGTCCGACGTCTGGCGTAGCCGCGGACCGTGACCGGACGACCGGGACTGCGCACAGTCTAGGGTCGGCCCCGGGGCCGCGCCCGGCAGCGACCGCGCGTCGCCTCCGCACCGATCGCAGTGCTCACGACCGTTCCCGGGCCGCGCCCACCCGCGCCGGCCCACTGACGCTGGGGGGACCACCATGCCCGAGCAGCACGAAGGAACCGAGCAGCACGAAGGAACCGGCAGGCCCGACAGAGCCGGACAGCACGCCGCACCGCAACGCCCCGGGGAGTCCCGCCTCGGGCGCCGCCGCCTGCTCCGGGCCGGCCTCGGCGCGGGCGGCGCACTGGCCACCGTCCGGCTGCTGCCCGGCGGCACCGCCTGGGCCGAGACACCGCCCACGTTCCCCGCCGTGGAGTACGACAGCGCCGAGTACGGGAACTCCCAGTACGGCGGTCTGTGGCCCTCCTCCCACCTGGCAGGCCCGCGCGGCACCGCCGGGCAGGCCTGGCCGGACTGGACCCGCTACGCCCGCATCGCCGACGGCACCTTCAACGAGCCCGCCGACATGCAGAGCGCCGTGGACGCCCTCAAGGCGCAGGAGGTCAGCGTCATCGAGCTGGACACCCTGCTCTCCGACTGGCTCACCGACGCCCAGTTCGCCGCCCACATGGCCGAGGTGAAGATGTTCACCGGCCTGGCCCACGCCGCCGGCCTCAAGGTCGTCATGTACTACCCCTCCCTGGAGCTGATCTCCCCCGGCGGCGAGAAGGGCCGCTCCTTCTACAAGAACGACCAGGGCAAGAACTGGGTCCAGCGCGACATCGCCGGCAAGCCCAACGTGTTCTACGGCAGCGTGGTGGTCTGGGTCGACCCGGGCGACGAGAGCGTCTGGCTCAGCCCCAACTCGCCCTGGCGGGACTACTACCTCAAGCGGATCAAGGGCGTGGCCGCGACCGGCGTGGACGGCATCTGGCCGGACGTGCCGATCTACTTCGACGGCGTGCTCTCCTGGTGCGACGCCTCCACCTGGGGCGCGGCCGCGTTCAAGGCGGACACCGGCCTCGCCCTGCCGAAGGCCGCGAACTTCGCCGACCCGGTCTTCCGCCGCTACGTCGAGTGGCGCCACCGCAACCTGCTCCGGTTCCAGCTGGACATCGCCGACGCGGGCCGCTCGGTCAACCCCGACCTGGTCACCTTCGTCGAGACCGTCTCGATGGACTACCGCTACGCCACCTCGATCGGCCTGGACGGCGGCTACCTGCGCCAGGCCCCCGGCGCCGTCAGCCAGGTCTGGGAGGTGGACATCCTCGGCAACTACGACGGCATGCGCCACGCCACCGCCTCCGACTGGGTCTGCCTGATCTCGATGTACAAGTACGCCCGCGCCGCCAGCGGCACCAAGCCCGCCTGGGCGTTCTCCTACGGCTGGCAGGCCGACGACGCCTCACTGGTGATGTCCCAGCTGCTCGCGGCGGGCTGCAACCCGTACGAGGTGAAGACCCCGTTCAAGAACGACACCGTGGACGCCCCGATGCGCACCCGGATGTACCGCTTCGTCCGCCTCAACCAGGCGAAGCTCTACGACCCGGCCTCGATCGCCCAGGTCGGCGTCTACCACTCCGCGCCGTCCCGGGACTACGTGGCCCCCGGCGAGGGCAACGGGATGTACGTCAACGCCAAGGCGCCGGCCGGGATCACCGACTGGTGGGGCGGCGACGACCCGGCGATGAGCTGCGCCTCGCTCTCCTGGCTCGGCGAGTTCCGGGGCACCGTGAAGGCACTGGTCTACGCCCACGTCCCGTTCGACACGGTGCCCAGCCCCGGCCTGACCGCCGACGACCTGGCCCGCTTCAAGGTGCTGCTGCTGCCCAACCTCCAGGCGGTCTCGGACACCGAGGCGGCGCTGCTGCGCGCCTTCGTCTCGGCCGGCGGAACGATCGTGATCACCGGCCCCGCGCCCACCGCGCTGGACGAACTGGGCGGCCAGCGCACCGAGTTCGCGCTGGCAGACGTGCTCGGCCTGCGCAGGGCCGACCCGCTGCCCGCCACCAAACAGAACTCCTACGGCAGCGGCAGCTGCTGGTACGTCAAGGCGCTGCCCGGCCTGAGCTACCTGACCAAGACCGACCAGGCCTCGGCGGACCAGCTGCTCACCGCCGTCCGGCAGTCCGCCCCGCCGGCCGTCACCCTGGCCGGGGACCGGCGGATCTTCCTGGACGCCCGGCGGCTCGACGCCGACACCGTCGTCCACCTGGTGAACTTCACCAACTTCGGCGACACCCCGGCGGCCTTCCACAGCGCACCCGCCAACTGCACGCTCTCCTACGCCCTCCCGGCGGGGGCGGGCGTCACGGCGGTCACCGTCGCCAGTCCGGACGGCACCGACCCGACGCCCAAGGCCGTCCCGTACACCGTCACCGGCGGGACGGTCAGCGTGCCGCTGACCGTCGCGCAGTACTCGGTGGTGACGATCACCGTCGGCCCGGCCGCCTGACGGGGCCCTATCCGGCGGGCGCGGGAATCCGCCAGAGGGCGGCGGGGTGGGTCTCGCCGCCCGGGGCGGACTCGAAGGCGATCCACTGCCCGTCCGGGGACCAGCTCGGCGCACCGTCGTAGGCGGAGTCGTCACGGGTCACCCGGACGGGCGTGCCGCCGCCCGCCTCCACCACGAAGACCTGGGCGTTGGGCAGATCGCCGAGGTTGGAGGAGAAGACCAGGAAACGGCCGTCCGGGGACCAGCTCGGGTCGGTGTGCTCGCCCGGCGCCTCGGTGACCTGCCGCAGTCCGCCGCCGTCCGCCGCGACCGTCCACAGCGACCAGTCCTCCCGGCCCGCGGTCCGCCGCTGGAAGACGATCCGGTCGCCCCGCGGGGACCAGTTCGGCTGCCGGTTGTCGGTCCCGGTGGCCGGGCCGTCCACCAGCGGGACGGGCGTGCCGCCGGTGCGGCGGACCTTCCAGAGCGAGTCCCGCCCAGCCGCGTCGCCCGCGGCGGCGCGCTCCGGCTCGTGGCTCTGCTGGAAGACGATCCACTCGCCGTCCGGGGAGAAGCTCGGCTCGCTGTAGCCGCTGTCGTCGGCGTGCCTGGTCACCCGCTCGGGGGCGCCGCCGGGCTTCATCAGCCAGACCTCGTCGTGCTCGGACTCCCGGTCGGTGGCGAAGGCGAAGGCGTCGGCGGCGGCGTTCCAGCTGGTGCCGGGAAGGTTGACCGCCGCCTTGTCCGGATCCTCCACCACCTTGCGCGGCGCGCCGCCGTCCAGTGGCAGGACGCTGAGGGCGGCGGCGCCCTGGTTGTAGCCCCCGCTGAACTCGGTCAGCAGCACCGACCGGCCGTCCGGGGCGAAGGCCGGATTCTGGGCGCTGTGGCCGCCCGCGGCGCGGTAGAGCAGCCGCGCGCCGTCGGCACGGCGCTCGGCACCTTCCCCGGTCGGCCACCGCCGTTCCGCATCGCCGGAACCCGAAGCGGAAGCGGAGCCGGAGCTGGGGCCGGGGCCTGGGTCCGAGCCGGAGCCCGAACCGCTGCATCCGGCCAGCAGCAGCGCGGCGGCGGCCACCGCCGCCGGGAGCACACGAGTCCTCATGCCCCACAAGCTAGTTGACGATACGTCAGTTGTCTTACGCCGCCAGGTGGATCGGGCCTCGCCGTCCGGCAGGTGTGGCCGCGCCGCGCGGAGGGCGCCGGTCCGTCACCCCGCGCCGCGCTCCAGCCGCACCAGCGCGTCCACCGCGACCCTGGCGTCCTCGCCGCCCTTGCCTCCGGTGCCACCCCCGCCGCCCCGGTGCCCGGGCTCGCCGCCGACCGTGCGGTGCACCCGCTCGGCGCGGACGGTGCGCAGCCCGCGGTCGGCGAGGTCCGCCAGGACGTCCTGCGGGGTGAAGAGCAGCGCCGGGTCCTGCGGGCCGCCGACGCCCTCGGTGAGGTTGCTCAGGTCGTGCCCGACGACCAGCAGGGTGCCGCCGGGGGCGAGCGCGTCGGCGGCGCGACGCAGGGCGGTCCTGCGGTCCGCGGCGGGGATCTGGAGGTAGGCGACCAGGACGAGGTCGTAGCCGGCGGCGGGGGCTTCGACGGCGCGGGCGTCGCCGTGGCGCCAGGTGAGCCGGTCGGCGACCTCGTCGGGCAGGTCGGAGGTGAGCCGTTCGGCACGTTCCAGGGCGACGGCGGAGAAGTCCAGTCCGGTGACCTCCCAGCCCTGGGCCGCCAGCCAGATGGCGTTGCGGCCCTCTCCGGCGGCCAGGTCGAGGGCGTGGCCTGGGGTGCGGCCGGTCAGTTCGCGGACCACCCACTGGTTGGGCTCGGCGCCCCACACCAGCTCGCTCGCGGCGTAGCGGTCGTCCCAGTCCTGGCTGTCCATCGCGCCTCCTCGTCCGGCGGGCCTGCTCGTACCGGTCAACCTACCGGGCCCCGGCGCCCCCGGTCGGGAACGGTCCAGCGGGCGGACACCCTTGACGGCGAATATTGGTCCAGTCCAATCTGTTCAGTCGTGACGTGAACGGGTCGGAGGCCCGTCCCGTCCGCGCACCGTTCGTCAGCACGCGTCACCAGCCCGCGGCGCCCCCACCGCGCCCGGGCCGGCTCCCCACGGCCCACCCGGGCCACCGCACCGCCGGAACCCCCCACACATCCGGAGGACCCACCGCATGCACGACCGTGTCCTGCCCGCACAGCCCGCCCACCCCGCCGGGGAGCGCGCCGGCCGTCGGGCCGCCCACCGCAGAAGGGCCACCGCACTGGCCCTGGCCGCCACCCTGACCACCAGCGGTGCCGCCATCGCCCTCACCTTCGGCTCCGCCTCGGCCGCGCCGGTCAACCTGCTGGCCAACGGCGACTTCGAGGCCGGCACCCTGGCCGGCTGGACCTGCTCCAACGGCTCGGTCGTCACCAGCCCGGTGCACGGCGGGAGCCGCGCGCTCAGCGGCGCCGCCTCCGCCGGCGACACCGCGCAGTGCCAGCAGACCGTCGCCGTCCAGCCGAACACCACGTACACCCTGGCCGGCTGGGTGCAGGGCAGCTACGTCTACCTGGGCGCCACCGGCACCGGTGTCAACGCCTCGGCCTGGACGCCGGGCGGGACCGGCTGGAACCAGCTGAGCACCACCTTCACCACCGGTGCCACCACGACGTCCGTCTCGGTCTTCACCCACGGCTGGTACGGCACCGGCACGTACTACGCGGACGACCTCACGCTGACCGGCCCCGGCGGCCCCACCTCGACCGCCAGCCCGACGGCCACCGCCAGCCCCACCGCCAGCCCGACCGCGACGGCCAGCCCGACGGCGACCACCAGCCCCACCGCGACCGGCAGCCCGACCGCCACCGGCACCCCGACGGGCACCCCCACGAGCACCACCCCGACCCCGACGGCCACCGCGAGCGGCCCGGCCGGGGACGGCAAGGTCACCACCCCGACCGGCTTCGCGGTCACCAAGGCCACCTCCAACGCGGTGGTGCTCACCTGGCAGCCGTCCACGCTGACCAGCGGTGACGGCCCGGTCTCCTACAAGGTGTGGTCCAACGGCCAGCTGGTCGCCACCTCGATGGGCACCTCGGTCGCGGTCAGCTCGCTGCTGCCGGGCAAGAGCTACACCTTCAGCGTCCAGGGCTACTCCGGCAGCCACGCCTCGGCCCAGTCCGCGCCGGTGAGCACCACGACCGCGGCCGCCCCCGCCCAGCAGCCGATCCGCTCGGCCTACTTCGACCAGTGGGGCGTCTACGAGAACGCCTACAACGCGAAGAACGTCGACACCAGCGGCGCGGCGGGCAAGCTGGACGTCGTCCACTACGCGTTCGCCAACATCGACCCGACCAAGTTCACCTGCTTCCAGGCGGTGAAGGCCTCCGACTCGGGCAACGAGAACAACCCCAACGCCGGTGACGGCGCGGGCGACGCCTACGCCGACTACCAGGCCGACTACAACTCCGGCACCAGCGTGGACGGCAGCGCCGACACCTGGGAGCAGCCGCTCAAGGGCAACTTCAACCAGCTGCGCCAGCTGAAGGCCAAGTACCCGAACCTGCGCTTCACCATCTCGATCGGCGGCTGGACGTACTCCAAGTACTTCTCCGACGCGGCGGCCACCGACTCCTCCCGGAAGGCCTTCGTCTCCTCCTGCGTCGACATGTTCCTCAAGGGGAACCTGCCGACCGGCGTGGCCGGTGACGCCTCCGGCGGTCAGGCCTCGGCGGCGGGCCTCTTCGACGGCATCGACCTCGACTGGGAGTACCCGGGCTCGGCCGGCGGCCACACCGGCAACCACTACTCCCCCGCCGACAAGCAGAACTTCACCCTGCTGCTGAAGGAGTTCCGCACCCAGCTGGACACCCTCGGCGCCGCCCAGGGCAAGCGCTACCTGCTGACCGCGGCGCTGCCCAGCGGCCAGGACAAGGTCGCCCAGCTGGAGACCGACAAGATCGGCAACTACCTGGACTTCGCCGACGTGATGTCCTACGACATGCACGGCGCGTGGGACGCCACGGGCCCGACCAACCACCAGGACCCGCTGCACGACAGCCCGGCCGACCCGACCACGCCGATCACCCCGGGCACCCGCAAGTACAACGTGGACACCACGGTCGCCGCGTACACCACCGGCCTGCCCGAGTACGGCATCCCCGGCGGCTTCCCGGCGAACAAGATCGTGCTGGGCATCCCGTTCTACTGGCGCGGCTGGACCGGCGTGCCGGCCGGCTCGAACTACGGCCTGTACCAGAGCGCGACCGGCCCGACGGCGAAGAAGCCGCTGAGCCAGGAGGCCGGCCTGGCCGCCTGGAAGGAGCTCAACCCGACCGCGGCGCAGACCCACTGGGACCCGGTCACCGAGAGCAGCTGGGTCTACGACGGCACCAACTTCTGGACCGGTGACACCCCGCAGGCCGTCCAGGCGCGCGGGGCCTACGCCAAGAGCAAGGGCCTGGGCGGGCTGTTCGCCTTCTCCCTGGAGAACGACGACGCCTCCGGCACGATGCTCAACTCGATGGACAGCAGCCTGCGCTGACGTCTCGTCATGAGAACGAGCGATGGCCCGCGCGGAACTCCGCGCGGGCCATCCGCGAGCCTGCGGTGCCGCCGTTCAGCGCGGCGGCACCGGGTCCGTCCCGCCGGCGCCCGGGCGGCAGCGCAGCAGCCGCCCGGCCGTCAGCCGGGCCCCGCGCAGCGCGCCGTGCCGGTGCAGCGCCTGCACCGCGTACGTCGAGCAGGACGGGGTGTACGGGCAGCAGGCCGGACGGCGGGGGCTGACCTCGGTGCGGTAGTGGCGCACCGCCCCGTACAGCACCCCGGCCGCGAACCCGCGCGGGGCAGGGGCGGACGGGTCGGCCGCCCGGTGCCCCCGCGCCCCGGTGAGGGCGAAGCGGACGCCGGACACCATCATCACGGGGATCAGCGCGATCAGACAGGGGTCGGCGAACTCGCAGCATCCGTCGGCGCAGCAGTCCGACCCCTCCCTGCCCAGGCGCTTGCGCCGCTCGGCCTTGGCGTGCTCCTTCTTGCGGTAGAGCTTCCGGTACTCCTCCCATGCCCGGCGCTGCTTGCGCCGTCGGAGCCGCTCGGCGGCGGGCAGCCACCACCAGGCGCGCTCCGGGCGGGCGGGCGGGTGGTGGGCGCCGAGATCCGGCGTCGGGTCGGACACTGCTGACGATCCCCTCGTTCGCTCCGCCGGGGGCCGACCCCCGACGATCCGGGCAAGATTATCCGAGGATCATCTGCCCGGATCCACGCCGGCCGGTCAGCCGCTGAGGTCGAGCGAGGGGAAGAGGTCCTCGAACGGCTGGGTGGTCACCGAGACGCTCCGGGAGAACGGGTTGTCGAAGTCCCAGATGATGAACAGCAGGAAGGAGATCAGCACGCTGAAGCAGAGCGCCAGGATCAACTCCCGCGGCGTGCGCCGGATCTGGAGCGCGAACAGCATGCCGACAGTCACCACCGCACCGCCGATCAGGCCGAGCCAGACCACCCCGGGCATGCTCGGCCCGGCGTTCTGTCCACGCTCGCTGCGGGCTTCGGAGGCCTGGCTGATCCGGTCCATGATCGGCTGGTAGCCCTGCGACTCCAGGTCGGAGGCGGGCGACCGGGTGGCCACGTCGTTCCTGAGCTTCAGGAGCAGCTGGTCACCCTTCTCGGTGATCGAACCGGTCTCCTTCATGTAGGACCACTCGGTGTTCACCACGTATGTGACGTAGGCATCCACATCGGCGCGGACCTGGTCCCGGAACTCCGCCGGGTAGACCACCGCCCGGTCGCTC
Source organism: Kitasatospora sp. NPDC036993 (assembly GCF_055607525.1). Taxonomy (NCBI): domain Bacteria; kingdom Bacillati; phylum Actinomycetota; class Actinomycetes; order Kitasatosporales; family Streptomycetaceae; genus Kitasatospora; species Kitasatospora sp. NPDC036993. The sequence goes on along the minus strand of NZ_JBVJRP010000007.1, from coordinate 227,564 downwards.
ACCTCGCGCAGCGACTGCGCCTCGTTGAACAGGTCGTCCTGGGCGGAGCCTCGCGCCTCCCAGACACCCGCGATGGCGAGACCGAGGACGATCGCGTAGACCACCCCGATCATCATCGTGATGTACTCGATGACGTCCGGGGTCTCGTCGGTGTTCTCCTCCGCGGTCGCGCGGCGCTGCCTCAGCAGCACCACCACCAGGACGACGGCGCAGGCCGACGCCATGGCGATGATCAACGCTACCAGCTCGGACATGGGAACTCCCTTCTCTGGCTTGGCTTGTGGCGGAACGGAAAGGCAAGGGGGACGGCCCCGGCCCGGTCCGCCGACCGGCTCCCGGCCGGCGGACCGTCAGGGGTCGATCAGGACCGGCCGGAGCGGCCACCGCCGCGCGCTCCGCCACGGCCCGGACGCAGGACCGCCGCCGCGAGCACGCCGGGCAGCATGATCACCAGCAGCGTGGTGGTCATCGAGGTGCTGCGGCTGGGCTTGGCCTGGGACAGGGGCTGCGCCGCCGGGACGCGGTAGGTCAGCCGCGCCGACGGGGTCGGCCACAGCGGGCTGGGACGGGCCGGGCTCGGCGAGGCGGCGGGACTGGGGGCCGCCGGACTGGGCGCGGCCGGGCTCGGAGCCGCCGGGGCCGGGGTTGCCGGGGCCGGGACGGGTACGGCCGGGACGGGTACGGCCGGCGCGGGAGCGGGCGCCGCGGGAGCCGGGGCTGCCGGTGCGGGCGCGGCCGGAGCCGGGGCGGGTGCCGGGGGCGGTGCGGGCGCGGGCGCGGGCGCGGGCGGTACCGAGGGTGCGGGTGACGCTGGAGGCGCGGGCGAGGCCGGAGACGGGGTGGGAGCCGGCGTCGGACTGGGGGACGGTGCGGTCGGCGACGGCGTGGGGGTCGGCGACGGCGACGGGCTCGGGGTCGGCGACGCGGTGGGCGTCGGGGTCGGAGTAGGTGTCGGGGTCGGCGTGGGGGTGGGAGTCGGCGTGGGGGTGGGAGTCGGCGTCAGGGTGGGGGTGGGAGTCAGTGTGGGCGTCGGAGTCGGGGTGAGGGTCGGTGTCGGGCTGGGCGTGTGACTGGGAGTCGGCTTCGGACTGGGGGTCGGCTTCGGACTCGGGCTCGGACAGGGGTGCGGGTGGTGATGGTGATGGTGGTGGTGATGCCCGCCGTGGCCGCCGTACCCGTCGCCCTCGTGGTCGTCACCGCCGTACCCGTCGCCGTCCGGCCCCTCGTCGTGCCCTTCGCTCGGGTTCCCGGACTCGCTCCGCAGACCCGCCGGACGCGAGGGCGTGGGGAAGGACGCGGTGGGCACCGGACGCGAGGGCGTGGGAAAGGACGCGGAGGGCGCCGGACGCGAAGGCGTGGGGATGGGCGCGGAGGGTGTCGGGGTGGCCTTGGGGGTGTGGCAGGGGTGGTGGCCGTGCGGGGGCTTGGGCTTGTGGTGGCCGAGCCCGGCGCCCGGGCTGACGCTGACCCCGACCTGGACGTCCACGTCCACGCCGACCGTCACCTGCCCGCCCGGCCGCACCGACATCGACACATCGGTCTCGCCGCACACGCAGGTGTCCACCACCGGGCCGTGCGGGTGCCCGCCCGGGTACCCGGCACCGGAGGCCGTCGCCCCGGTCACCAGCGCGCAGATCGCCACCACGCCGGCCGCCGCGCCGATCAGCCGCACCTGCCGCCCGGGGGTCGCGCCCCCGCCGCCGTCGGGCGGTATCCGGCGGATCTGCCGAAGCTGGGGCATGGGCTCCACACACCTCTCGGATCGTCCGGGGAGGACGGAACGGGCTCGGGCCGACCGGCCGCGAGGGAATGGGCAGAATGGGCAAGGCCGTCGAATGCGGTCACATTTCCGACAGAAACCCCTTCGGGCACGACCAGAAGTGATCAGAAACGATCAGGCGGACGGCCCGCCTTCGGGGGCGGGCCGTCCGTCATCAGGTCAAACGATCTTCGAGCCGGCCGGTTACGGTCCGCGCCCGCTGTTCCGTGCGCTCAGCTGCGGCGGTTCGCGATCTCCACGTTCTCCAGCACACCGACCGCGTCCGGCACCAGGATGGCGGTCGAGTAGTAGGCGCTGACCAGGTAGGAGATGATCGCCTTCTCGTCGATGCCCATGAAGCGGACCGACAGCGACGGCTGGTACTCGTCCGGGATGCCGGTCTGGTGCAGGCCGATGACGCCCTGGTTGTCCTCGCCGGTACGGATCACGAGGATCGAGCTGGTGTTCTCCTTGGTGATCGGGATCTTGTTGCACGGCAGGATCGGCACCCCGCGCCAGGCCGGCACCTGCTGCCCGCCGAGGTCGACATGAGCGGGGTACAGCCCGCGGGCGTTGAGCTCCCGGCCGATCGCGGCGATGGTCCGCGGGTGGGCGAGCAGGTAGTCGGGGTCACGACGGCGGTTGAGCAGCTCGTCCAGGTCGTCCGGGGTGGGCGGGCCGGACTGCGTCTGGATCCGCTGGTCGAAGTCGGCGTTGTTGAGCAGGCCGAACTCCGGGTTGTTGACGATCTCGTGCTCCTGGCGCTCGCGCAGGGCCTCGATCGTCAGCCGCAGCTGGTGCTCGATCTGGTTCATCGGCTGGTTGTAGAGGTCCGCGACGCGGGTGTGGACCTTCAGGATGGTCTGCGCGACGCTCAGCTCGTACTCACGCGGCTTGAGTTCGTAGTCCACGAAGGCGCCGGGCAGCTCGTACTCGCCGTGGTGGCCGGCCGACATGGCGATCTCGGCCTCGCCGCGCTCGTTCTGCGCCTGGAGCGGCAGGGCGAGGAAGGCCTGGAGGTGCTCCTGGAGGCCAGGCGCGTTGTCCCGGATGGCGGCGAAGTCCGCCCGGGTCAGCGTCAGCGCGACACCGGCGGTGGCGGTCTTGGCCGTGAACTCCCAGACGGCGTCGGGGTTCAGCAGCGCGTCCTCGCCGAACCGGTCACCGTCGCCGGCCACGCCGACCACGGTGTCGTCGCCGTACTTGCCGGTGCCGATCTTGTTGATCTTGCCGTGCGCGATCAGGAAGATCCGGTCGGCGGCCTCGCCCTGGGTGGCGAGCACCTCACCGGGGCCGAAGTCCCGCTGCTGGCAGCGGTCGGCCAGGGCGGTGAGGACGTCCTCCTCCTCGTAGCCGCGCAGCAGGGCCAGCTCACCGAGCTCGGCCGGGATCACCCGGACCTGCGAACCGGTCTTGATGAACTCCACGACGCCGTTGCCGACGGCGTAGGTGAGCCGGCGGTTGACGCGGTAGGCGCCACCGGCCGCCTGCACCCAGGGAAGCACCTTGAGCAGCCAGCGGGAGGTGATCTCCTGCATCTGCGGTGCGGACTTGGTCGTGGTGGCAAGGTTCCGGGCAGCGGCCGTCGCAAGGCTCTGCTGCTTGACCTGCTCTGTCTCCGGGCTCGTGTCCACGGGCATCGGCAGGACTCTCCATTCCTGTGGTCTGGTCACACGCCCGGGGGCACACCGGCCGCCCTGGCGCATGCCGTGACGGATCATCAGATCCGATTACTGGTGGGGGCGCTGGCGAAATCAAGCGAAGAAGCGGCCGCCGTCTCCCGGCGACCCACCCGGAACCCTAGATCACCAAGGCCTCGCCGGGCCCGCACGGAGGCCGACTACCCCCCGATAGGGTGAATCTCGCCCAGTCCACTTCCACTGCGCCGAGGACTGCAGGAACAATCGTTCGCCACTGCGATCCCCGTGCTGCCCAAGGCCTCCCACCCTGGCCACGGCCCTGCCGGAGCACCTGGGAATCCGCCGCCCGGCGTCAACCCGGCGCACACCACCCCGGCGGTTCGCGCCGGTGCCGGCCGGTGCCGGCCGTGTCGCCCGTGGTTCCCGTACCGCCCGCGGCCGCGCGGTCGGCCACGGCCGCGCGAAGGGCCCGTCAGGTGCCGGCACGGGGGAAGCCGGCACCTGACGGGGGATCGGGGGCACGGACGTCGTCGGCCTCGCCGCCCCGAGGAGCGTAGGCGCCACTCCCCCGGGGATCACCCTCCTCGGCCCCGGTCCGTACCGACGCGGGAGCGGCCTGCGGACACCGGGCACCCGGCGGTCGCGTTCCGACCGCGCGGGCGCGCCCGGGGGCCTATCCTTCGCCGCCCTCCCCCGCCGCACTCACCGCCCGCGCAACCCGCGCAGCCCTCAGCCGCACGGCGGCAGGATGTCGCAGAGCGCGGTCAGCGCCGCCTGGTAGGCGTGGTCCGGCGGGGTGGCGTAGCCGACCACCAGGCCGTCGGCGGCGGGCATCAGTTCCTCGCCGATCGCCGGGTGCCGGTAGTCGGCGAGCCCCTCGACGGCCAGGCCCCGGTACGCGGCGGCCTTGAGCACCGAGCGCTCGGTGCCCGGCTCCAGGCGCAGCACCGCGTGCAGTCCGGCCGCGATGCCGGACACCTCGACGTGCGGGGCGCGGGCGGCGAGCGCGGCCACCAGCCGGTCGCGGCGGTCCCGGTACTGGCGGCGCATCCGGCGCACGTGCCGGTCGTAGCCGCCGGAGTCGATGAACTCGGCGAGCGTGAGCTGGTCCAGGGCACTGGCCCAGCCCTCGCGTTCGCCCTTGGCGGCGAGCACCCGGTCCACCAGGTGGTCGGGCAGCACCATCCAGCCGAGCCGCAGCGCGGGGCTCAGGCTCTTGCTGGTGCTGCCGAGGTAGACCACCCGCTCGGGGTCGAGCCCCTGGAGGGCGCCGACCGGCTGGCGGTCGTAGCGGAACTCCCCGTCGTAGTCGTCCTCCAGGACCAGCCCGCCGCGTCCGCGCGCCCAGTCGACCACGGCGGCGCGGCGGCCCGGGTGCAGCGGACCGCCGGTCGGGAACTGGTGGGCGGGGGTGAGCAGGGCCGTCCTGACGTCCCGGTGCCGCGCCAACTCGCCCGTCCGGGCACCCCGTTCGTCGATCGGCAGCGGCACGGTGGCGACGCCGGCGGCGGCCAGCAGCCCGCGGTGGAAGCCCAGCCCGTACGCCTCGACGGCCAGCGGTCCGTGCTCGGCGGGCGGCAGCGCCGGCGCGGCGCCGTCGAAGAGCAGCCGCAGCGCGTGGGCGAAGCCGGAGCAGACGACGATCCGGTCCGGGTCGGTGCGCACCCCGCGGGCGCGGGAGAGGTAGTCGGCCAGGACGGTGCGCAGTTCGCGCCGGCCGTGCGGATCGCCGGGCCCGAAGGCCTCGTTGGGGGCCGCGGTGAGCGCCCGGCGGGCGGCGGCGAGCCAGGCGGCGCGTGGGAAGGAGGCGGCGTCGGGCCGGCCCTGGCGCAGGTCGTGGGTGGGGCCAGGCCGGCGCGAGGGGCGGCGGGCCCGGGCGGGCGGGACGGGTTCGGCCCGCTCCGCGACGGTGGTGCCGGAGCCCTGACGGGCGGTCAGCCAGCCCTCGGCGACGAGTTCGGCGTAGGCCTCGGCGGCGGTGTTGCGGGCCAGGCCGAGGTCGGCGGCGAGGGCCCGGTAGGGCGGCAGCCGGGTGCCGGGGGCCAGTCTGCCGCTGCGGATCGCCTCGCGCAGCGCCGCCATCAGCGCCGCGCGGCGGCCGCCGCGTGCGGGCAGGTCGAGGTGCAGGTCACTGCCGGTCGGGTGGGCGGGCCCGGAGGGGTGCGTGCCCCGCGTGTCCGTCATGGTCACGCACCCTACCGGCCGCCGGGACACGGCCCTGCGGGCGGCCCGGCCCGCAGCCCGGGCCACCGGCTACGGGCTACGGGCTACGGGCTACGGGCTACGGGCTACGGCACGACGGTGACCGGCCAGCGGCCCGCCTTCACCAGCCGGACGGCGACCGACCCGATCACCTTGTGTCCGGCCTGCTCGGAGACCCCTACCACCACGGCGTCGGCACGCAGCTCGTCCGCGAGCTTGGCGAGGCCGGTGTACGGGTCACCGCGCATGGTCAGGAAGCGCCACTCCACCTGCCACACCTCGCGCACCCGGTGCTCGGCCTCGCGCAGCGCGGCCAGCAGCTCCTCGGCGATCTCCTGGGTGGTCTCCTCCACCGCGGCCCCGGCCAGGGCGGTCGCGGCGCCGAGGATCGGCTGGATGTAGGCCACCGCGAGGACGGCGCCCTGCCGGCGGGCCAGTCCGGCGGCGTAGGCGGTGGCGCGCCAGGAGGAGTCGGAGCCGTCCAGACCGGCCAGGACCACCTTGGGGCCGTCGGTGCCCAGCTCGAAGCCCGTGGGCGCGGCCGCGGCCTCGTGGTGCCCGGCGCCGGTCGGCAGCCCGGCCGTGGCAGCCCCTCCCGGGCCGGCCGCCGCCCCGCCCGTACCGGCGGGCGCCTCTCCCGCGTCCGCCGTGTCCGCTGCATCGCTCTCGTTGCTCATGCGCCGAGGCTATGCCCGCCACCGGGAGTGACCGCAGGGGGCACGGCGGGTGAGGGCTGTGGTGCGGGCCACCCCGGTCGCCGGCCGACACGGTGGAATCGGCACCGGCGGCGGGCGGCCCGTCACGCACCGTCGACCGTGTGGGCGGCCTCACAGCGGTTCCGGGGCCGGTTCGGAGTGGCGCGGGCCACTTCCGGGGGTGCTTTGATCTTGGAAATGGGTGCAAATCGGGCGAAATTGGCACATTTCCTTGATCTTTACCGTCGGTAACAGCCCTCTGACGTGGCTAAACCTTCAAATCCTTGAAACCGGCACGACCACCCCCGTAACTTCGAACTCGTTGCACCGAGCGATCCGCTCCGGCCGGGCCTCCGAGGCCCCCGGGCAGGACGGTGCAGGACCACGCGAGTGACGTGTCCCCGAAACCGACGGCCTTCCGAGGGCCTGGTTCCGCGTGCTCGCAGACCCCTCCGAAAGGAACTCCATGACCTTCCGTAACGAGACCGCCGCTGCCACCACCACCGCCACCCCGAAGCGCCGCAACCGCGTCCGGATGGCTCTGATGGCCGGGGCGTTCACCGTCCTGCCGGTGGCCGGCCTCGTCACGGCCACCAGCGCCTCCGCCGCGCCGGCTTCGGTCTGGGACAAGGTCGCCGCCTGCGAGGCGACCGGCAACTGGGCCATCAACTCCGGCAACGGCTTCTACGGCGGCCTGCAGTTCACCTCCAGCACCTGGGCCGCCTTCGGTGGCACCGCCTACGCCCCGCAGGCCCACCAGGCCACCAAGGACCAGCAGATCGCCATCGGCGAGAAGGTCCTCGCCTCGCAGGGCCCGGGCGCCTGGCCGGTCTGCTCCGTCAAGGCCGGTCTGACCAAGTAGGACCGCAGGGCCGTACCGGCCGAGGCCGCCGCACCCCATCGGGGGTGCGGCGGCCTCGTCGCGTTCCACCGGCGTCGCGTTCCATCGGCGTCACGTTCCGTCCACGTCCCGTTCCGTCGGCGGGGCGCGACCCCCCGGCCTCAGTCGTCGGTGCCGGACCCGCCGGTGCGGGCGGCGGCCGGGGCGGGCCGGGGCGGCAGGGGCATCGGGACGGCCGGCAGGCCGTCGATGCTGGTGCCGACCAGTGGCTTGCGCTCGCAGTAGGCGCCGAACTCCTCCTCGCCCTTGCGGTCGAAGTACTGGGCGTGCAGGTCACGGTCGGTGCGGTAGTCCATGAACGGCACCGCGTACCCGCAGGAGTCGCTCACCCGCTCCGCCCTGACCAGCACGATCGCCCGCAGGCCCGAACCGTCGGCGGCCCGGCCGAAGTGGCCGAGCAGCCCGGCGAAGCGCGGGTCGTCCCGGAAGACGGGCTCACCGCGCCCGTGCACCCGCACCACGGTCGGCGGCCCCTCGAAGGCGCACCACATCAGGGTGATCCGGCCGTTCTCCCGCAGATGGGCGACGGTCTCGGCCTGCGAGCCGCCGAAGTCCAGGTAGGCGAGGGTCAGCTCGTCGATCACCACGAGGGTTCCGGAACGCCCCTTGGGCGAGAGGTTGACGTGTCCGTCGGCGGCCAGCGGGGCGGTGGCCACGAAGTAGACCGGCTGACGCTCGATGAACTGACGCAGCCGACCGTCGATGCTTTCGTACTGCTTTCCCATGGGCGCGATTCTGCCCGCTTCCCCACCACCGGGAAAGCGCGATCCGGCCCTTGGGACGCGAGGCCGGGCGCCTCCGTTCGCGCCCGTTCGCGCCCGTACGCCGCCCGGCGCGGCCGCCCGACCGGCGCGGGAGGGCGCCTACCATGGGGCTGCACCTGTCACCCGCCGGTCCCAGCAGGGGAGTTGCGATGATCCGGAGCACCCTCCCGCCCACCGCGCCCGGGACGGTCCTCGGCGTCCCCGCCGCCCCGCTGCGCGGACACGTCCTCGGCTACCGCGGCTACCGGCTGGCCCTGCGGCAGCCGCGGCGCCGGCTGGAGGTGCCGACCGACGTCGTCACCGTGGCGCTCGCCTTCGAGGGCGGCGTGCGCCTCGCCGACGCCGTCTCCCTCGCCCCCGCCGCCGCCTTCGGTTCGGTCGTGGCAGGGCTGCGCCGCACCGCGACGATCGCCGAACACGCGGGCGTGCTGTACGGGTTGGCCGTGTCACTCACCCCGGAGGGCGCGTTCCGGGCGTTCGGGCCGCTGGCCGGCGAACTCGGCGGGCAGTGGGCCGAGGCCGGGGAGGTCCTGGGCCCGCGACTGCGGGCGCTGACCGACCGGCTGGCCCACGCCCCGAGCTGGCCGGCCCGGTTCGCCATGCTGGACGGCTACTTCGGCGCGCTGTTCGCGTACGGGCCTGACTGGGACCCGTCCGTCCACTGGGTCTGGCGGCAACTGCGGCGCTCCCACGGGCTGGTGCCGATCCGCACCCTGGTCGAGGGCACCGGGTGGAGCCGCCGCCGGCTGGAACTGCGCTTCCGCGAGCACCTCGGAGTGGCCCCCAAGCAGGCGGCGGGAATCCTCCGGCTCCAGCACACCCTCACCGCCCTGGCCGCCCACCAGGACCGGCACACCGGCGACCGCCCCACCGGCGCCGACCTGGCCGTGCGCTGCGGCTACTACGACCAGTCCCACCTCGACCGCACCTTCCGCACCATGGTCGGCTGCTCGCCCCGCGAGTTCCTGGCCTCCCGGCACACCGCCGCCGCGGCCCTCCCCGAACCCGCCGACCGGGTCAGCGGGCGGGTGACCAGCGCCGTCCTGGACGCCGGAAGCTAGGGCCGCGGCCGGGCGCTGCGCGTTTGTACAAGACGCGCCGGTGCCCCGCCCGGCATGCTCGGAGGGTCCGGCCGGTACGGGGGTCCGGCCGGTCACCGGGGCGGCGGGGGCGGGGCACGAGGGGTGTCGGCCGGTCAGTGCTTCATGTAGACGCTGTCCATGAACTCGATGATCTGCTGATCGGTCAACCGCTGGCCCTCGCGGTGGCCCATCGCCAGGTCGGCCTCGCTGATCATGCCCACCAGCCGGTCCCCGTCGATCACCGGGATGCGCCGGATCTGGTGCTGCTCCATCTTGCGCAGCACCGCCTCCATGCTGTCCTCGGCCCGCACGCAGTGCAGGTGGCCGGACAGCTCCATGGCGGTCATCGTGGCCGGGTCCTTGCCCTCCGCGATACATCGCAGCACGATGTCGCGGTCGGTGATGATGCCCTTGAGCTTCTGGTCGTCACCGCAGATCGGCAGTGCGCCCACGTTCTTGTCACGCATCATCCGCGCGGCCTCGGCCAGCGTCTGGTGGGCGCCGATGCACTGGGCGCCGGTGTGCATGATGTCTCGGGCAGTGGTCACGGGGACTCCTTCGTCGATGGTTCCCCCCACCAGGTCCCCCCGCCCCCCGGCGGTGCTCCCGGACTCCCGCCGTCGGAGCGGGAGGGGTGTGACCGCGCCATCACCATAAGCAACCCCGCCTCGGCCCGCGACCGCGGCCCGGCGCCGGGCCGCCCCGACCGCCGATACTGGAAGGGTGACCACGGATGCCCGCGAGGCAGTCGACGAGGCCGTCCGGGCCCGGCCCGCGACCGCGCTGCGCCCGTACCTGGCCTGGTACTCCGGCTACCGGCAGCGCGGCCTCGCCCCCGCCCTGCACCGCGGACTGCCCTCCCCGTACCTGACCTTCATCCTCACCCTCGACGAACCGCTGGTGATCGCCGGGCACCCCGACCCCGCGCAGCCGCCCGGCAGCTACCCGACCCTGCTCGGCGGCCTGCACACCACGCCCGCGCTGATCACCCACGACGGCGCTCAGTCCGGGGTGCAGATCGCCGTGCACCCGCTCGCCGCCAGGGCGCTGTTCGGGCTGCCCGCCGGGGAGTTGGCCGGGATCGACATGTCCGCCGAGGAGGTGCTCGGCCGGTCCGCCGAACGGCTCCGGGAGCAGCTGCTGGCGGCCGGCGGCTGGGCGGAGCGGTTCGCCGCACTGGACGGGGCGCTGCTGCGGGCCGCCCGCCCCTCCGGCCGGGTGCCGCCCGAGGTCGGCTGGGCCTGGCGGGCGCTGCGGCGCAGCGACGGCGCCCTGCCGGTGGCCGAGCTGGCCAGGGAGACCGGCTGGAGCGCCCGGCACCTCCAGGATCGGTTCCGCCGGGAGACCGGGCTGACCCCGAAGGCCGCCGCCCGGGTGATGCGCTTCGACCGGGCCAGGCGCCTGCTCTCCGCGGGACCGCCGCCCCGGCTGGCCGAACTGGCCGTGCGCTGCGGGTACTTCGACCAGGCGCACCTGGCCCGTGAGTTCCGCGCGCTGGCCGGGGCGGCACCGAGCACCTGGCTGGCGGCGGAGGGACCGGAGCAGGCGAAGTTCCGAAACGTCCAAGGCGGGGCCCGGGCGGCGGCCGCACAGTGGGAGGCAGAACGACCCGCGCTTTCCGAGGAGTGAGCCATGGACACCACCGAGACCCCCGCCCCGCAGGTCTGGCCCAACCTGCGGGCCACCGACGCCCGGGCCCTGATCCGCTTCCTGGTCGACGCGTTCGGCTTCCAGGAGGTCGTCACCTACGGTGAGGACGAGGTCGTCCGGCACGCCGAACTCGCCTGGCCCGAGGGTGGCGGCGTGATGCTCGGCTCGGTCCGTGAACCGGCCGAGGGCGCCGAGCCCTGGCCGGGCCGGCCGGGCGGCTTCACCGCGTACGTGGTCACCGCCGATCCGGACGCCGTGCACACCCGCGCGGTGGCCGCCGGGGCCAGGATCCTCATGGGGCTGTACGAGACCGACTACGGCTCGCGCGACTTCGCCGCCATCGACCCGGAGGGCAACCACTGGTACTTCGGCACCTACCGGGGCGCGCCCCGGCCCGCCGCCCGCCCGCGGGGGTGACGTCATGCGCACTCCGGTGGAGCGGCTGCGCGCGCTGTGCCTGGCGCTGCCGGAGGTCGAGGAGCGGGTCAGCCACGGGGAACCGAGCTGGTTCGCGGGCTCCGGACGCCGGGCCCGGATGTTCGTGATGGTCTCCGACCACCACCACGACGACCGCCTGGCCTTCTGGTGCGCGGCGCCCGGCGGGGCGCAGCAGCGGCTCGTCGGGGAGGACACCGAGCGCTACTTCCGGCCGCCCTACGCGGGGCACCGGGGGTGGCTGGGCGTGCGGCTGGACGGGCCTGCGCCGGACTGGGGCCGGATCGGGGACCTGGTCGCGGACGCCCACGCGCTGGTCGGCCCGGGGCGGTAGCGCCCGGGGCGGGGCAGACTGGCTGCGGGGGCCACCCACCGGAGGCTTCGGAGGCGGACCGTGCCGCAGATGACGGTGGACGGGCGCACCCTCGCCCTCTCCCACCTCGACAAGGTGTACTACCCGCGCACCGGCACCCCCAAGGGCGAGGTGCTGCGCTACTACGCCGCCGTGCACACCGTGCTGCTCCCCCACCTGCGCGACCGTCCGGTCTCCTTCCTGCGCTGCCCGGACGGGGTCGAGGCGGCGGTGTTCGTCGCCAAGAACCCGCCGCCCGGCACCCCGGACTGGGTGCGCACGGTGGCGGTGCCGAGCAACACCGGCGAGCTGCGCCAGGTGGTGCTGGAGGACGGCGCGGCGCTGCTGGCGGTCGCCAACCTGGGGTGCCTGGAGCTGCACGTCCCGCAGTGGCACGCCGCGGCGCCCGCCCTCGCCGACCGGCTGGTGCTGGACCTCGACCCCGGTGAGGGCGCGGACGTGCTCACCTGCCGGACGGTCGCGCTGCTGCTGCGCGAGCGGCTCGCGGCGGACGGGCTGGCGGCCTGGGTGAAGACCTCGGGTTCCAAGGGCCTGCACCTGCTGGTCCCGATCGAGCCCACGCCGAGCGCCCGGGTCTCCGGGTACGCGAAGGCGCTGGCGGCCGCCCTGGAGGCGGAGCACCCGGAGCTGGTGGTGCACACCATGGCCAAGGCCAGGCGGGTGGGCCGGGTGCTGGTCGACTGGTCTCAGAACAACGCCAAGAAGACCACCGCCGCGCCGTACACCCTGCGGGCCCGGCCGCTGCCGACCGTCTCCACCCCGCTGGCCTGGGCGGAGCTGGCGCGGGCCGGCGCCGAGCGGGACCTGGTCTTCACACTGGCCGAGCTGCCCGACCGGCTGGCCGCGCGGGGTGACCTGCTCGCCCCGCTGCTGGACCCGGCGCGGGCCCGCCCGCTGCCCCCGGCATCCCCGGCGTCCCCGGCGTCCCCGGCACCCTCCGCGCCCCCGGCCTCGTCGGCGTCCTCCGCGCCGGGCCGGGAAGCGCCGCCGCGCCAGGTGCTGCACCCGCCCGTCGAGGTGATGCGCCCGGCCGCCGTGACCGCCGTCCCGCCCACCGACGGCCTGGGCGGCGGGGGCGTGCGGTACGAGCTGAAGCTGGACGGCTTCCGCTGCGTCGCCTTCGCCCGGGGCGAGCGCCCGGCGTACCTCCAGTCCCGCAGCGGCCGCGACCTCGCCCCCGAGTTCCCGGCGATCGCCGCCGCCGTCGCCCGGCTGCCGGAGGGGCTGGTGCTGGACGGCGAACTGGTCGCCTGGCGGGACGGCCGGTTCGCCTTCGGCGAGCTGCTGCACACCCGCCGGGCCCGCGCGGCGGCCCCTGAGGTGGTGCTCGGCCTGATCGCCTTCGACCTGCTGGCGCTGCCCGGCCGCGACGTCCGCCGGCTGCCGCTCACCGACCGCCGCCGGCTGCTGCTCGCCGCCCTCGCCGACGTCCCGCCGCCGGTCCGGCCGGTCATGGCCACCACGGACCGGACGGAGGCGCTGGAGTGGATGGAGCGGCTCGCCGACACCGGTGTCGAGGGCCTGGTCTGCAAGGCCGCCGCCTCCCCCTACCGCCCGCGCGGTGCGGGGCACGTCTGGGTCAAGTACCGCCGCGGCGACACCCTCGACGCCACGGTCCGCGCGGTCACCGGACCGGCCGGCCGGCCGCACGCGCTGATCCTGGGGCTCGACGACGGCCGGGTGTTCCTCACCGCCCCGCGGCTCACCCCGGTGCAGTCCCGCGAGGTCGCCGAGGTCGCGGGCCCGCTGCTCGGCCCGCCCGTCGCCGACCCCGACCACGGCCGGGTCCACCCGCTCACCGCCGTCCTGCGCGCCGAGATCACCCTCACCGGCCGCCCGCCCACCGCCACCTTCGTCCGGCTCAGGGGCGACTGACGGCCGCGATCGCGCGGTGGGCCCGCCCGGCCTCAGGTCCGGCGCCTCCCCGTCGCGTGGGCGAACTCCGTCACGAAGGCGTCGTCGAACAGCGGCAGGTCGGCGGGCTTGCGGCTGGTGACGAGCGGTCCTGGGCCGTCGTGGCAGACGTGGACCGGCTCGTCGACCCAGTGCGCGCCGGCGTTGACCAGGTCGGTGCGCAGGCTGGGCCAGGAGGTGAGGGTGCGGCCGCGCACGGCGTCGGCCTCGATCAGGGTCCAGGCGGCGTGGCAGATCGCCGCGACCGGACGGCCGGCGGCGCAGCAGGCGTGCACGAAGGCGACCGCCGGCCGGTCCAGGCGCAGCCGGTCGGGGTTGGCGACGCCGCCGGGGAGGACCAGCCCGTCGTAGTCGGCCGGATCCGCCTCGGCGACCGGGACGTCCACGGCGAAGGTGTCGGCCGGGGCGTGGTGCCGGACGGCCTGGACCCGGCCCCCGGCGGTGGACAGCAGTCGCGGGGTGCCGCCGGACTCGGCCACCGCCTGCCAGGGGTCGGTCAGTTCGACCTGCTCGGCCCCGTACGGCGCGACCAGGAAGGCGATCGTCCGGCCGGTCAGGGTGGTGGACGGCCAGCCCATGGTCCCCGGCCTCAGCGCGGGTGCGGGGCGGTCAGGTCGACGGCCGCGGGCGGGGCGGAGCTGAGCCTGGCGCGCGGGCAGTCGAGGTGGACGGCGCGGTCGAGGTGGTCGAGCCTGGCGACCAGGCCGGCCGGGACGAGCACCCGGGTGCCCGGCACCCAGGGCTCGGCGTCGACCAGCAGGTGGTCCCCGGCGTCCTGCTCGACCCGGCCGACCGGGCCGTCGGTGGCGTGCACCTCGTACCCGACCAGGGTGACGTCGGCGGCGGGATGGGAGCCAGGGCGGTGCTCCCACAGTTCGGTGGTCATCGCCTCACGCCTCCGGCCGGTCCCAGGGGCGCCGTTCGCGGCGCTCCCGACGTTCCCCGAGGTCCTCCGGGTCCGCTGGTTCGACGCGGCGCCGGGCCGCGCTCCGGCGGCGCAGCAGCTCCGCGGTGGCGACCGCGGCCGCCACCGTGGCCGTCCAGACCACGCCGAGCGCGACCAGCACGGCGGTGGTCGGGGTCCGTACCCCCACCCCGAGGCAGATCACCGTCATCACCAGGGCGGTCAGCACCACCCCCGTGGAGATCCGGCGTCCGATGCCGCGGAGCACGCCCCTGAACCGGCTGGGCGGCTTCTCGCCCATCGTGCTCAACTTGCGGTCGAGCCGTGTGTCCTGGCGCAGATCGGACTCGATCTCCTCAAGGAGCCGCCGCTCCCATCCGCTCAACGCGGGTCCGTCCATCTCGGTCACCTCCGACACCTCCGGTGACGTGCTGGCACCGGGGCGGTTGCCCGGTGCGGGCAGGCGCTAACCGTTCCGGGCACCACCTGTTCCGGCGCCGACCGGCCCGAAGGCCCTGGGGCGGGCGAGCAGGCTGTCGTCCAGGATGCCCAGCAGGGCCGCGGCGTCGCGGTGGACCTCGGCCGCACCCGCCGCCCGCAGCTCCGGGCCCGCGTCCCGGCCGGCCGCCAGGGCGACGCACGGCACCCCGGCCCGCCGCGCCGCCCGTACCTCGCGCACGCTTCCGGCGACGGCCACGGCGTGCCAGGGCCTGCTGCCCACCAGCTCCAGGGCGGCCCGCACCGGGTCGCCCCCGGGGTCGGCCACGGTCAGCGCCGGTGCCCCGGCGGGCCCGGGCCCGGTCAGCACGACCGTCCACCCCCGGGCGGCGCACTCGCGCAGCAGCTCGGCACCGCCGGGCAGCGCGGGCTGCCACCAGTCGGTACCGAAGAGAGCCGCCGAGATCACCGTCATGGCCACCGCTTCCGTTCGCGGGCGCCGCATCGAACGCGCCCTTCCAGGTTAGGCCGCTCCCCGGCCGCGCGCGCAGCCTGCGGCTCCGCCGGTCCGGAGCGTGGGCCGCCGTACCGGCGCGGGGCCCGGGTCCGCGCCGGGACGGCGGCCGCGCGCCGGTGCCCGCCGGGTATCCACCGAATCGCCCGCCGCCCCTCGCGGGTTCACCTCCGGGACCGCGAAACACACTGGTCAGCCATGATCCGCTGGCCCTAGGGTGTCGCTCCGTCCCATTGGTCCAGTCCAGGAGTCCCGCCCCGATGCCTTCCCCCGCCGTGTACCGCTCGCCGAGATCGAGCGCCATCGCCGCCACCGTCATGCTCGCCGTGAGCGGCGCCGTGTCGCTGGTCTCGCTCGGCACATCCGTCAACCTCTACGGGGAGGTCGGCACGTTCGCCGCGGACGTCGACCTGAGGCTGGTCGACGGGTCCGCAGTGCTGGACGCGTACGCGCTGCACAAGAACGTCGGCACGCTCCAGGTGGTGACCCTGGTGGCTTCGGTGGTCGCCTTCATCGTCTGGTTCCACCGGGTCCGGGTGAACGCCGAGATCCTCGACCCGCACGGGCACCGGCTCCGACGCGGCTTCGCGATCGGCGCCTGGTTCCTCCCCATCGCCAACCTCTGGATCCCCCGGCAGATCGCGGGCGACATCTGGCAGGCCGGCGCCCGGCCGGACGGCTCCGGAGTGCGTCCGCGGCTCCCGCAGACCCTGCTCACCCTCTGGTGGGGGGCCTCTCTGGGGGCCGGGGCGCTCGCCCGAATCGGCACCGTGTACACCGATTCGGCGGAGTACCCGGACACATACCAGCAGGGCGTCGCCTGGCTGATCGCCTCCGACCTGGCGATGGTGGCGGCCGCGGTCCTCGCCGTCCTGGTGGTCCGCAGGCTGACGGCCACGCAGGAGCAGCGGTTCGCCGAGGGCGCCACCGCCGCGTACGGGGTCCACGGCGGTACGGTCTGGGGCTGATCCCCGCCCCACGGGCCGGGTCCGGCCCTCAGTCCGTGAACGGGCCCGAGGAGTCCGGGAACGGGCCCGAGGAGTCCGGGAACGGGCCCGAGGAGTCCGGGAACGGGTCCGAGGCCAGCCGGGCGTGCAGGTGCTCGTCCACGTAGTCGCCCCCGCCGTAGGTGTAGGAGCCGCGCAGGGTGCCCTCGTACGGGAAGCCGGCCCGCTCCGCGACCCGGCAGGAGTCCTCGTTGGCGACGGCGTGGTAGAGCTCGACGCGGCGGACGCCGGCCTGCTCCACGCCCCAGCGGGTGACGGCGGCGGCGGCCCTGGTGGCCAGGCCCCGGCCGCGAGCGGCGGCGAGCAGCCAGTAGCCGACCATGGCGATGCCGTCGTCCCGGTTGGTCCACCCCAGGTAGGCGTTGCCGCACAGGCTGCCGTCTGCGGCGTCGGTGACGGCGAAGGAGGCCGCGGTGCCGTCGGCCCAGTGCTCGTCGCAGCGGTCGAGGTAGGTCTCGGGGACGACCCGGCCGCCGGTGCCGAGCGGGCTCCAGCGGGCGACGGCCGGGTCGGCCGCGGCGGCGACCAGGGCGGGCACCACGCCGCCGGGCAGGTCGAGGGCGCGTCCCCACGGGCGCAGCAGGACGTCGCCGAGGTCGAGGACGGTGGGGCGGAAGACGCGTCGGTCGGTGCCGGCATCGCTGATGGTCATCCGGCCTTCCTATCCCCGGCCCCCAGGCGCCCGCCAGCGAATATCCGTGGCGGGCGCCTGGTGCGGCACCGGGCGGAGCCGGGTCAGATCCGGGACAGGTAGCCGTTCTCCACCAGCCAGAGCACGTTCAGCTTGGCCGGGCCGCCGGGCAGCAGGGCGCCGTCGAGCTGGTACTGGAGGCCCCAGCCGGGCTGGTTGAACCACGGCGCGATCGGGCCGGCGTGCACCGTGAAGGCCTTGACCACCTTGTAGTCGTGGTAGTTGCAGGCGGCCGGCGGGTTGCCGTCCAGGCTCTGCGGCGGGATGGCGCGGTTGGCGTAGGGCAGGCCCTCGGGGGCGAGGAAGGCGCCGTACTCGCTGCCGTAGCGGTCGATGTTCTGGTTCGGGTAGAGCGTGAGGTCGAACTCGATCGGGCTGCCGTCGGGCAGGGTGACGTAGCCGTCGGAGGGCGGGTATATCCAGCCGCCCTTGCCGCCGTTGCCGGCCGGGTCGTAGTACTGGCCCAGGAAGGCCTGGTCGCTCGCGCCGCCGGTGCGCTGGTAGCCGGCGAGCTGGCGACCGACCGGTCCCGTGGTCGGGAGGTCCGCGGGGCCGAGGCGGGCGTCGTCGTGGCGGAAGGCGGCGGAGCACTGGTCGGAGGGGGTGGCCGCCGGGGCCGCGCTCGCGGCGGGGGCGCAGACGGCGGTGAGGGCGGCGGCCGCGGCAAGCGGCGCGACGAGCAGGCGAAGGCGAAGGCGCACGGTGTCTCCGTCGAACGGGTCAGCGGTCAGGGGAAGAGCCACGGAGGGGTGCTGTGCTCACCCTCTGTGGCTGGTTCGACACCAGGCAATCGGATCATCTGATCATTCGTCAACATGATCCATGCAACCGCATGTTCGACTCGTCGGATTCGGCCGTATCCGGGACGCCGGGACCGCCCACCCGTCAGGATGAACGGTCCGGTGCGCCTCGCCGCCTCCGGGGCGGGCGTCACTTCCCGGGGGCGACCCGCCCGAGCAGGTGGAGCAGCCGGTCCAGGGCGTCCTTGGAGTTCGGCTCGGTCAGGTTGACCATCAGCCGGAACGCCACCTTCAGCAGCGCCGGGTGGCCGAGCCCGGCGGCACCGGCCGCGCCGAGCAGCCGCGGCCGCCCCAGCAGGTCGGCGGCGAGGCGCCCGAGCGCGAAGTAGCCCGCGTAGGCGGAGCGCAGCGCCTGCGGATAGGCGCGCAGGGCGAGTTCGCGGCCGCGGTCGGTGCGGCGGGCGAGCGCCTGGACGATGGTCTCGGCGGCGTAGCGCCCGGACTCCATCGCGTAGGCGATGCCCTCACCGGTGCCCGGGCTGACCGTGCCGCCCGCGTCACCGACCAGCAGCAGGCCGTCGGCGTAGTGCGGCCGGCGGTTGAGGCCCATCGGCAGGGCGGCGCCGCGGATCGGCTCGGTGACCCCGTCGGGGGTGTAGCCGTACTCCGGCGGCAGGCCGTCGCACCAGCGGCGCAGCAGCTCCCGCCAGTCCACCTCGGTCCTGGCGGTGTCGAGGACCCCGAGGCCGACGTTGGCGGTGCCGTCGCCCATGCCGAACACCCAGGCGTAGCCGGGCAGCAGGCGCCCGGCCGGGTCGCCGGGGTCGCGCAGGTCGAGCCAGGCCTCCAGGTAGCGGTCCTCGTGGCGCGGGGTGGTGAAGTACGTCCGGTACGCGACGCCCATCGCCCGGTCGGTGCGGCGGTAGCGCTTCATCGCCACCGACAGCCGGGTGGAGTTGCCGTCGGCGGCGACCACGACCGGGGCCCGGTAGGTGACGGGCCGGCGCTCCTCCCCCAGCCTGGCGGTCACACCGGTGATCCGGCCGGTCCGCTCGTCCAGCGACGGGCCCGTCACATTGGCGCGTTCGACCAGCCTGGCCCCCACCGAGGCGGCCTTGCGGGCGAGCAGTTCGTCGAAGTCGGCGCGGCGCCGCACCAGCCCGTACCCGGGGTAGGCGGAGAGCTCGGGCCAGTCGAACTCCAGCGAGCGGCGCCCGGAGATCAGCCGCAGGCCCTGGTTGTGCAGCCAGCCGGCCTCCTCGGTGACGTCGATGCCGAGGTCGGTCAACTGCTTGACGGCACGCGGAGTGAGGCCGTCCCCGCAGACCTTCTCGCGCGGGAAGGCGGACTTCTCCAGCAGCAGGACGTCCAGCCCGGTCCGGGCGAGGTGGGCGGCGGCGGTGGAGCCGGCCGGCCCGGCGCCGACCACGATGACGTCGGCGCTCTCCCCGGTCCGCCGCTCACCGGTCCGCCGCTCACCGGTCCGCCGCTCACCGGTCCGCTGCTCCCGGGTCCGCCGCTCACCGGCCTCGACGGTCGGCTCCGGGACGGTCTGCTCTGGGCCGGGCATCGCACTCTCCCACGGGTCGGATCGGCTGTACACGCAACGGAGTCCTCGGACTGGGCGGTTCCGGACGGACGATAGAGAACCGCGGCGCCCGCCGCCGCCCCGACACGCAGACCACCGCCGCGAACCGGCCAATACCGGCCACGCCGGCCACGCCGGCCACGCCGGCCGCCCGGTCCCACCCGGTCTCGCCCGTCGGCCCCGGCGACGAACCGGCCGCACCACACACGTGCGACCGCGTCGGATCGCCCGGGACGCGGCCACCCGTCCACGGGGCGACGCCGGGGCGATTTTCTGACGGACCGTCACCATCGTGGCCTGGCAGGCCTTGAGCAGTTCGGCCCGGTCGGCCCGGTCGCGGGAGATCGATACCCCACGGGGGAAGGCCCGGTGTACCCGCCGGCGTAATCGGCGATATCCTTTTGCGTGACGAGTGGATCGCCGCCCAGGAGCGCGACACTCCGCGCAGCCAGTGCTGCGAGGCTCCCAACAATCAGGACGGGAATCATGACAATCACTGTGGGAATCAACGGCTTTGGCCGCATCGGCCGTAGCTTCTTCCGTGCCCTGCTCGCTTCCGACGCGGACATCCGGGTGGCCGCGGTCAACGACCTGACCAGCGCGCAGGCCCTGGCGAACCTCCTGAAGTACGACAGCGTGTACGGGCCGCTGCAGCAGCAGGTCGTGGCGGAGGGATCGTCGATCAGGGTCGGGGACACCGTGGTCGAGGTCCTCAGCGAGCGCGACCCGGCGCAGCTGCCCTGGCGCCGCCTCGGAGTCGACGTCGTCATCGAGTCGACCGGCGTGTTCAACGACGCCGCCAAGGCCCGGGCGCACATCGACGCCGGGGCCTCGAAGGTGGTCGTCTCCGCCGCGGCGAAGAACGCGGACCTCACCCTCGTCATGGGGGTCAACGACGACCTCTACGACCCCGAGCAGCACACCATCGTCTCCAACGCCTCGTGCACGACGAACTGTCTGGCCCCGATGGTCAAGGTGCTCGACGACGCGCTCGGCATCGAGGTCGGCACCATGACCACGATCCACGCCTACACCCAGGACCAGAACCTCCAGGACGGCCCGCACCCCGACGCCCGGCGCGCCCGTGCGGCCAACCTCAGCACCATCCCGACCACCACCAATGCCGCCAGCGCGATCGGCCTCGTGCTCCCGAACCTCCAGGGCAAGCTCGACGGGTTCTCGGTGCGGGTTCCCGTCCCCGTCGGCTCGCTGACCGACCTGACCGTCCGGGTGGGCCGCGAGACGACGGCCGAGGAGGTCAACTCGCTGTTCCGCAAGGCGGCCGACGGCGAGCTCGCGCGGATCCTGCGCTACACCGCGGACCCGGTCGTCTCGGCGGACATCGTCAGGGACCCGGCGTCCTGCATCCTCGACTCCCTGCTCACGCAGGTCATCGAGGGGCGCCACGTGCACGTCTTCGGCTGGTACGACAACGAGTGGGGCTTCTCCAACCGCCTGATCGACACGACCCTGCTGGTCGGGGGCGCGACGGCGTGACGCTCCGCTGAGCTCGGCACGGCGAGGAGCCGCGCGGGGCCGCAGCCCCGCGGTCGGCCGGGAACCACGGGGGCGGCGGGGCTCCCGTGCCCGCGGCCGTCTGTTTCCCGCCATCGGCGGGGCCGGCCCTCGCCGTGCCGACACCCGGGCAGAGCGGTGAACGGACCGCGCCGACTCGGCGCACCCGTCCGTCACTTCGCGTACGCATCGCCTTTGCCACCGAACGTCGCCGGTGGGGGATATCGGGATGGCACCGGCAATCCGGGCCAGGCCGACGATGCCGAAGAGATCCCGCCCACTTCTCCGGTCCCGGGCCGGACAAACCCGGTTGTCTCAACTGACGAGAATGACCGGGTAGGGCTTGACGGCCCATCGTGACGCAAGTGACCATGATTACATGACGGTACTTCCGCGATTACCATTCGATAACCCGTCCACTATCGGCATCGCGCCGCAGATGCGCGCACTGCAACAGGAGGGGCCGGTCGCCAGGGTGCGGACCGCCGGTGAAGACGCCTGGCTGGTCACCCGTTACAACGAGGTACGGAAGCTCCTCGCCGACCGCCGACTCCGTCTCAGCAACCCCGAGCCGTCGGTCGAGAACACGGCCCGGAGCACCATGGTCGCCCTCATGGCCGGGGACGACCACAACACCGAGCCCGCCCGGCACGCGCAGATGCGCGACCTGCTCGTACCCCGGTTCTCCACCCGCCGAATGCGTCTGATGAAGACCCGGATCGAGCACCACGTGGACGAACTGCTCGACCGGCTGGCCGCCGGCGCCGCGCCGGTCGACCTGCACCGCGCGCTGTCCTTTCCGCTGCCGACCATGGTGGTCTGCGATCTGCTCGGCGTTCCGCTGGCCGACCGGGAACTCTTCGGACAATGGGCGCGAGGCACATTCGACCAGAGTGACGACCAGCACTCGGCGAACACCTTCCAACAGGTCGTCGGCTACATCACGGAACTGGTGGTACGAAAGCGGAAGGAGCCGGGCGACGACATCCTGTCCGAGCTCATCGCCGAGAACGGCGGCACGCTGTCCGATGCGTACATCGCGGACCTGGGCTGCGCGGTATTGCTGTTCGGCTACGAAACCACCATTGTCCGTATCGACCTGGGCACCCTGCTGCTGCTGCGCAATCCGGTCCAGCGCGCCATGCTGACCGAGAATCCGGGACTCGCGCCGGCCGCGGTCGAGGAGATCCTGCGCCTGGCCGTCGGCGGCAAGGGATCCAACGCGCTGATCCCCCGCTACGCGCACGGCGACATCACCGTCGGCGAGACCGTGATCCGGACCGGAGACGTGGTCCTGCTGGCCATCGGCGCGGCCAACTACGACAGCCGGGCGTTCCCCGACGGCGACGCGTTCGACCTGACCCGGGTCAAGCCCAAGTCGCACATGGCGTTCGGGCGCGGCGCCCGGCACTGCGTCGGCCGCACCCTGGCCCGGATCGAGCTGACCGCGGTGTTCGAGCGGCTGTTCCAGAAGCTGCCCGACCTGCGGCTCGCGGTACCCGAGGAGTCGCTGCGCTGGCAGGAGCACCGGATCACCGGCGGGTTCGACGAGATCCCCGTCACCTTCTGAGCGGCATCGCACGAGCGAGCGCACGGCCGTTCACCGTCACGGGCGGCACCCGCCGCAGGGCCGGACCGGCACCCGCCGGTCGCCTCCCGGCGGCGTGGCGGACCAGCGGGACCCGCGTGGCCGGACTCCCCCGGCCCGCCGCTCCACCGTGACCTGACGCTCCTTCCCCCATGCCCGGACGTCACGAGGACAAGGAACCATGACGGACACTTTCCGCCCCTACGTCGACTGCACGCCCCTGCTCGACGACCGTGAGGCCCTGGACCGGTTCTACGACGAGCACGGCTACGTCTACCTCCGCGGCGCCCTGGACCGCGAACTCGTGCGCACCGCCGCCGAGCAGATGCTCGGAGGCCTGATCGCACTCGGCCACGCCGCCCCCGGCACCACGCTCGACACCCTCACCATCGACTCCTACGAGGCGGTCGACGAGGTCGCGATGCACGACCACGTCAGGTACGACGACCTGTGGAACCACCCCTCGACCCTCAAGGTCTGGGAGAAGGTCTTCGGCGAGCCCGTCTTCGTCTTCAGGTCGACGACGATCCGCTACTACCCCTCCGCCCCCGACTCCGCGGAGCCGGACTTCCTGACGCCGCTGCACCAGGACGGCTTCTACATCGGCCCGAACAAGGACTTCCGCACCGCCTGGCTGCCGCTGCTCCCGACGCCCACCGGCACCGGCGGCGTCGCCGTCGCCGACGGGAGCCACCGGCAGGGCCCGCGCGAGCACGTCGTCACCGAGAACTTCCGCCGCTTCGGACACCCCGTGCGCGGCATCCCGGCGGAGGAGCTCGGCGCGGACGAGGAGTTGCTGATCTCGCCCATGGAACCGGGCGACGTGCTCCTCTTCCACGCCTTCATGTGTCACAAGTCCGTCCCCAACGTCTCGGTGGACCCGGCCGGCATGCGGATGTCGATGGACACCCGCATCCAGCCCGCGTCCTCGCACCGCGGGTTCAACGCCCTGACTCCCTGGCCGGAGTCCGCGAAGGACCACTCCAAGGGGATCATGTCGAAGATCACCGGCACCCCCACCACCACCGAGTGACGCGGGTGCTCCCGCACCCGCTCCGACCGTCCGTTCCACAGAAGCCCTGGTAGGCAGCACATGACGAATCGCGAGGGACTCCCCCCGCTGAAGGAGCCCGACGCGGCACCGAAGCCCCCGGCCGGCACGAAGCCGGCCGCCGCGGGGCTCGGTGGCATCGCCCTCGTGGTGGTGCTCACCGGATACGCCCTGTCCATCGTGGACGCGTCCATCGTCAACGTGGCGCTGACCCCGATCAGTGACGACCTCCACGGCGGCCCCGCCGCACTGGAGCTGGTGGTGTCCGGCTACGGCCTCACCTACGCCCTCGGCCTGGTGCTGGGCGGACGGCTGGGCGACGCCTTCGGCCGCCGGCGCCTGTACGCCTACGGGCTCGCGGCGTTCACCCTCACCTCGGCGCTGTGCGGACTCGCCCCGACCATCGAGTTCCTGGTCGTGGCCCGGCTGTTGCAGGGCGCCGCCGCCGCCATGCTCGTCCCCCAGGTGCTGGCGACGATCCAGGCCGCCACCGAGGGCCAGGCCCGCGCCCGCGCGATCGGCATGTACGGCGTGACCGCGGCCCTGGGCATGGTCGTCGGGCAGATCCTGGGCGGGTTGCTGGTCTCGCTGGACGTCGCCGGGATGGGCTGGCGGTCGGTCTTCGCGATCAACGTGCCGATCGGGGTGGCCGCGCTGCTGGCCGTCCGGCGCGTCCCCGCGACCAGGGCCGACACGAAGCCGGGCTTCGACCCGGTGGGCACCGTGCTGTTCGGTGTCACCATGCTCTGCGTCCTGACCCTGGTCGTGGCCGGCCCCGACCTGGGCTGGCCGCTGTGGCTGTGGTCGCTGCTCGCGGTCGCCGCGGCGGGCGCGCTGGCACTGGCCAGGACCGAACGCGGGCTGGAGGCGCGGGGCGGCTCACCACTGCTGTCCCCCTCGGTGCTGTCCCACCAGGGGATGCGCAGGGGGCTGGCGGCAGTGGTCCCGTTCTCGGCCGGCTTCGGCGCCTTCCTGTTCGTCTACGCGCTGATCGCGCAGGGGCACTTCGGCTTCGACGGGCTCGCCTCCGGCGGGGCGCTGGCACCGTTCGCCGTGGCGTTCTTCGCGGTGGCGATGTTCACCCCGAAGATCGCGGCGGCCCTGGGCGCCCGGATCGTCACCCTGGGCGCCCTCGTCCAGGCCCTGGGCCTGCTGCTGCTGGCGCTGGTGATCCGGGTGGGCTGGCCGCATCCCTCCCTGATACTCGTGCTCGTCGGGATCGCCCTCTTCGGCGCGGGCGCGGCACTGGTCGGCCCGACGCTGTTCCGGCTGATCCTCGCCGACGTACCGCCCGCGCAGGCCGGCATGGGCAGCGGTGTGCTGGTGACCAGCCAGCAGATGGCGACCGCGCTGGGCGCGACCGTCGGCGGGACCCTCTACATCTCCCTGGCCGACTGGCTGTCGACGGTGTCCGCGGCCGTGCTCGTCCTCGGTCTGCTGACGTGCCTCTCGGTGACCGTCCTCGTGATCAGCCTGAAGCTCCCCGACCCCCGCTGACGTCCACCCCCTTCGAACGGCGCGACCTGATCCAGACCTTCTCGTTGGCAACGGCGCGCCGTTCTTCGGCGTGCCCGCGCACAGAAGCGGAGACAGCCAAGTGCAGTTACGGACAAGGACAGCCGTGGTGACCGGCGCGGCCAGCGGCATCGGCCTCGCCCTCAGCGCCCGCTTCGCGCGGGCCGGCGCCGACGTGGTCATGGCGGACGTCGCGGGCGACGCCCTGCACCGCCGGGCCGCCGAACTCGCCGCCCAGGGCGCCCGGGTCACCGCGGTGACCGCCGACCTGACCGACCCGGACGCCGTCGAACGGCTCGCGGACACGGCGTTCGGCCTGCTCGGCGACATCGACGTGGTGTGCAACAACGCCGGGGCCCTCGGCCCCGTCGGTCAACCCCTGTGGGAGGTGCCGCTGGAGCGGATGCGCCAGGTCTTCGAGGTGAACCACTGGGCGCACGTCCTGGTGGCCCGCGCCTTCGTCCCCCGGCTGCTGGAGCGCGGCCGGCCCGCCCACCTGATCCACACCGCCTCGATGTCCGCCTTCGTCGTCGGCGCCGGCAGCGCCGCCTACGCCGCCTCCAAGCACGCCGACCTCGCCGTCGCCCGCAGTCTGCGCGCCGATCTGCGGGGCACCGGAGTGCGGGTGTCCGTGCTCTGTCCCGGCCGGGTCGACACCCCCATGGTCCAGGGCCTGACGGCCCCGCGCGGCGCGGGCGGAGACACCTCGGTGAGCGCCGAGGACGTCGCCGAACTCGTCTGGGAGGCCCTCGACTCCGACCGCTTCTACCTCTTCAGCAACTCCGACTCCCCCCTGCGGCTGCGCGACCAGTTCGACGACGTCTGGCGTCATGTTTCCCATCCGCCCCCTTCCCCCGAGGAGGAACTGTGGCCCGCACCGACAGCGACGACCGCAACGACAGTGACGACCGCACCGACGGAACACCGGCCATCGACCTGGAGGCGGTGAGGGAGAAGTACCGGCAGGAACGGGACAAGCGCAACGTCGGCCGCACCTACCAGTTCGCCCGCGGTGACTTCGGCCGCTACGCGCGGGACCCGTACACCGAGCGGCGGGAGCGCGAGCCGCTCACCGACGAGGTGGACGTCGCCGTCGTCGGCGCCGGCATCGGCGGCCTGCTGGCCGGCGCCCACCTGCGCACGGAGAGTGGCCTGGAGCGCATCCGGCTGATCGACGAGGCCGGCGACGTCGGCGGCACCTGGTACTGGAACCGCTTCCCCGGCGTCCGGTGCGACGTCGAGAGCTACATCTACATGCCGCTGCTCGAAGAGGTCGGCACGACGCCCACCGAGAAGTACTCCACCGGGCCCGAGATCTTCGCCCACCTCCAGCGGATCGCCCACAAGTACGACCTCTACCGCGACGCCCTCTTCCAGACCTCCGTCACCGGGCTGCGCTGGGACGAGGCCGCCGGGAGGTGGCTGGTGAGCACCGACCGCGGGGACCTGATCCGGGCCCGGTACGTGGCCATGTCGATCGGTCTGATGCACCGCCCCAAGCTCCCCGGGCTGCCGGGCCTGGAGACGTTCGCCGGGCACGCCTTCCACGCCGGCCGCTGGGACTTCGACTACACCGGCGGCGACAGCACGGGCGGGCTGACCGGGCTGAAGGACAAGAGGGTCGGCGTCATCGGCACCGGCTCGACGACCATCCAGCTCGCTCCGCACCTCGCCGAGTGGGCCGAGCAGCTCGTCCTCTTCCAGCGCACCCCGGCCACCGTCGACGTCCGCGGCAACCGGCCCACCCCGGCCGGCTGGGCGGACGGCCTCGAACCGGGCTGGCAGCAGCGCCGGATGGAGAACTTCCACGCGCTGACCTCCGGCGTCCCGCAGGACGAGGACCTGGTCCAGGACCGCTGGACCCAGACCACGGCCAAGCTGGCCGCGGCGATCCTGCCCACCGGCGACACCGGGGGCGATCCCAGGGAGCGGGCACTCGCGGCCGAACGCGCGGACTTCCTCAAGATGGAGGAGCTGCGCGCCCGCATCGACAGCGTCGTCACCGACCCGGCGACCGCCGCCGCCCTCAAGCCGTACTACCGCGTGTACTGCAAGCGGCCCTGTTTCCACGACGGATACCTCCAGACCTTCAACCGGCCCAACGTGACCCTGGTCGACACCCAGGGGCAGGGCGTGGAACGGCTCACCCCGGCCGGAGTGGTCGCGAACGGCCGGGAGTACCCGGTCGACTGCCTGGTCTTCGCCACCGGCTACGAGCACGAGTTCGCCGTCCCGTACACCGACCGCGCGGGCTACGACATCGTCGGCCGCGGCGGCGTGAAGCTGTCCGAGAAGTGGGCGGACGGGGCGCGCACCCTGCACGGACTCCAGGTGAACGGCTTCCCCAACTGCTTCGTCCTGTCCAAGATCCAGGCCGGCCGGCACGTCAACATCGCCTACATGCTGGGCGAGCAGACCCGGCACCTCGCGCACATCGTCAAGTGCGTGGAGGAGCGCGGCCACCGGGTCGTGGAGGCCTCCGAGACCGGCGAGAAGGAATGGGTCGAGGAGATCCTCCGGCTCGCCTCCAGCGACCTCGGCTTCCTGGAGAGCTGCACGCCGGGCCTCTACAACAACGAGGGCGACCCGGGCGGCATGCCGCTGCTCAACTCCAGCTACGGCGGCGGCTCGGTGGAGTTCGTGAACATCCTCAGGCGCTGGCGCGAGGCGGGCGACCTCGCCGGCCTCGACCTGCGCTGACCACCCCCATCCCCCTGCGAAAGGCGGCAACACCCATGGACGTCACGCCCATACCCGGCGCCGCTCTCGGCGCCGTCGTACACGGCGCCCAGGTCACCGGAGACATGGACAGAACCCAGCTGGAGGAGCTCCGGGCAGCCGTCGACGCGCACCTCGTCCTCGTCCTGCGCGGCCACCGGACCCCCTCCCACGAGGAGTTCCTGGCCTTCGGCCGCCGCTTCGGGCACATCCCGAAGACCGGTCTGACCAGCGGCGCCCACCCCGACCACAACGAGATCCTGATCGTCTCCAACCTGGTGGAGGACGGCCGCAGGATCGGTGTCGGCGACGCCGAGTGGATGGACTGGCACACCGACTACTCCTTCCGCCCCCGGGTCTCCCAGGTCGGCTTCCTGGAGGCCCTGGAAGTGCCGTCCTCCGGCGGCGGCGAGACCCTCTTCACCGACATGTACGCCCTGTACGAGTCGCTCCCGCCCGAGGAGCGCCGGCGCCTGCACTCCTACCGGGTCCGCCACGCCCTGCGCACCGGGTACGAGGAGACCATCGAGGAGGAGCTCCAGGGCGAGGTGTCGCTCGGCGAGAGCACCGGACGGATCCAGCCCGAGGACGGCACCTCCACCGTCCACCCGCTGATCGCCCGCAACCCGCGCACCGGCCGCCAGTCGGTCTACGTCAGCACGCTGAACACCAAGCGGATCGTGGACCTCGCCCCCGACGACAGCCGCAGGCTGCTCGACGAACTGCTGTCGCACGCGGGCAGGCCGCAGTACACCTACGCCCACACCTGGCAGCCCGGGGACATCGTCGTGTGGGACCAGCTCGGCACCATCCACGCCAAGCAGGCCTTCGACCCGGCCGAACGGCGCATCATGCGCCAGGTCGTCAGCATCTTCGACGACCCGACCGCCCCCTGGCGCGCGAAGGTCGCCCCGTGAACGGGCGCGGCGGTCCCGTCGTCGGGAGGCACTCATGAGCGGCGCACCCGCCTGCCTCGGCCACAGCCGGGCCACGATCACCCCGGCGCTGCGCGCCGCCGTCGACCGGCTCGACCGGCACTCGCGCCACCAGGCGGCCTACCACTTCGGCTGGATCACCGCCGAAGGCCTGCCCGCCGACGCCGACGCCGGCAAGGCCGTACGGCCCGCGCTCGCGCTGCTGTCGGCCGAGGCGGTGGGCGCGCCGGCGGCGGTGGCCCTGCCCGGCGCCGTCGCCGTGGAGCTGGTGCACAACTTCTCGCTGGTGCACGACGACCTGATGGACGGCGACGAGGAGCGCCGCCACCGGCGCACGGTGTGGAAGCTGTGGGGGCCCTCCAGTGCCATCCTGACCGGTGACGCGATGCTGGCGCTGGCCCAGGAGGTGCTGCTGGACACCGGGCTGCCGACGGCGGCGCCCGCCGCCCGGCTGCTGGCGCGCACCACCCGGCACCTGATCCGCGGCCAGGTCCAGGACCTGTCCTTCGAACAGCGCTCGCACGTCACGGTGGCGGAGTGCGTCGACATGGCCGCCGGCAAGACCGGCGCGCTGCTCTCGGCGAGCGCCGCGATCGGCGCCGTCCTCGCCGGGGCACCGGAGGCGACGGTGGACGCGCTGGCGCTCTACGGCGACCAGGTCGGCCTCGCCTTCCAGCTCGTCGACGACGTCCTCGGCATCTGGGGCGACCCGGCCGTCACCGGCAAGTCGGTCCACTCCGATCTGCGCTCCCGCAAGAAGTCCCTGCCGGTGAGCCACGCCCTGAACCAGGACGGCCCGCTCAACGACGAGCTGGCCGCCTGGCTCGCCGCCCCCGGCGACCCCGAGGAGGAGGAACTGCGGCGCGTGGCCGGCCTGATCGAGGAGGCCGGCGGCCGGGCCTGGGCGCTCGCCGAGGCCGCCCGCCGACTGTCGCTGGCCGAGGACGCGCTGCGCGGTGCCGAGCTGGACGCCCGCGCCCGGGACGAACTCCTCGCGCTCGGACGGTTCGTCGTCGACCGCGAGGTGTGAGACCCGGCCCGCCCCGTACCCGTACGCCCCGTTCCGCCTCCCCGCTCCCGGATCAGCGCAGCACCCCCGCCAGGGCACCGCCATGCCCGCTGCCCTCCACCACCCACTTCCGAGGACTACCCATGCCCCAGGACGTCGATTTCCACATACCCCTGCCGGGCCGACAGAGCCCGGATCACGCACGGGCCGACGCCGAGCAGCTCGCCTGGCCGCGGTCGCTCGGGCTGATCAACTCCGAGGAGGCCGCCACCCGTCATCTGCGGGGCGGCTACGCCGACCTGGCCTCCCGCTTCTATCCGCACGCCACCGGCGACGACCTGGATCTCGGCGTCGACCTGATGTCGTGGTTCTTCCTCTTCGACGACCTCTTCGACGGGCCGCGCGGCGAGAGTCCCGAGGAGAGCAAACAGCTCACCGACGCGGTCGCGGCGGCGCTGGACGGCCCCCTGCCCGACACCGCGCCGCCGATCGCCCACGGCTTCGCCGACATCTGGCGGCGCACCAGCGAGGGCATGACCCCCGCCTGGTGCGCGCGCAGCTCCCGGCACTGGCGCAACTACTTCACCGGCTACGTCGACGAGGCGCTGAGCCGCTCCGGGAACACTCCGTACGACTCCGCGGCCCAGTACCTGGCGGTGCGCCGGCAGACCATCGGGGTGCAGCCGACGGTCGACCTCGCCGAGCGCGCGGGCCGCTTCGAGGTGCCGCACCGGGTCTTCGACAGCGCCGTGCTCTCCGCCGTGCTCCAGATCGCCGTCGATGTCAATCTGCTGCTCAACGACATCGCCTCGCTGGAGAAGGAGGAGGCCCGCGGCGAGCAGAACAACATGGTCATGATCCTGCGCCGGGAGCACGGCTGGTCCAAGGACCGCAGCATCGCCCACATCCAGGGCGAGGTGCGCGCCCGTCTGGAGCAGTACCTGCTGCTGGAGTCCTGCCTGTCGCGGGTCTGCGACATCTACCGGCTCGACGGGGCCGAGCGCGAGGCAGTGGAGCGCTACCGCCACGACGCCGTGCGCACCGTGATCCGCGGCTCCTACGACTGGCACCGCTCCTCGGGCCGCTACGACGCCGAGTTCGCGCTCGCCGCCGGCGCACAGGGCTACCTGGAGGAGCTCGGCAGCAGCACCCACTAGTGCCGCGCGCACGCCGGCCACCCGCACCCGCGCCCGACCGTCGCGGCGGCACCGCTGCCAACGGACCGGAGCACCTGTCAACAGACCAGTACAGACGGGAAGTTGGAAACCGAATGACCGAGCAGAGCACGTTCACGGCGGGAGCGGCGCCCGGGGCGCTCCCCGTCGTGGGACACGCCGTCCAGATGATGCGTCACCCGGTGAACTTCATGACCTCGCTGTCGGCCCACGGCGACCTGGTCGAGATCAGGATCGGCCCTACCACGGCCTACGTTCCGACCCACCCCGAACTGCTGCGGCACGTCCTGACCAACGACCGCCTCTTCGACAAGGGCGGCGTCTTCTACGACCGCGCCCGGGACATCGCCGGCAACGGGCTGGTCACCTGCCCGTTCGCCGACCACCGCCGCCAGCGCCGGCTGATGCAGTCGGCGTTCACCCGCGGCCAGCTGAAGCGGTACGCCGAGGCCATGCACGCCGAGATCGAGCACACCGCGTCGCGCTGGCAGGACGGCATGGTCGTCGACGCGTTCCAGGAGATGTACGGCATGGCGCTGCGCACGGTCGGCCGCACCCTGTACTCCACACCCGTCAGCCCCGAGCTGGCGGCGAAGGTGGAACGGTCCTTCGACGTCGTGCTCAACGGGCTGTTCCGGCAGATGTTCCTGCCGGCCGCGATCCGCCGGCTGCCGCTGCCCTCCCAGCGCCGCTACAAGAGCAACCTGGCCTTCCTGCACGAGACCACCCAGCAGCTCATCGACGACTACCGCAGCTCCGACACCGAGCGCGACGACCTGCTCGCCGCCCTGATCGCCTCCCGCGACGACGACGGCGGCCGGCTCGGCGACCGGGAGATCCACGACCAGGTCATCACCGTCATGGCGGCCGGCACCGAGACCGTCGCCGGCACCCTCACCTGGGTCTTCTACCTCCTCTCCCGGCACCCGGAGATCGAGGCCGCGCTCTACGACGAGATCGACACCGTCCTGGACGGCCGCGCCCCCCGGTGGGACGACCTGCCGAGCCTCTCCCTGACCGACCGGATCATCTCCGAGACGCTGCGGCTGCACCCGCCGGCCTGGCTGTTCACCCGCCGCACCGCCGCCCCGACCGAACTCGCGGGCCGCCGGCTGCCCACCGGCTCCACCGTCGTCTTCAGCCCCGCCGCCGTCGCCCAGTACGAGGAGGCCTTCGACAACCCCACGGAGTTCGACCCCGACCGCTGGCTCCCGGACCGCATCGCGCCGGCCGCCCGCCACGCCTACGTGCCGTTCGGCACCGGCGCCCGCAAGTGCATCGGCGACCTCTACGCGCGCACCGAGGCCGCCCTGGGGCTCGCCACCATCCTCGGCCGCTGGCGGGTCACCTGCGAGCCCGGCATGGACATCCGCCCGGTCCCGCTGGCCACCGTCTACCACCCGCGCCGGCTGCGCCTGCGGCTGGACGCCCGCACCCCGCACCGGACGGCCTCCGCCGTCCCCGCGCCGGCCGGGGGTGACGCGGCATGAGCGGGGGGAGCGTCGTCCTGGCCCAGCCGCGCGGCTTCTGCGCGGGCGTGCGGCGCGCCATCGGCATCGTCGAGCGGGCGCTGGACCTGTACGGGGCGCCGGTGTACGTGCGCAAGGAGATCGTGCACAACCACCACATCGTCTCGGAGCTGGAGAAGCGCGGCGCGGTCTTCGTCGACAGCGAGGAGGAGGTCCCGCACGGCGCGGTCTGCGTCTTCTCCGCGCACGGCGTCTCCCCCGGAGTGCGCTCCGCCGCCGCCGGCCGGCAGCTCGACGTCATCGACGCCACCTGCCCGCTGGTCTCCAAGGTCCACCAGGAGGCGGTGCGCTTCGCCCGCGACGGCCGCACCGTCCTGCTCGTCGGGCACGAGGGCCACGAGGAGGTCGAGGGCGTCGTCGGCGAGGCCCCGGACCGGATCGTCGTCATCGAGACCGAGGACGACGTACGGCGCCTCGGCCTGCCCGACGACGCCCCGGTCGCCGTGCTCACCCAGACCACCCTCTCGTTCGACGAGACCGAGCGCGTCGTCGAGGCCCTGCGCGCCCGCTTCACCCACCTGATCTCCCCCGGCGACGACATCTGCTACGCCAGCCAGAACCGGCAGAACGCCGTCAAGGACCTCGCCCGCGACCACGACCTGGTCCTGATCGTCGGCTCGCACAACTCCAGCAACTCGCTGCGCATGGTCGAGGTGGCCCGCGACCACGGCGCCGCCGCCCATCTGGTGCCCGACGAGCACCACCTCAGGGCGGCCTGGCTGGAAGGCGTGTCGTCGGTCGGAGTCAGCGCCGGGGCCAGTGCCCCCGAGGTCCTCGTCGACGGGCTCGTCGCCCGGCTCGCCGCACTCGGCTTCGACGGGGCCGAGCTCCAGCGGGGCATCGCCGAGGACGTCGTGTTCTCCATGCCGGGACGGCTGGCCGACCCGGTCACCGGCCGCGTCCCGCGGACACCGCTGGCCGGCGAGATCTCCCCCGCACCCGGTGGGGTGCGATGAATCCGCCACCGGAGAAGGAGGGCCGTGCCATGCCACGCCTGGAGGAGATCCGGGGGCCGGAGGACCTGCGCGCCCTGTCCCCGGCCGCGGCCCGCGCGCTGGCACCGCAGATCCGGCGGCTGCTGGTCGACACCTGCACCGCCAACGGCGGCCACCTCGGTCCCAACCTCGGGGTCGTCGAACTGTCCATCGCCCTGCACCGGGTCTTCGACTCCCCCCGCGACCGGATCCTCTGGGACACCGGCCACCAGGCCTACGTCCACAAGATCCTCACCGGCCGCACCGCGGCCCTCGCCACGCTCCGCCGCACCGACGGCCTGTCGGGCTACCCCAGCCGCGCCGAGTCGGAGCACGACGTCATCGAGAACTCGCACGCCTCGACCTCGCTGTCCTGGGCGGACGGCCTCGCCCGCGCCAACGCCCTGCTCGGGCGCGGCGACCGCGCCGTGGTCGCCGTGCTCGGCGACGGCGCGCTCACCGGGGGCATGGCCTGGGAGGCCCTCAACAACATCGCGGCCGCCCCCGAACGCCCCGTCGTCATGGTCCTCAACGACAACGGCCGCTCCTACGCCCCCACCGCGGGCGCCGTCGCCGGACACCTCGCCGAGCTGCGCGCGGGCGACGCCCCGCAGACCCTGTTCGAGAGCCTGGGACTCCGCTACGTCGGCCCGGTGGACGGCCACGACATCGAGGCCGTGGAGGCGGCGCTGCGCGAGGCCGTCGCCCTGCGCCGGCCCGTGGTGGTGCACTGCGTCACCGAGAAGGGCCGCGGCCACCTCCCCGCCGAACAGGACGACACCGACCGCTTCCACGCCGTGCGCGCCGTCTCCGCCCGCGCCCCGGGGGGCACCCCCAGCTGGACCTCCGTGTTCGGCGGCGAGCTGGCCGAACTCGCCGCCGACCGGCCGGACGTGGTCGCCGTCACCGCGGCCATGCTCGACCCGACCGGGCTCGGCGACTTCGCCCGCCGCCACCCCGAGCGCGTCATCGACGTCGGCATCGCCGAACAGCACGCCGTGACCGCCGCCGCGGGACTGGCCCTCGGCGGGCTGCACCCGGTCGTCGCGCTGTACTCCACCTTCCTCAACCGGGCCTTCGACCAGCTCCTGATGGACGTGGCCCTGCACCGCGCCCCGGTCACCTTCGTCCTGGACCGGGCCGGGGTGACCGGCGACGACGGCCCCTCCCACAACGGCATGTGGGACCTGTCGCTGCTGAACCTGGTGCCCGGCCTGCGGCTGGCCGCCCCGCGCGACGCCGCCACCCTGCGCCGCGCCCTGCGGGAGGCGGTGGCCTGCGACGACGGCCCCACCGCCCTGCGCTTCCCGAAGGGCTCCAGCGGAGCGGACATCCCGGCCGTGGAGGTCCGCGCCGGACTGGACGTCCTGCACCGCGGCGAGCGTCCGGACATCCTCCTGGTCGCCGTCGGCGCGATGGCCGCCACCTGCCTCGACGCCGCCGGGCTGCTGGCCGAACGGGGCGTCGGCGTCACCGTCGTGGACCCCCGCTGGATCAAGCCGGTACCGCCAGGACTGACCGCGCTCGCCACCGGCCACCTGCTGGTCGCCACGGTCGAGGACAGCGGCCGGGTGGGCGGCGCGGGGGCGAGCGTCGCCCAGGCGCTGAGCGACGCCGGGTCGGACCTGCCGGTGCACGTCTTCGGCATCCCGCAGCGCTTCCTGGAGCACGGCTCGCGGGCCGACCTCCTGGAGGCCGGCGGCCTCACCCCCCGCCGGCTCGCCCACGCGCTGCTGGAGGCCCTGCCCTCCGGGTGGCAGACCCGTCGGTCAGCCGCCGTCTCCCTGGCCGTCGGCTGACACCGGGCGCCCCGACGGGCGGTCGGCGGGGCCGCGCCCGCTCCCGCCCCGGCGCCCCTCTCCCCCGCTTCCGCGGCCCGCAACAGCACCCAGCCATCCGCCACAGCCCGGTCCGCCAGGACCGGCCGACCATCTTGGGGACCTGTCATGCCTGTCGCTCTCGGAGTGCCGACGGTACCGCCGAGGCTGGCCCGACGACGTACCAGCCGTCAGATCCAGGTAGGGACCGTACCGGTGGGCGGCGACGCCCCGGTCTCGGTCCAGTCCATGACCACGACCCGTACCTCCGACATCGGCGCGACGCTCCAGCAGATCGCCGAACTCACCGCGTCCGGCTGCCAGATCGTCCGGGTCGCCTGCCCCACCCAGGACGACGCCGACGCCCTGGCGACGATCGCGCGCAAGTCGCAGATCCCGGTGATCGCGGACATCCACTTCCAGCCGAAGT
Source organism: Kitasatospora sp. NPDC036993 (assembly GCF_055607525.1). Lineage (NCBI taxonomy): Bacteria > Bacillati > Actinomycetota > Actinomycetes > Kitasatosporales > Streptomycetaceae > Kitasatospora > Kitasatospora sp. NPDC036993. The sequence goes on along the minus strand of NZ_JBVJRP010000007.1, from coordinate 192,011 downwards.
ACGTGTTCGCCGCGATCGAGGCCGGCTGCGCGGCGGTGCGCGTCAACCCGGGCAACATCAAGCAGTTCGACGACAAGGTCCGCGAGATCGCGCGGGCCGCCAAGGACCACGGCACTCCGGTCCGCATCGGGGTCAACGCGGGCTCGCTCGACCGCCGGCTCCTGAAGAAGTACGGCAGGGCCACCCCGGAGGCGCTGGTCGAAAGCGCGCTCTGGGAGGCCTCGCTGTTCGAGGAGCACGACTTCAGGGACATCAAGATCTCGGTCAAGCACAACGACCCCGTCGTCATGGTCGAGGCGTACAAGCAGCTCGCGGCGCAGTGCGACTACCCGCTGCACCTCGGTGTGACGGAGGCGGGCCCCGCCTTCCAGGGCACCATCAAGTCGGCCGTCGCGTTCGGCGCGCTGCTCTCCCAGGGCATCGGCGACACCATCCGCGTCTCGCTGAGCGCGCCGCCCGCCGAGGAGGTCAAGGTCGGTCTCCAGATCCTGGAGGCCCTGAACCTCAAGCAGCGCGGCCTGGAGATCGTCTCCTGCCCGTCCTGCGGCCGCGCCCAGGTGGACGTCTACAAGCTGGCCGAGGAGGTCACGGCCGGGCTGGAGGGCATGGACATCCCGCTGCGGGTGGCCGTCATGGGGTGCGTGGTGAACGGCCCCGGGGAGGCCAGGGAGGCGGACCTCGGCGTCGCCTCCGGCAACGGCAAGGGGCAGATCTTCGTCAAGGGCGAGGTCGTCAGGACCGTTCCCGAGTCGAAGATCGTCGAGACGCTCATCGAGGAGGCGTTCAAGCTCGCCGATCTGATGCGGCGGGAGGAGGAGGACGACTCGTCCGGGGCCTGAGCCCCGGCGGGAGCCGCGCACGGACAACCGCACACCGACAACAGCACCGCCGACGACACCGACACCGACCCTGATACCGACACTGATACCGACCGGAGGAAGCACCCGTGACCTACGTCATCGCCCAGCCCTGTGTGGACGTCAAGGACAAGGCCTGCATCGAGGAATGCCCCGTCGACTGCATCTACGAGGGTCAGCGGGCCCTGTACATCCAGCCGGACGAATGCGTCGACTGCGGCGCCTGCGAACCGGTCTGCCCCGTCGAGGCGATCTTCTACGAGGACGACGTGCCCGAGGACTGGAAGGACTACCACCGGGCGAACACCGAGTTCTTCGACGACCTCGGCTCGCCCGGCGGCGCCGGCGGCCTCGGCCTGATCGAGCGTGACCACCCGTTCGTCGCCGGACAGCCGGTTCGCACGGCGTGAACCGGGCCGGAGCGGGCCGCCGGGCGGGGGTCACCGTCCGGGCGCCGGGCAAGGTCAACCTGACACTGTCGGTGGGCCCCCTCCGCCCGGACGGCTACCACGAGCTCTCCACCGTCTTCCTGGCGGTCGGCCTCCACGACGTGGTGCGGATCGCCCCGGCAGCACGGCTCACCGTCACCGTCGGGGGCCCCGGTGCGGCCGGCGTCCCCGCCGGCGACGGCAACCTGGCGGCGCGGGCGGTGCGTCTGATCGCCCGCGCCGCCGGGGCCGACCCGGCCGTCGCCGTCCGCATCGACAAACGCATCCCCGTCGCCGGCGGCATGGCCGGAGGCAGCGCCGACGCGGCGGCCGCGCTGGTGGGCTGCGACGCGCTGTGGGGCCTCGGTCTCTCCCGGGAGGAGCTGCGCCTGCTGGCCGCGGAACTGGGCAGCGACGTCGGCTTCCCGCTGTACGGCGGGGCGGCGCTGGGCACCGGACGCGGGGAGCTCCTCACCCCGCTGGGGACCTCCGGCGCCGGGGCGTTCCACTGGGTCTTCGCGGTGTCCCCGCAGGGCCTGGCCACCCCGGCGGTCTTCCGGGAGTACGACCGGCTGGTCCGGACGCGGCCCGCGCACGGCGAACGGCCCGCGGCGGAGCGGGTGACGGCGGTGGCCGACGCGCTGGACAGCGGCGACGCCGCCCTGCTCGCGGCGGCCGTCAAGGACGCCAACGACCTCCAGGAGGCCGCCCTGTCCCTGCGCCCGGAGCTGGCGGACACGCTGCGGCTGGGACCGGAGCACGGCGCCCTGGCCGGCCTGGTCTCGGGCTCGGGGCCGACCTGCGCCTTCCTCACGGAGTCGGCGCCCGCGGCGGGGGCACTGGCCGGCGCCCTGTCCGCGACCGGCCGCTACCGCGACGTCCTCGTCGCGGCCGGCCCGGCCGGCGGCTGCACGGCGGTCCCGGACTGAACGGGGGGCGGTCGGGCGCCGCGGCGGAGCGGGCCCGGCGTGGAACGCCGGGAGGCCCCTGAGCCCCTGGCCCGCGAGCAGCTGCGGGACCAGGGGCTCCCCGTCGTTCCACGGCGGGAACCCTCTCGGGGGTTCACCGACGGTTGCACCGGGTCCGACGAGGGGCCCTGGCCACGGGGGTGAGCCAGGGCCCTCATCCGGAACCACGGCCACCGCCCTCCGCCGGGTTCACCACGAGCCCCACTGGCCCCACTGCCGACGGCGCCGGACCGCCCCCGGGAACGCCGGAAGCCCCTGGCCGCGCGGGGGAACGGGCCAGGGGCTTCCACTCTCGACTACGGGCGACGGGCCCTCACGGGTTCAGCGCCAGCACCATGTACCCCGCGAGCACCGCCAGGTGCACCGCGCCCTGGAGCGGGGTCGCCCGGCGCGGGATGACCGTGAGGGTGAGCAGCACGATGGTCAGGCTCAGCAGCACCATGTGCGCCGGGTCGAGGCCGAGGACGAGGGGCCCGGAGAGCCAGCTGGAGGCGATCGCGACCGCCGGGATGGTCAGGCCGATGCTGGCGAGCGCCGAGCCGAGGGCCAGGTTGAGGCTGGTCTGCACCCGGTTGCGGGCGGCCGCGCGCAGGGCCGCGATGGTCTCGGGCAGCAGCACCATCAGGGCGATCACCACGCCGACCACGGCGTGCGGGAGCCCGGCGTCGTCCACCGCCTTCTCGATGGTCGGGGACACGCCCTTGGCCAGGCCCACCACCGCGACCAGGGCGACGGCGAGCAGCAGCAGGCTGACCCCGGCGGCGCGCAGGGTGGGCGGGGAGGCGTGCTCCTCCTCGTCCAGCACCCGGCCCTCGGGGGTGACGGGCAGGAAGTAGTCCCGGTGCCGGATGGTCTGGGTGGCGACGAACAGCCCGTAGACCACGAGCGAGGCGGTGGCGGCGAAGACGAGCTGGGTGGTGGAGAACTGCGGGCCGGGCGAGCTGGTGGTGAAGGTCGGCAGCACGAGGCTGAGGGTCGCGAGGGTGGCGATGCAGGCGAGTGCGGCGCCGGTGCCCTCGGCGTTGAAGACGGCCGTCCGGTACTTGACCGCGGCGACCAGGATGGACAGGCCGAGGATGCCGTTGCAGGTGATCATCACGGCGGCGAAGACGGTGTCCCTGGCGAGGGTGGCGGACTTGTCCCCGCCGTCGGCCATCAGCGTCACGATGAGTGCGACCTCGATCACGGTGACCGCCACCGCGAGGACCAGGGATCCGAAGGGTTCCCCCGACCAGTGCGCGATGACCTCCGCGTGGTGCACGGCGGCCAGCACGGCGCCCACCAGGAAGCAGGCGACGACCGCCACCACCCAGCCGGGCAGCTCTTCGTGCCAGGTCAGGGCGAGGACGAGGAACGACAGCACCGGAACGACGACGGTCCATTGCGCGGCACCCGCGCGGAGCTTCGTGATCATGCCGCCGAGGATTCCAGACCGGAGGCCCGTCACCCGGGTGCCCGCGCCGGGATACGTATGGATGTGGCATAACTCATCCCATTTCGACGGCCACCCACCGTAGCCGCCAAGGCACTGAAGAGCTTTGTCGACATATTGCCGAACCTGGCCCGGACATCCCCGGTGGTCGCCACGGTCCTCTCACCGGCGCGGGCCGCCGCCCTCCCCGGGGAGGAGGCGGTTCCTCCTTCCGGCCAGGAGGTCCGGCCGGTCGGCCGAAGCGGCCCGGGAGCGGGCCCTGCCAGGCTCTCCGCCATGGACACCGACTCCCCCTCCTCCCCCTCGACCTCCCCCGCCGGACCGGCCCGGCGGGCACTGCTCGGCGCCTCCGCGCTGGGCCTCGCCGGGGCGGCCGCCACCACGCTGGGCGCCGGACCGGCCCAGGCCGACCCGGCCGGGCGGCGCGCGACCACGGCCGACGCCGGGGAGCGCCAGGACGGGCGCCCCGGGGCACGCTTCGCCGGCCGTGCGGTGCTGATCACCGGCGCCACCTCGGGCATCGGCCGGGCGGCCGCGCTGGCCTTCGCCAGGGAGGGCGCCCTGGTGGGCTTCTGCGGCCGGCGCGCGGCGCTCGGCCGCCAGGTCGAGCAGGAGATCCGCCAGGCCGGCGGCGAGGCCTCGTACTTCCCGGCCGACGTGCGCGACCCGGAGCAGGTCGAGCGGTTCACCGGGCAGGTCGTGGCCCGGTACGGCGGGCCGGACGTCGCGGTCAACAACGCGGGCATCGGCAGTGCCAAGCTGCTGCACGAGCTGAGCGTGGCCGAGTGGGACGACGTGCTGGACACCAACGCCCGCGGGGTGTTCCTGGCGCTCAAGTACCAGATCCCGCACATGCTGAAGGCCGGGCGCGGGGTGATCGTCTGCACCGCCTCCTCCGCCGCCGAGCAGGCCCGGCCGAACGGCGGCGCGTACACGGCGAGCAAAAGGGCGATCCAAGGGCTGGTCAAGGCTGCGGCGTTGGCGTACGGGACGCGGGGCATCCGGGTCAACGCGATCCTCCCCGGCACCACGGACACCGCCTTCGTCCGCCCGCCCGGCATCCCGGACTCGGCGTGGGCGCAGTTCAAGAAGGCCTACGGGCCGCTGAACATCGAGGGGTTGGAGCGGATGGCCGAGCCGGAGGAGATCGCGAGGGCGATCCTGGCGCTGGCCTCGGAGGACTTCGCCTACCAGTCGGGGGCCTCGGTGCCGGTGGACGGCGGTGCGACGGCCGGGCGGCGGATGGCGCTGCCGCCCACGAACTGATCATCCGTCAGGACTGGAGTTGTCCGTGCGCTGAACAGAGGACGAATGGTTGCAGGATGTAGTTGAACGGTCACCATGAGTGTGACGCAACGCACACACCTGACGTCCATGATGTGTGCAAGACTCATCTCAAGGAGTGAGATTCCCTTAATTTCCAAGGAGGTTCGTATCATGCGCGCTCGGATCGCAGCTGTGGCGATGGTGGCGGCAGGGATCGCCGGCCTGACGGCGGCTCCGGCCATGGCGGCCGCGGCGACGTCCGGCACCGACACCGCGGTCTGCGCCACGGTGCTCAACCGGCCCTGCATCTCGCACCAGGCCGACGGCGAGGGCATCGTGGGCGTCGCCCAGGTCAGCGCCGACCCCGGCCAGTTGACGATGGTTCAGGTCGAGGTCCGCACCCAGGCCGCGTGGGGCAGCCCGTGGGAGACGGTCGCCACCGCGACCACCGTGCGGTTCGGCTCCGCCAAGGCGGTCACCCCGCGGGTGACCGCGACCGCCCCCCGCATCATCTGCGCCACCGCCGGACCGGCGCTGGACGTCAGCAAGCAGATCACCACCTGTACCAACCCGTTCTGATCACGGGCCGCTGACGCACCGCACCCGCACCCCGCACCGTCCGTACGACCGGGCAGCCGTCCGGACGGCGGGGAGCGGAAAGCGGCGGACAGCGCCGACGCCGGGGCCGGCCGCCGGGACATCACGTCCCGACGGCCGGCCCCGGCCGTTCCACCAGGCAGAAGGGCCGGCGGCGCAAGATCGCCGGGAACCGGACCCGGGTGGACCTGGGGCACCCGTTCACGGCAAACTGGTCTAGACCTCGGAGGTCTAGACCTCAGAATCGCCTCAGAACGGTGGACCCAGTATGGAAATCGTGATCGTCCCTGACGCCCGGGCGGCCGGCGAACTCATCGCCGCGGCGATCACCGATCTGCTGACCGACAAGCCGGACGCCCTGCTCGGCGTGGCGACCGGCTCGACTCCGCTGCCCATCTACCAGGCCCTGGCCGAGCAGGTCCGTGACGGCCGGCTGGACGCCGCCAAGGCGCGCATCTGCCAGCTGGACGAGTACGTCGGCCTGCCCGCCGGCCACCCGGAGTCCTACCGTTCGGTGGTGCTGAAGGAGGTCGTCGAGCCGCTCGGCCTGACCGAGGACTCCTTCCTGGGCCCGGACGGCAACGCGTCGGACATCGCCGGGGCGGCCATCGCCTACGACCGCGCGCTGGCCGAGGCCGGCGGCGTCGACCTCCAGCTGCTCGGCATCGGCACGGACGGCCACATCGGCTTCAACGAGCCCTGCTCCTCGCTCTCCTCCCGGACCCGGATCAAGACCCTGACCCGGCAGACCCGCGAGGACAACGCGCGCTTCTTCGACAGCATCGACGAGGTCCCGCACCACGTCATCACCCAGGGCATCGGCACCATCCTGGAGGCCCGTCACCTGGTCCTGCTGGCCACCGGCGAGGCCAAGGCCGAGGCCGTCGCGCTCGCCGTCGAGGGCCCGCTGGCCGCGGCCGTCCCGGCCTCGGCGCTCCAGCTGCACCCGCACGCCACCGTGGTGGTGGACGAGGCGGCCGCCTCCCGCCTCAAGCTCGCCGACTACTTCCGCGACACCTACGCGGCCAAGCCGGCCTGGCAGAAGCTCTGAGCACCCCGGGGCAGCGGCCCTGACTGCCGGGGCGCCGGTCACCGGATCATCCCGGTGGCCGGCGCCCCGGCCGTTCGTCGTGCGCGGACGCCGGGCGCGGACGGTGCTCAGCGCCGGCGGAGCCAGTCGCCGAAGGCCTCCAGCCCCGGGCCCGGGTCACGGCGGCCGACGCCGATCCGGAAGCGGTCGGCCGGGGTCGGGGTCAGCTCCGAGCGGAAGATGTCCGCGGGCAGCAGCAGCACGCCCGCCTGCTCGACCAGCGCGGTGCAGAACTCCGCCACGCCGTCCGCGCCCAGGTAGCGCGGGAAGGCGACGCAGCCGCCGTCCGGCGCCCGCCACTCGAAGAGGTCGGCGAACTCGGCGAAGAACGCGTCGAAGAGCGGCAGGTTCTCCGCGATGACGGCCCGGTTGCGGGCCAGGATCCGCTCCCTGGCGGTGATCGCGATCCGGGCCAGCACCTCGCTCGGCGCCGAGTTGCAGATCGTGGTGTAGTGCTTGGCGCGCTCCAGGCGGGAGCGCAACTCCCGGTCGCGGCAGGCGATCCAGCCGATCCGCAGCCCGGGCAGGCCGAGCGACTTGGAGGTGACGTTCAGCGACAGGGCGCGCTCGGAGAGATCGGCGGCCTGCGGCAGGACGCGGTCCCGGTCGCGCTCCAGGCCGCGGTAGACCTCGTCCGAGAAGATCCGGACGCCGCGCTCGTCGCAGAGTTCGGCCAGCCGCACGAAGTCGGCGGCGTCGATCACCTTGCCGGTCGGGTTGTTGGGGAAGTTGACCGACACCACCCTGGTGTTCGGCCGGAGCGCCGCCTCGACCGCGTCCAGGTCCAGCGCCCAGTCCCGGTCCTCGTCCAGCGCGACGCCGGTGACCTCGCAGAGCGAGAGCGGAACGGTCTCGGCGGACTGGTAGCCGGGCGTCAGCACCACCGCGTGGTCGCCCGGCTCCAGCAGCACCTGCATGGCGAGGTTGAGCCCCTCCTGGGCGCCGCCGAAGCAGATCACGTCGTCCTCGCCGACCCGCTCGTACATCCCGGCGACGGCGCGGCGCAGCCCGGGGTCGCCGAAGGTCTCGGTGTAGCCGAGGGCCAGGGTGTCCCAGGCCTCGCGGTCCTCGGGCCCGGCCAGGGCGAGCAGCTCGGCCATCGTCATGGTCTGCGCGTCGGAGGCGGTGAGGTGGTGCCGGGCGGTGAACTCCCAGCGGGAGAAGTGGGTTTCGAGCCGGAAGTCGGGGAGTCTGGTCACTGTCGGCCTTCCTCGGTGGGGCCCGCGGGGTGCTGCTTGAGCTCGGCGAGCAGGCCGTAGGCGGTGGAACGGGAGATCCGCAGCGCGGTGGCGACGACGGGGACGGCGCGCCGGACGGCGAACACCCCGGCCCGGTCGAGTTCACCCAGGACGGCGAGCCGGTCCTCGCGGGTGAAGCGCTCCAGCGGACGGCCCCGGGCGCGGACGTAGCCGCCGACCACGTCGTTGATCCGCTCGGTCCAGTCTCGTTCGAAGAGCGGTTCGGGGCGCGGCGCGGTGGGAGCGGCGAAGCCCGCCAGCAGGGCGGCGGCCTGCTCCAGCGGGCCCCGGTCGAGGTTGACGCAGAGGACGGCGGTGGGCCTGCCGTCGTCGTCGCGCAGCACGGCGCTGACCGAGGAGAGCCGCCGGCCGTCGGGCAGCAGCTTCTCGTACGGGCCGTAGACGTCGGGGGCGGACGGGTCGATCCCGTCCAGCTCGCCGAGCAGCGAGGGGTCACCGGGGACCCGGGGGGTCATCGGGTTCCAGATCGCGAGGACCCGGTCGGTACCGGTGTCGTGCAGCACCACCTCGGCGTACGGGCCGAGCAGCAGTGTCAGCGCGCGGCAGACCGGTGACCAGGTCCGGACGCGCGGGTCGGGGTTGTCCGCAGAGGGCATGACCGGACTGTACGTCCGACTCGGACGCTCCGTCCAGATGGCACGACGGCCCGGGCCGCCGGAAGGTTCCGGCAGGGCCCGGGCCGGGTCCGCGCGGGTGCTACTTGCAGGTGATCAGCAGTCCGAGGACGGAGGTGCAGCTGCGGGTGGCCCGACTGGTGGCGGGCGAGGGGTCGGCGGGTGCCCCGGCGGTGCGGGCCACCGTGACGTCCCAGCTGCGGATCAGGTCGAACAGGCCGACCGTGATCGAGAGGTGTCGGGTGGTGCTCGCGCCCTTGGCCAGCGGGGCGGTCAGCGCGCAGCTGAGCTTCCCGGCGGCGACGGTGCAGTCACCGGAGGTCGCGGTCAGCCCGGCGGGCAGGTCGGCGGTGACGGTGGCGGAGGTGACCGGGTCGGGGCCCTGACCGGTGAGGGTGACGGTGTAGTCGACCCGGTTGGAGAACACCCCGGCCACCGGGGTCGCGGTGAGCGCGACGCCCAGGTGGGCGGCGGGGGCGGTGTAGGTGAAGCGGTCGGCGGCGACGGCCGCGCTGGTGCCTCCGGGCCCGGTGACCCGGACGTCCACCGGTCCGGTGACGGTGGTGGCGGGGGCGGTCGCGGTGCAGCCGGTCCTGGTGCAGCTGAAGGAGGTGGCGGCGCCGGCCGCGCCGAAGGTCACGGCGGTGGCGCCGGCCAGGTCGGTGCCGGTGATCGTCACCACGGTGCCGCCGGCTCCGGAGCCGCTGTTCGGGGCGATCCCGGTCACGGCGGGCACCGGCAGCGGGAAGTCGACCACGTCGACGGCGCCGCCGGTGAAGTCGGCCAGGTAGCCGCGCCGCCCGTCGGCGGTCAGGGCCAGGCTGTACGGACTCGCGCCCACCGGGACGGTCGCGGTGACCGTCCGGCTCGCGGTGTCCACCACGCTCAGTGTGTTGTCGGCGTAGTTCGAGACGTAGGCCGCCGCGCCGTCCGGCGAGAGCGTGACGGCGTACGGCCCCGAGCCGACCGCGACGGTGCCCAGGACGGTGCCGGCCGCGGTGTCGATCACCGCGGCGGTGCCGTCGTCACCGTCGGCCGCCCACAGCCGGGTGCCGTCCGGGCTGAGCGCCAGGCCGAAGACGCCGTGTCCGACGGGGACGGTGCCGCTCACCGTGCTGCTCACGGTGTCGACCACGGTCACCGCCCTGGCGCCGGAGGTGGCGACGTACAGCCGCCTGCCGTCGGCGGAGACGGCCAGCCCGTGCGGTTCGGCGCCGACCGGAACGGTCGCGGTCACGGTGCCGGAGGAGGTGTCCAGCACGCTCACGGTGGCGGCCCCGGCGTTCGCCACGTAGGCGTGCGAGCCGTCCGGGGAGAGGGCCAGGCCCCAGGGCTGGGCGCCGACCGGAACGGTCGCGGCGACGGCCCCGGTGGCGGTGTCCACGACGCTGACGGTGTTGTCGAGGTGGTGCGTCAGGTAGGCGCGGTGCCCGTCGGGCGACACGGCCACGGCGTACGACCCCGTCCCGGCGGTGAAGCTGCCGGACACGGTGTTGTTCGCGGTGTCCAGCACGCTCACGGTGCCGCTGCTCTGACTGGTCACGTAGGCGTGGCCGCCGTCCGGCGTCAGGGCGACGCCCGCCGGGTACGGCGCCACCGCCACGTGCGCGGCGACGGCGGGCGGCGGCGTGACGGCCTCGGCGGTCGCGGGCAGCGACAGCAGCACGGCCGTGGTCGCGGATATCGCGGCCACGGCCGTCAGGGTGCGACGGGGTGTGCGGGTTCTGCTCACGGATCTCTCCAGCTGCTCGGCGATACGGGCGGTGCGGTGGTGCGGTGGTGCCTGGCCGGTTCTGAGCCGGGGGAAGCGTAGAAGCAGTCCTGACGTTCCGTCAGGGAGTGGTGGTTAATGTCGCCAACTGTTCAGTTCCGATCGCGACGCGGACACCGGCCGGCGCCCGGCCCGGGGCGCCCGGCTCCACTCGGACGAGGGGTACGGGGCGACGTGACGAGTGTCTCGATCGAAGTCGTGCAGGAAATTGGAGTCGAGGAGTCGCATTCGGATAGCGTTTCGAACGTGAGGCTGACCAAGAGCACCGACATCGCCCTGCGGATCGCCATGCGACTGGCGGTCCTGGGCGAGGGCGACACCCCGACCACCCGCGAGGTGGCCGAGTCGGTCGGCGTGCCGTACACCCACGCGGCGAAGGTGGTCAGCCGGCTCCAGCACCTGGGGGTGGTGGAGGCCCGGCGCGGTCGCGGCGGCGGGCTGATGCTCACCTTCGCGGGGCGGACCGGTTCCATCGGCCTGCTGCTGCGGGAGCTGGAGGGCGTCGGGGACGTGGTCGGCTGCGAGGACGACCCGCCGTGCCCGCTGCGGGCCGCGTGCCGGCTGCGCGGGGCGCTCCGGGGCGCCCAGGAGGCGTTCTTCGCGGCGCTCGACCACCTCTCCGTCGACGACCTGGTGGCCTCCCCCACCGGGCCCGTCCTGCTCAGCCTCACCGCCCGCCCCACCGCCTGAGCCGTCCCGCCACCTGATCCGTCCCGCCAACCGATCCGCCCGACCGGGGCCGCGCACCATTCCGCGACCTTTAATGCGAATCTCAGATACCAATGAGGAGCTGTCTGATGCTGTCCGCGAAGTCCGCCGAGGTCGTCGAAGCCACCCTGCCCGTCGTGGGCGCCGCCATCGGTGACATCACCCCGCGCTTCTACGACCGGATGTTCGCCGCGCACCCCGCGCTGCTGCGCGACCTCTTCAACCGGGGCAACCAGGCCAACGGCTCCCAGCGCGAGGCCCTGGCCGGCTCGATAGCCGCCTTCGCCACCGCCCTGCTCGCCAACCCGGACCAGCGGCCGGACGCGATGCTCGCCCGCATCGCCCACAAGCACGTCTCGGTCGGCATCAGCGACGACCAGTACAAGATCGTCCACGAGCACCTGTTCGCCGCCATCGTGGAGGTGCTCGGCGAGGCCGTCACCCCCGAGGTCGCCGCCGCCTGGGACGAGGTCTACTGGCTGATGGCCAACGCGCTGATCGCCATCGAGGACCGGCTGCGCGCCGAGGTCGCCGCCGGCGGGGACCAGGCCGACCTGTGGCGCCCGTTCACCGTGATCGCCCGCCACCAGGAGACCGAGGCCGTCACCACCTACCTGGTCCGCCCGGCCGACGGCCGCCCCGTACCGGCCTTCCGTCCCGGTCAGTACGTCTCGGTCCGCACCGAACTGGCCGACGGCGCCCGACAGATCCGCCAGTACAGCCTCTCCGGCGGTGCGGACGGCGCGCTGCGCTTCAGCGTCAAGCGCGAGGACGGCGGCGAGGTCTCCGGCCACCTGCACGACCACCTGAAGGCCGGCGACTCCATCGAGCTGGCGCCCCCGCTGGGCGACATCTCGCTCGCCGACGGCGACGGCCCGGTGCTGCTCGCCTCCGCCGGCATCGGCAACACCCCGATGACCGCGATGCTCGACCACCTGGCCGGCACCGGCTCCACCCGGCGGGTCGTCTCGGTGCACGGCGACCGCGACCAGCTGAGCCACGCCTTCCGGGCCGAGCTGGCGCGGCTGACCACCACGCTGCCGGACGCCACCTCCCACGTCTTCTACGAGCAGCCGCTCGGCGCGTGGCCGGCCGAGCGTACCGGCCTGGTGGACCTCTCCACCGTCGACGTCCCGGCCGGCACCACCGCCTACCTCTGCGGCCCGCTGCCCTTCCTGCGCGCCGTGCGCGAGCAGCTGCTGACCGCGGGCGTCCCGGCGGCGGACATCCACTACGAGGTGTTCGGCCCCGACCTCTGGCTCGGCGCCTGAGAGTCCCTGAACCCCGGCCCGGCGCCCGAGGTCCCACCGCGGCACCGGTCCGCTCGGTACGATCACGAGCGGACCGGTGCCGTTCGGCGTGCGCCCGCACGCGCGTACGCCCTTGCGTCCGGCGGGAGTTCGGCGGGAATCCGGCAGAGGGGAGTCCGCGTGCGGGTCGCACTGTTCGCCACCTGCGTCAACGACGCGCTGTTCCCCGGCACGGCGGTGGCCACCGTCCGGCTGCTGGAACGCCTCGGCGTCACGGTGGACTTCCCCGCGGGGCAGACCTGTTGCGGGCAGCCGCAGTACAACACCGGCTACCGCAGGGCCTGCGAGCCACTGGTCCGGCGGACGGCCAGGGCCTTCGCCGGGTACGACCACGTGGTGACACCCTCGGGCTCCTGCGTGGCGATGGTCCGGGACAACTACCCCCGGATCGGCGCCAGGGCCGCCACCGAGGGCCGGGGCACCGAACTCGCCGACCTGGCCACCGGCCTGGTGCCCCGGGTGGTCGAGCTGACCGAGTTCCTGACCGACGTGCTCGGCGTCGAGGACGTCGGCGCGTACTTCCCGCACACCGTCACCTACCACCCCTCCTGCCACGGCCTGCGCCTGCTCGGCCTCGGCGAGCGCCCGCGCCGGCTGCTGGGCGCCGTCAGGGGCCTGGAACTGGTCGAGCTGCCCGGGGCCGAGGAGTGCTGCGGCTTCGGCGGCACCTTCGCGGTCAAGAACGCGGCGGTCTCGGCGGCCATGGCCGAGGACAAGATCGCCAACGCCCTGGCCACCGGCGCCCGGGTCCTGTGCGGCGCCGACAACTCCTGCCTGCTGCACCTCGGCGGCACCCTGCGCCGCCGGGGCGCACCACTGCGACCGCTGCACCTGGCGGAGATCCTGGCCAGTACCGAGGAGCACCCCTGGAGGCCGTACGCATGAGCGAGCGGAGCAAGCGGACCGGAAGCCCCGCCGGGACCTTCCTCGGCATGCCGGCCTTCCCGCGGGCCGCCGCCGAGGCGGTACGGAACGGGCAGCTGCGCGCCAACCTGCGGCGCGCCACCCACACCATCAGGGACAAACGGGCCAGGGCCGTCGCCGAACTCGCCGACTGGGCGGAGCTGCGCGCCGCGGGGAAGGCGATCAAGGACCACACGCTGCGCCATCTCGACCGCTACCTGGTGCAGTTGGAGGAGTCCGTCACGGCGGCCGGCGGCACCGTGCACTGGGCCGCCGACGCCGAGGAGGCGAACCGGATCGTCACCGGGCTGGTCAGGGCCACCGGCGAGACGGAGGTGGTCAAGGTCAAGTCGATGGCCACCCAGGAGATCGAGCTCAACGAGGCGCTGGCGGCCGAGGGGATCACCGCCTACGAGACCGATCTCGCCGAGCTGATCGTGCAGTTGGGCGACGACCGGCCCTCGCACATCCTGGTGCCGGCGATCCACCGCAACCGCGCCGAGATCAGGGAGGTCTTCGCCGACCGGATGGCCTCCTGGGGCAGGCCGGCGCCCAGCGGCCTCACCGACTCCCCGGCCGAACTCGCCGAGGCCGCCCGGCTGCACCTGCGGGAGAAGTTCCTGCGCGCCGGAGTCGCCGTCTCCGGCGCCAACTTCATGGTCGCCGAGACCGGCACCCTGGTGGTGGTCGAGTCCGAGGGAAACGGCCGGATGTGCCTCACCCTGCCGCGCACCCTGATCTCGGTGGTCGGGATCGAGAAGGTGGTGCCGACGTGGCGGGACCTGGAGGTCTTCCTCCAGCTGCTCCCCCGCTCCTCGACCGCCGAGCGGATGAACCCGTACACCTCGCTCTGGACCGGGACGACCGAGGGCGACGGCCCGTCCGAGTTCCACCTGGTACTGCTGGACAACGGCCGCACCGCCGCGCTGGCCGACCAGGTGGGCCGCCAGGCGCTGCGCTGCATCCGCTGCTCGGCCTGCCTCAACGTCTGCCCGGTGTACGAGCGGGCCGGCGGGCACGCCTACGGCTCGGTCTACCCGGGGCCGATCGGCGCCATCCTGACGCCCCAACTGCGCGGCACCGCGAGCCCGGTGGACGCCTCGCTGCCGTACGCGTCCTCGCTCTGCGGGGCCTGCTACGAGGTGTGCCCGGTGGCCATCGACATCCCCGAGGTGCTGGTGCACCTGCGCGAGCGGGTCGCCGGGCAGGGCGGGCACCCGCTGGAGCGGGCCGCGATGGCGGCCGCCGGGTTCGTGCTGGACCACCCGGCGGCGCTCACCGCCGCCGAGCGGCTGGCCGGCCGCACCCGGTCGCTGCACCCGCGCCGGCTGCCCGGGCCCGGGCGGGCCTGGACCGACACCCGGGACCTGCCGGAGGTCCCGGCCGAACCGTTCCGCGACTGGTGGCGGAGGAACCGCACATGACCGCAGCCGACCACACCGCGTCCGGCCGCACCGGGCCCGGCCACCCGGGGACCGGACACCCGGGGACCGAACGCTCCGGCAGCTCACGGGACGTGATCCTCGGCCGGATCAGGGCCGCACTCGGCGACACCGCCGACGTGGCCGAACAGCCGCTGCCCCGCGACTACCTGACGGCGCACGTGCCGGTCGACGACCCGGCGACCGTGCTCGACCTGCTGCACCGCAACCTGGCCGACTACCGGGCCCTGGTGCACCGCTGCCACGAGGACGAACTGCCGTGGCGGATCGCCGGGTTGCTGGTCGAGCGGGGCAGCAGGACGGTCGTGGTGCCGACCGGCCTGCCGCCCCGCTGGCTCACCGCCGCCGAGGCCGCGGGGGTCGCACTCCTCCCCGACGACGGGACGCTGACCGCCGCCCGGCTGGACACCGTGGACAGCGTGGTGACCGGCTGCGCGCTGGCCGTCGCCGAGACCGGGACGATCGTGCTGGACGCCGGCCCCGGTCAGGGGCGGCGGCTGCTCTCGCTCGTCCCGGACCACCACGTCTGCGTGGTGCGCGCGCCGGAGCAGGTCGTCGCCTCGGTGCCGCTCGCCCTGCCGCGGCTCGACCCGGTGCGGCCGCAGACCTGGATCTCGGGGCCGTCCGCGACCAGCGACATCGAGCTGGACCGGGTGGAGGGGGTGCACGGGCCGCGCACCCTGGAGGTGCTGCTGGTCACGGCCGCGACGGGAGCCGTCACGCCGGCCTGAGCTCCAGGGTGCAGCACTTCGCCCCGCCACCGCCCTTCAGCAGCTCCGAGACGTCCACCGGGACCGGCTGGTAGCCGTGCTCGGCCAGGCGGCCGGCCAGGTTCTTGGCGGCCGTCGGCAGCAGCACCCGGAGGCCGTCCGAGACCGCGTTGAGCCCGAACACCTCGGCGTCGGCCCGGTCGGCGAGGATCGCGTCCGGGTGGAGCGCGCGCAGCACGGAGCGGCTGTCGGCGTCGAAGGCCTCCGGGTAGTACATGACGTGGTCGTCGGCGAGCACGGTGAGCGCGGTGTCCAGGTGGTAGAAGCGCGGGTCGACCAGGGTCAGGCTGACCACCGGGACGCCGAACAGCTCGCCGGCCTCGGCGTGCGCGGCGCGCGAGGTCCGGAAACCGGTACCGGCGAGCACCCGGCCGCCCACCAGCAGGTGGTCGCCCTCGCCCTCGTTGACGTGCCCGGCCCGGTGCACCTCGCGGTAGCCGTGCGCGCGGAACCAGGCCTGGTAGGCCTCCGACTCCGCGGCCCGCTCCGGGTAGCGGAAGGTGGCCACCAGGGCCCTGCCGTCCAGCACGGTGGCGCCGTTGGCGGCGTACACCATGTCGGGCAGGCCGGGCACCGGGTCGATCAGTTCGACGGTGTGGCCGAGCCGGCGGTAGGTCCGGTAGAGCTCCTCCCACTGGTGCAGGGCGAGCGCGGTGTCGGTGGGCTGGGTGGGGTCCATCCACGGGTTGATCGCGTAGTCGACGGTGTAGTGCGTCGGCCGGCACATCAGGTAGCGCCGCGGCCGGGCATGGCGCTCCGGGGTCTGCGTGAGCATGGCTCAACCATCCTTGGGTCGAGGGGAGTCCGTCGCAGGGAGTTCGGGGTTCGCGGGGCCGAACACCTTCGTTCCCAAGGCGGCTGCCCCGATGGCACCGTTCGCACACCCGGGCAGACGCCTCCGACGGTCGCACGCCCCCGCGCACCCGGCGCAGGCACCGGCGCACTGCCCCCTGCGGCGCCGCGCCCGGCCGCGGCCACCACGGACCGTCGCTACCAGCGGTGCGCGCCGAAGTCCACCGGCCGGGGCCGCAGCTTCCGGCACCGCCCGGCCAGCGCGCGCAGCCGGCGGTCCGCCTCCGCCACGGGCATCCGGCGCCGGTCGCCGTGGCCGGGCAGCAGCCACTCGAAGCGCAGCACGCCGAGGCCGCGCTCCAGCGAGGCGGCGAGCTCCTCGATCGAGTACCAGGTCACCGACTCGGCCACCTCGATGTCCCCGGTGGTGCGGGACCAGTACAGGCTGTCGCCGCTGAAGCAGTACCGCTCGTCCACGACGTAGAGCACGCTGCCCCGGGTGTGGCCGGGGAACGGGTGGGCGACCAGGCCGGGCGAGACCTCCGCCGGCCCGGTGCCGCGCAGCACCCGGTCGGCGTCGGGGGCGGCGTCCAGGTCGCCCTCGTGGATCCGGAGCCGGGCGCCCAGCCGGTCGGCGTACGCCCGGCCGTGCGCGGCGTGGTCGCGGTGGGTGAGCAGGATGTCGGTGACCGGGCCGAGCGCGGCGTAGCGGGCCGCGAGGGCCTCGCTGTAGCGCGGCGTGTCGACCATCACCCAGCCGGTGGGGCGGCGGCAGAGGTAGGAGTTGGCGCCCGCGGTGTGGCGGGAGTTGTGGCCGAGCAGCAGCAGGTCGTCGGCGAGGGCCAGCGGGAACGGGTCCCCGGCCGGGTCGAGCGGCCCGGTGCCGGGGCGGACGGACCGGGTCGGGCAGGCGTGGGCGGCGGGCGAGCAGTTGCCGGCGCTCGTCCGCGTCGCGCGGCTGGCGGATCAGCTCCGAGCGGCCCGCGTGCTCGCGGACCAGGTCGGGCGCGAGCTGCCGGGCGACGTCGCAGTTGGTGCACCGGTCGTCGATGAACCAGTTCTCGGGCGGGCCGGCGGGCGGTTCGGTGGTCATGGCTGCCTTCCCCCAGGAGGACGGCGGCCGGCGCGGCCGCTCCCTTCGAGCATCCGCCGGAGCGGCCGGAAAGCGGAAGGGGGCACGGATCTTGCCCTTTTCCGGGGGTGGCCGTCTGCGGGCGGGAGCCGCCGGCGAGGGCACGTGGCCCATCTCACGTGGCGCCGAGGTCACCTACGGTGGCGTAGGTTACTTGATTGGGTGAACTATCTCTTTCATGCCGCATCTCCAGGAGACCCTCGACCTCGATTCGTACGCCGCCATCGGCGACAGCTTCACCGAGGGTGTGGGCGACCCCGCCGCCGACGGCAGATTCGCCGGGTGGGCCGACCGGCTCGCCGGAATCCTGGCCGACGGACGCCCGCCGGGCGCCTTCCGCTACGCCAACCTCGCGGTGCGCGGCCGGTTGCTGGACCAGATCGCCGCCGAGCAGGTGCCGGAGGTCCGCCGCCTCCAGCCCGACCTGGTCACCTTCTGCGCCGGCGGCAACGACATCCTCCGCCCAGGCAGCGACCCGGACGAGGTCGCCGGGCGCTTCGAGGCCGCCGTCGTGGAACTCGCCGAGAACGCCGGGACGGTGCTGATCTGCACCGGCTTCGACACCAAGGACGTGCCGCTGCTGAAGCACCTGCGCGGCAAGATCGCCACGTACAACGGGCACATGCGCGCGGTCGCCGACCGCAACGGCTGCGCGGTGGCCGACCTGTGGTCGCTGCGCGCGGTGCAGGACCGCCGCGCCTGGAGCGAGGACCGCCTGCACCTGTCCGCCGAGGGCCACCAGCGGGTCGCCCTGCTGGCCGCCCGCTCGCTGGGCCTGCGCACCGGGCAGGATCCGGAGGCCCCGTGGCCGGACGCCCGCGTGCTCACCCCCGCCGACCAGCGCCGGGAGAACATCCAGTGGGCCCGCGAGTACCTGCTGCCCTGGGTCGGCCGGCGGCTGCGCGGCGAGTCCTCGGGCGACCACGTCGAGGCCAAGCGGCCGGAGCTGCTTCCGCTCTGACGGTTCGTCAGGAAATCTTGCCGGGTACGGCTCCGGGCGCCGCGTCGGATACGGCGTCGGGTGCCGCGGTCCGGGAGGTCCGCAGGACCCGGTGGAGCACCCCGGCGCACCCCGCGCCGACCAGGTACCAGAGCAGGTCCGGCGGGTTGAAGGTCGAGCCCAGCACCAGCCGGGCCAGGGTGCTGTGCCGCCCCCAGTCGTCCGGCAGGCCGGTGAGCTGGAACAGCTCCACGGCCCAGCTGAGCCCGGCGGCCAGGGCCGCGGCACGGGCGGGGCGCAGCCGTGGTGCGGCCAGCACGAGCAGCGCGTGGAGCAGGACCGTGTAGAGCGCGTCCCCCGCGTACTTGGCGAGGTCCCCGCCCAGGACCGCCCGTACGCCGAGGCCGGCCGTCACCGTCAGCACGGCGGCGAGGCCGGCCGCCGGGCGGGTACGCCGGTGGGCCCGACGGGCGCTCCCCCCGAGATCGTTCATCCGCCCCACGCTACCCCCGCGCCCCACGCGCGCCGCTCCGGCCCCACTCCACCACCGCGCCCCACAAGCGGACCCCCGCCCGCCGGAACCACCGCGCGGCGCCGGACGTCACTCCCCCCGACGAACGTCCGCGCAGGTCGCGGGCGGGGTGAGGACCGGAAGGGACGGGCGGGAACAGTGGCGCACGCGGGTGGGGCCGAGGCGGTCGGGACGCGGCCGACGGCGGCGGAGCGGGAGGAGCGGACCAGGCGCGGGTTCGCGGTGGCCGGGTTCGCCCCGGCGCAGGACGGGCGGGGGCGGGAGCGGGGCAAGGCGCTGCGGACCCGGGTGCCCCGGGAGCGGCACGCGGAGTTCGCGCCCGCGCCCGGCCGGCCGACGGCCGTGACCGCGCTGGAGGCCTCCAACACGGACCGAATAGCCGGGCTGGTGCCGATCCGGGTCGGCCGGATGGCGGCCGGTCCGTTCGCGTTCCTGCGCGGATCGGCCGGGCTGATGGGCGCCGACCTCGCGGGCACCCCGGTGACCGGTGTGGACGCGCAGCTGTGCGGCGACGCGCACGCCGCCAACTTCGGCCTGTACGGCGACGCGCGCGGCCAGATCGTGCTGGACATCAACGACTTCGACGAGACCGTCCCCGGCCCCTGGGAATGGGACCTCAAGCGGCTCGCCGCCAGCCTGGTGCTGGCCGCCCGGGAGACCGGAGCGAGTGAGGACACCGCGCGCGAGGCCGCCCAGCACGCGGCCGGCTCCTACCGCCGGACCGTGCGCACCCTCGCCAAGCTGCCCACCCTGGACGCCTGGAACGCCATCGCGGACGAGCAGTTGGTCTCGTTCGCCGAGGCGCACGACCTCGCGGACGTGCTGCGCAAGGTCGGCGCCAAGGCGCTCGGCAACACCAGCGCCCGGTTCGCCGCCCGCAGCACCGCCCGTACCCCGGACGGCGGTTGGCGCTTCACGGCCGCTCCCCCGGTGCTCACCGAGGTGACCGACGCGACCGCCCGCGCCGTCGCGCACGCGCTCGGCCCGTACGTCGAGACGCTGCCGGCCGAGGTGCGCACCCTGCTGTCCCGCTACCGGGTGCAGGACGTGGCGTTCCGGGTGGTGGGCACCGGCAGCGTGGGCACCCGCTCGTACGTGGTGCTGCTCACCGACCACCGGGACCAGCCGCTGGTGCTCCAGGTGAAGGAGGCCCGCCCGTCCGCGCTGCTGCCGTACCTGCCGAACGCGCCGCAGCCGGCGCCGGACGGGCACGAGGGCCGCCGGGTGGTGCTCGGCCAGAAGCACATGCAGGTGGTCAGCGACACCCTGCTGGGCTGGACCACGGTCGACGGACTCCCGTACCAGGTACGCCAGTTCCGCAACCGCAAGGGCAGCGTCGACCCGGCCGCACTGCTGCCGGCCCAGTTGGACGACTACGCGCGGATCACCGGCGCCCTGCTGGCCCGGGCGCACGCCCACACCTCCGACCCCGCCCTGCTGGCCGGGTACTGCGGCAAGAGCGAGGTACTGGACGAGGCGGTCGCCGCCTTCTCGGTGGCCTACGCGGACCGCACCGAGGCCGACCACGCGGACCTGCTGACGGCGGTGCGCAGCGGGCGCCTGCCGGTCGAGCACGGCGTCTGACCGCCGCACCTCCGACCGCCGCACGGGGGACGGCCCGGCCGCTCACCGGGCCGGGCTCACCTGGTCCGGTGCCGGGCTCACCGGGCCAGGAACGGCGCCACCGCGGCGACGAACTCGGCGGGCCGGGCACCGTGCACCAGGTGCCCGGCCTCGACGGTGACCAGGCGGCAGTCCGGGATCAGCCGGGCGATTTCGGCGATCCGCTCCTGCGGGACGTGGCTGGCCGGGCCTCCGGCGACCACCAGCGTGCGGGCGGTGATCCCGGCCAGCCCCGCCCGCCAGGCCGGGTCGGGGTCGTCGAGCTGGGCCCTGACCGCCCGGACCATCGCCCAGTCGAAGTGCACGTCCGGGTCCTGCTCCTCGGGCAGCGCGGTCGCCGGGCGCGGGTGGAGGGCGGGGATCTCCTCCAGGACCAGCCGGTCGATCCGCTCCGGCGCGGCCTGGGCGAGCAGGTAGGCGACGGCGCCGCCCATCGAGTGGCCGGCCAGGTCGACGCGGGCGAGGCCGAGGACGTCCAGGAAGGCCAGCACGTCGTCCCGCATCGCCTCCAGCGAATAGCCGGCGGTGCGGGCGCTGTCCCCGTGGCCGCGCAGGTCGAGCGCGTACACGTGGTGGGCGGGGGCGAGGCCCGGCAGCACGGTGTCCCAGTCCGCGGCGCGCTCGCCGAGGGCGTGCAGCAGGACCAGCGGCGGGCCTCCGGGCGGGCCGCTCTCGCGGTAGGCGAGCGTCACTCCGGGCAGGTCCACGGTCCGGTTCCGTCCTTCGGTCATGCCGTCACGGTACGCGCCGACCACCGGTCAGCGGACCGGTGTTCGCCCTCGGCTCATCGCGACCGGCGCGCCCTCGCACCGCTCGCGCGCGGTGGCGCGGCCCGCGAACACCGAGGCCAGGACGGCGAGTCCGGCGACCGCGGCGCACACCACGCTCGCGGTCAGGAAGGCGGAGCGGTGCCCGCCGCCCCCGGTGGTCTCCCGCAGGTAGACCCCGGACAGCGCCGAGACCGCGACCGCCGCCGCGATCCGCTGGGTCATCTGCAGGATCGCCCCGCTCACCCCGGCCGCCTCGGCCGGCGCGTGGCGCAGCACGTACGCCTGGTTGGTGGAGCCCATCAGGCCGACCGAGGCGCCGCCGAGCAGTTGCAGCAGCGCCAGCAGCCAGGGCAGCACGGCGTCGGGTGCCCAGGCCGCGAGCAGTCCGCTGAGCAGCATGGCGAGGGCGGAGCCGGCCATCCCCGCGGTGACGGTGCGCCGGCCGTACCGCTGGACGACCCGCCAGGCGAGCGCGGAGGCGACGCCCATCGCCACGGCGGAGGGCAGCACGACCAGCGCGGCGCCCACCGGGGAGAGCCCGAGGCCGTCCTGGAGGAACATGGTCAGGACCAGCGAGGCGGCGAGCGAGGAACCGAACTGCGCCATCGCGGTGGCGGTGCCCAGCGCGTACGGCGCGGAGCGGGTGAGCGCGGGGTGGATCAGCGGGTGGCCGCCCTTCCTGGCGAGGCGGCGCTGCCACCGGGCGAGCGCGCCGAGCAGCAGCAGCGCGGCCGCCGCGAAGGCGAGCCGGCCGCTCCAGCCGGGCGGCCGGACGAAGGGCAGCATCAGGACCAGGGTGAGAGCGCCGACCAGCAGCAGGCCGAGCACGTCGAGGTCGGCGTTCCTGCTGCTGGGGCGGGGCTTCGGCAGGTGGCGGGCCGCCAGGACGACGGTGGCCAGGCCGAAGGGGACGTTGAGCAGGAAGGTCAGCCGCCAGCCGTCCTCGGGGCCGGCCAGGGCGAGCACCGCGCCGCCGATCGGCGGGCCGAGGGCGAAGGCGAGGCCGCCGGTGACGGCGTACATGCCGAGGGCGCGGGTCCGCAGCTGCCCGTCGAAGACGTCCTGGATGGTGCCGATCATCTGGGAGTTGACCAGGCCCGCGCCCGCGCCCTGGAGCAGCCGGGCGACGATCAGCACCCCGGGCTCGGTGGCGGTCGCGGAGACCAGGCTGACCAGGGTGAACAGGGCGAGGCCGGTGACGAAGAACCACTTGCGGCCCAGGACGTCGCCCAGCCGCCCGCCCGGGATGAGCGCGAGGCCGAAGGCGAGCGAGTAGCCGGCGACGATCCACTGGAGGTCGGCCGAGCCGGCGTGCAGGCTCTCGCGCAGGGCGGGGATGGAGGTGTTGAGGACGGACTGGTCGAGCAGCGTGGTGAAGCCGCCCGCGACGCAGACCAGCAGCACCCGGCGCCCGGCGGCGTCGAAGCGCTCCTTGGGCTCCCCGGGCTCCTCGTGCCGCCCGGGTTCCTTCGCTATCGGGCCGGTGGCGGCGCTCACGGTTCGACCACCACCAGCGCGTAGCGGGCCGCGTCCGGGCCGAGGCTGCGGAACCGGCTCGTGCCGCCGACGTAGCGCAGGCAGTCGCCGGGGCCGAGCGGCTGGGCCTCGCCGTCCACGGTCAGCTCCAGGCGCCCCTCGAACAGCCAGAGGTGGTGCTCCCGGCCGGGGGTGCAGGCGCGGTCGTACGCGATGTCCGCGCCGGCCGGCAACAGGCCCTCGATGATCTCCGCCCGCAGCGAGCCGTGCGGCGGCGAGACCGACCGGCGGACGAACCCGCTCTCCTCGTCCCGCCAGATCTGCTGTTCCCCGGCCCGCACCAGCCGGGCCGGGCCCGACTCCACCTCGGCGAGCAGCCGCGACATCGTCCGCCCGTACACGGCGCACAGCCGCCCGAGCAGCGCGGCCGTCGGGCTGACCTCGGCCCGCTCCACCCGGGACAGCGTCGAGCGGCTGACGTCCGCCCGGCGCGCCAGCTCCTCCAAGGTCCACCCGTGTTCCAGCCTCAGCTCGGCGAGCCGCTGCGCCAGCCGTTCGTCGCCGGCCATGTCGATTCCCATATTCGCGATGCTATCCCGGATCTGAGATCCACTCCCGGGACTGCGCCGGCCTCACCGCCCACGGGAGGACCCGGAGGCGCCCTGCGCCGCCGCCGGCAGGTGGCCGGTCCGGTGGTCGCCCTGACGTTCCGTCCGGAGCGGAACGGGCGGGAGCAGGCGGGAGCGGAGCGGAACCGGCAGGTCAGGGCCGACGGCGGCGACGAAGCTCCCGGCCTGCCGCCGGAGGTTCCCCGGTTGGCGGACCCTCGGTCCGAAAGGGCCTGTGATCATATGATGTGCGGCGAATCGTGGCCGGTCGGCGGCCCGTGAGCAAGGGGGACCAGCGTGTTCGGCATCATCAGACCGTGCAGGCATCGATTGTCCGAGCGCCTCCAGACCTCCTGGATGGCCCACCTGTGCGGGCTCTGCCTCGCGCTGCGAGACGACCACGGGCAGCTCGCCCGGACGGCGACCAACTACGACGGCCTGATCATCTCCGTGCTGGTCGAGGCCCAGGCCGCCCGGGAGGACTCCTCCTGGCGCCGCACCGCCGGGCCGTGCCCGCTGCGCGGCATGCGGACCGCCTCCGTCGCCAAGGGCGAGGGCGCCCGGCTCGCCGCCGCCGTCTCGCTGGCGCTCGCCTCCGTCAAGATCCGCGACCACGTCGAGGACCGGGACGGCGTCTTCGCCCGCCGCCCGGTCGCCGCCGGGGCCAGGGCCGTCACCCGGCACTGGGACCGGAAGAGCGCGGGCAGCGCCTCGACGATCGGCTTCGACACCGCCGTCCTGCTGGACGCGGCCTCCCGGCAGGGCGAGCTGGAGCGGTCGCTGCGGCCCGGCGGGTCCGTCCTGCTGGTCACCGAGCCCACCGAGACCGCCACCTCGGCCGCCTTCGCCCACACCGCCGTGATAGCCGGACGCCCCGGCAACGCCGCCCCGCTCGCCGAGGCCGGACGGCTCTTCGGCCGGCTCGCCCACCTCCTGGACGCCGCCGAGGACCAGAGCGCCGACGCGGCCTCGGGCGCCTGGAACCCGCTGACCGCCACCGGCACCGACCGGGCCGAGGCCGAACGGCTCTGCCGCGACGCCGTCCACGGCATCCGGCTCGCGCTGCGCGAGGTCGAACTGAGCGACCGCACGCTGGTCCACGTGCTGCTCGCGCACGAGACCGAGCGCGCGGTCGAGCGGGTCTTCGGCCCGGCCCGGCACACCGCGAGCTGCCGCCACCCCGACGCCGCGGGCACCGCCACGGGCGAGCACCCGCACCAGGCGCCGCCGCGGGAAACGCCGCCCGGCCAGGAGCCGGTGCCGCCGTGGGTGCCGCAGGGCCCGGGCTTCACCCCGCCCGGCCAACGGCCGCCGAACCCCCGCAACCTGCTCGCCGGGTGCGCGATGTGGGCGCTGATGGCCTGCACCTGCCAGTTGCTCTGCTGCGACCACAACGACCCGTTCAGCCGCGAACCCCGCAAGGGCTTCTGCGAGCGGCACGACTGCGACTGCCCCGACTGCTGTGACTGCGACTGCGACTGCGGCTGCTGCGACGGGTGCGATGGCTGCGACTGCTGCTCGTGCGACTGCGGCTGACCGGTCAGCCCTCCGGCTCCGCGCCCTCCCCGCCTTCGCTCCCGTACCGGCCGGCCGCCACCGGCCCGGGGTGCCCCCGCAGCACCCCGGGCCGGTCCGCGGTCCGGCGCTCCCCGTCCTCGCCCCGCCGCCAGAGCGGCAGCACCGCGACCTGCGGTGCCGCCACCACCGGCGGCACCGCCACCGGGCGCAGCTCGGCGCACTCAGGCATCGCGCCCCGCCGCCTTCCGGTCCACCACCAGCGAGTCCTCCAGCCGCGCCAGCAACTGCCGGAACCGCTCGGCGTCCTGCTCCGTCATCCGTCCCTCGGGCAACGCCCCCGGCCGTTCGGCCGCTCTCTCGTTCACGGGCCCGAGGCTAGACGGTGGCGATCAATGGGCGATAAACGCGCGTTCGGGCGAAAAGCGCTTGCCCGGTGCGGTCCGGCCCGGAACCATCACGCCTCATGACGCCCCATCAGCACCTTCCGGCACCCCGACTCCCCCGCCCGGTGGCCCTGGTGACGGGGGTGGGCCGGACGGCCGGCATCGGCGCCGGGATCGCCGGGCCGCTGCGCGGAGTGGCCCTGTTATCTGTGGCAAGGGGAAGTCGATGCCCGTCCTGCTGCTGCCGACCGGGAAGGCGCTGACCGTCCGGACGGCGGCCGACGCTTTCCTCGACTCGCTTGCCAACCCGAACACCGCCCGGAACTACGGCATCGCCGTCGGGAAGACACTGGCCTGGCCCGGCTGTCCTACGGCCGGGCCCGCGCGCTGCTCGACCAGCACACCGCACACGCCGGGCCGGGCACCGGCTGGGACCTGCACGAGTACCGCCACTCCGGCTTGACCCACCTCGGCGAGGCCGGCGCCTCCGAGCTGATGCTGATGGCCAAGTCCCGGCACAAGAAGCCGGAGAACGTGCGCCGCTACTTCAAGCCGTCCCCCGAGGCGATCTCCGAGCTGACCAGCCTGCCGGCCCCCGGCGACGCACGCCGCTGATCTCTCCCTGGGCCTCTACGGGCAGCGCGACTCGGCCGGCGCGTGCTGCGCCTCAGGAGTCCGTGAGACCGGGGCGGCGGCCGCCGCCGCCCGGACGGGCCGAGGTGTCAGCCGGGCGATGAGCACGGCCAGGACGAGGCCGAGCGCGGCGGCGAGTGCGGTCCATGCCGGCAGTGCGCCGGCGCTGATGCCTGCGGCGAGCAGGGCACTGCCGGCCGCCGATCCTGCGGCGGAGCCGAGGTACATCGCGGCCGTCTGGAGGGCGATGACGGTCATCGCCTGTTCGGTCCGGTCGCGCGTGAGTGCCTGTTGCAGGACGGGCACGCTGATCCAGCCGCTTGCGCCCCACACCGCGGTGGCGATCAGCCACGCCGCGGGGTGATCGACGAGCCAGACGACGAGGAAGGAGGCGAGGAGGAACGCGGGGACGATGGGCATCAGCCGGCGGGGCCCCTGTGTGTCGAGGGGTTTGCCGATCAGGCCGGAGCCGAGTACGCCGCCGATGCCCCAGGCCCAGACGAGCGCGAAGCCCCAGCCGCCCAGGCCGCGTTCGTCGGCCATCGGCAGAAGGTAGGTGTAGAGGCCGAGGCTGGCCAGGCCCAGGACGAAGGACAGCGTGATGCCCAGCGCGATGCGCGGGCTGTGGAGCACGGAACGGGTCCCGGTGCCGCGAGCGGCAGGAAGCTGCGGCAGCGTGCCGGAGCGCAGGGCGAGGGCGACCATGCTCAGGACGCCGATGAGGACGACGAAGCCCATCGTCCCGCGCCATCCCACCTGTTCGCCGATCAGCATGCCCAGCGGCACACCGGCCACGGTCCCGGTGGACAGTCCGAAGGTCACCAGTGCCATCGCGCGCCCGCGTTCGTGGTCGGCCACGAGCGCTCCGGCGGTCGCCGTGGCGACCGCGGTGAGCACGCCGGCACCGGCGCCCGCCACGACGCGGGAGGCCAGGAAGACGCCGAGGGTGGGGGCCAGTGCGGTGGCGAGGTTGCCGAGGTTGAAGGCGCCGAGCGCGACCAGAAGGGCCGTTCTGGTCGACCGGCCGGCCAGCACACGAGAGAGGAAGGGGCCCGCCGAACGGCGTAGGCGGCGGTGAAGGCGGTGACGCCCAGTCCGATCGCGCCGGCTGTGGTGGCCAGGGAGTCGGCCATGTCCGGCAGGACGCCCGCCAGGACGTAGGCGTCGATGCCCAGGGAGACCGCAGCGACGACCAGCGGCCAGATCTTCCCGATCACGCGGCACCCCTCTCGGTTTCGGCCGTGCCCTCGTCCTGGTAACCGGCCAGAACGGTCTTCACCAGGCCGGGGAACCGGGCTTCGAGGTCTTCGGTGCGCAGCCGGATCATGCACTTACGTCCTTCGGCGCGGACGAAGACCACGCCGGATTCACGCAGCAGGCTCGTGTGGTGGGTCAGCGTCGAGCGCGGCAGGTCCGGGCCGAGCTCCAGACTGTCGACCTCTCCGCGCTCGGTGAGGATGCGCAGCATCGTCAGGCGCAGGGGCTCGCTGAGTGCGAACAGCACGCGCGGGAGCGCGATGTCGTCCGCGTCGGGATGGTGGTACGTGCGGGCCGCGGCCATCACACCACTCCAATCGTTCGAGAATTCCCGCACAATATAGTGCGGGAATTCTCGAACGATCAACCCCGGGGCCGGACTGACCCGGCGAGCGTGAGCAGTCCGAAGACGATGTCGGAGTAGCTCGCGGTGTCGGTGACGATCATCTCCGGGCACTTGCCGCCGTCACGGTCGTAGAGGACGTACAGGGAGTCGCGTGGGGTGCCGGCCACGACCTTCCCGCCGAGCCCGGCGGCCTGGTCGTAGATCATGTTCAGCCACGTGGCGCCGCCCCGGCGGCCGAAGTACTTCGGGTTCGGCCGCGCGTACACCGACGGAACCGGGACGACGAACCGCATCCCGTCGACCGACGCGACCAGGCCGCCGCCCCACGCGCGTGCGAGGCCGACGGACGCCTGGTGCTCGATGAGGGTGGCGTTCGCGGCCCGGTAGGTCGCGAGCCGCAGGTAGGTCTGGTCGACGTGGGACAGCCGCCCGTACTTCAGCGCGTCGACCCCGCCGATGACGGGGGTGTAGCCGACGTTGCAGTCGTGCGCGACCAGCAGCGCGGCGATCGTGGCGTGCAAGTCCTTCAACCGTGCCTCGCCGCCGGTGACCGAGGTGAACGCCTGGTCGGCGCCGGTCCAGGAGAACACCTCCAGCAGCACCTCGGGCAGGTCGACGCGGGGCAGCATCGCGTTCACCGCCGCCCGCAGATCGAGCAGGGACGCCGGCTCCGGCTCCAGCGCGGCGAAGTGCAGCCGGCCGTCGTCGTCGAAGGCGATCTGCGCGTTGTCCGGCAGGTGCCCGGCGACCTCCCGGTACGTGCCGTCCAGCAGCGCGGCCCGCGCCGCCAGGTGCTTGCCCGCCTCGCCGGGCAGCCCGAGCGAGGCCAGCACGGTCGGCCGGGCCTGCTCCCACGCCTCGCCGTCCAGCAGCTTCGCCCGCGGGTCGCCCCACTTCGAGGAGTTCCTCGCGAAGACCTGCTCGTTCCGTAGCATCCGGTGCAGCTGCTCCAGGACGCAGAACGCGTACGCCTTCCCGTCCACCGTGCCCGGCTCCAGGTGCGGGGCGGAGAGCACCAGGCGCCGCCACGAGCCGACGAGCAGGCCGGTGTCGATCTCAGCCGGGCCGACTGCTGACGAGCAACGGCGGCCTGGCGTAGCGCTCGTCCGACAGTTCCCGCCGGGTGCGCGGGGCTACCGGGCCGGCGTCGTCGCGTCCAGGAGCAGCCGGGCGGCCTCCCTGGCGTCGGCGGCGGCCGTCGGGTCGCCGTGGACGGCGGCGCTGGTGATCGCGCCCTCGGCCAGCAGGGCCAGGTGGACGGCCGTGGCGGGCGGGGCCCCGGCGGCCTCGGTCAGGCCCGCGAGGTAGCCGCCGAACTGCTCCTTGTGGTGCCGGGCTGCGGCCACCACCGCGGGGCTGGAGGCGCCCAGTTCGCCGAGGGAGTTGACGAACGCGCAGCCCCGGAAGCCGGGCTCGGCGAACCACCGGCCGAGCCAGTCGAAGACCGCGAGCAGCTGCTCCCCGGGGGTGCCGCCGGTGCGGGAGACGTACACCGCGAGGCTCGCCCGCCAGCGGCCGTCGCGGCGCAGCAGGTACGCCTCGACGAGTTCGCCCTTGGACGGGAAGTGCTGGTAGAGGCGGCGCATGGTCAGGCCGGAGGCGGCCCGGACGGCGTCCATGCCGACCGCCTGGATGCCCTGCCCGTAGAACAGCTCCTCGGCCGCGTCGAGGATCCGGGTCCGGGGGTCTTCCTGATCCATCTGCCGTGCCCTTTGCGTGAGAACGATGGTTCTCCTATCGTAGCCAGAGCGGCGAGAACGCTCGTTCTCGCCCGCGGAACACCCATTCCCTAGGGAGTCACCCATGCCCGAGACCGGCACCGAGCAGCGCCCGCCCCTGCCCCCGTTCACCGAGGAGACCGCCCGCCGGAAGGTGCGCGCCGCCGAGGACGCCTGGAACACCCGCGACCCGCGGCGGGTCGCCCTCGCCTACACACCGGACAGCCGCTGGCGCAACCGCTCCGAGTTCCTCACCGGCCGCGCGCGGATCGCCGAGTTCCTCACCCGCAAGTGGCAGCGCGAGCAGGACTACCGCCTGATCAAGGAACTCTGGGCGTACGACGGCGACCGCATCGCGGTCCGCTTCGCCTACGAGTGGCACGACGACGCCGGCCGCTGGTTCCGCTCCTACGGCAACGAGAACTGGGAGTTCGACCGCGACGGCCTGATGGCCCACCGGCACGCCTCCATCAACGACCTGTCGATCACGGCCGCGGAGCGCCTGTTCCACTGGCCGCTCGGCCGCCGTCCCGACGACCACCCCGGCCTCACCGGACTCGGCCTCTGAACCCGGGCCCCGAGGCCCGGCGCAGCACCGACACACGACGGGGACACCTTTACCGGACCCTGATCCAACCGATGGACGGATGAGACCCGGTCCACACAGAAGCCTGACGTGCCACGCCTAGCGTGCCGCACATGCCGAAGACACCTGGAACGTCAGCCACCGACCGGACCCTCCCCCGCGGGCTCGCCGCCGTGGGCGCCCTCCTGCTGAGCGCGGCCACGGCGGCGGTGCTGCTGCCGGACACGGCCCTCGCCGCGGAGAGCGAGTCCGTCACCACGCACTCCGGCGCCACGACCGCCGCGGAGCGCGGCCGGATCGACGCCTACTGGACCCCCGACCGGATGAAGCTGGCGGGCGCCCTGGTCCCCGAGATCACGCCCGTGCCCGAGGACGACAACACGCCCGACGACCCGCGGCCGCTGCCCGCCGACACCCCGGACCCCGGAGCCGTGTGGACCCACGGCGGAGCGGTGAACAGGAGCGTCGGCCGGCTCTTCTTCACCTTCTCCGACGGCTACGACGGCAGTTGCACCGCCACCGTCGTCGTCGCCGCGAACCGCAGCACCGTCGTCACGGCGGCCCACTGCCTGCGCGGCGTCGGAGCCTCCGCCACCGACGACACCTGGAACCACAACCTGTACTTCGTGCCCGGCTACCGCAACGGCACGAAGCCGCTCGGCGGCTTCACCGTCAGGAGCGTGGCCACCTCGTCCCGCTGGGACGCCGGCCCGACCTCGGACGCCGTCGCCGTGGCCGGCTTCGACACCGGGGTCCTCGTCGCGAACCGCTCGGCCGACGGACGACGGGTCGCGGACGTCACCGGAAGCCAGCGGATCGCGTTCACCCGGCCCGCCGCGGGCGAGTTCGTCCACGCCTTCGGGTATCCGAAGGAGCGGCTCAACGACCCGAGCGGCAAGTACACCGGTTCACGCATGATCCACTGCGCCGGTCCGGCCGGGCCCGGCACCACGGCACCGGTCCTGTGGGGCGAGGCCTGCGACATGTCGCACGGGGCGAGCGGCGGCCCCCACCTCACGCACTTCGACACCCGGACCGGCACCGGCACCGTCGTCGGCGTCACCACCACCACCGAGGAACTCGCGGGCGGCCCGGCCGGCACGCTCTACGCCACCCGCCTCGGCGACAGTGCCCGCCGCCTCTACGACTGGGCGCAGAGCCGGCCGGTCTGACCGCCCACGGCGGCCCCGCCCGGCCGAGGTCCGGTGGGCCAGGGCTGACACGGCCAAGGCCCATAAGGCCCGGCCCGGGCGGCCCGGGCCCGGGAGGGCGCTACGCCCCGCCCTCCTGAGCCGGCATCACCTTCCGCAGCAGGTCCGCCAGGGTGCGCCGCTCCCGCTCGGACAGCACCCCGAGCAGCCTGCGCTCCTCCCGGCCGACCACGTCCAGCGCCTCCTGCGGCCTCCGACGCCTGGCGGCGGCCGGGCTGGTGACGCCGGTCTGCGCGGGTACGGCGGTGGTGCCCGGGGTGCGGCGGTACGGCACCCCGGGCACCACCGGGACCGTGCCCGGGCCGGTGACCGCACGGCCACCGGCCCGGACCTGAGGCCGGTCTGAAGCCACCCTGCGGCCGGCCCCGGACCCGGACCGTCGGTCAGGACCCGATCACCGCGCTCAGTTCCAGATGCCGGTGATGTCGCTCGCGGAGGCCGCGTTGCCCGCGTGGCCGGTGGTGCCGGCCAGGTCCTCCAGGGTGCGCAGCACGTTGTAGTGGTTGTAGGTGGTGGCGCTGCTGCTGCCCGGCGTCACGTGCGCGCCGTAGATCACGGTCGGGATGCGGTTGCCGGACAGCTTGTTGTCCTCGTCGAAGGTGACGACCAGCAGGCTGTTGTGGGACTGGGCCCAGGTGGCGTACGCGCCCAGGTTGTTCTTGATCCAGGTGTCGCCGGTGCCGACCGAGCAGTCGTGCATGTCGCTGCAGAGGTTGGGCACCACGAAGGAGACGTTCGGCAGGGTGCTGTAGTCGGCCGGGAACTGGGCGAAGGTCTTCGCCGAGCTGAGCGGGACGTTGCCGAAGCCGAACCAGGGGTTGTGCTTCTGCGCGTAGCTGCCGCTGCTGCACACGGTGCTGCCCTGGCTGGGCAGGGACTCGTTGTAGCTGCCCCAGGTCTTGCCGGCGGCGATGACCTCGGAGGCGAGGTTGGCCGCCTGGAAGCCGCCGACGGTCACGCAGCTGTCGTCGACGGTGCCCTGGGTGGAGCCGGAGAACAGCGCGTAGTAGTTCGGCTCGCTCGGGTGGGTGATGCCGAAGGACTGGGTGAGGTTGGCGCCGCCCGCCTTCAGGGTGTTGTTGATGTACGGGGCACTGCTGCTGCCGATGACCTGGGTGTAGGCGTGGTTCTCCATCACCACGACGACGATGTGGTCGGGCGTGGGCAGCGCGGCGGCCTGGGCGGTGGTGGCGGTGGCCGCCCACAGGCCGGCGGAGGCGGCGACCAGGGCGACGGCGGAGCCGATCGCGGTCGCGGTGCGACGGGAGCGGGGATTCAGGGGCTTCGTGGACGAAGTCATGACAATTCCTCGGGTAGCAGACGGCCCGGCGAGGGGGAGCTCCGTCGTCGGTGAGGGGGGAAGCCGGTGCGGCGAGCGCACCGGAGTGCGCGACAGCGCCCGAACAGCATGGGGCGCGTCGCTTGACGCGGGTAGACGACGGCAGGTGAAGCCTTGGCCCCGGAGCGGGAAACGAACGGTGCGGCCGCCGAACCCGGCATCGACAACGGAGAATGCGGGCGAATCGGTTCACATTGCCATGGACCGCCCATGCCGGTGATAGTGATCTCCGAACGGCGCGGTCGGACACCGCGTCAGCTGACGAGAGAGCCGAGAAACATGGCGAAGACCAGTCTTCTGCGTCCCCTCGCGGTGGCCGCCGCCGGCGCCGTCCTGGTGGCGACCGGTGCCCTGCCCGCCGCGGCCGCCGGCCAGGACGCCGCCGACCCGACCGCCCCCGACCTCGCCGGGGTGCAGGCCGCCCTCCAGGCCACCACCGCGGCCGGCGCCCCGGGCGCGTTCGCGGTGATCCGCGACCACGGCGCCGTCGACCGGACCCGCTCGGTGAACGTCGGCCTGGCCGACCTGGACGGGACCCCGATGAACTCCTCGTGGAAGTTCCGGGTCGGCAGCAACAGCAAGATGTTCACGGCCGTTCTCGTGATGCAGCTGGCGGAGGAGGGCCGGATCGACCTCGACCGCCCGCTGCGCGAGTACCTCCCCGAGGGCACCCTGCCGGAGGCCTGGACCATGACGGGCCGCCAGGTGATGGAGCACCGGGCGGGCGTCTACGACCACACCAACGACCTGCTGGAGCAGGCCGGCGAGGAGACCACCAGCGCGTTCGAGGCGCGCATCCGCACCAACGTGTACGACCCGCGCGCGCTGGTGGCGATGTCGGTGAAGCACGGTGTGCAGTACACCCCCGGCACCCGCTACTCCTACTCCAACACCGACTTCGTCCTGATGGCCCTGGCGGTCGAACACCTCACCGGCCAGCCGTTCGCCGAGGTGCTGAACGAGCGGATCATCCAGCCGCTCGGCCTGCGCAAGACCTCCTTCGTGGTGCCCGAGCAGGGGATGAGCGGCGCCCACGTCACCGGTTACCTGACCAACGACGACCGGACCAAGCCGCTGCTGGACTCCACCGCGCAGACCGGCTCCTGGGTGTGGGCCGCCGGTGCCGTCATCTCCACCGCCGAGGACCTCGACCGCTTCCTCGGCGCCCTGATGGCCGGCGGCAACGGCGGGCTCGTCTCGGACGCCTCGCTCCAGCAGATGACCGCCGCCCTGCCCACCCCCACCGCGAAGATCTCCTACGGCCTGGGCCTGCGCCGCATCTCGCTCTCCTGCGGGGACGTGTACGGGCACGGCGGCATCGTGCAGGGCTTCAACACGCAGTCCTTCACGACCCAGGACGGGCGGCGCAGCGTGGTGGTCTTCGCCAACGCGTCGAACAACGGCTCGGTGACGCAGGGCCTGATGAACACCCTGGAGCCGGCCTTCTGCGGCAAGAAGCCCGCCGCCGCTCCGCGGACGGGCTTCGCCCCGGCCTCGGTGCCGGTCGACTCGCTGCCGGTGGTGGAGGACACCAGGATCTGACCCTCCGTCCGGCCTCGCGCCCGCTCCCGGTCCGACCGGGGGCGGGCGCCTGCCGGTTCCGGGGCACCTGCCGTCCCGGGCGCCTCCCGTTCCGGACACATGCCGTCCGGGCGCCGGTCAGTGCCTGGCGCCCGCCGAGCGCGGCCCCTCCGCGCTCAGGTCGGTGAGCGCCTCGGTGAGCAGCTCGCGGGCCTCCTCGGCGCGGCCCTGCTCGATCAGCGCGGTGCCCAGCTCGGTCAGGGTCTTGGTCATGCTGTCCGGCCGGCCCACCTCCTCGAAGTGCACCAGGGCCTGCCGGTAGGCCCGCTCGGCGGCCGGCCAGCGCTTCAACGCCGCGCGGTCCAGGCCGAGTTCGTGCGCCGTCATGGCCGCCAGCAGGTGGATCAGCGGCGAGGACCAGCGCTCCACCAGCTCCAGCGCCTCGGCCAGCGCCCGTCGGCGCGACTCCACCGCCTCCTCCGCCCGGCCGGACTCCCGCAGGCAGTTGGCGGCGCCGCGCAGGGTGACCAGCCGGCCGATCATCGCCGAACGGTTGTCGACCTCGGCGAAGGCGTCCGCCGCCCGGTGGAAGGAGTCGGTCGCCTCGCGGTACCGCTGGAGGTAGCGCAGGCCCGAAGCGAGGTAGGTGAGCGCCCAGCCCTGCTGTTCCCGGTCGCCCACCGCGCGGGCCAGCTCCAGCCCCTCGGTGGCCAGTTCGACCCCGCGCTGGTAGCGGTGCAGGCAGGTGATGTGGGTCCAGGCCAGGTAGTTGACGTGCACCGCCTCGACCCGCCGGTCCCCGATCATCCGGGCGGCGTCCGCCGAGAGCTGGAACACCTCGGCCCAGATGCCCCAGCTCAGCAGCCGGTCGGAGAACCAGTGCATCGCCTCGGCGGTGTCCACCACCTCGCGGTACCGGCCGGCCCGCTGCGCCTGGTACAGGGCGGCCAGCCACTCCGGGTGCTCGTACTCCAGCCAGGCGGCCGCCTCGGTGAGGTGCGTGGTCGCGGAGCCGCCGGTGCCGGCGCCGGTCCCGTCCGCGGCGTGGTCCGGGTCGAACCGCAGCCCGTACCCCGCCGCCCGGCCGAGGATCCGGCGGCCGGCCCGGGTGCGGGCCTCGGCCAGTTCCTCGGCCGTCTCGTCGGCGGCCAGCCGCTCGCCCGCGTAGAGCCGCACCAGGTCGTGCAGGCGGTAGCGGTCCGGGGTGGCCGGCTGCATCAGCCCGGCGTCGACGAGCTGCTCCAGCACCAGCTCGGTGCGGCCCTCCGGCCGGCCCGCGTAGGCCGCGGCGATCTCCGCGGTGAAGTCCTGCCCAGCGGTCAACGCGCAGCGACGGAGGACGAGTTGGGACTCGGCGGGCAGTCGCCGGTAGGACAGCTCGAAGGCCGGCCGGACGGCCAGGTCGCCGGTCTCCAGCAGGTCCAGCCGGTTCTCCTCGGCGGCGAGCTGGCGCACCAGGTGGGCGACCGGCTGCTGCGGGCGGGCGACCAGCCGCTGCCCGGCGATCCGCAGCGCGAGCGGCAGGTAGCCGCAGAGCCTGGCCAGTTCGGCGGTGGCGTCGGGCGCCGCCCCGATCCGCTCCTGGCCGGCGATCCTGGCCAGCAGGCCGGCCGCCTCGGCCGGGGAGAGCACGTCCAGGCTCAGCCGGTGCACCGACTCCAGGCCGGGCAGCACGTTGCGGCTGGTCACGATGGTCACGGCCGGGCCCGAACCGGGCAGCAGCGGGCGCACCTGGCTCTCGTCGGCGGCGTTGTCCAGCACCAGGACGAGTCGCCGCTCGCGGACCAGCGCCCGGTAGAGGCCGGCCCGCTCCTCCGTCCCCGCGGGCACCGCGGCGTCGGCGACGCCCAGGGCGCGCAGCACCTGGCCGAGCGCGTCCCTGGCGGGCAGCGGCTGCGCGGACATCCCGCCGAGGTCCAGGGAGAGCTGGCCGTCCGGGAAGCCCGGGGCCAGGACGTGGGCGGCGTGCAGGGCGAAGGAGGTCTTGCCGAGGCCGGGCTGACCGCTGACCAGCACCACCCGCGGGTGGGCGGGCCGCTCGTCCTCGGCCAGCCGGGCGAGCAGGGCGAGGGCGTCCTCCCGGGCGGTGAAGTCGGCGATGTCCCGGGGCAGCGCGAGGGCGCTCTGGCCGGCCTCGGCGAGGGCGACGGGCGGGGCGTCGGTGTCGCGCGGGGCGGCCCGGCGCGGCCTGGCCGGGTTCCCGGCGGGCGCCGGGCCCGGGCGCGCCCCGCGCGGGCGTCCGGACTGTGCGGCCCGGTCCAGCGCCTCGGCCTGCGGCCCGTCCAGCCCGAGCGCCTCGGCCAGGGCCCGGACGGTGCGCCGCTGCGGTCCCCGGGTGCGGCCGCGCTCCATGTCCCCGAGGGCGCGCAGGCTGACCCCGGCGCCGGCGGCGAGTTCCTCCTGGGTCATGCCCGCCGCCACCCGGTGCCCTGCCAACAGCAGGCTGAACTCGTTCGCCTCGGTCCCCGTGCCGCCCCCGGCCGTCATGCCCCGCCCCCACTCGTTCGGTCCTGCGCAGTTCCGCACTTCTGCCTGAGCCGCCTCCGGCGGATCGCTCAAGGCAGAAGTATGCCCCGGCGGAGGAGTTCCTCCTAGCCCGCCGCTCTCCAGGGTATCCGCCCAGGTCAGGAGGGTTGTGCGCGGGTGGGACCGGCGGGCCGGGGCGGTTGTGCGGCGGGCGGACCGCCGTTAGTTCCGCCTGTGGTTCCGCTGGTCGTTCAGCGGTTTTCCGCCATCGGTGGCCGGGGAACGGCACCCCGGGGCAGGCTCGGCGCAAGGACCGGGCACGGGTCCGGGCGCAGGGCCGGGCGCAAGGGCCCGGGAGGCCGCGCGGAGGCGCCCCGCCGCCGGGCGCTCACGCCGGCCGCCTCGCCTCCGCGCCCTCGGTCGTGCGGCCGAGGGCGTCCAGCAGGTCGGCGAGCAGGCCGTGGCAGCGGACTTCGAGGGCCGGGTCGCCGACGGTACGGCCGAGGGCGACGGCGAGCCGGGCCGAGGACAGCGCCGCGTCCCGGCGGCCGAGGGCGTGCAGGGCGCGGGCCCGGCTGAGAGTGGCGAGGACGGCCTCGGCGCCGCCGGTCCGCGAGGTGGCGGCGCGCACCGCCTCGTCGGCGTGGCGCAGGGCCGGCCCGGGGTCGCCGGCCAGCACCAGCGCGTCGGCGAGACCGGTGAGCGAGCGGACCAGCAGATGGCCGGTGGCCGGGGTACGGGCGGCGGCCACCAGGTCGCCGAGCATGGGCACCGCCCGCTCGTACCGGCCGGCCCGCAGCAGCGCGGCGGCGACCCGGCTGCGGCAGTGGTGGCGCAGCGCCGGGTCGCCGGCCAGGTCGGCTGCCGCGACGGCGCGCTCCAGCCGGTCGGCGGCGGTGCGGTGGGCCCCGCGGTCGACGTGCAGGACGGCGAGGTCGGTGGCGAGCCGGGCGACCGCCGTCTCGTCCCGGTCCGCGTGCGCGGCGCTCAGCCCGGCCTCGACCACGGCCCGCCAGTGCGTCCGGTCGTGGCCGGTGGTCTCGTACAGCAGGCTCGCCCGGTGGGCGAGTCGCCAGGCAGCGGCGGTCCTTCCCGTCTGCTCGGCGCAGACCACGACGGCGCGCAGGGCGCTCTCCTCGCGGCGGAACCAGGCCCCCGCCCGTACGCCGCCGTCGGCCGCCGTGCCCTCGGCCGTCCAGCCGGCGGTGACGTCGAGGTAGTGGGCGATCAGCCGGTCGAGCGCGAGGAACCGTTCGTCGCAGGTGAGTTCGGCGGCCTGCGCCGCGGCGTGGCGGCGGACCAGCTCGCGCCGCAGGTAGCGGCCGGGGCTGGTCTCCTCCAGCAGGTGGACGGCGTCCAGCCGGGTCAGCAGGGAGCGGGTGGCGGCGGGCCCGAGGTCGGCGAGGGCGGCGGCGGTGTCGGTGTCGATCTCCGCGCCGGGGTGCAGGCCGAGCAGGGTGAACAGCCGGGCGGCGGCGGGCGGCAGCGCGCGGTACGTCCGGTCCAGCTCGGTGGTGAGGCCGAGCGGGCCGCGGCCGGTGCCGGAGCCGGAGAGCGCGGCCAGGCCGGTCTGCTCGTCGGCGAGTTCGGCGGCGAGGTCGGCCGGGGACCAGTCGGGCCTGGCCGCCAGCCGGGCGGCGGCCAGCCGCAGCGCGAGCGGCAGGCGGTCGCAGCGCTCGGCGAGTTCGGCGACCGCCTCCGGTTCGGCGGCCGTGCGGTCGGCGCCGAGGGTGCGGGCGAGCAGGGCGGCGGCCTCGTCGGGGCCGAGCGCGCCCAGCGGCAGCGGGATGCCGCCGGTGCGGACCACCAGGTGGCGCAGCCGGCTGCGACTGGTGACGATCGCGACCGGGGCGGGTTCGCTGTCGGTGGCCGGCGGGTCGGGCAGCAGCGGGAGGAGCTGCTCGTAGGAGGCCGCGTCGTCGAGCACCACCAGCATCCGCCGGCCGGCGACCAGCTCGCGGTAGCGGCGGCCGCGGTCCACGGGGTCGGCGGGCAGGGCGTCCGGGGCGACACCGAGGGCGGTGAGGAACTCCCCGAGGACGTCGGCGGGTTCGCGCGGCCCGTCCGGGTCGAAGCCGCGCAGTTCGGCACCGAGGACGCCGTCCGGGAAGTACGCCTCGCCGCACCGGGCCACCCAGTGCCTGACCAGGCTGGTCTTGCCGGCCCCGGCAGGGCCGGTGACCAGGATCGGCCTGCCGTCCCGTGCGGCGGGCAACGCCTGGTCCAGCCGGACGAGTTCGGCGCTCCGGCCGACGAAGCCGCGGTCCGCGGCGGCGGCCGGGGCACCGGACTGCTCGCCGGCCCGGCGCAGTTCGGGGCCGGGCGGCCCGTTGAGCCCGGCCACCGCGCGCTCGTAGCGCTCCCGCGCCTCGGCGCTCCGTCCGCCCTGCTCCAGACAGCGCACCAGCCGGGCGGCCAGCGCCTGCCGGGCGGGGTGGGCGTCGGCCGCCGCGGCGAGTTCGGCGGCCAGCTCGCCGCCCCGGCCGGCCCGGTGCAGGCCGTCGGCCAGCCGCTCCAGGGTGCGCAGCCGCAGGTCGGTCAGGTACGGGAGCGTCCGCTCGCGCAGCAGGGCGGAGCCGCAGTCGGCGAGCGCCGGGCCGCGCCACAGGTCCAGCGCGTCGCGCAGCAGCGGCAGGGCAGGGTCAGGTGCGCCCGCCCGCTGCGGGGCGGCGGGCTCCGGGAGCAGCACGCCCGCCTGCTCGCAGAGCCGGGCGAAGCGCAGCACGTCGACCCGGTCGGGCTCGCCGGCCAGCAGGTACCCGCACCCCCGGGTGCCGAGCTCCAGCCCGGGGCCGTCCAGCAGTTGGCGCAGCGCCGCGACGTGGCCCTGGAGGGCGGCCCGCGCGGTGGGCGGAGCGCAGCCCTCCCAGACCAGCTCGATCAGCTCCTCGGTGGCCACCGTCCGGTTCAGCTGGACGGCGAGCGCGCTCAGCAGCGCCCGGCGCTTGGGGGCCGAGGGCGTCACCGCCGTCCCGTCCTCCCGTCGCACCACCACCGGTCCGAGCAGCTCGATGCGCACGCGACCGTCCTCCTCCCCCGTCGGCGAATCCCCGGCCGTTCGAGGACGAGGATAGGGCCGACCAGGCCCTTCGTGCCGGATCCGGGCCGTCCCGGGGGCACCGTACCGCGCGGGTGGGACACGAGGTTCCGGTCCGTCCGCCCGCCCGTGCAACCTCGGCCCGCCCCGATGGCGTCCACCCGGGGGCGGGTCCTGTGGATCTCGCGCGGACCGGTGGAGGTCCACGGGACGCACCCTGGGGCGGGCGCGGCGGTCCGATGCCGACCGGACACGTTCTCGCACTACACTGCTCCACCCCGAGGGCCGTTGTGGCCGCTTCGGGTGTGATGCGCGCATTGCGGTGAGGTGGGGGGTACTGGTGCGGATTCGGCTGCTCGGGCCGGTGGAGTTGCGGGCCGGGGCGGACGGCTTCGCGAGCGTGGCGGGCGCGCAGCGGCGGGCGGTGCTGGCGCTGCTCGCGCTGCGGCTGGGGCACCTGGTCTCCATGGACCAGCTGTGCGAGCTGCTGTGGGACGAACAGCTGCCGGCCAGTGCCAGGGCGGCGGTGCAGGGGCACGTCGCCGCGCTGCGGAAGGTGCTCGCCGGCACCCCGTTCGAGCTGCACACCCGGGACGCCGGCTACCTGCTGACCGGGCCGTCCGGCCAGGTGGACGCGCTGCGCTTCGAGGAGCTCACCGGCACGGCCGAGGAGCGGGCCGGCCTCGGCGACCGCACCGCGGCGGTCGCCCAGCTGGAGGAGGCGCTGCGGCTGTGGCGCGGCGAGGCGCTGGCCGACCTGCCCGACACCCCGCTGCGCGCCGCAGCGGTGGACCGGCTGAGGCAGTCCCGCACCGCCGCCCTGCTCTGCTGGGCCGGGCTGCGGCTGGGCCAGGGCGCCGGGGCGTCGGCCGTACCGCTGCTGGAGCAGGGCGTGCGGGTGGACGGACTGCGCGAGGAGCTGGTGGCGATGCTGATCCGCTGCCTGCACCAGGCGGGCCGGCCCGCGGAGGCCCTGAACGCCTACCACCAGGCCCGGGTGCGGCTGGACGAGGAGCTGGGAATCCACCCCGGTCCCGCGCTGCGGGCCGCGCTCGCCGAGGTGCTGACCGACGGCCGTGCGCCGGAGCCGCCCGCCGCCGTACCGGCGCCGGGCCCCGCCCCGCAGCAGCACCGGGTGCCGCGTCAGCTCCCCCGCCGGCATCCGGACTTCGTCGGCCGCGTCACCGACCTGGCCCGCCTGGACCGGGCCTGCGGACCGGGCCGCGCCGGGGACGGCCCGGTGCTGGTGGTCGGCCCGGCCGGGGTCGGCAAGAGTTCGCTGGTCACCGCCTGGGCGCACCGGGTCGCCGACCGCTACCCGGACGGTGTGCTCCACGCCGACCTGCACGGCCTCGCCCCGGACGGCCCGGCGCGGCCCGAGGCCGTCCTGGCCGGTTTCCTGACCGCCCTCGGCGTGCCGCGGGACGGCATCCCTGCCGAGCGCTCCGCCCGGGCCGGGCTCTACCGCGAACGGACCGGCGGCCGCCGGCTCCTGGTGCTGCTGGACGACGCCGCCGACGCCGACCAGATCGCCGATCTGCTGCCCGCGGGGCCCGCCGCCACCGCCGTGGTCACCAGCCGGGGCTCGCTGGAGGGCCTGGTGGCCCTGGCCGGGGCCGCGCTGCTGTGCCTGGCCGCACTGCCCGAGGACGACGCGCTGCACCTGCTGGACCGCGCCCTGCCACCCGAGCGGCTGCGTACCGAACCGGAGGCCACCGCCCGGCTCGCGGCCCTCTGCGACCACCTGCCGCTCGCCCTGCGGATCGCCGCGGCCCGGCTGGCCGACCGCCCGGACCGGACGATCGCCGGGCTGGTCGCCCAACTCGCCGACGAGCGGACCAGGCTGACCGTCCTGGACGCCGACGGCACGCTCTCCGTCGCGGCCCAGCTCGACCTGACGCGACGTCAACTTCCCGACACCGCAGCCGAGCTGCTGACCGCCCTGGCCGCCCACCCGGGCCGCGAGGTGGACGCCCAGGCGAGCGCCGCGCTGCTGGGCAGCGACACCGCCACCGCCCACCGGGCGCTCGGCGAACTGGCCTCCCACCACCTGCTCACCGGCACCGTGCCGGGCCGCCACGCCCGGACCGACCTGGTCCGTCTGTTCGGCGCCGGCCTGCTCGCCGAACGGCCGGAAGCGCACCGGCTGCTGCTCCGCGAGCGCCTGTCCGACCACTACCTCGCGGCCCTGCGGCACTGCGGCCGCTTCCTCGACCCCTGCCAGGAGGACACCGCCGCCGAGGACACCGCTGACGAGGACACCGGCCGGGGGGCCACCCGTCAGGGGGCCGCCGGCGTGCCCGCCCAACCGGCGCAGGGCCTGCCCCCCGCCGTCGACATCCGCACCGCGCTCGACTGGTTCGACGCCGAGGAACCCGCGATCAGCGCCCTGATCGCGGACTCCGTCGACACCGATCCGGAACGCGCCTGGCGGCTCGCACTGACCTGCGGCTCGCTCTACTACGGCGCCAGCCGCTTCACCGACTGGCTCGGCTGCGCCCGGCTGGGGCAGCGGGCGGCCGAACGGTGCGGCGACCCGGCCGTGGTCGCGCTGCTGCTCAACTGCCGGGCACAGGCGCTGGTGGCGCTGGAGCGCCGGAGCGAGTCCGCGGAGGCGGCCAGGAGGGCGGTGGCCGCCGCCGAGTCCGCGGCCGGGCCCCGGGCCGCGTCCGCGCGGGTCCGGGCGCTCGCCACCCTGGCGCTGGTCACCGCGATGCTCGGCCACTCCGCCGAGGCCGAGCGGCTGGCGGCCTCCGCCACCACCCTCGCGCTGGAGTCGGGCAACCGCCGGCGGCTGGTCGACGCCAAGGTCCACCAGGGCTGGGTGAGCCTGGCCGTCGGCGACCGGGAGGGCGCCCAGCAGCTCTCCCGCGAGGCCAGGGAGCTGCTGCCGGCCACGCCGGTCACCCAGGTCCACCTCTGGTCGCTGCTGACCGAGGCGCAGGCCCTCGCGCCGACCGTCCGCGACGACGCGGCCGACCTCGTCTGGCACCGGCTGCTCGCCGCGTGCGAGGAGGCCGGCCTGCTGTACCTGCACGCGCTCGCCGAACAGTCCTACGCCGCCCACCTGCTGGCCCGCGGCCGGGAACCCGAGGTGCGCGGCCGGCTGCGCACGGCGCTGGACCGCTTCCGCGCGCACGACCGGCAGGCGGGCTACCTGAGCGGGTTCACCACCAGCCTGGAGGAGTCGCTCGACCTCCGCTCCGGCCGGAGGCCGACGGCCGGCTGAACCCGGCGGCCGGCCCCCGGACCGCCGGTCGTGCGCTCAGCAGGTCATGCGCCCAGCCGTTCGTGCGCTCAGCAGGTCATGCGCTCAGCGGGCGGCCGAGGCCGCCCCGCGCTCCGCAGGCGCGTACCCGTGCTCGGCCGCCAGCACCGGACGAAGCGCCCGGATCGCGTAGAAGTTGCGGGACTTGACCGTCCCCGGCGGCACCCCCAGCCGGGCCGAGGCCTCCAGCACCGAACGGTCCTTCAGGTGCAGTTCGACCAGCACCTCGCGGTGGTGCTTCTGCACCCGGCGCAGCGCCAGCGCGATGTCCCGGGCCACCACCACCTGCTCGTACGGGTCGTCGGAGACCGGCCGGTCCTCCAGCTGCTCACCGATCACCTCCTTGGCGCGGGCGGCGGCCATCCGGTAGTGGTCGATCGCGATCCGCCGGGCGACCGTGAACAGCCACGGCCGGCTCGCCTCGGGCCCGGCCGCCAGGGCCTCGGGGTGCTGCCAGGCACGCAGCAGGGTCTCCTGGAGGATGTCCTCGGCCTTGCCGCGGTCCCCGCCGGTGGCCCGCAGCAGCGCCCGCAGCAGGTAGCCGCCGTGCAGCCGGTGGATCTCGGCGAGCACATCGGGGTCGAGGGTCGGACGGGCCGGGGCGGTGGTGACCGCCGGCGCGTCCGCGGAGCCCTCGGACGGCTGGGTGACGGACGTGGGCTGGGCGTCGGACGGCTTCGACACGTGCTACCTCTCAGGTCGGGCAGGGGGGCACAGCACGGGCACGGCATGCTGGGCAACCCGCCGGACGTTCCCGGGGGCCGCAACCGCACACTGCCGGAGGCCGCCAAGTCCGCGCCAAGGATCGGCCAACGCCCCCGTCGCGGGCACCCGCCCCGGCGTCAGGTGCCGCCGTTGGCGGTCGCCGGCCACCGTTAGCCGGTCGTTAGCGGCCGTGACCTGCGGCGCCGTGCCCTCGGCCGGACGGCGCCCGGCCCCCCGCCGGGCGCCGTCCGGCCCGCGGGCGTCAGCCCCCGGTGAGCGCCAGGAACAGCTCCTGCACCCCGTCCTCGCCCCGGTGCTCGATCAGCACCGCGACCCAGCTCGCCAGCCGCTCCCGCTCCGCCGCCGACCAGCCCGGCGCCGACGGGTGCTCGTCCACCACCAGCGCCGTCGCCACGGCCAGCAGCTCCGGCTCCGGCCGCGGCCACCACCGGCCGTCCGGCACCGCCCGCAACGCCAGCCGCCGGGCGACGGCGATCACCTCCACGGCCGACCCCTCGGGCACCGCCAGCGCCGCCGGGCCGGCGGCGCTGGGCGTCGCCGTCCGCACCAGGGATGCCACGAACTCGCGCGCCTCACGCCCGTCCGCAGCCATCCCGCATCCCTCCCCCGTCCCGTTCACGGGACTTCACGCTCCTCTCGGCCTCGCCGGCACCCGGCGAACGCCGGGTGCCACCGAACGACGGTACCGATCGGTAGCCGATCGAGCGGGGGGTTTTTTCTACGAGACCCCTCCCGATCCGACGAGGGGTGCCACCTGCGCCCTGCCCCGCTCAACGGCCGTTCCACCACCAGCGGTTCACTGAACCGGAGGGGTTGCTTCACCCGTAGTCCCGGCTGTACGGGCCGGACCGGAGGCACCGGTGCGGCGCACCACGGACCGGGAGGTCATCCGATGGCTTTCTCCGACGGCACACCGGGCGCGGGCACCGCCGCCCCGGCCGCGCCCGACTACTCGCCGGCCGCCTGGCCCGAGCCGGTCACCCTGCGGCCCCGGCACCCGCTCGACCCGCTCGGCACCGTCCTCATCCCGCCCCCCGAACGACAGCTGTTCACCCGGCCCCCGGCCGTCGGACCGCCCTCGGCGGCGCCCTGGCCGGCCTCGCCCCCGGCCGTGCCGCCGGCCGGGGGCGAGGGCGCCCGGACGGCTCCCGGACCGCCTCCCGCCCCCACCGCCCCGCAGCCGGGGGCGGACAGCCCGCGCAGCCGCCGGCTCGCCCTCCCCGGCGGTGGGGAGGCACGGCGGCGGCGCCTGCTCGACCGCGTCCGGGTGCCGCTGCGGGCCTGCCACCGGATCGCCGTCCTGGGCGCCCCCGCCACCGGCGTCGCCGGCGTCCTCGGCGCCCTGCTCGCGGAGCACCGGGCCGACCCGGTGCTCGTCCTCTCCACCACCGGGCCCGCCGGAAGCGAGTGCCGGACCGGCGGCCGGCTCGTGCTGCGGTGCGTACCGCCGGACCCGGCCGCCCTGCGCGAGGCCCTCGGCGCGGCCGGCGGCCACTTCCCGGTGATCCTCGCGGACACCACCGGCGCCGACGCCGGGACGCAGCTCGCCGCCGCCGGGCAGGCCGACCAGCTGGTCCTCTGCGAGCAGGCCTCCGCCACCGGCGCCCGCAACACCGACGCCCTCCTCGACCACCTCACCGCCCTCGGCCACGACGGCCTGGCCCGCGGGGCGA
Source organism: Kitasatospora sp. NPDC036993 (assembly GCF_055607525.1). Taxonomy (NCBI): domain Bacteria; kingdom Bacillati; phylum Actinomycetota; class Actinomycetes; order Kitasatosporales; family Streptomycetaceae; genus Kitasatospora; species Kitasatospora sp. NPDC036993. The sequence continues at coordinate 147,041 of NZ_JBVJRP010000007.1, read as the reverse complement.
CGGCCGTCTTCACCCCCGCCCCGCCCAGCGCCCGCGCGGTCGCCGACCGCGATCTCCTCCCCCACTTCCGCGCCCGCTGCCGCGGCGCCCTCACCCTCCCCGCCCACCCCCACGCCGGCCCCGCCGCCCTCCGCCCCCGGGCCCGCCTCGACTACCTCGAACTCGCCGCGCTCATCGGCGACGCCATGGCCGGACGCCCGCACTGACGGTCGTGCCCGGGCGGGTGCCCGGAGCCGCCCCACCGCCGCGTCGGGACCGAAGGGGTTCACTCCGGCGGACACCCGCGCCACGGCACCACCGTGCGGAACGAGGGCGGCACGACAACGCCCGCACCGGAGGAACCGGCGGGGCGGACGGCGGCAGCGGCCACCGAGGCGGTCCGACACCTCGTCAGCCCTCCTCCGCCCGCCCCGGACGCCGGCCCCGGGCACGGGCCCGCGGAGCCACCGCACCCCCCGCCGCCACGAAGGCGACAACCGCGAACGAGGGCGGCACGACAACGCCCGCACCGCCCACCGGGGTCACACCGGCAGGACGGACCCCGGGACACGACGGCAACGGCCGCCGGGGTAGGCCGACGTCCCGTCAGCCCTCCTCCGCCCGCCCCGGGCGCCAGCCCCGGGCACGGGCCCGCGGAGCCACCGCACCCGCCGCCGCCACGAGGGCGATGACGGCGAGCGAGGACAGCGCGACCAGGCCCGCCTGGCCGCCGGCGTCACCGGGGACCGGGGCCGGGGGCATGGCGAGGGCGACCGCCGGGGCGGGCGAGGCGGTGGCGGTGGGGGCGGCGAGCCGGGTGACGGCCGCGACCGGGTCGACGGTGCCGTGGCCGAACTGCGCGTTCGGGCTGCGGTAGGCGGTGGTCTCCAGGCGCCGGGTCAGCTGGTCGACGGTCAGGTCCGGGCGGTAGCCCAGGACGAGGGCGGCGGTGCCGGCCACGAAGGCGGTGGCGAAGCTGGGGCCGGCGCCGGTGTAGTAGCCGCCGGGGGCCGGGCCGGGGCCGGTGACGGCGTCGCCCGGGGCCGCGAGGTCGATCCGGCCGCCGACCTGGACGGCCGAGGTGCCTTCCGGGAGCGCACCGCCGGGGGCGAGGTCGCGGACGGCGAGCACCTCGGGGTAGGCCGCCGGGTAGGCGGGGCCCGGCTTCCCGCCGGACTGGCCGGCGTCGGAGGGGGTGGTGTCGGGGGCGGCCGGGGCGACGACGAGGGCGCCCTTGCCCCGCGCCGCCCGGACCGCCGCGGCCAGCGCGTCGCTGCCGTTCGGCAGCGCGACCCCGACGGCGATGACCCGCGCGCCCCGGTCGGCGGCCGTGGTGACGCCCTGGGCCAGCAGGTCGGCGGAGGCCGTCCCGGCGTCGTTGGTGACGGAGATGCCGAGGATCCGGGCGCGCGGTGCGATGCCGGCGAAGCCCGCGCCCTCGCGCTGGTCGGCGGCGATCAGGCCGGCCAGGAAGGTGCCGTGGCCGACGCAGTCCTGGGCGGAGTCGGGGCCGCCGGGCAGCGTGGCCAGGTCGAGCCGGCCGGTCAGCAGGCCGCCGCCGTCCTTCACTCCGGAGCCGAGCACGGCGACGGTGACGCCCTCGCCCCGGCTGAGCGGCCAGACCCGGTCGGGCCGCAGGAAGGTCTGCGGCCAGGGGGTGAGCTGGGTGCCCTTGGTGGACGCCGGCAGGCAGCCGGCCGGCCGCCCGCTCGCGTCGCGCCGCTGCTGGCTGACGCCGGGCAGCGCGTCCGGGGCCTCGGCCGCGGCGGCGCCCGCGGGGAACAACGGTCCTGTGGCCAGCACCCCCACCGCCAGCACCCCCGCCGCCAGCGACCCGGCCGCCGTCCGGGTCCGGGGCGCCGTCCTCACGTGAGGCCGCCGATCCGCTCGACCGGGATGTCCTGCGGCAGCAGCAGGCTGAGCTCGTCGAGGTCCGCCACGTCCAGCCGGGACAGCCGGCCCGCCTGCCGGGTGATCATCGCCTCCAGCACCTGCCGGGCGAACCGTCCGTTGCCGAAGGAGCGGTCGCGCGGGACGGCGCCGAACAGGGTGCCGAGCGCGGCCAGGGTCTCCGGGGTGCAGGTGTAGCCGGCGGTCTCGGCCTGCACCCGGACGATGGTGACCAGTTCCTCGTCCCCGTAGTGGTCGAAGGTGATCTCCCGGGAGAACCGGGAGGCCAGGCCGGGGTTGGAGGCGAGGAAGCCGCGCATCTCCTCCTGGTAGCCGGCCACGATCACCACGACCTCGTCGCGGTGGTCCTCCATCAGCTTCATCAGGGTGTCCACCGCCTCCTGGCCGAAGTCCCCGCCGGAGCCGTTGCGGGGCGTCAGGGTGTACGCCTCGTCGATGAACAGCACGCCGCCGCGGGCGCGTTCGAAGGCGTCCTTGGTGAGCTGGGCGGTGTGCCCGATGTACCGGCCGACGAGGTCGGCGCGGGCGGTCTCGATCAGCTGTCCCGAGGGCAGCACGTCGAGTTCCGCGAGGAGCCGGCCGTAGAGCCGGGCCACGGTGGTCTTGCCGGTGCCGGGCGGGCCCGAGAACACCAGGTGGTGGCTGATGGTGGCGGAGGGCAGTCCGGCCTCGATCCGGCGCCGGGTCTGCCTGGTCAGGTTGACCAGGTCCTCGACCTGCTCCTTGGCGGCGGCCAGGCCGACCATCGCGCGCAGCCGGTCGAGCAGCCCCGGCTCCTCGTCGCGGCCCTCGCCGGCGGCGTCCGCGGCGGCCTGCTCGCCGACGTCGGCGGGCAGCAGCTTGGTGAGGGCCTCGTTGTCGAAGTGCTCCAGTTCGGCGAGCCGGGAGGCCTGCCGGTCGACCATCTCCTCGAACACCTTGCGGGCCGCCCGGCCGTTGCCGAAGTCGGCGCCCTTGGGCATCCGCTCGAAGTGCGCGGCGAGCGCCTCCCTGGTGCCCTCGGCGAGTTCGTAGCCGTGCCCGCCGGCGGCGTGCTCGACGATCGTGGTGAGCTCGTCGTCGCTGTAGTTGGCGAACTCGACGGTGCGGCTGAACCGGGAGGCCAGACCCGGGTTGGAGGCCAGGAACTCGCGGATCTCGGTCTCGTACCCGGCGACGATCACCACCAGGTCGTCGCGATGGTCCTCCATCAGCTTGACCATGGTGTCGATGGCCTCGCGGCCGAAGTCCGGGCCGGTGCCGCCGGAGCCGGCCGACAGGGTGTACGCCTCGTCGATGAACAGCACCCCGCCGAGGGCCTCCTTGACCACCTCGGTGGTCTTGAGCGCCGTCCCGCCGATGATCGAGGCGACCAGGTCGGCCCGGGCGACCTCGACCAGGTGGCCGCTGCGCAGCACGCCGAGTTCGGCGAGGATCGCGCCGTAGAGCCGGGCGACGGTGGTCTTGCCGGTGCCGGGCGGGCCGGCGAAGACCAGGTGCCGGCTCATCGGCAGGGCGGGCAGCCCGGCCTGTTCGCGGCGGCGGGCCAGCTTGTTGAGGTTGACCAGGGTGGCGACCTGCTCCTTGACGCCCTGCAGCCCGACCAGGGTCTGGAGGACGGCCTGCGGGCCCTGCGGCCCGGCCGGGGCGGCGCCGGACCCCGCCGTCCCCTCGGCCGGGGCGTCCGCTCCGTCGGCGGCGGGGGCGGCACCGGGCTCGGTGGTGGCGACGGCCGCCGCGCCGTGGGCGTCCGGCGAGCGGTTGTCCCGGCTGTCCAGGTTCTCCACCGCGAGGCGGTCGGTGGGCTCGGTCTGCCGCAGCCCGGCGCCCTGGTTCTCGGCGGCCACGCAGTCGGTGAGCCGGACGGGCTCGGTGGTCTCGGAGCGCAGCCCGTCCACCGTGTTGTCGCCGAGCTGGCAGGAGGTCAGCGTGGCACGGGCGCCGGGCAGCAGGTGCAGCCCGTGCCGGCGGTTGGTCCGCAGCCGGGTGCGGGTGGCGGTCAGCTCGCCGCCGTGTTCGACGCTCGCGCCGTCGAGGGTGTTGTCGGTGGACTCGACGTCGCGCAGGGTCGCGATGCCCTCGGCGCCGACCGAGATCCCGCAGGATCCGCTGCCGCGCACCAGGCTGCCGCCGAGGTAGGTGTTGGCGCCGTCGGCGATCCGCACGCCGTGCTTGCCGGCGTCGACGACGGTGACGTCCTCCAGCCGGCCGCGCCCGTCGTGCAGCACCTCGATGCCGTGGCCGCCGGCGGCGGTGACGGTGCTGCGGCGCAGCAGCGGGTTGGCGCCCTCGCGCACCACGATGCCGACGCCGGCCGCGTCGCGGACCTCCAGCCGGTCGAACTCGGCGGCGCTCTCCCCGGTGAGTTCGACGCCGTCGGCCTCGGCGTCGCGCACCACCGCCCGCACCAGGCTGGGCCCGGCCGACTCGCCGACGTGGATGCCGGTCCTGGCGGGGGCGGTGACCTCGCAGTCCTCCAGGGTGCCCCGGGCCCGGTCGGCGATGTGCAGGCCGTGGCCCTGGGGGCGGACGGCGCGGCAGCGGCGCAGCAGCGGGTCGGTGCCGTTGGTGAGGACGAAGCCGTGGCCGCGCACGGCGGTGACGGTGCAGTCCTCCAGCACCACCCGGGCGGTGGAGCCGACGAAGACGCCGAGCGCGCTGTCCCTGATCTCGGTGCGCAGCAGCCGTGTGGTGCTCTGCTCCTCCAGGGCGACGGCGGGCTTGTCGGTGGCGGAGATCTCGCAGTCCTCGACCACGCCGCGCGACTCGCCGTTGGCGCACAGGCCGTTGCCGCGCGCGTCGCGCAGCACGCAGCGCCGGACGGTCGGGTTGGCCCGCTCGCCGATGACCACGGCCGAGGTGCCCAGGTGCTCGATGACGCTGTCCTCGATCACGCTGGTGCCGGTGGAGGTCTCCACCAGTCCGGCGCCGGCCGGGTTGGTCACCCGGCTTCCGCGCATGGCGAGTTCGCCCTGCTGGCGGGTGAGCACGGCGGTCCACGCGTTGCCGATCACCTCGCAGTCCTGCATGGCGAGCTGGCCGCGCGGGACGTCCACGGCGGGCAGGTCGTCGTCCTGCCCCTGGAGCACCAGGCCGGTGAGCTGGACGGCCTCGGTGAGCACCTGGACCACCGAACCGCGGCGGGGGCTGATCCGCACGCTGCCCCTGACGTCCTCCGCGGTGATGCTCACCACCTTGGTGAGCACCAGGTTCTCGTCGTACCGGCCGGGGCGGACCGAGATCACCGCGCCACTGCGGGCTGCCTGGAGGGCTTCGCCGATCGTGCGGTAGGAGCCGGGCTCCCGCTGCTCCGCGCAGACCGTCAGCACCGGGCGCGACATTGCCTGGGGTTCCCTTCGTCGTGGGGCGTTGAGGTTCGGTGGTTCGGTGGGCCGGCGGTTTGGTGGGCCGGACGGGGTCAGGCCGTGCAGGTGGCGCGGACGGCACTGGCCGCGTGGTGGGCGAAGGTCGTGGTGCCGCCCGACCAGTCCAGGCCGCGGCTGTGCAGCGTGACCGAGATCGGGCCGCGGTAGGAGAAGGGCCCCTGGTTCACCCAGCTGCCGCGACTGGCGGTCTGGTTGATGCTGAAGGAGCCGACCTGGCCGCCGCCGCTCTGCACCGTGTAGTAGCTCGGGCTGCCGCCGACCTGCTTCACGTCGCCGCTGGACGGGATGTAGACGGACAGGGTGCAGCTGCTGACCTTGTCCAGGGTGAAGGTCCAGACCACCGAGTTGCCGTTGTCGTCCTTGTTGGCGTCGCCGGACATCGGCATCGAGACGTAGCTGCCGTTGCAGCCGTCGCCGCTGTAGCCGCCGGAGTTGTTGCGCCAGCCCTTGTCGCCCTGGTCGAACCAGCCGTTGGCCTTGTACACGCCGCCGGGCTTGCAGTACGGGCCGGCGACCGCGATGACCGGTGCGGGCGGCTTGGCGGCCGCGGGCGTGGTCTGCTGGGGCGCCGGCTGGTTCGGCACGGGCGGGTTGGGGGCGGGCTGGTTCGGCACGGGCGGGTTGGGGGCCGGGTTGGCCCCGCCGGAACCGCCCGCGCTGCCCGAGCCGCCCGTGGCGGCGCTCGAACCGCCCTGGGACCGGGCCGCCCCGCCGGTGGAACTCCCGTTCGCCGGCGCGGGGTTGGCCGCGCCGGGCTTGGCGGCCTCGCCTCCGCCGCCACCACCGGACCCGCCGGACCCGCCGGCGCCACCCGCGCCGTTCGGGGCCGACGCGGGCTGGTCGCCCGGCGCCGCCGAGGCCGACGTCACGGGCAGCGGGACCGCCGCGCCCGGCTGCCCCTCGGGCGGGGGGCCCGCGGGGTCGGTGCTGCCGCCGTGCTCGTCGAAGCCGGGGACGAAGCCGTTGCCGCCGTCCCCGCCGCTCTGTCCGTAGCCGGGCGGGGCGTCGGCCTGGGCGGGCCCGTGCTTGGGGTCGTTGCCGCCGAGCTGGGTCACCACCACGGAGGTGCCGACCAGGACCAGGCCGACGGCGACGGCCGCGGCGATCATCGGGCGGGAGACCTTGCCGGGGCGCGGCCCGGGGTCCGCGGCGCCCTCGCCGACCGGCTCGGTGGCCTCGACGGCGGCGAGCGCCACGGCCTCGGGTGCGGCGGGCGCGGCCGGAGCCGTCGTGGCGGCCCGGGGCGCGGCGGGAGCGGTGGGCGCGGCCGGACTCGCGGGCCCGGTCGTGGACGCGTTCTCCGGCTCGGCCCCGGCCTCAGACTTGGCCCCGGCCCCGGTGGTCGCGGCGGCACCGGCGCCGGCCCCGGTGGTCGCGGCGGTCCGCGCCCCGGTCGGCGTGGCGCTCGCGGTCCCGGCGCCCGCCGGTGCGGGCAGCACCGCGGTCGCGGCGCTCGCGGACTCCGCCTCCTGCTCCCCGGCGTCCGCCTCGGCCGCCATCGCCCAGTTCACCGCCGGGAGCCGGAAGCCGCCCGGCCTCCGGCCCGGCTCGCCGCGCTGTTCCTCGCCCACCATGCATCCCCTGCGCTCGACGACACTCCCGTGGGGAGGTACGGACGGCGTGACCGAACCGGTTCAGCCGGATCGGCGCAGTTCAGGAGCCGACCGTCCAGACGGGTTCCTCGACCGCCTCCGGCGGGGTCAGCACGAAGGACACCGCCAGCTCCAGCACCTCCGCCGGCGGCTCCGCCCACGGGCCGTCGCCCTGCTCGCGCACGTGCGCGAGCAGGGCGGGGTCGGGTGCCAGCCCGTACTCCTCCAGGTAGTACGCCACCGTGTCGGTCCAGATCCACCGGCCGTCGGTACGGAAGCCCATCGGCACGACGCCGCGCCGGTCCGGGTCGACCACGTCGTCCATCAGCATCGGTGTCAGCAGCACCGCCGCCCCGGCCCGCAGGTACCGGAGGACGTCCTCGCGCTCCGCCCCCGCCGCCAGCCGCGGCCGGTCCGCCGCGAACCCGGGCCCGGTCACCGGATCCACCATGTCGAACACCGCCGCGAGCCGGAACCCGCTCCGTACCGTCTCGGCCATCCCCGCACTCCTCACCGCCGGTCACATCCCTACGCTCCGTCCGACGGGCGGACGGCGCCTCGGGGTTCACCGGGCCCGCCCGTCGGTCCGTCGGTCTTGCCGTCCTTCCGTCCTTCCGCCCTTCCGCCCTTCCGCCCTTCCGCTCAGACGAGACCGGCGCCGAGCGCCAGGGCGTAACGGGAGGGGTCGGCGGGGCGGGTGCGGTCGGCGGGGGCGACGGCGTCGCGGCGGGCGAGCCAGGTACGCAGGCGGTCTGGGCCGGGACGGACCCCGCCGATCTCATGGAGCAGCACCCGGGCCGGGCGGCCCCCGTCCGGGTCCGCCGGCTCGACCTCGACCACCTCGAACTCCGTGCCCGGGGCGAAGATCACCGTCGGCTGGTCGCCCGGTTCGCCGAAGGCCGAACTGCGCCGGCCGCCGACGGACCAGATGGCGAACTCGATCCCGACGCCCTCCCCCAGGTCCGCGCCCGGCGCCGCCAGACCGGTGAGCGGGGCCCGCTCGGACAGCACCGTGCCCGGGGCGTACGCGGCGAGGTCGCACGCCTCCGCCGGGCCCGCGACCAGCACGCCGCCGTAGTGGCTGGGCAGCCGCCGCAGTCCTGCGGCGAGGCACCGCAGGTACGGGCCGTAGCGGCCGGGCGCGTCGGACCGGGCCGCCGCGAGGAGTTCGGCCCGGTCGGCCAGGGGGCTGGAGTCGCCGTGGTGCAGCAGTACGGCGACCAGTTCGGGCCTCGGGTCGGTCTCCTCCGTCCGGGCGCGCAGGGCGGGCAGCCGGGTGGCGACGTCCTCGGCCCGGCGGGCCAGGCGCTGGTAGGCGGAGCCGAGTTGGGTGACCAGGGCCGCGCGGTCCGCGGCGGGGGTGGCGGGTTCCGCGGGTTCCGCAGGCTCCACCACCGGGGGCGTCACGGCGGGCGCCGCGGGCTCGGGCTCGGGCTCGGGTTCCGGAGCGGGTTCGGGCTCCGGAGCGGGTTCCGGAGCGGGTTCGGGCTCCGGAGCGGACGCGACGGCCGGGGCTTCGGGAGCCGGTTCCTCCGCCACCGGCTTCTCGGCGGCGGCCTCAGGGGCCAATATTGTTCCTTCGACCGCTTCCTCGGGAGCCTCCTCCGCGAACGTCCCTCCCGAAGTCGACACCGTGACAGCGGGCTCCGGCACCGGCACCGTCACCGGCCCGAAGTCAAGGTCAGGGTCAGGTACGGCCACCGGCCCAGACTCAGGCTCCGGCACCACCGCAGCCGCCACGACCACCTCGGCCTCGGCCTTCACCGCCACCTCGGGCAACGGCTCCGCACCGACCCCGACCGCACCCCCGGCCGCCTCCGGCCCGACCCAGTCCAGTCCGTACAGCCGCGCGCAGAACCGCCCCACCGCCGCCGACCCGATGTCCAGCGCCCCCGCCACCGCGAGCGCGAGCCGGGCCGGGCCCGGCGGGACCGAGCCCAGCACCGCACCGAGGTGGTCCCAGAGCGTCTCCGGTACCGGCCGGCCCGGCGCGCCCACGACCAGCACCGGCTGCGCCGGGTCCGGCCTGCGCAGCCGGGGGCCGCGGTCGGAGGCGCCGGCGGGGCGGAGCCACAGCCCGGCCGCCACCGCCTCCAGCTCCCAGCCGGGGAAGGCCGGGTAGCGCGCCGTCCCCGGCGCCGCGGGCAGGTCGGGGCGGGTGCGCCAGCCGACGGCGGTGACGGTGCGCTCGCTCGGGCGGGCCACCAGCTCGGTGAGGTACGGTTCCCAGCCCTCGCCCCCGTCCGGCGCGGGCTGGACGTGCCGCGCGCCGAACCCGGACGCCCCCGCCGCGCCCACCGGCACGCCGATCGCCGCCCGCACCTCCTGGCCGAGCGAGGCCGCCAGCACTGCCGCCAGCTCGATGAGTTCGACCGGAGCGGCCCACGGCGCGCTCACCGTCAGGCGCTCCCGCCGCCCGGTCGTGTCCTGCAACAGCGCCGCGGCGTTGGCCAGTTGGACGGCACTGGGCAGCGGTCCCGCCGGACCGCCGAGGATCAGCAGCAGTCCGTCCGGTGGCGCGACCGCCCGGTCCAGCACGGCGGGCCTGACCGGCCCGGTCACCGTCTCGGTGATCCAGTGGGCCCCGCCGCGCAGCGGGGTGACGGTCGCGGCGGCGGGCCAGCGGCCGCCGAGCGGTTCCGCTCCCCCGCCCGGCCGGCAGCGCCACCACGTCCCGTCCACGGCCGGCAGGGTGCCGTCCGGCTCGACGCTCACCACCGCGTCCGGTGCGACGACCGTCAACCCGCAGCGCCTGGCGAGCAGTTCGGCGGGCCGCCGGCCGTCCGGGCCGAGCGCCGCCAGCCCGGAGGCGGCCAGCACCAGCACCTCGGCGCCGCGCTCGCGCGCCGCCCCGGCGAGTTCGTCCAGCGAGGCGAGCAGGACGGGCGCCGCGTCCGCCGCGGCCGCGAGCAGCAGCAGCGCCCGCGGCTCGGCCCGCACCGGCGCCAGCGCCTCGGCCAGTCCGTCCGCCTCCGCGCCGGGCGGCGCGATCACGTAGTGCGGGCCGAGCGCCCGCAGCGTCGAGGCGTTCACCGTTCCCGGACCCTCCGTGGTCGCCGTCACTGCTCGACCTCCACCAGGTGCCCGGTCTGCACCTGCACCGTCCGCCGCCGGGTGATGTACAGCCCGCGCCCGGTCGGCAGCACCCGGGGCCGGATGTTGCCGAACAGGAAGCCCTCCGACGGCGGGCAGGACATCAGCAGCGCGGGCGAGTTGACCTCCTGGAGCTTGCGCACCAGCGGGTCGCCGAGCGCCCGCCCGATGCCGTTGGCGCCGCGGGCGACGACCAGGTGGAGGCCGATCTCGGCGCCCTGCGCCAGGTCCTCCAGCAGCGCGGCGAAGGGGTGGCTGCCGCTGCCCGGGCCGACCAGGTCGTAGTCGTCGACGAGGATGAACAGCTCGGGCCCCGTCCACCAGTCGCGTTCCCTGAGCCGGGAGGGTGCGATGTCGGCGGGCGGGATGCGGTTCTTCATCGCCCGAGAGGCCCCGTCGACGATCTGGCGGAGCTTGTCGACGGCCACGGCGTAGCCGAGCCGGTACTCCTCCGGCACCGCGTCGTAGAGGCCGCGCCGGTAGTCGACCAGCATGATCCTGGCCTCGGCCGGGGTGTAGGCGGTGGTGATGGCCTTGATCATCAGCCGCAGCAGGTTCGTCTTGCCCGACTCGCTGTCGCCGACCACCAGCAGGTGCGGGCTCTCCTCGAAGTCGTGCCACAGCGGCGCGACCTCGGTGTCCTCCAGGCCGATCGGCACCCGCAGCCGGCCCGTGGGGGCGGGCAGCCCGGCGGCGTCCAGGGTGAGCGGCAGCATCCGCACCTCAGGAGCGCGCGGCCCGGTCCAGTGCGCGGCGACGGCGTCGACCAGGTCGGCGACGCCCTCGCCGAGGTCGTCGGTGCTCCCGGAGCCGTCGATCCTGGGCAGCGCGGAGAGGAAGTGCAACTGCTCGTCGGTGAGGCCTCGGCCGGGCAGCTTGGGCACCTTGGCGGCGGCCCGCATGTTGATCATGGAGTCGACGGAGTCGCCCAGGCGCAGCTCGAAGCGGGTCTGCAGCTGGTCGCGCAGGCCGCCGGTGATCTCGCCCCAGCGGGTGGTGCCGATGACCAGGTGGACGCCGTAGTTGAGGCCGCGCTGGGACATCAGGGTGAGCGGCTGGACGAGGTCGTTGAACTCCTGGCGCAGGGTGTTCCAGCCGTCGACCACCAGGAAGACGTCGCCGTGCGGCTCGTCGGGCAGCTCGCCCGCGGCGCGGCGGCGCCGGAAGGACGCGATGGAGTCGATGCCCAGCTCGGCGAAGTACTGCTCGCGGCGGGTGATGATCCCGTTGACCTCGGCCACGGTCCGCAGCACCCGCTCGCCGTCGTGCCGGCCGGTGACCCCGCCGACGTGCGGCAGGGCGCGCAGCGTGGAGAGCGTGCCACCGCCGAAGTCCAGGCAGTAGAACTGGACCTCGCGCGGGGTGTGGGTCAGCGCCAGGCCGGTGATCAGGGTGCGCAGCAGGGTGCTCTTGCCGCTCTGCGGGGCCCCGGCGATGCCGACGTGGCCGCCGGCGCCGGAGAGGTCGGCGGTGAGCAGGTCGCGCAGCTGGTTGAACGGGCGGTCGACCACGCCGACCGGCAGGGCGAGGGCGCCGTGCCCGGCCGCGTCCTCGGTGGTGAGGCCGCGCTCGGGGTGCGGGACGAGCGGCGGCAGCAGCTCGTCGAGGGTCGGCGGGACGCCCAGCGGCGGCAGCCAGACCCGGTGGGCGGGCGGCCCGGCGTCGCGCAGCCGGCCGGCCGCGACCTCCAGCAGCGAGCCGGCCGCGGTCTGCTCCTCCTCGGCCCCGGTCTCCGCCACCGGCCGCTGCCTGGGCACCACGTAGTCGGTGCCGTACGCGACGACCTGCCCGGCGATGGCGGCCTGCTGGGCGGCGCGGCGCTTGGGGCGGTACGGGCCGGAGACGTAGGCGGCCTTGAACCGGGTGAGGGTGGAGATGTCGCTGCGCAGGAAGCCGTTGCCGGGCTGGGAGGGCAGCTGGTAGGCGTCCGGGACGCCGAGCACGCCGCGGCTCTCCATGGCGGAGAAGGTCCGCAGGCCGATCCGGTAGGACAGGTGGGACTCCAGCGCGCTCATCCGGCCCTCGTCGAGCCGCTGCGAGGCCAGCAGCAGGTGCACGCCGAGCGAGCGGCCGAGCCGGCCGATCATCACGAACAGCTCCATGAAGTCCCGGTGCGCTGACAGCAGTTCGCTGAACTCGTCGACCACCACGAAGAGCGTGGGCAGCGGGCGCAGCGCGGTGCCGGCGGCGCGCGCGGTCTCGTAGTCCAGCAGCGAGGCGTACCCGGCGTCGCGCAGCACCTCCTGGCGGCGGACGAGTTCGCCGTGCAGGGCGTCGCGCATCCGGTCGACCAGGGCGGCCTCGTCGGCCAGGTTGGTGATCACCGCGGAGGTGTGCGGCAGGGTGTCCAGGCCGAGGAAGGTGGCACCGCCCTTGAAGTCGACCAGGACGAAGTTGAGCACCTCGGAGGAGTGGGTCACGGCGAGCGCCAGCACCAGGGTGCGCAGCAGCTCGGACTTGCCGGAGCCGGTGGCGCCGATCAGCATGCCGTGCGGGCCCATGCCGCCCTGGGCGGACTCCTTGAGGTCCAGGTCGACGGGCCGGCCGTCCGGGCCGAGGCCGAGCGGGACGCGCAGCCGCTGCGGGATGCCGCGCTGGGCCCACATCCCCTCGACGTCGTGGGCGTGCAGGTCGGGGATGCCGAGCAGGGCGGTGAGGTCGAAGTCGGTGGCGAGCGGTTCGGCGGCGTCGACGCCGTCGGCGATCCGGTAGCGGGCGAGCCTGGCGGCGAGCCGGGTCACCGCGGGCAGGCCGAGCGCGTCGGGCCGGCCGAGGTCGGTGGCCACGTCCTTGCGGTTGCGGTCGGCGCCGACCATGGTGAGCCGGCCGTCCTCTATCCGCAGCCGCAGGGTGGTGCGGGCCGGGCGCCACTCCAGGGAGTCGGAGAGGTCGATCAGGACGGCGTTCCGGTAGCCGGTCAGCGCGGCGCGGCTGCCGGTGTGCGCGCCGGGGCCGTCCAGGACCAGGACGGTGAACGGCTCGTCCCGGTCGGGCACGGCGTCCGGCTCGAAGCCGGGGCGGCCGGTGAACTCCTCGCCGAGCAGCTGCTCGACCTCGCCGAGGCTGCCGGCGACCAGCCGGACCGGGCCGGCGCCGTCGGTGTCGGTCGGGTGCAGGGCGTGCGGCAGCCACTTGGCCCATTCCCACTCGGCCCGCCGCTCCGGGTCGGTGACGACGGCGATGCGCAGCTCGTCCGGGCCGTGCACGACGGCGAGCTGGGCCAGCACCGCCCGGACCAGCGCGCGGGCGGCCCCGGGGTCGTCGGAGCGCAGCAGCAGGTGGGCGAAGCCGCGCAGGTGGATCGCCATCGGCTGGTCGGCGAGCGTGCCGTAGGCGTGGATGAAGCGGCGCAGCGCGTGGGCGCAGAGCGGCTCCAGGTCCTCGACCGGCTTGGTGGCCAGCGGTGCGAGCGGGGTGGCCAGGCGCTGGGCGCCCTGCGCGATCCGGACGTCGCTGAAGTCCGGGTGGGCGGCCCGCCGCTCCCACAGCCGGGTGGTGCCGACCAGCGAGCCCAGTTCGGCCGGGGCCGGGTGCCGCCAGGCCAGGGCCCGGCGCTGGGCGTCGATCGAGCGGCGCACCTGACGGCGCATCTGGGAGAGGTAGCGCAGGTAGTCGCGTCGCTCGGCGCGCAGCTGCTGCTTGCGGTCGCTGGAGCCGCGGATCAGCTGGGTGACCAGCATGCCGACGGCGGACAGCGCCATCATGCCCATCGCGACGTAGCTGAGCATGCCGCCACTGCCCTCGCCACCGCCGGGGTGCAGGAACATGAACACCATCGACAGCGAGCCGAGCGCCATCGGGGCCATGCTGATCACACTGGCCATGCCGCCCTGCTTCTCCGGCAGGCCCGGCGGCTCCTGGAGCTGGACCTCACCGTCCGGCATCTCGGGCCCCGGACGCCGGGGCGTCCGGTTGATCAGCTCCACGCTCACTCAGGGCTCCTCACTGCAACGGGCTGCTCACGGCCCCGGGCTGCTCGGGGCGGCCGGCGCTCCCGCGCCCGAGGCCGTCCCCGTTCTGACCCACGGACGGCACCGTGCCTCCGGTTCACGGGGCCGGTTGAACGCGGCACGCCGGGCAGGCCGTTCATCCGGGCGGAGCAGCGGACCAATCCCACCGAACCGGAGGACCGGCGTGAGCAGCAGTGTCGTGGCAGGACTGTGCCGATTGAGGTTCCACGCGCCGGGGACGGCCTTCGAGCTGGCCGTCCCCGCCGACGTACCCCTGGCCGACCTGCTGCCCGCCGTCCTCGGGCACGCCGGCCCCGGGCTCGCCGAGGAGGGCCTGGAGCACGGCGGCTGGGTGCTGCAGCGGCTCGGCGAGGAGCCGCTGGACGAGGAGCGCACCGCCGAGGCGCTGGGCCTGCACGACGGTGACGCGCTGTACCTGCGGGCCCGTCACGAGGCCCTTCCCCAGGTGCACTTCGACGACCTGGTGGACGGCCTCGCCACCGGCATGGACGAGCGCGGCGACACCTGGCGCCCGGCGCTCACCCGGATCCTGTCGCTGGCCCTGGCGCTGGCCGCGCTCGCGGCCGGCTGGGTGCTGCTCGCCCTGCCAGGACCGGCCGCCCCGCGCGAGGCCGCCGCGGCGGCGGTCGCCCTCCTGCTGCTGCTCGGCGCGGCCAGCGCCTCCCGGGCGATGGCCGACGCGGGCGCGGGCGCCGCGCTGGGCGCCGCCGCCGTCCCGTACCTGGCGCTCGCCGCCCTGCTGCTGCCGAACGGGCCGGGCGGCGGTGAGCTGCTCGGGGCCCGGATCCTGGCGGCCTCCTCGGCCGGGGCCGGAGCGGCGGTGCTGGCCCTGGCGGCGGTCGGCGCCGCGGCGCCGCTGTTCCTCGGGGTGGCGCTGGTCGCCCTGCTCGGGGTGGGGTCCGGGGTGCTGGTGCTCTCCGGGATGACGCTCGCCCAGCTGGTGGCGGTGATCGCGGTGGTGTCCGTCCTGGTCGGCGCCTTCGTGCCCTCGCTGGCCTTCCGGCTGTCCGGGCTGCGGCTGCCGATGCTGCCGCGCAACGCGGAGGAGCTCCAGCAGAACATCGAGCCGGTCCCGGCCTCCGCCGTACTGCCCCGGGCCCTGGTCGCCGACGACTACCTGATGGCCCTGTACTCCGCGATCGGCGCCGTCTGCGCCGTCTGCCTGGCCGTGCTGCCCTTCGCCGACGGCTGGGCGGGCCCGGCGCAGGCGGGCGCGATGAGCCTGCTCCTGCTGCTGCACGGCCGGGCCGTCGGCAGCATCCGCCAGCGTCTGGCCGTCCTGCTGCCCGGTGTCCTCGGCGGCCTGGTGCTGCTCGCCCGTGCCACCACCGACGCCTCCGGCACCGGCCGGCTGCTCCTGCTGGCCGCCCTGCTGACGGTGGCGGTCGCCCTCCTGGTCGCCGCCTGGACCGTCCCCGGCCGCCGGCTGCTCCCCTACTGGGGGCGCCTCGCCGACATCCTGCACACCCTCTGCGCGCTGTCCCTGCTCCCGCTGGCCCTCCAGGCCTGCGGGGTCTACCACACCCTGCGCGGCCTGGCCGGCTGACCACCGCCCCGCCCGGCGGGCCCCGGCCGGACGCCTCCGGCCGGGGCCCGTCCCGTTCTCCTACGGGAACCCGCCGTACTCCTCCAGGCAGCTCCTGAGGACGGCCCGCAGCTGCTCCGGGGACAGCGCGCCGACCCTCTCCTGGGCCGTGTCGGAAACCTCCTTCCGGAAGTCCTTGAGGGCCTTCCCGGTCAGCTCCGGCCTGCCCGCCAGCTCCTTCTCGACGAACGCCTGGACGAGTGCCTTCCGGATCTCGCCGATGAACCTCGTCGCGACCTCCCCGATCGGGTGCTCCGCCGCGAGCGGACCGGGCCCGACCTTCGCCAGGAGGTCGGCCGCCTGGGTGACCCCGAGCGCCGCCAGCCCCCGCTCCGCGAACCCGGCCACGTTCCGTCCGCAGGTTTCGGCGGCCCGCGACTCGTGCGCGGCCGCCGCGTCCTCCGCCTCCATCAGCTTCGGTTCCACCAGCTCCCACACCTCGGGGATCTGGGCCTTGAAGCCCTCGAACTCGCGCAGGTAGGGCAGCGTCCTCCGGGCCAGGTCGAGGCCGGTCATGTCCTGGACGTCCCCCAGCCGGTGCAGCGCCTCGTCCACCTGGCCCGCCTCGTGCGGGTGGGAGACGTGCCGGACGGCCCCGGAGTTCCCGGCGCCGTCGAAGTAGAACTCGATGGCGTCGCGCACCGTGGCGGCGTCCCGGTCACTGAACCGTCCGTCGAAGTGGACCGGGGCGCCGCCCGGTTCCGCGTAGGTGGTGTCCTGCGCTCGCGGGTCGGTGACGAACGCCCGGCCGTAGTACCGCTCGTACGCCTCCTCGAACCGGAGACCGCGGGTCCATCCCTTGGACTGCTTGAGGTTCGGCAACCCGTCCGCCTCGTCGCGGTGCGGGCTGATGTCGATCGAGACGATCTTGATCCCGGCGAAGGCGAGTTCGTCCATGACGCCGCTGCGCATGCCGACCGCACCGACGATGCGGTAGCTGTCCGCGAGGTACCTCAGGAGGGCGAGTTCCTTGCGCCTGTTCCCGACCGACGGCCAGTTCCAGTAGTTCTGCAGGGCCTGCCCGGTCCACCCCTCCGGCTGCTCGCCCATCACGACGACCTTGAAGCGTCCGCCCGCCGCGCCCTCGACCTGGTCGATGATCTGGCGGACCCCCACCAGCCCGGTGTCGAGCGCCGGTGCGTTGGCGCCGGCGCGGTTGCTGTGGCCGCTGTCCCGGTACGTCACGATCACGTAGTCCTGGTCCGGTTCGAAGCGGCCCAGGGCCGGGTGCTCCAGGTCCCGCTGGAAGGCCTCGGCCTCCTGCGGGGTGTAGTGCCCGTAGCTCCGGGCGAGCTCGGCTATCCGGGCCGCCCGCAGTGAGCGGTCGCCGGCCTCGTCCCGGTGCTCCTCGACGCCGGTCTGGAGCCTGTCCAGCTGCCCGGCCAGGAATCCCAGCCGGGGCTCGGCGGTCGCGGGCCTCGGCCTCGGCATGATCTGCTCGACGAACCTCCAGTGGTCGCCGGCGATGCTCCTCGTCATGCGCGTCGCGATGTCCTCCGAAGCCGCCGTCTCGTTCCGCCAGGAATGGGCGGGCAGACTCGTCTCCGTCGTGTAGTGGATCCTTCGCCCCTGGGTGAAGAGGTCGTCGTGGAGGTTGATGATCCCCTCGACCTGCCTCCTGGTCGCCTCGCTGACGTTCCACACCAGCAACGCCCGGTCCGGATGGGCGAGCAGGGCGGCGCGCATGTGGTACATGTCGCCGGAGTTCTCCGCCCTGATGGTGTAGGCGTTCGCCCCGAGCCCGGTCAGCTCCGTCCTCGACACGTGGTCGTTCGACATCGTCACCCACAGATGGGTCTCGGACGTGACCCGGGCCACCTCCCGGGGGGCGGGCGCGGCCGGGCCGTCGGCCTCGCCGGGGACCTCCAGGATCCGGGTGGCCGGCTCCGCCGCGTCGGTGCGGATGGTGACGACCCGGTCGCCCCCGTCCACGAGCCTCAGCGAGCCGTCCGCGTCCCGGCCGAGACGCAGCAGCACGTCCTGACCGTCCGGCCGGGTGAGCGCCACGGTGGCCTCGGTGCCGACGGGGCGCTCGCGCAGCCGGTCCGTCAGCGCCGTGAGGGCGTCCGTCCCGGTCCCGTAGTCGTAGGCCAGCCGCTTCAGGTTCTCCGCCCTGATCGCGGCGGCCGCCGCCACCTCCGCCTCCGTCCGCGGCCCCGGCTGCGGCGCCGGTTCCGGCTGGAGCAGGTCCAGGGCGCGCCCCCGCTGGAGCTTCCAGGTGGGCTGCTCGACCGGCGGCACGACGACCGGCGCCGCGTCCTGCTCCGCCACCGCCTCCTCGCCGATGAGCCGCACCGCCGGCCCCTGGCCCGGGTCGATCGGGTCGTTCCCGGTCGCGAGGGGGACCGGCTGCTGGTCGTCGCGGAGGAGTTCCTGCCCGAGCGCGGTGGCGTGGACCCGGCCGTCCTCGACGCGCAGGCGGTGCCAGTCGCCCGGGCCCTCGACCAGCGGGAGACCGTCGGCGCTGTAGCCGACGTTGCGGGCCACGACGGCCCGGGGGTTCGCTCCGCGGGTCAGGAAGACGGAGCCGTCGCCGGCGACGGCGGTCACGTCGGCGAGCCGGGCCAGGTTGGGGCTGAGCGGCACTCCGGTGCGGTCCGCCTCGGTCCGGCGGGCGGTGACCAGGTCGTGCACGAGGCCCAGGGTCCTGGCCGCGAAGGAGTCCGCCACGCCCTGCCCGGTGTTGCAGGACAGGAAGCGCAGGTCCTCGCCCTGCCACTGGCCGCCCTCGGCGAGCCTGAGCAGCGCGCCCGCGAACTGTTCCGGGGTCACCTCCTCGCCGAGCCAGGTCGGGGCACCGCTCTCCGCCCTGCCGTGGAAGACGACGGTGAAGTGCCCGTCGTCGTGCGGGAGGCCGGCCAGCGCCGCCGACAGGTCCGGCGAGGCGTTCCGCTCGGCCAGGTCGGCGAGCCAGTGCACCCGGCCGCCGGCGCCCTCCACCGGGGTCGCGAGCACCTTGGCTATGGCGTCGGGGACGGAACCCCGGCTGATCCGCTCCCCGCCGGGGTGCAGGGTCGTGAAGAGCACCCGCTGGCTGTCGTCCGAGGTCACCACCTCGGTCCGGTCCCGCGGGACCTCCATCTCGATCGGCACCAGGCCCTTCTCGGTGAGCGTGCGGTCCCCGTCGCGGAAGGTGACCTCGATCTCCGCGTAGCCGGTGTACCGCACGCTCGGGTCGGCGTACTTGGCCCCGGCGACGATCTTGCCGGAGGCACCCGTGGACGCCCCGTCGCGCCACCGCTGCCCGTACCCTCCGGTCACGGTGCCGGTGAGGTCGGTACCGCCCTCCAGGCCGGCCTTCACCCCGGCCTGGACCTGGGCGTTCCACAGGCCCCAGTCCAGCCGGGTGCGCCGCCCGCCGCCGGCCGAGTCGTTGGCGGGGCTGAGGGCGGCCGCCGCGTTCTCCCGCTGGAACTCCAGCTGGACGATCGAGATCCTGGCCGTGATGTCGGCGTCGGCGACGAACAGGCGCCCGCCGGGGGACGGGGTGCCGACGCTCCGGCCGTCCCGCACCATGACGTCACGGTCCGGCCCCCCGGGCTCTGGGGAGGGCAGGACCTCCCGCCCCCGGGAGACCGAGCCGAACAGCGCGGACAGCTGGGCGTGGCTGTGGGTGTTCCGGGCCACGGACTCCAGCCAGGACCAGGTGCGCCCCTTGAAGAAGCTCGACCCGAACACGGTGAGCAGGTCCCGCACGCCGGACGTGTCGTCGATCCAGCGCAGCACCCCGGCCTCGCGCGGCCCCTCGGTGAACAGGGACGCCGGTGGCCGCCGCAGCTCCTGCGCGACGACCGCCTCGGCCGGGCGCAGCGGCGGGAACCCCTCCTTCGGGGCACCGTAGCGCGAGGGCACCACGGGCTGGTCCCGGTCGGCCTCCATCACCACGTCGGCGTGGATCGTGGCCTCGACGACCCTGCGCTCGTAGCGGCCCAGCCCGGTCACCCGGTCGCCGAACCGGCTCAGGCTCCGGTTGATCCTGCCGAGCACCGAGCCGTTCGCGTCCGGGGGCTGCGCCGCCCGGTCGGGACGGATCGCGTCCGACGGGTGCAGCCGGACGAACGGGCTGTGCTCGAAACGGATCCTCAGCAGCACCGCGGCCTCGTGCGCCACGCCGGGGACCTTGCTCTTGACGGCCGTTCCGGCGGCCGAGGAGTCGCTGCCGTGCTCCAGCCGGTCCACGCCCTTCGCCCCGGTGCCGCTGACCCCGCCCACCGCCTTGGGGCCGACCGCCGTCGGGTTGCCGGTGCCGAAGAGGCTGACGGTCACCGCGGTGCCGTGGCCGCCGCCGGTGTTGGTGCCGCCGTCGGCGCTGGTGAGCGAGGTCTGGTGGCCGGTCCCGATGTTGAACTCGACCTGCGGCAGCTGCCCGGTCCGGTTCAGCGTGACCAGCTCGGCGGTGACCAGCGCCTTGCTCCTGCCGTGCTCCACCACGAGCGGGTGGCCGGACATCATCGACTTGAGGTCGATCTGGAGCCGGTCGAAGTCCAGCCTGGTGGCCAGTTTCTCCGCCAGGCCCGACCAGTCCCTGCCCAGGAAGGCGGCGGCGGTGCGGCCGCGGGCGTCGACCGGGGAGTCACCCAGACCGCGGACCAGGTCGTGCACCGTCCCGCTGCGGTCCTGGTTCAGGTGGACGGCGGTGACCACGTCGGAGGAACCGAACCGGTGGTTCGCCGGCATCCGCGGGTCGTTCGGGTCCGGGGCGGTGCGCCGGGGGGCGGCCACCACGGCGGGGACCGTGACGGGATCGGGCGGGGCGATCGCGCCCGACCGCTTGCCCGGCTCGAAGGTGGTCGTGAACACGGCGTCCGCGTCGGTGAACTGGGCCGCCTCGACGCTCTTGCCCCGGCTGTTGGTGCCGCCCGTCCGGTCGATCGAGATGCCCTTGACGTAGTCGCGGGTGTGGGTGGCCTGCACGGCGGCGTCGACCCACGGGAGGGAGATCCCGACCCGGCCGCGGACCCGGATCCGGGTGCGCGAGTCCGCGGTGGTGCCGGTGGTGGTGCGCTGCTGGCTGCCGGACTCGAACTCGAAGCCGGTGACCGGCGTCTCACGCGGCCGGGGACGCTGCAGCTCGCCCCCGACCACGACGGTGCCCTTCCAGCCGTCGAGTTCGACCGGCACCCGGATCCGCCCGCCCCGGGTGAGCCTGGACATCTCGGACTTGAGGCCGTCCGCGTCGATCGACCTGGCCAGCCTCGCCTCGACGTCGGCGGGCACCGGCCTGCCGGTGTGCCCCTCCAGCGTGGCCAGGACGTTGCGCAGCACCGAGGTGTCCCCCCGGCCGAGACTGAGCACCACGTCGGACTGGCCCAGCCGCAGCGGCGCCGGGGCCCCCTCGCCGGCCTGGTGCGCGACGGGCCGCGGCAGCGGCGGGACGGCCTCCACCGGGTTCTGCGGCGGCCGGAAGCCGGTCCGTTCCTGCTCGTCGATCGCGCGCAGCGCGGTGTGCACCTGTTCCAGGCTCAGCTCCGCGGTGAGCACGACGGGCCGGCGGTCCGTGCCGTTGGCCCTCAGCAGCACCTCGAACTCGACCCGGTACAGCTCCTGCGGGCTGGCGTACTTGCCGTTGGCGAAGCTCTTCCCGGACTCCCCGCCGCGCCAGCCATCGCGGACCCGCGACTCCACGGAGCCGGTGACGGTGCCCTGGAGGCTGTCCCCGAACGGCTTGTCCGAGGTGTTCCGCACGTTGTCCCAGGTGTGCACCACCCCCTTGCCGCCGCCCTGGACCTGGCCGTTGAGGGTGTCGGAGCGCAGGTGGCGGGACGAGTCGAAGGTGCTGGTCTCGCGGACCGGGTTGAGCTCGGCGCCCTGCTGGGTCCGCACGTGGGTCATCCGCAGCATCCGCACGGTGGTGGCGAGGTGCAGGTCCCGCAGCGGACCGCCGGTGACCTCGGGGCCGCGCAGCGCGGAGCCGCGGGACATGCCGACGAGGTGGGCGCTCACCGCGGCGTGCGAGTAGGCCTGGAGGACGTCCCCGCGCACCTGCCGCCAGGCCTTCTCGCCGAGCAGCAGCGCGCCGACCCGGTCGAGTTCCCGGTGCAGCGGGGCGACGTCACGCAGGTCCCGCACGACGGTGGTGTCGGGCAGGCCCGACCACACCTCGTCCACCGGGGCCGGGACGTCCCGGTCCAGCGGGTGCACGGGGTCGGCCGGCGGGCCGGGAAGCTCGTGGGCGACGAACTCCGGCGGCCGCGCCCCGGCCACGGCCTGATCGGCCTCGGGGACCGGGACGGCCTCGTCCTGGTCGATCACGGTGCGGAAGCCCAGCTCGGCGTGGGCGGAACGGTCGGCGGGACGGGCGAGCGGACCGCCCTGCCAGCCGAAGGTGACGGTCAGCTCGGCCGTCCCCTCGAACAGCACCGCCGGCCGCTTGGTCTTGGTGCCGCTCCCCAGGTCCGAGCCGGAGCCGACGAGCCCGACGCCGTCCCGCCCGGCCCTGATGCCCGCGCCGCCACCGCCGCCGCCCTTCTTGTCCGTGCCGTTCCCGACCGCCGACGCCTGCCACTCCTTGCTGGTCGTCCGCTGCTCGACGTGCGAACGGGCGGTGGCGGTGGCGATGTTGAACTCGGTGCTCGGCAGCGTGTGGACCTGCCGCATCCGGGTGACCGACCCGCCGCCGATGGTGATCACGGCGGTCGCCCCGGTGAGGCTCTCGTCCGTGATGACCAGCTTCTGACCGGACATCGTCCCCTTGAGCTCCTGGTGCAGGGTGTCGAGGTCGAGCTCCGACAGGATCCTGCTCCGCAGCTCCTCCCAGCGACCGCCGAAGTAGGCCTTCGCCTCGGCCTCGAAGTTCGCCACGAACTTCTCCATGGCCGACGCGTTCGACCGCTCGGCCAGGTTCTGCAACTGGACGTCGCCCTGCTCGTCCACCCGGGGAGCGGGCCGGGGCGGTTCCACCGGCCACACGTCGGTGACGATGTGCGAGCCGGCCAGCCGGCGGTGCCCGGAGACCTCCAGGGGCACCGCGAAGTGGCTCTGCTCCTGCTGCGGGGCACCGGCGGTCTCCCGGCTCGGGACGGCGACGTGGCCGGTGAGCGTGAGTTCGACCGGCTGCGGCGACCGCCAGGTGCCCGGAGCCGCGTGGTGACGGGCGTCCAGGAACTCCACCTTCAGGACGAAGGGGGTCGCGAAGAGCTCGGTCGGCTCGGTGGTCTTGCCGCGGGCCATCGTCCGGCTCGCCTCGGCGGTGGTGCTGCCGTGCATCCAGCCGTGCTGGTAGCCGAGGGTCGCGGTGAGGTCCCCCGAACCGCCGAACTTCGACTTGAACTGAAGACCCATGTTCGCCTGCTTGAGCCGGTCGGCCACGATGCCGACCGTGCTCTGCTGCTCCGAGCCGTACTCGAACTCGAAGCCGGACAGCTGCCTGAGGTGTCGGCCCTGCCCGACCGTGGCGGTGATCCTGACCTGCCCGGACCACCGGCCGGCCTGGAAGTACACCTCCCGGACGTCCCCCCGGGACAGCGCGGACACCGTCGGACGCAGCGTCTCGCCGCCGAACAGGCTCTGCGCGAGCGACCGCGCGGCCTCCTGGTCCCCGTGCAGCGCATCGGCGAACCGGCTGACGAGGGTGTCGAAGTCCTGCGTCCTGGGGTTCTCCAGGTGCACCAGCACGTCGGACGCGGCCAGCCCGCGCTCCGTGAAACGGGTGGGCGGGGCAGGAACAGGCGGCGGGGTCGGAACGGGCAGCGGCGCCTCCTCCGAGACGACGGTCGTCGTCACCGCCGTGACGGGAGCCGGCTCGGTCACGGGGTGCTGGGCGGAGGTGGACGGGTTCAGGATCTGCGTGATCACGTCGTCGAGGGGGACGTGGTGGCCGGGCTGCTCCGGGGCCTCCTGGACGGGCTCCTGCGCCTGCTCGACGTGCTCCTGCCGCTCCTCGACATGCTCCTGCTCGACGTGTTCCTGCTCGACGTGTTCCTGCCGCTCCTCGACATGCTCCTCGTTCTGCCGGACGACGTCCGGCTCGTCCGACCGGGTCGCGGAGTCCATGAACTCCCGGAACCCGTCGAACAGTTGCTCCTCCGCCCCGGTCCGGCTGACCTGGTTGGCCGGCTCCGGACGCTCCGTCCGCGGGTCGCTCCCGAACAGGCGCTCCAGCAGCGGCACCAGCTCGGGCACGTTCTCCCGCACCCACTCGGCCCCGTTGTTGCGCGGCAGCCCGGTGGCCGGGTCACTGCCGTGGTTGTGCCCGAAGTACGCGGTGACCAACTGCGCGAAGAACTCGTGCTCGTTGCGCGCCGAGTAGTTTCCGACCCGGTCGCCGGCACCGTCGCGCAGCCCGCCGTCCGGCCACGCCGTGACGCTCTCCTCGCCGAACAGCTCGGCCAGGGCGTCGGAGACGCTCCGATCCCGGTAGGCCTGCCCGACCAGCTCCCTCTGCGCCTCGGTCATCCCGAACTCGTGGATCGCGTGGGCCAGTTCGTGCGCCGACGTGGAGTAGCCCTCGGCGTACGCCAGGTGCGGCCCCACCGACGTCCGCGCACCGAGCAGGTTCTCCTCCGTGATCAGCACGAGGCCGTCCCCGCTGGAGCCCCGGACCACCGACCAGTCACGCCCGTCACCCGTGCCGTGCCCGGACGCCACGAAGCCGGGGACCTCCGTCATCGGGACGTCCCGCGGCACCACGACGACTCGCGGTCCCGCGGCCACCAGCCGCTCCGCGACCTCCTTGTCCGCCAGCATCCGCGCGACCAGCTCCTCGGCCGTCCGCCGCGCCGCCACCGGCTGGTGGGTCCGGGGATCGACGTCGATCAGCAGCCGCGCCGCCGCCTGCGCGAAGTCCTCCGGCCCCAACTCGGCGCGCAGGCCCGCCATGAAGGCCTCGTCCGCCGCCAGCCGGCGCCGTTCCTCCGAGGACAGGTGCTCCAGCTCCCGCACCCGCTCGTGCAACGACCCGGGCACCGGCATCTCGCCACCGCCCAGCCCGACCGGCGGCCGGCCCACGACGACCTGCCCGTCCTGCCCGGTCGGCGCCGGTGCCGGCCGCATCGACGTGTCCTCCCGCATCGCCGTGTCCGACGCTGCCGGGGCGTCGTCCGTCTCCATCGCGGTGTCCGTGGAGGTGTCCGTGGAGGTGTCCGTCGGCTCCGACTCCGACGACGGATCCACCCTGGGCCTCCGGGCGGGCGGGCCCTCGCCGTCGGCGCCGCCCCCGTCCCCGTCCCCGGCACCGTCCTCACGGCCCCGCTTCTGGGTGGGGACCCACGCGCTGTAGTGGTCCGCCTCCAACTGGAGGTGTACGTCCCGGGTGGGCGCCGGGCCGCTCAGCGGTTCCAGCACGTGGACCGGCTGACCGGTCCGGTGGATGTGCAGCCGCACCCCGAGCGCGGAGGCGACCACCCGCGGCGCGAGGTCCCCGGCCGCCGTGTTCCAGTTGCCGGTGTGGCCGATGGTCCGGGCGAGTTGGCCGACGGTCGTCCCGAACTCCCGGGCGAACCGCCGCACCATGCCGAAGTTCTCGGGCAACTGCATCCAGTCGACGACGCGCCTTCGGAGTGCGGCCGCGTCCGCGCCCTCCGGGGCGAGCACCGCGTTCACGGCGTGGTAGAGGCAGTCTCCGTCCGGCGGCACTTCCTGCAACCGGAAGAGTTCGGGCCGCTGCCGCTCGTCCGACATGTGGTTGTCGAAGGTTCCCTCGATGATCCGGTCGAGGCCCCGCACGGCCGCGTCGGCGCGGCGGTCGTCGGTGGTGGCCAGCTGCCTCTCCCGGAAGAACCGTTCGGACCTGCGCAGGCTCCGCCCGCCGGGCTCGTCGTTGCCGGGCTGGCTCCGGTCGTTGGCCGCGGCGGTCAGGAAGTACGTCTCGCGCTCGACGAAGTAGTGGCTCGCGGCGCCCGTGGGGAAGCCGAGGCCGTCCGTCGTGACCGCGGGGTCTCCGTGGAGCCGGGCCAAGTGGTCGACCACGTCCGCGTACCGGGATCCGAGGTGGGTCGAGGTCCCGACGCCCACGCCCATCAGGGCCATCCAGTGGTCCACCAGCAGCGGCCGGTCGGCCATCGAGGGGTCCATCACCATCGGCACCGGGCTGTCGGCCCCGCTGAGGAGGACGTCGACGGTCACGGCGACGTGGAACCCCCACCGGACCAGCCGCGGCCCGGTCCCCGAGAGCGGCGCCGCCGCGTTCGCCGAGGTGACCTCCAGACCCGCCCCGCCCGTGGCCGTCTGGTAGCGGACGAAGACCTTCTGGTTGGTGACGCCGAGCTCGGTGAGCCGCACGGCCATCAGGTGCGCCCGGTCGAAGCAGCCGTTGTCGGGGAAGTCGAAGGGGATCCGGTGGCTCTGCCCGTCCGCCGCCTCGTAGTGCAGTCGGCTCAGCTGGTGGAAGAGGTCCATCGCGCCCGCCTCGTCGACGACCGGGTGCTCCCACAGCTCGCCGTTCCTGACGTAGGCGTGCAGTTCGGCCGCTTCGGGGAACCGCGTCCGGAGCTCCTCCAGGAGCGGGCGCTCGCCCCCGCGGTCGTAGAAGTCGAGGGCCCGCCACAGGGTCCTGAGGTCCTCCCGCAGCGGCTGGATCGCCGCGAGCACCCGCTCGGACTCCTCGCCGTTGATCAGGGACGTCCGGAGGCGGCCGGACACCGCCAGCTCGTCCGGGTGCAGGAACACGTCGGCGAGGTGCGCGGGCGGGGCGACGTCCGGCCGGCCGAACCGGCCGAGCACCCGGGCCGCGGCCCCTTCACCCAGGAGCCCTTGCTGCGCCGCGTCGTGCAGCACCCGCACGAGGTCCTGGCCGTTGTTCCGTTCCGCGTAGCGGATCACCAGGCGGTCGAAGTTGCCCGGGGCGCCGTCGAGGAGGTCGAGGAGGGTGAAGACGTCCCCGGCGTTCGGCGTCCCGGTGGCCAGGCTTCCCTCCAGTCCCTGGGCCGTCAGGTCGATGAGGGTGTCCTCGGCCGGCACCGGCCCGAGGTTCATGTCCCCCATGACGGTCGACAGGTCCATCGAGAAGAGGCCCGAGAGGTCGCCGAACGGCAGCACCGACTGATCGGCCTCACCGGCGAGCTGGTCCGTGCCGAAGAGGTCCGCGTACGGGTTCACCGGGGGCTGTTCGCCGTTCTCGTCGCCGCCGTGCCCGGGCCGCGGGGCGGTGTCGAGCGGCGGCGGAGCGGGGGCCCGCTCGGTGAACCGCAGCTCCGGGGGCAGTTCCGTGCTGACCTGGTCGGCGTGGACCTCCGAGTAGCCGGCCGGGACCTCCATGGTCGCGGTCGCCATCTGCACGTTGGCGCCCTGGCCCGCGAAGGGCTCGACGACCTCCCAGGTGCCGCCCTCGGCGATCACCGGGAAGCCGTGCGAGTCGTAGCCGACCGAGGCCGAGGAGACGAAGGTCCGGCCGCCGCCGGGATGCGCGGGGTCGTCGGCGTGCCGGGCGGGGAACGGCGCGAACCAGACGTCCTCCCTGGGTGCCCGGATGGTGACGCTCACGTTCCTCATGTAGAGGTGCACCTGGAGTGCGGCCAGGTAGGCGCCGTTCTCCGTCCCACCGAGCCGGCAGGCGGCGAACTCGATCTCGTCCCTGCCGTTCCAGTACCTCTGCTGCCTGAGCGAGAGGATCAGACCGGCCATCTCCTCGGCGGTGACCCGGTGTCCGCCGACCGTCGGATAGCCGTCCGCGTCCGTGTGGACCACGATCTCGTACGTTCGGGCCGATCCCTCGATGTACCCGAACTCCGGCAGCACGCTGCCGTCCAGCACCCAGCCGTGGAACCCTCCCGCGCCGTCCGTGAGCGGCCGGCCCTGCTGGACCCAGTCGGGGCCCGCCAGCCGGTGCGCGGGCGGACCGGGCACCGGCGGCAGGGTCTGCGGCACCGGCGGGGCGGGTGCCTGGTTCTGCTGACCCCCCGCGGCGCTCCCGTCGCCCGGCTGCGGTCCGTGGCCGGAGCCCCCGCCGCCGTCCACCAGGTCGTCCAGCTCGATGATCTGCCCTGCGGGATCCTGCTCCGCCTCGTGCGGCGGCTGGGCCCCGGCCGGGTCCGCACCGGGGTGGGCGCCCCCCGGGGAGAGCGTGTCGACGCCGAGTCCGATGGTGTGCGGCGCCGGACCGACGAGGGCGGTTCCCTCACCGTTGCCCACGTTGAACTCGGTGAACTCGTCCGCGAAGTACGGCCCGACCTCCTCCGGCCGGCTCCCGTGCTCCAGCCAGACCCAGTTCCCGGGGCCGACGTACACCGGCTGCCCGCCGGCGGACAGGCCGACCCGGTCGGCGACCACGAGGTGCGTGGTGCCGAACGGCGAGGTGGTGATCCAGACGTTCCCCGCCGCCGCGTAGGCGACGATCTTCCGGTTCATCCGCCACAGGTGGCTCAGCACCTGGTCGGCGTACGACCGGTGGGCCTCCGACGCCAGGTCGCCGGCCAGCAGGCGCAGCGGCTTGCGGACGTCCCAGCTGCCGTCCTCCACCAGCTTGAACAGGGCGTGCGCGGTCTCGGCCGGGGTGAGGGCGGTGCCGTGCAGGCCGGGGCGCCCGCCGACGGTGTCCAGCACCACGGTGAGGAAGTTGTCCCGGTACTGCAAGGTCGTCAGGAGCGCCGCCAGGGCTTCGTGGTTCGCGGGCCGGTCCCCCAGCAGGTACACACCCGGTTCGCCCGGGGTCACCGGCTCGGCGGCGGCCCGTCCGACGGCCGCCCAGGCCGTGCGCAGGTCGGCCAGGGCCGGGGCGTGGCCGGTGTACTCGACGTCCTGGGCGACCGCCAGGAGCCGGCGCAGGTCGTGGTCGCCCGTCCCTGCCCTGCCGGTCACCCGGTCGGTGAACCGCCGCAGGTCGTCCTGGGTGATCCGGTGGTCCGGCGGCAGCAGCAGCTCGGTGCGGGCCAGGGTGGCGACCAGGGACACGCCCGTGAGCTCGGCGAGGGTGTGCCCGACGGCCTCGTGCAGGGTGGCGGCGATCCGGGCGGCGTCCCACAGGTGCTCGGTCGTCCGGCGGACCAGGGTGGTGTCCGGGGTGGCCGCGTCGGCCCGGTGCGCGTCCGGCAGCCCGAGGTGGGCGCCCGCGGCCTTGGCGAGCGGCCAGAGGTCCTGGTGGAACCGCACCTCGGACGTGTTGGCCAGCAGCGCCACCTGGGACCTGAGCTGCTCGTGGAGCCTCTGCGGCCACTCGGCCGCGTCGTTCCGCCACTCGAACGGCCGCACGGATCCGGTCTCCACGTAGTCGATCCGCTCGTGCGGTCCGACGGCCGTGCTCCCGGTGCCGCTGCCCGTGGCGGTGAGGACCGCACCGGGCCTGATCAGGATCTCCCGTTCCCCGTCCCGGTACCGGGAGAAGGGCGTGATGTCGACACCGCTCTCGCCCCCCAGGCGGATCCGGGCCAGGACCCGGTGGGCCAGGCCGAACCGGTCCAGCTTGACGTCGGGCGGCAGGAACTTCTCGGCCGCCTTCGGCAGCCGGCTGGTGCTGAGCAGCCCCGAACTGCTCATCACGTCCCCGGCCTTGCCGGCCGTGAACACGCTCTCCGGCCCGTCCAGGCGGCCCAGCGCCCAGTCGCCCCGGTAGACGACGCCGGTCACCGCCGGCAGCCGGTCCAGCGCCTCGACGATCATCTCGGCGTGGATCCGCAGTTCCCTCTCGATCTCGGGAAGCAGTTCCCTGGCCATCCGGGAGATCTCCGCGGAGTGCTCGGGCGTCCGGTACCGCGGCTCGGGGCTGGCGATGAGCCCGCCGAGTTCCGGGTGGTTCAGGAGCATCGAGGGCACCGCCGACACCGGTCCGGCCAGCAGCGCGTCGATCTGCCGGCCCAGCGCGGTGTGCAGCCACGGTCCGCCGTCGTACTTCAGCAGCACGTTGATCAGCGGGTACGCCGTCCCGGTGTAGATGTTGAACGCCTCGACGTGGGCCAGGCTCAGCCGCTCGGCGAGCGTGGCCCGCGTCAGCCCGTTGTCGGCCAGCCACTCCCGCTCGTACGGGTACGGCTCCCGGCCCGGCTCGACCATCCGCTGCCACACCCGGCGCACGGATTCCAGGCCCGCCTCCTCGAAGCCGCCGTTGCGGCGTGAGCGGCTCACCAGGGCGTGGTACACCGCCTCGTGCGGGAGCATGCCGAGTTCCCGGCGCAGGGTGCCCTCGGACAGGCCGGGAACGTGGCGGTACATCGCGGCGGCCTCGGTCAGCAGGTGCGACGGCACCGGCGGGAGCTCTCCGGCGAGTTCGGCGCCCTTGAGGATCTCGTAGAGCGAGTGGTCGCCGAGCGGCAGCATCCAGCCGACCAGGGCGAGCAGCATGTCCTGGGCGGGGACGTCCGGGACCTTGAGCGCGCGGAACGCGCCGAGCATCTTCGCCGTGGTCGCCGAGACGCCGGTGCTGAGCTGCATCCCCTTGGTGTTCCGGGTCTCGCCGTACCAGGTGGAGGCCGTGTTGACCTGCTGCCTGACGTTGCCGGGTTCCCAGTGGAGGGCGCGGGAGGAGTCGGTGCGCTGGAAGTCCAGCTCCCGGACGCTCAGCGGCATCCGGACGTTGATGAGCTTTTCGTCCGGCTTCGGCGGATCCGTCTCGGTCCGCGGCGTGCGGGCGTCGGAGCTGGCCCGGTACTCCCGGTGGAGCGCCAGCGGGGCCTGGTGCGCGACCGCGCCGGTGGCGAAGTAGTCCTTGTCGAAGTAACCGAGCCCGCCGGTCAGCTTGTGCGAGACCTTCCGGGTCACGCTGTTGAGGTAGTCCAGCTGCTGCGGCACCCGGGCGGTGTCCAGGCCCAGTTCGCGCAACCGGACGACCGGACTCTCGTGGTCGGCCAGACCGGTCAGCAGCCGCTTGAGGCCGAACGAGCCGGGCGCCTGCACGGCGTCGTGGGCGTAGGCGGCGTTGAAGAAGGCCGTCATCAGCTCGCGGAGGTTGCCCGTCGCCAGCAGCTCGTGGAACCCCTCCTGGGTGAGCTGTTCGCCGACCTGGCCGGCCGAGGTCAGCTCCCCGCTCAGGAAGACCCGGTAGACCTGCTCCCCGGTCGGGTCACCGTGGGCCGCCTTCAGCACCTCGTACAGCCGGTACGCGCTCCCCCGGGCCGCCTGCACCGCCCGTTCGTTCCGGTAGGCGAGCAGGCCGACGGACTGTTCGAAGTTCCTCGCGACGGTCTCGTACTCCGGCGCGTTGTACAGCTGCCTGCGCCCCGCGCCGAACTCGTGCGCCTGCGGGTCCGGCGCGACGATCGGGTGCTCGGGCGTGGCGACCAGCGGCGCGGACTCGCCGTCCAGGTGGGCCGGCAGCTCGGTGGCCACCACCGGGGCGTGCTCGTCCGGGGTGGCGAGCCTGACCCAGTGGCCGCCCGCCTCGACGCGCGGGAGCCCGCTGCTGTCGAAGCCGACCTCGCGGGTGACGATCAGCCGGCGCGAGCCGTCGCCGGCGGCGTGGTCGCGCACCGACCACAGGGTGCCGCCCGGGGCGTCCACCTCGACCTTCAGCGCCGGCCGCTGTTCGCGCAGGGCGGCGACGAAACGGGCCGCGTACGAGTCCGCGCCGCCGCGCCCGGCGTCGCAGCCGGCCAGGCGCAGCGGACGGCCGTCCCACACCCCCCGGTCGTGCAGGTCGAGCGCGGTCCTGGCCAGCTCGTGCGGTGTGACGGGCTTTCCGTCGAGACGCGGTGCGCCGTCGGATCCGGTGCCGTGGAAGACCAGGGTGAAGTGCGACGGGTCGGACGGGAAGTGGGCGAGCGCCTCGTCGGTGGCGCGCGGGTCCGCCCCCCGGTCGGCCAGCCAGTGCACGCCGGGGCGGACCTCGGTGGTGGCCGGCGGGCGGTCGTGGAGGGAGGCCGGGGCGCCGGACGCCGGGCCGAGGGCCGTCGCCAGGTCGTCCCCGCCCGGCTGGTCGGCGGTGTCCCGGGCCCGGACGATCATCTGGCCGTCGGCGGGACCGTGGTCGCCGCCGGTGGTCCTGACCGGCGCCTCCGTGACGTCCGGGTGCCTACCGAAGGCGTCCTCGTGGCCGCGTTGGTGGGCGGACCAGCCGGCCTCGTCGAAGTGGGCGAGCGTCCACAGTTCGCGGTAGCGGGCGACGAAGTCGTCGCCGTACTCGCGCTTGAGGTGGTCGGTCAGGGCCTCGTTGAGGGTGTGGCGCGCCGCGAGCCCGTCGAAGCCCCTGGCGGCCTCGCGCAGGGCGGGGGCCGCGGCCTTCTCGAAGGCGGCGTGCTCGGCCAGTTCCCCGGTGAGTTCGCGGTGGCTCTCCTGCCAGTGCTCCTGGCGGCCCGCGAGGTCCTCGTGCGAGCGGAAGGACTCGTCGAAGGCGCGGGCGATCCGGTCGCCGTGGCCTTCCGTCAGGCGCTCGGAGGCGTGGGTGGACAGGCCGTGCTCGCGGGCGACCGCCTGGGCCTCCGCGGTGGCCTGCCGGCGGACGGCGAGGCGGGCGGCCTGGTGGGTGAGCCGGTCGTGCAGGGCGGCGGGGTCGGTGAGCCGGTCGAGGGCACCGCGGAGCGCGGCCGGCTCGCCGACGCGCTCGGCGGCGGCCCGGTCCAGCTCCCCGGCGAGTTCGCGGAGCACCGTGTCCTTGGCCCGCGGCACGTCGGACTCGCCCGCGCCGAACTTCTCGGCGAACTCCTTGCGCGCGGCGTCCTCGGCCCAGGAGTCGGCCGCCTTCTCCGTCTCCGCGACGGCCCGGCGGATCGCCGCCTCGCGGACCGCCTGTACGGCGAACTCGTGCGGCAGCGCCTGCTCGTGTCCGGCCAGCGACCGGGTGAACAGCTCCACGGCCTCGTCGCGGTCCCGGCGCTTGCCGGTCGCCTCGTCGAGCGGGCCGGCCGCCCGCTCGACGTCGGCGGCGATGCGGTCGCGCAGCCGGTCCCGGATCGCCTGCGTGCTGCTCGACGACAGGTCGGGACGTCCGGTCACCCCGGCCGCGTCGAGCAGTTCCCGGTCGGCCGGGGAGAGCCGGTCGTACCAGTCGGCGGCGGCCCGCTCGACCCGGTCCTGGGCGAGGGCCGCCGCGTTCGCGCGGTCGGTGGCCAGGACGAGTTCGTCGCGCGCGTGCTCGGTGAGCCGCTGAAGGGACTCCCCGGCCCGGGTGTTGGCCTCGGGGGTGAGGCTGTCCGGGTCGGCGTAGATCCGGGCGGCCTCCGCCTCCGCGCGCGCCGTGAAGTCCTGCCGGACGAGGTCCACGACGGCGGCGGGGGTGCGGTCGGGGGTGTGGGCGGTCCCGGTGGCGCCGTCGGTGATCCGCGGGGCGTTCCAGGCGGCGGCCGCCCGGTCGAAGTGCTGCACCGCCACCCGGACGGCCGCCTCGCGGACGGAGGCGACCCGCACCAGGCCGTCGAGGTCGCCGAGGATCCGCTCGCGCTCACCGGGCCGGGCGGCCAGCTCCTCGTACATCATCGCCCGGGCCCGCTCGTGGACCGCCCCGCGCAGGTTCGCCGGCGCCCCTTCGGGGAACCGGCCCGGGGCGTCGAGGGCTTCGTCGAGGAGCCGCTCGGCCTCGTCCTCGCGCCGGTGGCCGCTGCCGTCCGGGTCCGCCCGCAGTTCCTCGGCCGCCTCGGAGAGCTTGGCCTCGTACCGGTCCTGGAGGTCCCGCTGGGTCCTGCGCCACTGCTCCGCCCGCGCGCCGTCCGCCTCGGCGCGGATGTGCTCGGGGGCGTCGGTGTAGTGGTAGGCGTCCGGTTCGGAGTCGGTGCCGAAGCGCTCGGCGCCCTCCATCGGACGGTGGTACTCACCGCCGGGGAGGTACTCGGCCGGCGTCTGCGCGGTGGACCTGGTGACGGTCGGCTCGCCGCCCTCGGGCGACTTGGCGTACTCGTGCCACTCCCCGCCGCCGACGACCGTCGGGCGGCCCTGCGCGTCGAAGCCGACCTTGTCCGCGACGATCACGTGACCGGTGCCGGGGCCCGTCCTCATGGTGTGCGACTCGTTGAACCCGGGGGCCACCCAGACCGGGCCGTTCGCCGCCACCGCTCGCAGGTCGGCGGACTTCGGGTTCGACCAGACCTCGGCCATCACCTGCCGGACGTAGCCGGGGTTCGCGCTGTCGAGGTTGCAGGAGACGAACTCGATCGTGCGGCGGCCGCCCGACAGGTGCCCGAGGCTCTCCAGGCCGAGGATCACGGCGGCGAGGTCCTTGGCCGGCATCGGTTCGCCGTTCCCGTCGGTGTGGATCACGACGGTGTAGCGCGTGGGGTCGACGGGCAGCAGCGAGAGCACGTCGGGGAGGTGGTCGCCCGGCGTGCCCGCGACCCATCCGGGCTGCCGGTTCTCCCCCTCGGGCAGGAAGTTGCCGCGGGTCCACGGGACGTCGCCGGCGTCGCCCGTGAGGAGGTAGTCCAGCCGCTCGTGGACGACCGGCTCGGGCTGGTCCCGGTCCGCGGCCGGCTCCGGGTCGGGCTTCGGCTGTACGTCCGGCTTCGGCTGCGCGTCGGGCTTCGGCTCGTGGTTCTGCTGCCGGTCGCCGTTCCGGTTCCCGTCGCCGGCCGGCTGCTGCGGCGTCCGCCGTTCCTCGGCCGTCGGCACGGGGACCGACGACTCCGTCCTGGGGGCCCTCGCCGACGAGGCGGACCCTTCCGCCGTCCGCTCCGCCGTCTGCTCCGCCGTCCGTTCGGACGTCCGCTCCTGTTCGCGCTTCGGCGCCTGCTCCGGGGTCTCCTTCGGACCCCCGGTCGTGTCGGTGGGCTTCGGCGCCTCCGGCCGCTCGTTGCCGGAGGAGGACTTGGACCCGCCCGGCGACGTCTCCGTCGCCCTGTCCCCACCGGTCGTCCTCGGGGTGCCCGCCGGGGGCCTCGCCGACCTGTCCCCGGACGCCTTGTCCCCCGACGGCTTGTCCCCGGACGACGCCGAGGAGCCGTCGGAGTCCGTCCTCAGGTGCTCCGGCCGCAGGCCGTCCAGCGGGCCGGTCCCGTGCAGCCCGGCGCCGCCCCCCGCCCCCTCCGGGCGGGAGGTCCACAGGGAGGTCGGGTGGCCCATCAGGGTGGACACCACGGCCAGCGGGAAGCGCGCGTAGTTGGGGAGGTGCA
The DNA here is from genome assembly GCF_055607525.1 of Kitasatospora sp. NPDC036993. Lineage (NCBI taxonomy): Bacteria > Bacillati > Actinomycetota > Actinomycetes > Kitasatosporales > Streptomycetaceae > Kitasatospora > Kitasatospora sp. NPDC036993. Next base: position 112,646 of record NZ_JBVJRP010000007.1, on the reverse strand, counting down.
CGTCCTCCAGCCGCAGCCGCAGCGGGCCGCCGGCGATGTGCCCGAGGTGGCCGAGCGCGCCCATCGCGACGCCGCCGTAGAAGCTCTCGACGCTGACGGTGAACTCGTGGTTCTCGCCGAAGGTCAGGTTGTACGCGCCCTCGCTGACGACGTTCTGGACGCCGCCCTTGAGGTAGTTGCCGACGCCCTCGCCGAACTTGTACAGGAACTGCCCCGCGGTCTGCGGGTGCAGGCCGTCCAGCAGGCTCACCGCGCGCCCCGCGAGGTCCTGGGTGGCCTTGACGGTGTCCCTGAGGTGCTGCTGCTCCGCCTGGAGGAACTTCAGGTTGTGCTCCGCGCCGGACAGCGCGCTGCCGCCGAGCTGCCTCAGCTCGTTCTGCAGGTGGCCGATCTGCCGGGTGACGCCCTGCAGTTCGGCCCGGAGCGTGCCCGACTCCATCTTTCCGCCGGCCGCGACCAGCGTCGACACCAGCTTGTTGACGGCCCCGAGGTCGATCGCGTAGCGGGCACCCTCACTGGCGACCCGTGAGGCGATCAACCGCCCTGCCGCGTTGGAGAGTTCAGCGTCGACGCCCAGCTTGACGAGCTCCCGCTCGAAGGTCTCCCCCATCGTCTGGGTGAGCTTCTCGACCTTGCTGAGGTGCTGGGCGACGTTCTCGATGCCCTGCTCGCCGGCCTCCTTGCCGGCTTGCTTGCCGGCTTCCTTGCCGACCTTCTCCCCGACCTTGTCCGCGAGGTCCTTGAGGGCGTTGTTCCGGACCTTCTTCCCGGCGTTCCCCGCGACTTCCTTGACCGTGTTCTTCCCGACACCCTTGGCGGTGTTCTTCGCGAGGTCCTTGGCGACGTTCGCCTTGGCCTGCGCGATGGCCTCCTTGAGCGTGAGGCTGCCCTCCTTCCGCATCAGGCTGAGGGCTTCCCGCAGCGTGCCGGTCGGGAGGTGCTTCAGCTCGTTCTGCGCCAGGTTCTTGAACTCGGAGCCGGCCAGCGCCTTGAGGTCGGCCTGGAGGTCCTTGCTGAGGCCGCGCCCGAAGATCCGCCCGAAGGCCTTGCCGAGACCGAAGGTGAGCAGTTCCAGCGGACCGGTGAGCAGGCCGTTGATCGCGCCCATCTCGACGGCCTGGATGAAGGACTCCTTCTCCCAGCCGTCCTTGTGGCCCTTGCCGATCTGGATGCCCTGGATGATCCCGTCCATCAGCATGGCGGTGGTGATGGAGAGGAACTCGTGCAGCAGGAGCTGTTTGAACAGCCAGATGAAGACCTGCTTGATCACCGCGCCGGCGGTCTCGTAGGCGACGAAGATCCCCGCGAGCGAACCGCCGAAGGTGATCGGCGACATGGCGATCGCCCAGGCGATCTGGGCCACCAGCTGGATGAGCTGGGCGATGATCATCCACTTCGCGTACTCGACCTGGTTGGCCACCTTGTGGGCGAAGTCCCCGAGCTGTTTGGCCATCACGCCGGCCGCGGTCACGTAGTCGGTGCCGCCTGTTCCGCCGATGAGTGGCAGCATCCGCTCGTAGAACCGGTCGGCCGCCTCACCTGCGAAATCGTCGTTCTCGTGGATGGTGTTCAGCAACCGCCTGAGCTGTTCCCGGAGTTCCGGAATCTCCGCGGCGATGGCCAGGTAGTCGTCCCCGGCCGTGCGCAGCCGGTCCTCGTCGGCTTCCGGCCACTTCATGCCGGTCACGATGCCGAAGAACTTCGCCAAGCCCGGCGGCAGCATGATCGACACGGGGCGCACTCCTGGCGTTCGGGGAGCTCGGGCGGCGCGCGGCCGCGGGCGGGAGCCGGTGGGGACGGTGAGGGGGACGGAAGGCGGGGCGGGGAGCGGGGCGGGGAGCGGGGAGGTGCGGTCGGGCCGGTCAGACCTGGCCCTTGGCGTCGTCCTCCGCGTTCTGCAGGATCACGGAGGTCCGCTGGCCCTTGAGGCCGAGCTTCTCCACCTCGGTGCTCACCTGCCTGAACAGCCTGAACAGGTCGGCGGTCGCGCCGTCCACGTTGTCGTGGTAGGTCTTGCCGATCTCGTCGTGACCGGCCGACTCCTTGTTGAAGGTGTTGATCTCGTCGGTCCGCCGGCCGATGTCGTCGAGGATCTCCGACACCCGCGCGAACCTCTTGAACTTGTTCTGGAGGTCCGCGGAGGCGTTCAGCTGCTCAGCCACGGAACTCCTCCTGCCGGTCGCGCCTGCGCCGCTCCTCCGCGGCCGCGTCCTCGGCGAACCCGGGGCGCATGTCCCGCAGCGGCGCGAAGAGTTCGTCCAGTTCGGTGCCGCCGGTCATCGAGGCCCTGAGGGTCTCGCCCAGCCCGCTGAACGCCCCCATCCGCTCGGCCATCCGCTCGCCGAGGTCGGCCCGGGCGGTGTTCAGCACGTCGGCGAGCACCGTCCCGAGCTGGGCCGGCGCCATCGACCGGTACGCGGTGGTGTGGAAGACCAGGGACACCACCTGGCCCTGTGCGCCGACCGTCGCGGTGACCATCCGGTCCTTGGTGGTCGCCGAGGCGGTGGCCGCCTGCAACTCCTTCGCCGCCTCGGCCATCTTGACCTGCTGCTCCGCCAGAGCGGCCATGGCCTGCTCGATCTGCTCGGCGTACGAGAAACTCATCCGTCCGCGCCTCCCGTCTCTGTCCCGGTGTCCCGTTGGCGCGTCCCGGGCCCGGGGGATCGGGCCCGGAACGCGCCGGCTCGTGGGGTCGTACGGTTCTCTCTACGGACGGGGCGCGGCCCGCGGTTCGACGCCGGGCCGGATCGGTCCGGCCACCCCGGGCCGACAGGCCGGATCGACCGGCCGGGCGGTCCGTCAGCGACCGATGACGCCCGTCACGGCGTCCGAGTCGGTGCCCCAGACCTCCTCGTCCTCGGCCAGCCAGGTGGTGCGCTGCCGCTCCTTCTCGCCCTGGCCGGGCGCGCCGCCGGCCCCGGCCCCCATCGGGGGGACCATCGGTCCGCCCATGCCGCCGGTCGTGGACATGCCCCGGCCCATCAGCTGGGCCTCCTCGGCGGCGGCGCCGGCCGCGGCCCGGCCGGCCGCCGTGGCACGGCTCGCGGCGGCCTCCTCGGCGGCCAGCACGGCCGTCGGCTTGACGCCCATGGCCTCCGCCAGACGGCCGCCGACGCCCAGCCCGGGCGGGCCGGAGGCGATCCCGCCGACGGTCTTCGGGCCGGCTCCGCCACCGCCCACGGGCTCGCCGAACAGGCCGGACCCGGTCCTGACGGAGCCCGCGCCGTCGCCGGAGCCGCCCGAGCCGAAGGAGACGCCGCTGCCGCCGATCGAACCGGGCAGCCCGGACCAGTTACCGGACCAGCCGCCGCCCCCGCCGCCGGTACGGATGTCTCCGACGCCCTTGGAGAGCGCGTACTCCTCGTCGGTGAGCAGTTGCTCGAACTGCGAGACCGGCCGCCCGTTCGCGTCCCGGACGGTGCCGTCCTCGCCGATGGTCCGGTCCTTGCCGAGCACCACCGGGTTGCCGTTGCGGTCCTTCAGCAGCGTGCCGTCCGGGGTGGTGACCGTTCCGTCGTCGTTGCGCTTCGAGCCCGGCGGCACCTTGAACGGCGTGCTGGAGCTCGAACCCGTGCCGCCCGACCCGGTGGTGGAGCCGCCGGAGCCGGTACCGGGCTGGCCCACCACGGTGCCCGCCGGCACCTGCCGGGGCTTGCCGTCCTTGTCCAGCAGCGGCTTGCCGTCCTTGTCGACCAGCTGGCCCTTGTCGTTGACCCGGGTGCCGGGCGGGACCATCTGCGGCTTGCCGTCCTTGTCGAGCAGCGGCTTGCCGTCCTTGTCCAGCAGCGGAACCATGCCGGCGCTGCCGCCGCCACCGGTGCCGCCGATGCCCCCGATCCCGCCGATGCCCCCGGTCTTCCCGCCCTTGCCTCCGCTGCCGCCGCCCGAACCGCCGCCCGTACCGCCGCCGATCCCGCCGATGCCGCCCGTACCGCCGCCGGTGCCGCCGATCCCGCCGGTGCCACCCCCACCGGTGCCGCCCCCGTCACCGCCGGCGCCACCGCCGAGGTTCGGGTTGCTGACGTCGGTCTTCGGCCCGTTCCCGTCACCGCCCTTGCCGTCGGGGGTCTCGACCTTGTCCTTGGGCAGGTCGAGCGTCACCGGCCTGATCGGCAGCAGGAGCCTGCTCGCGGCGTCGTAGGCGTCGGACAGGGCCCTCCCCGCGGTGGTCGCGGCCGCGTCGAGCTTGTCCACCACCCAGGCGTTCCACTTCTCCTTCGCCTTGGCGTCCAGCTGCTTGACGAAGGCGCCCAGGGACTCCTTGTTGACGCCGTCCTTGGTGGTCGCCAGGGTGACGCCGTTGCCCGAGACCGTGGCGTCGGCCGAGAGGCTCCCGTCGTCGTAGCTGATCGTGGTGAGGGTGAGGACCGCGGTGAAGTTCTTGACCAGCTCGGTGAACGCGAAGTGCACGCAGGTGTACGGCGAGGAGAAGCTGCCGCCGGCGGAGCCGTCGGTGTACTGCCAGTGCTCGCCCTTGTCGCTGTTCGGTCCGGCGCTCTCCAGGGTGGAGTTCCCCCTCCACGCCTCGTAGCCCGAGGTGTACATGTGCGCCTGCTGGGCCCTCAGGGCGTCCCCGGCATCCTTCAGCTTGGTGACGATGGGGTTGGCCGCGGGCGGGTCCCCGGCCTTCCCCTTGTACGCGCCGAGGTCGCCGCTGAGCCCGAAGTGCATGGCCAGGAACTCGTTCTCCAGGCCGTACAGGACCTCCTTGAAGCGGCCGGCCGCCGTCCCCTGGAACTCGCTGTCCGAACCGCCCACGTCGTTGAACCAGGTGTTCACCTTCTTCCGCTGCTCCACGAAGAAGGTGTCGACCTCGCCGACGATCCGCGAGGCGTCCCACAGCGTCGGGGGCGCCGTGACCTCGTTGCCGGTGCAGTTCCCCCAGATCGACGGGCCGAGGATGTCGCCCGGGTTGGACTTGAACCGGGTGAACAGGGTCGCCGTCGCGTCGCCCTCCTTGCCGTCCCAGAACGGCCAGTTGCAGGTCACGCCCAGGATCGTGCTGTAGGTGCCGCCGCCTTCGACCAGGTACACCCACTCGGCCCACATGTCGTATCCGGCGTCGCCCTTGGCGATGCCGTTCTGGACCTTGCGCCTGTCGTTGTTGCTCTTGGTGTCCGTGATCAGGTAGTAGGCCTGGATCCAGTCGGCGCCGGTCACGTCGGTCCGCTTCACGACATCGCTGTGGTCCGTCCCGGCGAACACCTTCAGCATCTGCTCCCAGGTGTAGGGCGTTTGGTCGGCCATGGTCATCCTCCGGGCAGGGTGGAACGGTTCTCGGGCAGCGGTGTGCCGCCGGCTCCGGAGGGGCGCGTGGCCCTCCGGAGCCGACGGCGGTCTCCCGACGTCAGGGGAGCTTGCTCGTCGGGGCGACGCCGCCGAGCACGTCGTGGAGGATCTCCAGCATCTGGGCCTCCGAGAGGGCTTCGCCGTCCCCCTCGTGGAGCGTCCTCCCCGCCTTCAGCAGGTCGTTGACGATGTCGTCGATCGTCTTGCGGACGGCCTCGATGCCGTCCCCCACGCTCTTCGCGTACTCGACGTAGGCCTGCTTCAGCGCCTTGGCCGACGGGAACGAGTCCTGGCCCGCCTTCAGCGCCGCCGGCGCCTTCAGCCAGGCCACCTTCTGGCCGTTCACGTCCTGCTCGAAGCTCCGCAGGTCCGCGAGCCGGCCCTCCAGGTAGGCGACCGTGATGTTGGTGGTGTCACCGCTCATGCGTGGGCCTCCGTCCTCGTCAGGCGAACTGCTTGCCGGCCTGAGTGTCGGACTCCTTCATGGTCTCGTGCATGCGGTCGAGCGTGGCCGCCGCCGCCGTGATGTCCTGCTCCATCTGCTGGTCGTTCGCCGACACGGCCGCGGAGAACTCGTGGAACGCCGTGGCGGCGACACCCTGGAAGTGCCCGTTGTCGATCACGGCGCTCAACTTGCTGAGGAGCTCCTTCAGGTTGGTCTGCATCATGGAGCCTGCCGCGCGCAGTTCGTTCGCGGACTGCTCGACCGTCTCGTGGTGGAGGTGGATGTTGCCGAAGTCCATGGGTACCTGATCCTTTTGTTCGTGACGGAGCGTCAGTCGCCCTGAAGGCCGTAGTAGATGCCGTCGGCGGCGTGGGCGCGCGCCTCGTCCTCGGCCGCGGTGAGGATCTGGTTGGCCCCCTGGGTCGACTGGACGAAGCGCTCGAAGGCCCCGATGACCTGCTGGTAGCGCGTCATCCAGTCCTCGACCCGCTGCTGGAACACGGTGCTGGCGCCGGAGATGTAGCCGCCGGCCAGCTCCTCCTTGATCCGCTCGACCGTGCGGCCGGCGGTCACCATGCTCTCGATCTGCTGCTCCAGGCTGGCGAGGACCTGCCTGATCGCCTCGTCTTCCTTCGTCAACATGCCCGGTGTGGCCATGCTCTGCTCCCTTCCCTTCGCTCGCCGGGCGGGCCGCCCGGCGGAGACATCTGATCGGCTCAACGGCCCTGCGGCAGGCCCTGGTTCAGCTGCACGAAGACGGCCCCTGAGCCGCCGCCGGGGTGGCCGCGAGGGTGCCGGCGGCCGAGGACGGGGCCCCCGTGCCGTCACCCAGCGCCGCCGGGTCCAGGCTCGGCCCGGCCGGCAGCAGGGCCACCACCGCGGCCGGGACGGACACCGGTGTCGTACCGCCGTACCCGAGCTGCTGGGCGACCGCCGCCGAGGGCAGCGGGTAGCGCACCCCGCCCTCGGTGACCAGGTACTCCGTGCTGCCCGCGCCGGCGCCCGACACCGCCCGCACCAGGGCGCCGCGCCCCGGCCGGACGGCGATCCGGTCGGCGACCACGCAGGCCCCGCCCGCGGTGCCGGCCGGCACCGCCGGGGGGCGGCCCGCGTCCGCCTGGGCGACGGGCAGCACGGTGACGGCGGTCGTCGGGGCGGTGCCCGCGGTGTGCAGGTCCGCGCAGACGCCCTCGCCGGACAGCGGCGTGACCAGCGTCGGCGGCGCCTCCGGGAGCCCCTGGGACGGCGGGCCGCCGGGCGCGGTGTGCCCGGCGAGGTCCATCGCGCCGATCGACGCGGGCACCGGGGCGGCGCTGCCGTACGCGTCCTTCTGGGTGCGCGGATCGCCGAGCAGCAGCGCGTACAGCGTCGGGGTGAGCGGCACGAGGCCGTCCTTGGTGAGCAGGTGGTGGGCGCCGCCCGGGGCCGTGAAGAGCTGGCCGATCCGGGTCGGCTTCCCGCCCAGCGCCGGGCCCGCCTCACCGCGCCTGGCGACGGCGGGCGCGGCCAGGTCGGGCCCGGCGGGCAGCGCGTTCAGCACGCCGGCCGGCACCGGGAAGGGGGCCGTGCCGCCGTAACCGAGCGCCTGGAGCGCCTGGTTGGCGGTGTCGACCCGCAGTCGCTGACCCTGCCAGAGCAGGTGCACCGAGCCGTCCGGGACGGCCACCAGCAGGCCCTGGGCCGGCGTCAGCGCCCGCCCCTCGGCGGCCGGGTCCACCAGCAGGCCGAGCCGCGGCGCGGGGGCTCCGGTCGGGCCCGGCTGGACGGTGCCGCAGACCAGCCAGGTGCCGCCGGCCAGGTCGGCGGCGGGCGGCAGCCCGTCCGGGGCACCGACGATCCCGACCGGGGTACCGCGCGGCGCGTCCGCGATCGACGCCCGGCTCACCTGCCGCACCGTCATCCGATCGCCGGCCAGCAGCCTGGCGCTGGTGTCGTTCAGCACCGGATGCAGCTGCCCGCCGACGGACAGGTACCTGGCGCCGGTCTCCTCGACCACCACCAGCGTGCCGGGCTTGGCCCAGCCCTCGCCGCCGCCGGGCCTGATCACCCCGTACACCGTGACGCCCAGCCCGATCAGCACCCCCACCGCCAGGCCCGTCATGGTGCCCCGGGTGGTCCGCCCGGTGGGGGTGTCCGGCGCGTCGGGCTCCGCCCGCAGCATGCCCGAGGCCACCCTGCTCATCACGAACAGGTGTGCCTGCACCTGGTCGCGTCGGGACTGCATCCAGTTCCTCCCCGGTTCCTCGCGGACGCGCGCGCCGCTTCGCGGCCGCACCGCTGCGCGCGCCCACTACGGACCTACGGCCCGCGCCACCGGCCCGGTTCACCGGCCGGGACGGCGCCCCGGCGGACCGCCACGGAGGGGACGGGCGGGGCGCAGGCGAACCACGCGTACTGGACGCCATCGCCCGGATGCCTCAGGGTGAGACCGGCGCCCGGCGCCCGGCCGGGCGCACCGAGGCCCCGCCGGACCCCGTCGCCGTCGCAGTCCGTCCCACCCCCGTCACCCACGTCGGCGCCGCGCAGTGGCGCCCGCGGGAGGCCTCGCCGAGGCTGGGACGGGGGTCCCGCCTCAGATGGGTACGGTGCCGATGTTCGATACGAGCTTTGCGTTCCCGCGTTCGCTGGAGGAGCCCGTCGCCGGTGCCAGGGGCCGCGTCGCCGTGATCGGGGCGGGCATCGCCGGCCTGGTGTGCGCGTACGAGCTGCAGCGCCGCGGGTTCGACGTCGTCGTGTACGAACGGGCGAACCGTCCGGGCGGGCGGGTGCGCACCCACCGGTTCTGGGACGGCACCCACGTGGACCTCGGCGCCATGCGCATCCCCGGCAACCACCACTGCGTGCTGCACTACGTCTCCCGGTTCCGGCTGGCGACCCGCCCGTTCGTCAACGCCAACCCGCGCGCCTACTACCACCTGCGCGGCCGCCGGGTCCGGGTGCAGGACGTGGCCGCGCTGTTCCCCGCGTACGAGCTGCGCCCGGACGAGCGGCGGCCCCCGACGCCGGTGCTGGACCAGCTGCTCGGCTCGGTGTGGTCCACCCTGACCCTCGAACAGCAGCGCCGCACCCTGGAGGGCCACTGGGACGACCCCGCGCTGGAGCGGGCGGCCTCGGTGTCGCTGTGGCAGTTCGTCCACGAGCACCTGTCACAGGACGCCTGGGAGCTCTTCGGCCACGCCAGCGGCCTCGCCCACTACGAGCAGTCCTCGCTGCTGGAGGTGCTGGTCGACTACTTCGGCCTGTTCCACCGCGGTCAGGTCGAGCTGGTCGACGGGCTGGACGCGCTGGTCCACGCCTTCGTCGCCGCGCTGCGCCCCGGCACGCTCCGGCTCTCCACCCAGGTCGACGAACTGGCGCTGACCACGGACGGCGTCCGGCTGCACGGCCGGCGGATCGGCGCCCGGCTGCACGAGGACGTCGACTACGTGGTGTGCTGCGTCCCTGCGCCCGCGCTCGACCGGATCACCGTCACCCCGGGCCTGCCGCACGCCCAGCAGCACGCCGTCCGCGGCATCAGCTACGCGAGCAGCAGCAAGACCGTCCTGCACCTCACCCGCCGCCGCTGGGAGCTGGAGGACGGCATCCACGGCGGCGGCAGCTTCACCGACCTGCCGATCCAGCAGTGCTGGTACCCGTCCGACAACGCGGTACGCGGCAAGGGCGGGGCCAACGGCAGCCCGGGCCCGCGCTGGACCGCGCGCGACCCGCTGCGCTCGGCCGAGCCGACGGCCCTGCTCGGCGCGTACCTGTGGGGCGCCAACGCCCGCCGCTTCGCCGCGCTGGAGACGGCCGACCGGGACGCCCTGGTGCTGGACTGTCTGGAACGGCTCCACCCGGGTATCACCGGGGACGTGGACGACATCGTGCACTGCAACTGGGACGTGCAGACCGGCATGGGCGGCGGTGCCTTCGCCCATCTGACACCCGGCGAGCACACCCGCTACCTGAGCGTGCTCGGCTCCCCGTACCCGGCGGAGCGGCCGCGGGTCTTCTTCGCCGGCGAGCACCTGTCCGGCGCCCATGCCTGGTGCCAGGGCGCGGCGCAGTCCGCCCTGAGCGCGGTCGGCGCGGTGCTCGACCGGGCCGGGCACCCCCGGGTCACCACCCGGGTGGGGGCGGTGTGACGGGCACCGGGGCCGGAGCGGAGCTGGGACGGGCCGAGCTGCTCGCGCCGTTCCGCCCCGGCCGCAGTGAGCGGGTCGGCATGGAGGTCGAATGCGGCCTGGTCGACCCGGCCACCGGGCTGGCCGCCCGCTACTCCGGCGAGCGCGGCGTGCTGGCCGTCCTGGAGGCGGTGCTGGACGGGTGGGGCGGCGAGCGGCAGGAGGACGCCGGGCGGCTGACCGGCGTCCTGCTCCCGGACGGCAGCCAGATCACCCTGGAGCACGGCGGCCAGATCGAGTACTCCTCGGCGCCGGTCCCCTCGGTGGCCAGGGCGGTGGACGACATGCGCGCCGCCCTGGAGCGACTCGCCGAGCTGGTCGGCCGGTTCGGCCTGGCCCTGCTGCCCGGCGCCAACCTGCCCTTCGACCGGCTGGCCGACGTGCGGTGGGTGCCGATGACCCGCGGCGCCATCATGCGGGACTACTTCGCCGGACTGGGCGAGCCCGGCGGCCGGGCCCGGTACGTGATGGCGCTGTCGCTGTCCACCCAGGTCACCCTGGACCACCTCTCCCCCGAGGACCTCGCCCGGAAGCTGCGGATGCAGATGGCCGCCGCCCCCGTGGTCTCCGCACTGCTCGTCAACTCACCGATCCAAGAAGGCAGTTCGAGTAGCGGCCTGCTGTCCCACCGGTGCTGGGCCTGGCTCCGGATGGACCCGCGCAGGGGCGGGGTGCTGCCGCCCGCGCTGCGCCCCGGCGTCACCGCCGAGGAGATCGCCGACTGGGCGCTCGGCCTCCCGCTGATCCACTACCGCACCCCGGACGGCCGCTACCACCGGGCGCCCGACCGCCCCTTCGCCGAGCTGCTCCGGCACGGCTACCCGGACGGCTCGCGGCCGACCCGGGCGCACTGGGCCGCCCACCTCAACCAGATCTGGACCAACACCAGGGTCCGCGGCACCCTGGAGCTGCGCGCCTCCGACGGTCCGCCGTACCCGTTCATCCCGGCCGTCCCCGCGCTCTGGGCCGGGCTCACCTACCACCCCGGGTCCCGGGAGGCCGTCTGGGAGCTGCTCGGCCGCCACACCCTGTCCGACCACCGGGCGGCGCTCGCCGAGCTGCCCGCCCTCGGGCTCGCCACCCGCCTGGGCGGCGAGCCGGTCCGGCCGCTGGCCGCCGAACTGCTCCGGCTGGCCAGGGCCGGTCTGGCCGCCCGGGTGGCGGCGGGCCTGGAACCGCCGCACGTCCTCGGGTACCTGGACCCGCTGGACGAGATCGTCGCCACCGGGCGGACCTTCGCCGAGCAGTGCCGCGAGCGCTGGCACGGCGACCTGCGCCACGACCCGGCCCGCTACGTCGCCGCGTACCGGGTCTGAGCCCGCGGACCGGCCGGGAGCCGCCCGCGCGTCAGCAGACCGTCAGCGCGGTGTCAGCAGTGCGTCAATCCGGGCTCCGGCGGGCGCGGGGCGGCGGAAGCTGGACGGACCGCACCTGCACGCACCGCAGGTCGTCCCGGAGGTGATCCGCATGTCCGTCCTCGCCGCGTTCCATTCCGCCGTCCCCGACGTGCGCCGCCGCGGCCACGACCTGCGCACCGCGTGCGCGCGGGTGCTGGACCGCCTGGCCGCCAGCCCGCTCGACAACCCGGTGCTCGGCGCCATCGGCACACCCCGCCCGGCCGGTCGGCCGAGCAGGGTACCGGCCGGGCTGCGGGCCCACTGGCACCCCGTGACCAGGGAGGACGGCCGCACCGCCCTCGAAGCGGAGTGGCAACCGGAGCACTGACTCCGCGAACGCCCCCGACCCGTCCCGCATCCGCCGGGCGCGGACGGCCGTTCGGCCCAGCGCTCCCCCGGGCGACGGCGGGCCGGGGCCGGAGCGCGCGCCTATGGTGGGCGAATGACCGACCGTCGGCCCGCTCGGCCCCCTCGGACCGCCGTCGCCCGGGCGGGCCACCTCGTCGCCGCCGCCGCCTTCGCCGTCTGCATGGCCGGCACCACCCTGCCGACCCCGCTCTACGGGCTGTACCAGGAGAAGATCGGCTTCTCCGAGCTGACGGTGACGGTCGTGTTCGCGGTGTACGCCTTCGGCGTCATCGGCGTCCTGCTGCTGGTCGGCAACGTCTCCGACGCGGTCGGCCGCCGGCCCGTCCTGCTCTGCGGGCTGGCCTGCTCCGCCGCCAGCGCCGTCGTCTTCCTGGCCGCCGACAGCGTCGCCCTGCTCTGCCTGGGCCGACTGCTGTCCGGACTGTCGGCGGGCCTGTTCACCGGCACCGGGACGGCGTACGTGCTGGAGCTCGCCCCGCCCGGGCGGCGGGCCCGCGCGAGCTTCGTCGCGACCGCCGCCAACATGGGCGGGCTCGGCTGCGGACCGCTGCTGTCGGGCGTGCTCTCGCAGTACGCGCCGCACCCGCTGGTGCTGCCGTTCGCCGTGCACCTGGGGCTGCTCGCCGTCTCGTTCGCGCTCACCCGGCTGCTGCCGGAGACCGTCGCCGGGGCCCGTCCGCTGCGCACGGCCAGACCCGTCCGGCCGTCCCTGCCGCCGGAGGTCCGCCGGGTGTTCGTGCCGGCCGGAGTCGCCGCCTTCGCCGGCTTCTCCCTGCTGGGCCTGTTCACCTCGGTCAGCCCGGCCTTCCTCGCCGTCGACCTGGGCGTCCACAACCGCGCGGTCGTCGGCCTGGTGGTCTTCACCGCGTTCTTCGCCTCCACCCTCGGCCAGCTCCTGGTGCCCAGGCTCGGCACCGCCAGGGCGATCCCGCTGGGCTGCCTGGTGCTGATCGCCGGAATGGCCCTGCTGGCCTCCTCGCTCGCCTGGGAGGTCCTGCCGCCGCTGGTGCTCAGCGCCCTGGCGGGCGGCGCCGGGCAGGGCATGGGCCTGCGCGGGGCGGTGGGCGAGGTGGCCGCGGCCGCTCCCGCCGAGCACCGCGGCGGCGCGCTCTCGGCGCTCTTCGTGGTCGCCTACTTCGGCATCTCGATCCCGGTCATCGGGGTGGGCCTGCTCACCGGCCCGCTCGGACTGGCCCACGCCGGCCTGGTCTTCGCCGGCTGCATGGCCGTGCTCGCCGCCGTCTCCGGGGTCTACCTGCTGCGCCAGGCGCGCACCTTGAACTGAGCGCCGCGCTCCGTCCGCACGCGCCCCCCGGGCCCTCCCGCACGCCCGCACGCGGTTGCCGCCGGGGCCGGGTGCCGATAGACACGGTCACAGCACCGCCCTTGACGGCACTGGGCGCGACAGCACTGGGCGTGACATCCGGAGGTCCCCGCCATGAGCGTGACGAATCGGTACCGGGACGCCTGGGAGGGCTTCTGGCGCGACGCGCCCGAGGAGCCGGGCTCGGTGATCTGGGACGCGGCGCCGGCCCTCAGCGCCGAGCGCCACCTGACGCTCTTCCGCCCCCACCTGGCCGACCCCACACTGCCCGTCGTCGACCTGGGCTGCGGCAACGGCACCCAGACCCGCTTCCTCGCCGAGCACTTCCCCCTCGTCCTCGGGGTCGACCTGTCCGCAGCCGCCCTCGACCGCGCCCGGCGCGGCGACCCGGCCGGGCGGGCCGAGTTCACCCGGTTGGACGCCACCGACGCCGAGGCCGTCCGGGCCCTCCACCACCGCCTCGGCGACGCCAACGTGTACGTGCGCGGGGTGATCCACCAGAGCGATCCGGCCGACCGGCCGGCGGTGGCCGAGGCCGTCGCCACCCTGCTCGGGGTCCGCGGCAGGGCCTTCGTGTTCGAGCTCTCCGAGGCGGCCAAGGAGGTCCTGACCGGCCTGGCCCGCGGCGCGGACGGACCGCCGCCGAAGCTGCGCCCGGTGTTCTCCCACGGACTGACCCCCGCCGAGGTGGCCGACGCGGCCTTCCCCGAGTTGTTCCGCGCCGCCGGCCTGACCGTCCTCGCCACCGGCGACCTGCCGCTGGCCACCACGGAGACCGCCCCCGACGGCACCCGGATCGACCTGCCCGCGCACTGGCTGGTGGCAGGCCCGGCCTGAACCCGGCGGGGCCTCCTCCCACGCCGGCCCGGCTGACGCCACGTCGGTTTCCGGCCATCCTCCCGGCCCCGCCCCTTCGGGACGGGCGGCACCGGCGAGCCCGCCGTGCCCGGTCACCGCTGGTCAGGCCCGCACCCCTCGCGTACGCCAAATCCCCCTCACCGCAGGTCTCCTGGCGCGTTCACGGGCCGGAGCAACGACGGTGGTCGAAGCATCGGACCCGTCGTGTTCTGCTGGACCTCGCCCGACACAGGAGTCTGATACATGGGATCCTCCACGGCCGAGGAATCGTCCGTACCCGCGGAGTCCGGCCCACCCGCGACACCGGCCACGACCTCGGGCCAGGTCCCGCCCCCGGCTCCGGTCCCGGAGTCCGTGCCGCTGCGCCGGCACCGCCCCCTGCTGCTGCTGGTCACGGAGCAGATGACGAGTTCGGTGGGGCGCCAGGTCACCGCGCTGGCGCTGCCGCTGCTGGCCATCGCCCATCTGCACGCGGGCCCGCTGGGCTCCTCGGCGCTGATGGCGATGACCTACCTGCCCGGCGTCCTGCTCAGCCCGCTGATCGGCGTCGCCGTCGACCGGGCCCGGCTGCGGCGGATGCTGGTGGCCGTCTCCTGGTTGCAGGTCCCCGCCGTCGGCAGCGTGCCGCTCGCGGCCGCGCTGGACGGTCTGACCTGGCCGCACCTGTTCGCCGCGGCGGCCGCCTCCGGGGCGCTGGGCTCCTCCCAGAGCATCGCCCTGCAGTCCTGCCTGCCCCGCGTGGTACCCACCGGACGCCTGCTGCCGGCCAACTCCTCGCTCACCGGCGCCAGGACCGTCGGCCTGATCGGCGGACCGGCGCTCGGCGGCATCCTGATCGGCGTGGTCGACCCGGCCCCGGCACTGCTGGTCGAGTGCGCCGCCTACCTCGTCGGCGGGGCCCTGTTCCTCGCGCTGCCGGCCGCGCTGAACCGGCCGGCGCAGGAGCCTGGCGGCGGTGCGCGGTCCCGCGTCGAGGCCCTGCGGGAGGGCCTCGCGGTCATCCGGCGCGAGACCCTGCTGCGCCGCCAGGCCCTCGCCGCGGCCGGGCTCAACCTGGGCGGCGGGGCCGGCGGCGGCCTGTTCGTCCTGTACGCCGACCGGGAGCTGCACCTGCTCCCGTGGCAGCTCGGCGCGGTCTACGCCGGGTACGCCGTCGGCATGGGCACCGGTGTGCTCGTCGCGACCTCCGTCACCCGGGCGCTGGGGATGGCCCGGGCCATCCGGCTGTGCGCCGTGAGCGCGGGGGCCGCTCTCTTCCTCATCCCCGCGGCCTCCCTGGGGGCGGCCTTCCCGGTGCTGGTCCTGTACCAGCTGCTGTTCGGGCTGCTGGCGACGGTGTGGTCGATCGCCATGACCACCGGACGTCAGCTGGTCACCCCCGCCCACCTGCTGGGCCGCGTCAACGCCTTCCTCCAGGCCGTCCTGACCGCCACCCTGCCCGTCGGCGCCTTCGTCGGCGGGTGGCTCGCCTCCCGGGTCGGCATCGTGCCGGTGCTGGTCGGTGCGGCGGCCGTCGCCCTGGCGGGCGCGAGCAGTCTCTGGTTCCCGCGCGACATGCTCGCCGGGATCGAGCGGGCCGCGCAGCCGTCCTGAGGCCCCGGCGCCGGAGAACGGTCGTTCCGGTAGTGAGAACGGCCGTTCCAGGAACGGGGGTTCTCAGGCCCGGCCGAGGACCCGGTCGACGGTGATCTCGATGACCACCCGGTCCGGGTTGACCCGCGGCTCCCGGTAGCGCTCGGTGTAGCGGCGCTCCGCCTCGGCGACCTGCCCCGGCTCGTCGCGGACGACCGCCACGCCCTCCAGGGTCGACCAGCGCGCCCGGTCCACCTGGCAGACCGCGACCCGCTGCCCCTGGGGCCCGGCCTCGGCGACGTTGCGGGCCTTGCGGCTGGTGCGGCTGGTGATGACCCGGGCGGTGCCCGTCTCCGGCTGGTACGTCACGCCGACCGGCACCACGTGCGGGGTGCCGTCCGGGCGGGTGGTGGTCAGCGTGGAGATGTGCCGCTCCTGCCAGAAGGAGAGGAAGGAGTCGTCGAGGTCGCGCGGGTCGTGGGCCATGACCGGGATGGTACGGCCCCGGGGGAACGGTCGTTCCCCCGGGGCCGTACGGGCGGGCGTCAGTGCCCGCGGGCGATCCACTCCGGCAGCGCCGGGGCCTCGGCCCCGATGGTGGTCGGGTCGCCGTGGCCGGTGCGCACCACGGTCTCGGCCGGGAGCGTCAGCAACCGCTCGCGGATCGAGTCGATGATGGTCGGGAAGTGCGAGAACGACCGGCCGGTGGCACCCGGGCCGCCGTGGAACAGGGTGTCGCCGGTGAAGACGGTGCCCAGCGCGGGCGCGTACAGGCAGACCGCGCCGGGCGCGTGGCCCGGGGTGTGCAGCACGGTCAGCTCGATGCCGGCCACCTCGATCCGCTGACCGTCGGCCAGCTCGCCGTCCGGGAGCCGCTCGGGGTGGGTGAGCTTCCAGAGCGGCAGGTCGTCGGGGTGCAGCAGGATCGGCGCACCGGTGCGGGCGGCGAGGGCCGGGGCCGCGTCGATGTGGTCGTTGTGCGCGTGGGTGGAGACGATCGCCACCAGCCGGCGCCCGCCGAGCGCGGCCTCGATGGCCTCGGCGTCGTGCGCGGCGTCGATCACCACCGCCTCCTCGTCGTTCCCGACGATCCAGACGTTGTTCTCCACCTCCCAGCTGCCGCCGTCGAGTTCGAAGGTCCCGGCGGTGACCAGCCGGTCGACGCGCCCGCTCACAGGACCACCACCGAACGGAGGACGTCGCCGTGGTGCATGCGCTCGAAGGCCTGCTCCACCTGGTCGAGCTCGATGGTCTCGGTGACGAAGGCACCGAGGTCCAGGCGGCCCTGGCGGTAGAGGTCGATCAGCATCGGGAAGTCCCGCGAGGGCAGGCAGTCGCCGTACCAGGAGGACTTCAGCGCGCCGCCGCGGCCGAAGACGTCGAGCAGCGGCAGCTCCAGGGTCATCTCCGGGGTCGGCACGCCGACCAGGACGACGGTGCCGGCCAGGTCGCGGGCGTAGAAGGCCTGCTTGTAGGTCTCCGGCCGGCCGACCGCCTCGACCACCACGTCCGCGCCGTTGCCTCCGGTCAGCTCGCGGATCGCCTCGACCGCATCGGTGGTGCGGGAGTTGACGGTGTGGGTGGCGCCCAGCTTGCGGGCGGTCTCCAGCTTGCGGTCGTCGATGTCCACCGCGATGATCTTCGACGCGCCCGCCAGCCGGGAGCCCATCACGGCCGCGCCGCCGACGCCGCCGCAGCCGATGACGGCGACCGAGTCGCCCCGGCCGACGTTGCCGGTGTTGATCGCGGCGCCGAGGCCCGCCATCACGCCGCAGCCCAGCAGGCCCGCGACGGCCGGCTCGGCGGCCGGGTCCACCTTGGTGCACTGGCCGGCCGCGACCAGGGTCTTCTCGGCGAACGCGCCGATGCCCAGCGCCGGGGACAGCTCGGTGCCGTCCAGCAGCGTCATCTTCTGCTTGGCGTTGTGGGTGGCGAAGCAGTACTGCGGGCGGCCCCGCTTGCACGCGCGGCACTGGCCGCACACCGCACGCCAGTTGAGGACCACGAAGTCGCCGGGCTCGACCTCGGTGACGCCCTCGCCGACCGACTCCACGATGCCCGCGGCCTCGTGGCCGAGCAGGAACGGGAACTCGTCGTTGATGCCGCCCTCCCGGTAGTGGAGGTCGGTGTGGCAGACGCCGCAGGCCTGGATCCGGACCACCGCCTCACCCGGGCCGGGGTCGGGCACCACGATCGTGGTCACCTCCACGGGCGCGCCCTTGGCGCGCGCGATCACTGCCTTGACCTGCTGGGGCATCCGATTCCACCTCCGTCTGCCGGTGCGGCTCTGCACCCGGCGTGACCTGCGAAGAAAAACTGCGAGAAGACCTGCCCACGAAGCGTAACGCCCACCCGGCCGGCCACCGGCGGAGCCCCGTGGGGCGCCCGTCCCGATCCGGTGTGATACGGCGCGCCACACCTGCCGCCGACAGGTCCGCCCCCCCTGTGACGGGCTCACGAGGCCTCCTGTGGCAAGTGCCACCCGAGTACCCGTCGAGGGCTCGGAGACAGCCGGGCGCGCTGGTGGCGACAGGGGCGCACAGGTGGCGCTGAGCGCCCGTCAGTGCGCCTCGAAGTGCCCGGAAAGCACCGGCGTTGGCTGGAAGTGCCGCAGACGGGCGCCCCGCCGCCCACGTACGGTCGTAGCAGAGACGGTCCACGCGACCACGCTCAGCACACCCGCCCCATCAGACGGCGCGCGACCGTGCGCCGTCCGCGCCGGGTGCGTACCGACCGTGCGCCCCCGCACATTTCGCGCCATTCCCCGTAGGAGCCCGACCGACCCCCCGGCCCGTGTCGAGCCGCCAGCCGGCCGCATCACCCGTCCCCCCGCACCATCCCCGGATCCACCCCCCGTCGGGCCGCGCCCCGCGGCCCACCGCCCTGGAGTCTGGAGTACGGATGTCCACCGAGAACAGTGCGACCAGTGCCGGCACCGCCCCGCTCCCCCCGCTGCACTGCATGCGCAAGCTCGAACCCGGCCCGCCCCGCCTGGCCGCGCTGCCCACCGGCACCCCGGTCTGGCTGGTCAGCCGGCACGCGGACGTGCGGCAGGTGCTGACCGACCCGCGCCTGGGCCGCGCCCCGCTCTACGCGCCGGACGCCCCGCCGATCACGGTCACGCCCAACATCCTCGACGACCCGCAGAGCATGCTGAACATCGACGGCACCGAGCACCAGCGGCTGCGCCGCACCGTGCAGCGGGCCTTCACCCCGCGCGCGATCGAGCGCTGGCGGCCCTGGGTGGCCTCGGTGATCGAGTCGCTGATCGACGAGCTGATCGACCAGGGCTCCCCCGCCGACATCATCGCCGGCTACTCCCGCCCGCTGCCGGTCGCGGTGATCAGCCGGCTGATGGGCCTGGACAACCTGGACAGCAAGCGGCTCGCGCACTGGAGCGACCACGCGCTCTCCACCACCGCGTTCTCCGCCGAGGCGATCGTCACCGCGATGACCGAGTTCGCCGCCTTCGGCGCCGAGGTGATCGCCGAGCGCCGGGCCGCCCCCGGCGAGGACCTGGTCAGCAGCCTGCTCTCGGCCGCCGCCGAGGACGGCTCGATCGCCGAGGGCCAGCTGGTCGCACTGGTCATCGGCCTGGTCGTGGCCGGACACGAGACCACCATGACCAGCCTCGGCAACGCCCTGGTCTACCTGCTCCAGGACGGCCGCGAGGCCTGGCAGCGACTCTCCTCCGACGAGGCCAGCGCCGCCGCCGCGACCGAGCAGCTGCTGCGCGCCGTGCCGCTCGGCGACGCCCAGGAGCACATGCCCGGGCTGATGCGCCGCACCGTCGAGGACGTCGAGATCGGCGGCGTGGTCATCCCGGCCGGCAGCGTGGTCGCCGCCGACGCCTCCGCCGCCAACCAGGACCCGGCGGTGTTCACCGAGGACCTGCGCACCGAGCTGTTCTCCCCGTTGGCCGCCCCCATGCTCACCTTCGGCGCCGGGCCGCACCACTGCCTGGGCGCCTGGCTGGCCCGGATGGAGCTGGAGCTCGCCCTGCACCGGCTGGCCCGGCGGCTGCCCTCCCTGCGGCTGGCCGACGCGGTCGAGCAGATCGACTGGCGGCGCGGCCTGCTGACCCGTAGCCCGAACTCGCTGCGGGTGACCTGGTGACCGGCCGCGCGGACACCGACCCGGTGGTCGTCCGGGTCGACCAGGACCGCTGCATCGGCTCCGGGATGTGCGCCATCAGCGCCCCCGACTCGCTGGCCCTCGGCGCCGACGGGCTGGCCGCCCCGCTGGCCGAATACGCCGACGGTGGAGCGGAGTTGACGGACGGCCTGAGCGACGCGGTGGACTTCTGCCCGGTCGAGGCGCTCAGCCTCCACTCGGCCCGCGGCGGCTACCGGATCGCCCCCGCGGACTGAGCCCGCCCGGGTGGCTCCCGCCGCGGTCGTCGCGGCGGGAGCCACCGGGAGGCACCGGGAGCCACCGAATGATCGATGAGCCAGGCTGATGGGTCGATGAGCTTATCGATCTTGTTCGACCCGTCCGCCGGCTGGTGAGCTGGCCGCATGACAGACGCGGAAACCCTCGCCCCACCCACCGGTCCACCCGGTGCCCACCGCTGGTCCCCGGTCCTCGCCGTGGCACTCGCCACCTTCACCGTGGTGTCCTCCGAGATGATGCCGGTCGGCCTGCTCACCCCGATGTCCCACAGCCTCGGGGTCACCGACGGGGTCGCCGGGCTCTCCCTCACCATCACCGGCCTGATCGCCGCCGTCCTCTCCCTCTTCGCCCCGCGGCTCGTCGGCCCACGCGACCGCAGGACCGTCCTGGTCGCCTTCATGCTGCTGCTCGCCCTGGCCGACGCGGTGACCGCACTGGCACCGGACTTCGCGGTGCTGTCCGCCGGCCGCGTCCTGCTCGGCGCCGCCATGGGCATCGTCTGGGGCCTCGCCGCCGGCGTCGGCCCCCGTCTCGCCGACGGCCCGCGCGTCGCGCTCGCGATGACGCTGATCTTCTCCGGCGTCTCCATCGCCTCGGTGCTCGGCATCCCGCTGGGCGCCTACCTGGCCGCACTGCTCGACTGGCGCGCCGCGTTCTGGGCGCTCGCCCTGCTCGGTGTCGTCTCCGCCGCCGTCCTCGCCGTCACCCTGCCCGCACTGCCGGTGCACGAGCGCGGACGGCCCGGCGGGCCGGGCGGCGCCCCGCGCCACCGGGGCGTCGCCGCCGGGATCGCGATCACCGCCTTCGTCGTGCTCGGCCACTTCGCCGGCTACACCTACGTCCGCCCGGTCCTCGAAGCCGGCGCGGGCCTGAGCGGCGGCGTGATCGCCGCCTGCCTGCTGGTGTACGGACTCGCGGGCGTCGCCGGGAACTTCACCCTCGGCCCGCTGTCCGGGCGCCGCCCGAGGACCGCCGTCGCCGTCGCCCTCGCGGGGGTCACGCTGGCCGCCGTCCTGCTCCCGTACGCCACCGGCGGAGTCGTCACCGTGCTGCTCGTCCTGGTCCTCTGGGGCGTCTCGTACGGCGGGGTGTCGGTCTCCACCCAGACCTGGGTCCGCATCGCGGACCCGGCCGGGATCGAGGCCTCGGCGGCGGTCTGGGCGGGCGTGTTCAACGCGAGCATCGCGCTCGGTTCCCTCGCCGGCGGGCTGGTGGTCGACCGGGCCGGGAACCACGCCGTCCTGTTCACCGCGGCCGGGCTGGCGGCGGTCGGGCTGCTGATCGCCCTGTTCGCCAGGCCCGACGCCCGACCGGCAGCATGACCGGCGGCCCGGCCGGCTGCTCGACCGGCCGGTGTCACCGGGGGCTCAGTCGACGTGTCCGGCCAGCAGCTCCACGAACCCGGCCGCCATCGGATGCGGCCGCCGCTCGTTCGCGACCACCTCCAGCGTGGTCGGCTCCAGCTCCGGCACCGGCAGGAAACGGATGTCCGGCCGCTGGACGTACGTCGTGCTGCGCTCGCACAGCAGCAGCCCCCGGCGGGTGCCGGCCACCATCGACAGCCCCTCCTGGATGGTGGCCGCACCCGCCGCGTACGTCAGTTCGCGCCCGCCCGTCGTCCGCCGGGGCGCGTTCACCTGCCGCCAGTACTCGGGCGCCGGGCCACTCGGCCCGACCAGCGGCAGCGCGGCCAGGTCCTCGGCGCTCACCCCGTCCGCACCGTCCGCCCCGTCCATCCCGACCGGGCGCTGCGCGGCGGAGACCGCCACCCACACCGGCTGCCGGGAGAACTCCATCAGCACCTCCAGCCCCGGTTCCCGGCACGGACCGAGCACGATGGCCAGGTCGACCTCGCCCCGGGCGAGGTGCGAGAACGGGTCCGCCCACGGCAGTTCGACCAGCCGCGCCGACCCCTCCGGCAGGCCCGCGATCACCCGGGCGACCGGCTCGTACACCGCGCACTGGAAGCCCAGCCGAAGCGGCCTCGCCGTCGCGGCCCCGGCCCGGGCGGCGTCGTAGCCCTCCCTGAGCCGCTCGAAGGCGGGCACCACCTGTCCGGCCAGCGCCCGTCCCAGCTCCGTCGGCTCGACCCGGCGGCTGGTGCGTCGGAACAACGGCGCGCCGACCCGGTTCTCCAGGCGCTTGATCAGCTGGGAGACCCGCCCCTGCGAGAGGCCCAGGCGCTCCGCCGTCCGCCCGAAGTGCAGCTGGTGGACGAGGACGGAGAAGCACTCCAGTTCCTGCAGGGGAAGTTCGGGCAGGACGGGGGCCGGTGTCGGTCGTTCCACCTCGGCAGTCTACGCCCGCCGGTCACTCGGGCCGCAGGCCAGCACGGCGCGCAGCTCGGCGGCCGGATCGCCCTCGTGGTAGGGGCGTTCGCTCGGCTCGATGTGGTCCAGGAACTCCTGGTAGCGCAGGGCGTAGGACAGGTGGTACAGCGGCTCGGCGAGTTCGAGCGCGCGCCGCGGGTCGCAGCCGGGGGCGTGCCGTCGCCAGGCCTCCGTCCAGACCCGGGCATGGTGCTGCCAGGCCTCCGGGGCGAGGTAGGCGCGCGGGCGCAGCCCGTCCAGGGCGGGGTGGCCGAGGCAGGAGTCGGCGTAGTCGACGACCACCGCGTTCGCGCCGTCGGAGCGCCAGTTGCCGGGGTGGAAGTCGCCGTGCAGCAGCGTCTCGGGCAGGCCGCAGGCGGCGAGCCGCTCCAGCAGCCCGGGCAGGCCGGCCGCGAAGGCGCCCAGGCGGTCCAGTTCCCCGGGCGTCAGGCCGGTCTCCGCGGCACGCCGGTCCAGCAGGGTCGTCAGCTGGGCCGCCAGGGTGCGGGGGGTGCGGTCGCGCAGGGCGGCCAGGTCGCCCCGGCGGTCGGCGAGCGCCGCCTGGGCGGCGACCAGGCGGGGGACGACGTCGGCGACGGTGCCGGCGGACGGGCTCCAGCAGTCCTCGCCGGGGACGTGGTCGAGCAGCAGCCGCCCACCGGCGGGGTCGGCGGCGAGGACGGTCGGGACGAGCCCGCGGTCGACGCCGCCGAGCAGCGCGATGACCTCACCCTCAAGGGCGTTGAACGTGGGCGTCGTGGTCTTCAGCCAGGCGTCGGCGCCGGTGGCGGTGGGGAGGCGGAGGAGACCGGAGAGGTTCCAGGTGCGGATCTGCCGCACGGGCCCGGCCAACGGGCGCCCGGCGGCCGCGAGTTCGGCCTCCGCCCAGGCCAGCGCCTCGCCCAGGCCTCGCGGCGTGGCCCAGGCGGCGCGGCGCTCGGCGGGGCCGAGCAGCGCGGCCGTGTCACCGTCCAGGGGGCGGGAGCCGAGCGCGGCCGGCCGGCGCAGCGCCTCGGCGTGGTAGCGCACCCACCCGCCGTGGCCGGGCTCCTCGCTGTGCCCGTCGACCAGCCGCGTCACCAGCACCGGCACCCCGGCCGCCTCCGCCGCCCGCGCGACCACCCCGTCCACGGAGGACCACCAGCCGACCTCCACCTCGTAGGGGCCCAGCAGCCCGAAGTACTCGTCGCCGAAGGTGAGATCGACCGTCACGGTCCGACTGCTCGCTCGCTGCATCCGAGCAGCTTCACCCACCGGGGCGGGCACATGCCAACGCTTTTCCGACCGCGTCCGGTGCGGTGACCGTCGACCGGGCACGGGGGCGCCGAGGTGCCCGGCCCCGGGGCGAGGGCGAGCAGGTCCTGCTGCCGCCCCCGCCCTGAGGCCCGCGCCCCACGTCAGCCGATCGCCACCGCCGTGCCCGAGACGCGCACCCGGGTGTCCTCCGCCCGCAGTTCGACCCGCAGGACGCCCGGACGGCCCAGGTCCTCGCCCTGGTGCAGCGTCAGCACCGCCGGGGCCGCCACCGCGCCGAGGTCGCGCAGGTAGGCGCCGAAGGCGGCCGCGGCGGCGCCGGTGGCCGGGTCCTCGACCACGCCGCCGACCGGGAACGGGTCGCGGACGTGGAAGACCTCGGGGGCCTCCCGCCAGGCGAGTTGGAGGGTGGTCAGGTCGCGGGCGCGCATGTGGGCGGCGAGGCCGTCGAAGTCGTAGTCGAGCCTGGCCAGCCGCCCGCGGGTGGCGACCGGCAGCACCAGGTGGCGGGCGCCCGCGTAGGCGATCCGGGGCGGCAGCGCCGGGTCGAGGTCGGCGGCGGACCAGCCGAGCAGCGCGAGCGCCTCCTCGACGTCGGCCGCCGGCACCTCCTCGACCTTCGGCTCCACGCTGGTGAGGGTGGCACGCAGCAGCCCGTCGGCGCCGCGCTCGACCTCGACCGGGACGTCCCCGGCCGCGGTCGCGAAGACGTACCGCCCCGGCCGGGTGTGCTCGGCCACGGCGACGGCGGCGCCGACCGTGGCGTGCCCGCAGAACGGCACCTCGGCGAGCGGGCTGAAGTACCGTACGCGGTAGGCCCCTTCGGCCGGTCCCGCGGTCAGGAAGGCGGTCTCGGAGTACCCGACCTCGGCGGCGATGGCGAGCATCCGCTCGTCGCTCAGCCCGGTGGCGTCGAGCACCACGCCGGCCGGGTTGCCGCCCTCGGGGCGGGTGGCGAAGGCGGCGTAGCGGAGGATCTCGGGGGTGCTGTCGTCGGTCATGACCGGACGAACGTGTTCCGGGCGGCCGCTGTTCCCGCGTCCCCGGGCTCCCGGGCTCCCGGGTTCCCGGGCGGCCGGGGCCTTCAGTCCGTCGGCGGGCTGCTCGGCATCGGCTTCGCCGTCCACCCGGAGAGCGGGCACGACCTGGTGCTGACCGTCTCGCACGGCGGGCACGGCCTGTTCGACGCCGTGACCGGCCTCAAGCCGGCCCGTGACCACGACCCCGCCGAGCACCCGGACGGCGGCGACCTCTCCTGCCCCGGCCTCGGCCAGGTCGCGGACGTGCGCATCCCGGTGGCCGGGCTGTGGGGCGGCGGACTGCACACCGGCGCCGAGGGCGGCTGGCGCATCGAGGTGGTCGCCCCGGAGTGGCCGCACCACCGGGTGCTGCTCGCCGGCGGCCGGGGGCCGTGGCAGGGCGAGCACGGGGAGAGCTGGTGGCTGGTCCTCGACTCCGGCCGGTCCACCTTCCGCGCGGCCGGCTTCTCGCCGACCGGCCGGACCCTCGCGGTGGCCACCAGCAGCGACCTCTCGCCCTGGACCCGGGGGTGGGGCGCGCCCCGGTGTCGCGGCCCCGGCGGAGATCCGCCGGGCAGGCCCCGGCCCTTCCGGATGCGGATGGCGCGCCCAGAGCCGATCCTGGCGGCGAGGCGTGCCCGACCGGAGGAAGGACTCAAACGTGAGTGCACTCGACTTCGAGATCGTCGACAGCCCCGACAGCTCGCTCAACAAGACCTCCGTGCTGGTCACGGGGCCGCACGACGCGCTGCTGGTGGACGCCGGATTCACCCGCTCGGACGGCCGCCGTCTGGTCGAACGGGTCCGGGCGAGCGGCAAGCGGCTGACCACCGTCTTCGTCAGCCACGGCGACCCGGACTTCTACTTCGGCGCCCAGGAGGTACAGGACGCCTTCCCGCAGGCCCGCTTCCTGGCCACCGCCTCGACCGTCGAGCACATCCAGGAGACGTACGAGGCCAAGCTGGGCGCCTGGGCGCACCTGGGCCCGGAGCTGCCCACCCGGCTGGTGCGGCCCGAGGTGCTGCACGGGGACGAGCTGGTCTTCGAGGGCCACCGCTTCGAGCTGCGCGGCGCCGACTTCCACCTGCCGGACCGCCACTACCTCTGGCAGCAGCACCACCGCGCCGTACTGGGCGGGGTGCTGCTCTTCGAGGGCCTGCACGTGTGGACCGCCGACACCCCCACCTCCGCCCAACGGGCCGCCTGGATCGACCTGCTGGACGGCATCGAGGCGCTCCACCCGACCTGGGTGGCGGCCGGCCACCGGATCGCCGGCGCGCCCACCGACCTGAACGCCGTCGACCACACCCGCGCCTACCTGCGGGCCTTCGAGACGGAGATCGGCCGGGCCGGCGACGCGGCCGCCGCCAGGGAGGCGCTGGAGCGGCGGTTCCCGAAGCTGGGACTGCGGATCGCGGTGGACATCGGCACCAAGGTCGCCCTGGGCGAGATGGCCTGGGGGTGAGCGGGCGGTGATCGAGATCCCCAGGGACGTCGCCGAGTTCGCCGAGTCGACCGTCCCCGCCGACGTGGTGCGGCGCCAGTACCTGGCCTCCGCCAGGGGCGACCTGGCCGCGCTGCGCGCCACGCTGGCCGAGGACGTCGAGTGGACCGAGATGGCTGGCTTCCCGCTGGCCGGCACCTACCGGACCCCGAAGGGCGTCACCGCCAACGTGATGGAGCGGCTGGCCGCCGAGTGGGACAACTGGACGGCGCACGACGACACCTACGTGGTGGACGGCGAGACCGTGGTGGTGCTGGGCCGCTACACGGCCGTCCACCGGGCCACCGGGAAGCCGCTCGCGGTCCGGGTCGCCCACCGCTTCACCGTGCGGGGCGGCCGGATCGTGCGCTTCGAGCAGTTCACCGACACCGCGCTGGTCAGGGAGGCGATGACCGCCTGAGGCCTCGGGTTCACTCGTACGGGCGAGCGCGGCACGGCGCGCCAGGTGCGCTCTCGACAGGCCACCCGAACGGAGGCAGGCTGGCCCCGATCACGGTCGGAGAGCGAGGAGTCGAGCATGGCGGGCACGGACACCGGGACGACCGGAGCGGGCGGCACGAGCGGCGGGCGGGAGCGCCCGGTCGTCATCGTCGGGGCGTCCCTGGGCGGCGCCAAGGCCGCCGAGGCGCTGCGCGAGGCCGGGTACCGGGGCGGCATCGTCCTGATCGGTGAGGAGCACGAGCGCCCGTACGAACGGCCGCCGCTGTCCAAGGGCTACCTCCAGGGCAAGACGCCCCGGGAGAAGATCTACGTCCACCCGCCGCAGTGGTACGCCGAGCACGACGTCACGCTGCGGCTGGGCACGGCGGTCGCCGCGATCGACCCGGCCGGGCACGCCGTGACGCTCGCGGACGACGGCCGGGTGGAGTACGCCAAGCTGCTGCTGACCACCGGCTCGGTGCCGCGCCGGCTGCCGGTGCCGGGCGCGGACCAGGACGGGGTGCTCTACCTGCGCCGGGTCGAGGACAGCGACGCGATCAGGGCCGCGCTGCGGCCGGGCGCCCGGATCGCCGTGATCGGCGCGGGCTGGATCGGCCTGGAGGTGGCGGCCGCGGCCCGCGAGGCCGGCGCCGAGGTGACGGTGCTGGAGGCGCTGGAGCTGCCGTTGCTGCGGGTGCTCGGCCGGGAGGTCGCCCAGGTCTTCGCCGACCTGCACCGGGAGCACGGCGTGGACCTGCGCTTCGGCGCCAGGGTGGCCGCGCTGACCGGCGAGGGCGGCACGGTGAACGGGGTGGAGCTCGCCGACGGCACGACGGTGGCCGCCGACGCGGTGGTGGTCGGCATCGGCATCTCCCCCGCCACCGGCCTCGCCGAGGCGGCCGGTCTCGACGTCGACAACGGCATCAAGACCGACCGGCACCTGCGCACCTCGGACCCGGACGTCTACGCGGCCGGCGACGTCGCCAACGCCTACCACCCGCTGTTCGGCAAGCACGTCAGGGTCGAGCACTGGGCCAACGCGCTCAACCAGCCGCAGACCGCCGCCCGCGCGCTGCTCGGGCAGCCGGACGCGGTGTACGACCGGGTTCCCTATTTCTTCACGGACCAGTACGACCTCGGCATGGAGTACGTCGGCTACGTCGAACCGGACGGCTACGACCAGGTGGTGTTCCGCGGCGACCCGGCCACCCGCGAGTTCATCGCGTTCTGGCTGTCCGGCGGCCGGGTGCTCGCCGGGATGAACGTCAACGTCTGGGACGTCACCGACCCGATCCGCGAACTGGTGCGCTCGGGGCGGGTGGTGGACACCAAGGCGCTGGCCGACCCGGACGTGCCGCTCGACGCGCTGTAGCGGCCTCAGCCCACCGGGACGCCGGGGTTCACCAGGCCCCGGCCCCCGGTGACGGTGTTGCCAGCGCCGATCGTCACCGGGCACGTCGCCGGGTCGTGGTTGGTCACGTCGATCGCGTACCGGTCGGGCCCGGTGGCGCCGGTGAGGTCGGAGCGGTTGCCCCGGAAGACGGTGCCGCAGCCCCAGCCCGGCTGGACGCCGTGGGTCTGGTAGCCGTCGTCGGTGGTGCGCCTGCCGGTGTTGTTCTCGACGACGTAGCCGTTGCCCTTCACGTCGACCCAGGAGTCGTCGTGGTTGCGGCCGGTGAGGCCGTCGCCGTCGAAGGTGTTGCCGGAGACCAGGCCGCCGGTGGTGCCCTCCTTGAGGTCCACGTTCTCGCCGCCGATGTTCGGGCCGAAGGTGTTGCCGGTGATCCGCACGAAGTCGCTGCGGTCGGAGAGGGTGTTGGCGGTGCCGACGTAGACGCCCTCGCCCATGCCGTCCCGGCTGAGGCCGGTGTCGTGGACGCGCGAGTCGCGCAGCGTGCCGTGGGCGCTGGAGTTGCGGAAGTGCACGCCCTCCATGGTGGTGTGGTGGACCGTCACGCCGTCGAGCAGCACGTATTCGGCGGCGTCGGCCATGATGCCCTTCTGGGCGCCGGTGACGGTGAGGCCCTGGACGGTCCAGTAGCCCGCGCCGTTGAGGTGGAGGCCGTAGCCGCCGCCGGTGGGAGTGGTGAGGACGGCGTTCGCGGAGCCGGTGAGGGTGATCCTGGCGGTGGCGGTGCCGGGGGTGGTGGCCTTGAAGTTGCCGGAGTAGGTGCCGTCGGCGAGCTGGATGGTCTGGCCGGGCACGGCGGCGGCGAGCGCGGCCTGGAGCTGCTTGGCGGTACCGACCTTGACCACGGGCGGGGCGGCGGCGCCGGCGGCCGGGGCGGCGGAGCCGAGGGTGAGGGCGGCGAGGGTGGTGAGCGCGGCGAGGACGGCGGGGCGCTTGGTCACGGACGGTGCTCCTTGCGGTGGTCGGGGCCGGCGCCGGGGTGGCGGGAGGCCGACGGTGACAGGAACATGCCGCCGTCCAGAGTGGACTGGACCGTTCCGGGGCGTCAAGAGCGCCTCGTCCGCGTGATACTGGAGCCCTGGGGGGAGTCGCGGACAGGGAGGCGGCGATGGGCGGTACGGCCGGGTTCGCCGTGGTGGTGTTCGGTGCCCTGGGCGGCGTGGTCGCCTACCTCGCCGGGGCGGTCGGGCTGCGCGAACTGCGGCGGCTGCGCCGGGTCGGCGTCCCGGTGCGGGCACTGGTGCGCTCCCGCGCCCTGGCCCCGGAGGACATCGCGCTGCCGCCGCGGCCCCTGCTCCAGTTCGAGACCGAGGACGGCCGGGTGGTCGAGGTCTTCTCCCCCGTCCCGTCCACCACCCGCCACCCGCTGCCGGACGGCGGCTTCGTGCCGGTCCGCTACGACCCGGCGGACCCTCGGCAGGTGCTGGTGGACGGCCGGGAGCGGGCAGCGCTGGAGTACGGGTTCCTCGCGCTCGGGGTGCTGGTGGTGCTCGGCGCGATCACCCTCGGCGCCACGGTGCTCTGACGCTCCGAGCGCCCCGGCCGGACGGGCCGGACGGGCCGGACGGGCCGCACGCGTCGGCGAGCGGCCCGCCCGGCGTGCTCAGGCGGAGGCGGCGGTGGTCGCGGCCGACGTCGCCGCGATGACGGCGGCCATGGTGAGCTGCATGGTCCGGATCGCCTGGCGGACGGACTCGGCCGCCCCGTCGCCGGCGGCGATCTCGGCGAAACGCGGCTCGACCTTCCTGCGGGGCAGCTCCGGGAAGGCCAGCCGGTGCAGCCTGGTTCCGTGCAGCACGGCCACCAGGGTGGCGGTGCGCACGTCCGGTTCGACGCCGTGCAGCACGGTCGCGGCCAGCCGCTCGCGCAGTTCGCGCTCCACGCTGCCGTCCGCCTCCGGGTAGCGGCGGACGGGGAAGATGCCCAGCGCGCGGCGGCGCTCCTCGACCACCAGACCGCGCTCGCACAGCCGGCCGACGGCGTCGGCGACCGCCGTGGACCGGTCCTTGGTCAGCCAGTCGGCCGCCTTGGCCCGGCCCGCACGGCGTCCGGCGACCCATGCGTCGAGCCGGGCCAGCCGGCCGTCCAGCAGCGGCTCGCCGGTCGGGGTCCGGTCGGTGACGGTGAGCCGTCCGTCGTCGAGCGCGACCCGTTCGGCCAGCACCAGCTCGGCCAGGATGCCTCCGGTGACGGCCCAGGCTGCGGTGGCGGCGTCCTTCGCCACGCCGGACTCGTCGTCCAGCGAGAGCAGCATCAGCTCCTCGGCGAGGGTGACGTGCATCGGGTGTCCCTTCCGTTCGGTGCCCGCGGATCTCGCTGCCGCGGCGTTCAGGCGCGCAGGGCTTCGACCAGCCGTCGGGCCCTGGTGTCCTCCTCCAGCAACGTCCGGAGCAGCTGTTCGGTGCCCTGACCTGCGACGTCCGCCAGGTAGGCGTCCACCGCGCGCGGGTCCGCGGCCAGCGTGACCTCGCCGGAGTCGAGCGCGGCGCGCGCCCTGGCGTAGCCGAGGCCGAGCCCGGCGAGCAGCTCTCCGACGCCGCTCTCCTCCGCCGACCGCGGCTCCCTGAGGGCCACTTCGTGAACGGCCAGCAGGGCGAGCAGGACGTGCTCGGTGCCGGGCGTGCGGCGGCCGAGGCGTTCGGCCTGGGCGTCGGCCTCCAGTCGGATCCAGGCCGCCGGGCCGCCGGGCCCCGACCGCAGCAGGCGCTTCCAGCGCGGGGCCGGGTGGGCGCGGCGGGCGAGCAGCGCCTCCCGGGTGGGGAGCAGCAGCGGGTCGAGGGCGCCCGGGCCGTCCGGCTCATCCGGCCTGTCCAGCCGGTCCAGCACCGCCTGCGGCGCGACGCCGGCAGCGCGCAGCAGTTCGGCGGCGCGGGTGTCCTCCTCGGCGAGCAGGGCGCGCAGCAGGTGGGCGGCGGTGCAGGCCGGTTCGCCGTCCCGGCGGGCCCGCTCCGTCGCGGCGGTGAGCGCCCGGGCGGCGGACGCGCTCAGCAGCGGGCCGCCCTCGCCGGCGGCGCCGAGCACCTCCCGGGCCGGCACGGCGGCGGCGTGCCCGTCCTCCGCGGTCCAGCGGCCGTCGCGCTCCCCGAGCAGGGCGCGCAGGGTGTCCGCGCCCGCCCCGGCGTCGGCGAGGGCCGCACCGGCGGGGCCTGCCTCCCGGGCCACGGCGAGCAGGAGGTGTTCCGTCCCCCGCAGCCCGCCACCCGGCCCGCCGAGCGCGTGCCAGTCCGGCTCCAGCATGGTCGTCTCCATCGGGCCCCTCCCACGACTGTTGCTTTACTCGAACTGTATGCCCGCTTTCCCCATTCTTTAGAATCATCCGCACGACAAGAACGCGTCAATACGGCACCCTGAGCCGGACGCCGTGCGCGGGCCCCGCTCCCTGTCGGAGCACCCAGGTGCTCGGCACCTCCGGCACGTCCCACCCGGTGACCGGGCGGCCGACTTCGGCGGCCCGATGGCCGGGCCTCTCGGTCCGGGCGGACGGCGCGTGGACGATCACCCACCGGTGCCCGCTCTGCTCGCCCTGCGACGTTCCACCCGCGTCCCCGGGCGGCGCCTGCGCGTCGCGGACTACCGCTCCACCGCGAGGAGTTCGGGTGCCGGTCCGGCCGACGGGTGCCGGCGGGTGCGGCGGTGGGCCGTCTCCATCCTGCGCAGGTCGCGCAGCAGCTCGGGCACCGGGACGGTGAGGACCGGGCAGCCCGCCCGCCGGGCGCAGTAGCCGGGCACCGCGCGCCGCAGCCCGCGGCGCAGCGGGCCGCCGGCGTGGCCGAGCACCAGCAGGTCGTCCGGCCGGTCGGCGACGTGGAGCAGGGCCGGGCCGGTGTCGCCGCGGATCACCACCGGGCGCAGCGGCACACCGGGGTCGGTGCCGCCGAATGCCGCGTCGAGGGCGTCGTGCAGGCGCTGTTCGGCGGCCTCCCTGACGGCCGCGAGCAGCGGCGGGCAGGGCGAGCGCCGGTAGCCGTGTTCGCCGCCGGGCGGCTCCCAGGCGAGCACCGGCACCAGGAGGGCACCGCGGTCGCGGGCCTCGGCGACGCCCCGGTGCAGTGCGGCCAGGCTCGCCAGCGACCCGCTGACCCCGACCACCACCCTGGGCCCGGTCTTCGGACTCCCGTTGCCCTGCATGATCCGTCCTCGTGTGGTCCGCGTTCTCCGTCGTGCTCCACCCAACCGCCGCCACCGGGTCTGACCTGCCCTCCTTGACGGCTTCCTGACGCTCCGGGCCGGGTTCCCAACGCCCTCCATACGCGGCCCGCCCAGCACCCGCGCCACCCGCACCTCACCCGTTCGGCCGATTCAGCGGGCGAAGATCATCACCGGATGGGTGGATGGAGACGGCCCGCCGGGAGCGGCATGCCCGACGGGCGGTTCGATGTCGAACTTTCTAGGGAGCACGGGCTTGTACTACAGCAGCGGCAACTACGAGGCGTTCGCCCGACCGAGGAAGCCGGAGGGGGCCGAACGCAAGCGGGCGTGGTTCGTGGGGTCGGGGCTCGCGGCGCTGGCCGGGGCGGCGTTCCTGGTCAGGGACGGACAGGTGCCCGGCGAGCGGGTCACCGTCCTGGAGCGGCTGAAGCTGGCCGGCGGCGCGCTGGACGGGATCGAGGTGCCCGAGAAGGGCTTCGTGGTCCGCGGCGGACGCGAGCTGGAGGACCACATGGAGTGCCTGTGGGACCTCTTCCGCTCGGTGCCCTCGCTGGAGGTCGAGGGCGCGTCCGTCCTGGACGAGTTCTACTGGCTCAACAAGGACGACCCGAACTTCTCGCTCCAGCGGGTCACCGAGCGCCGCGGCCAGGACGCCCGTACGGACGGCCGGTTCGCGCTCGACGACAGGGCGCAGAAGGACCTGGTCCGCGTCTTCCTCGCCACCCGCGAGGAACTGGAGGGCAAGCGGATCGACGAGGTCTTCTCGCGGAACTTCCTGGACAGCAACTTCTGGCTGTACTGGCGCACCATGTTCGCCTTCGAGGAGTGGCACGGCGCGCTGGAGATGAAGCTCTACCTGCACCGCTTCATCCACCACATCGGCGGGCTGCCGGACCTGTCCGCGCTGAAGTTCACCAAGTACAACCAGTACGAGTCCATGGTCCTGCCGCTGACCCGCTGGCTGATGGGCCAGGGCGTGCGGTTCCGCTACGAGGTCGAGGTCACCGACATCGACTTCGACCTCTCGCCGGCCGCCGACGGCTCCCCCGTTCGCAAGCAGGCCACCCGGATCCACTGGCGGGAGGCCGGCCGGGAGGGCGGTGTGGACCTCGGCCCGGACGACCTGGTGTTCACCACCATCGGCTCGCTGACCGAGAACTCCGACGACGGCGACCAGCACACCCCGGCCCGGCTGGACGAGGGTCCGGCCCCCGCCTGGGACCTGTGGCGCCGGATCGCCGCCAAGGACCCGGCGTTCGGCCGCCCCGAGGTGTTCTGCGGCAACATCGCCGAGAGCAAGTGGGAGTCGGCGACGGTCACCACGCTGGACGCCCGCATCCCGCACCACATCCGGAAGGTGGCCAGGCGCGACCCGTTCGGCGGCGGCGTCGTGACCGGCGGCATCGTCACCGCCCGGGACTCCTCCTGGCTGCTGAGCTGGACGGTCAACCGCCAGCCGCACTTCAAGCAGCAGCCCGCCGACCAGGTCGTCGTCTGGGTCTACTCCTTGTTCGTCGACCGCCCCGGCGACTTCGTGAAGAAGCCGATGCAGGAGTGCACCGGCGAGGAGATCACCCGGGAATGGCTGTACCACCTGGGCGTGCCGGTCGGGGAGATTCCCGAACTGGCCGCGCGGGCCGCCCGTTGCGTGCCGGTGATGATGCCGTACGTGACGTCCTTCTTCCTGCCCAGGCACGCGGGCGACCGGCCGGACGTGGTGCCCGAGGGCGCCGTCAACTTCGCCTTCATCGGCCAGTTCGCGGAGACCACCCGGGACTGCGTCTTCACCACCGAGTACTCGGTGCGCACCGGCATGGAGGCCGTCTACCGGCTGCTCGGGGTCGAGCGCGGCGTGCCCGAGGTGTTCAACTCCACCTACGACGTGCGCAAGCTGCTCGCGGCGACCACCCGGCTCCGGGACGGCGCCGAACTCGACCTGCCGGGGCCCGAGTTCCTGCGCAAGCGACTGCTGCGCCGACTGGAGGCCACCGAGATCGGGGAGCTGATGCAGGAGTTCGGCCTGATCGAGGACGAGCGGAAGTAGCGGTCGGCGAGGGAGGGGGCGGGCCCGCGGGGTCCGTCCCCTCCCTCGCCGCGCCCGTCCCCTTCCGGTCCGCCGCGTCCCTCCCCGGACCGTCGCACATAAACACGCATGGTGCTATCGTCAGTAGCACCATGTTGCTGAAGCTGGATGTCGGAGACACCCGACCGTTGCACGAACAGGTCGCGGGCGCGATCAGACGGGCCGTCGCCGAGGGCGAGTGCGCCCCCGGGGACAAGCTGCCCCCGGCCAGGGAGCTCTCCCTGGCGCTGGGGGTGAACACCAACACCGTCCTGCGCGGGCTGCGCACGCTGCGCGACGAGGGCGTACTGGAGTTCCGCCGGGGCCGCGGCATCACGATCGCGGCCGGCGCCGACACTCGCTCCGAACTGGTGGACCGGGTACGGACGTTGGTCGCGGACGCGGCCAGGGCCGGCTACAGCAGGAACGATCTCGTGGACATGATCAGGGGGATCTCGTGACGGACGAGGGGACGATTTCGAAGGGCGCCACGGCACAGCCGCCGGCACACGGGCCGGCACGCCCCGGCGCCCTCTGGGCCGCGGCGGTCTGGTCGGCCGGCGTACTGGCGCTGCTGATCGCACTGCCGCTGACGGCACGCCACCGGCTGCCGGACCCGCTGGCCACCCACTGGGGCGGGCGGGAGCCGGACGGCTCGATGTCGGTGACGGCGGCCACGCTGTTCCCTGCCGCGTTCTGGGCCGTCCTGGTGCTGGTCTCGGTGGCCCTGCGACGGTACGGGGCCGGCCGGACGCCCGGGGCAGCGGCGGTCACGCTGGCGACCGGCGGGGTGCTGCTGACGGGGGCGCAGACCTCCATCGTGCACGCCAACCTGGACCGCGCCCGCTGGCAGGACGCCGCGCCGATGGGCATCGAGGTGGCCCTGGTGCTGCTGGCCACCGGCCTCGCCGGACTGCTGACCTGGCTGGCCTGCCGCCGCTACGGCGCCCGGCCCGAGCCGCTCCCGGCAGCCGGGGAACCGGCGCTGGAGGTGCCGCCGGGCGAGCGGTTCGTCTGGCTGTCCCGGGCCGCCAATCCGTGGCTGCAACTGGTCGCGGCGGTGTCCGGACTGGCCGCGGCGGCGGGAGTGGTGGCCGCCGCGAGCGGGGTCGCCGGTCCTGGCTGGCCGCTGGTGGTGCCGTGCGCCGTCGTCTCCCTCGCCTCGCTCGCCTGCTCCTCGGTGCGGGCGCGGGTGACCGCCCGCGGCCTGACCGTCGGCTTCGGCCCGTTCGGCCGGCCCGCCCGCCACTGGTCCCCCGCCGAGCTGGACTCCGCCCGCGCCGAGCGGCGCACCGCCGCGCAGGCGGGCGGCTGGGGTTACCGGGTCAACGGGCTCGGCACCACCGTGATGCTGCGCGGGGGCGTCTGCCTGGTGGTCCGCACCCGCCGGGGCACGGACTTCGCGGTCAGCGTCGACGACGCCGAGCGCGGCGCGGCACTGCTCAACGCGCTGATCGCGCGCACCCGGCAGCCCACCGGCTGAGCGGTCCGCGCGACGGGGTACCAGGCGGTCCGGTCACCATGACCGGGCCGCCTCGCCGTTACCCGCTCCGCCCGTCCTCACGGCTCCCCCTCCCCCGCGCGCAGTTCGGTGGCGATCTGCCGCCGGCCGGCGACCAGCGTCTCCAGCACCACCCCGAGGCAGGACAGCGGACGATGCCGTCAGATCCGATCAGTGATCGGAAGGGAATGGCGTGGATCAATTCGGCTTCGGGCAGAAGGTGTCGGCCTATTGGGAGCCGCTGATCCGGACTCCCGCCGGGGAGTTGAACCGAGGGGGTGCGCACAGCCGTAGCAGATGGCCACCCCGGGTTCTCCGGGCGGCCACCTCGGGCGTAAACCACTCAAATCGGTGGTGCGTCGAACGCCGATGCGGGTACACAAATGACGGTCGCTCAGTTGTGCGGCGGTGCCCGTCCGCACCGCCCCACGCCGTCCCCCCGCGACCGGAGGATCCGCGGGCCCCGGTGCCCGCGCGGAAGGCAAGGAGGCGTCCGTGACGCACGACTCTCTCGCGCAGAATCCCGTCGGTGTCCGGCGGAGCATCCAGGACGTTCGGACCATCGCGATGCTGCGCCTCGGCGTCGGCCTGACAGGCATCCTGCTGCCCCCGGCCCTGCCGTTCGGCAACTGGCTGGCCGCCGAGGTGACGGGGCGCGGCACCGACGACTTCTGGCCGGGCTCGATGAGCGCCTCGTACTACACCGACACCCGGAACCTCTTCGTCGGCGGGCTGTGCGCGCTCGGGGTCTTCCTGATCTGCTACCGCTTCGACCGCAGGGACGACCGCTGGAGCACGGCGGCCGGGGTGTTCGCGCTCGGGGTCGCGCTGTGCCCGACGTCGCAGGCCGGCAGCTCGGGCCTTGAGCGCACCGTCGGGATGTTCCACCTGGCCTTCGCGGCCCTGCTGTTCGTCATGCTGGCGATGTTCTGCCTCTACTCCTTCCGCAACCCGCGCTCCACCCAGCCGGCCCGGGTGGGCACGGCCTACCTGGTGGCCGGGGTGGTGATCCTGGCCGCCCTGGCGCTCTCCGTCCTGGCCGGGGTGACGGGCGTCGGCTCGGGCTGGCCGGTGCGGCCGCTGTACCTGTGCGAGTGGCTGGCCACCTGGGCCTTCGGCCTGGCCTGGATCGGCGCCGCACTCGAACTCGCGGCGCACGGCCGGGGCGGCTCCGACCCGGCGGCGGCCCTCCCGCGTCAGGCCGGGCCCGCACTGTCGGCACCGATCCGCCCGGAGGCCCAGGCCTGAGGCCCCGTCACCCTCCCTCACCGGCCGACCGTTACCATGCGCACCATGGGCCGCCACCGCGGCGGCCGGTGACGGAACCCCAGCAACGGGAGGGCGAGCATGGCGAACGAGGTCCGGGCAGAGCACGGTCCGCAGGAGGATTACCCGTCGGTGGACCTGCGGATGGACGTTCCGCACTCCGCCCGGGTCTACGACTACCTCATCGGCGGCAAGACCAACTTCGAGGCGGACCGGGTCGCGGCGCACGCCTCGGTGCAGGCCTGGCCGTCGCTGCCGATCTCGATGCGCACCACCCGCGAATTCATGCAGCGCTCGGTGCGCCGGCTCGCCGAGGAGTACGGCGTGCGGCAGTTCCTGGACGTCGGCACCGGCATCCCCACCTCGCCGAACGTGCACGAGATCGCCCAGTCGATCGCTCCCGAGGCCCGGGTCGCGTACGTGGACAACGACCCGATCGTGCTGACCCACGCGCGCGCCCTGATGGACAGCAGCGCGCAGGGCCGCACCTGTTACGTCAACGCCGACTTCCGCGACCCGGAGTCGATCATCGACAACCCCCGGCTGCGCGAGGTGCTAGACCTCTCCCAGCCGGTGGCGCTGTCGCTGATCGCGATCGTCCACTTCGTGCTGGACGAGGACGACCCGCAGGGCATCGTGCGCCGCTTCATGGACGCCCTGGCACCCGGCAGCTTCCTCGCCCTGACGGTCTTCACCGGCGACACCGACCCGGTGGGCGTGGGCGGTGTCGGCCGCGAGTACAACGCGCGCGGCATCCCGTTGCAGATCCGCGACAAGGCCGAGACGGAGGCCTTCTTCGAGGGCTTCGAGCTGCTCGACCCGGGTGTCACCCTGGTGCACCGCTGGCAGCCGGACGCGGACGCGGCGCCCGTCCGCGACCGGGACATCGCGATGTACGCGGGTGTGGCGATCAAGCGCTGAGCGCAGAATCGTTTCTGCCTCTCGTTTTCTGGAGGCGGGCATGGTCCTCCGCCCCTCCGGTCAGCCGGACACGGAGACCAGGCCCGCCTCGTACGCCAGGATCACCAGCTGTACCCGGTCCCTGGCGTCCAGCTTGGCCAGCAGCCGGGTCATGTAGGTCTTGACGGTCGCGATGCTGAGCACCAGCTCGGCCGCGATCTCGGTGTTGGACAGCCCCCGGCCGACCAGGGTGAGGATCTCCCGCTCGCGGGCGGTGATCGCCGCCAGCCGCCGCTCGGCGGCCGCGGTCAGGCCGGCCGGTGAACCGGGGCCTGCCGCCGGGGCACCGGGAGCGGGCGCGGACCGAGGGTGGCGACCGCCCACGATGGCCCCGATCAGCCGCCGGGTGACGCTCGGTGCGATCAGCGCGTCCCCGGCGGCCACCACCCGCACCGCGCCGAGGATGTCGTCCAGCGCCATGTCCTTGACCAGGAAGCCGGACGCCCCGGCGTGCAGCGCCGCGTACACGTGCTCGTCCTCGTCGAAGGTGGTCAGCACCACCACCCTGGTCGGGCCGCCCTCGGCGGTCACCTGCCGGGTGGCCTCGATGCCGTCCATGCCGGGCATCCTGATGTCCATCACCACGACGTCCGGCCGCAGTTCGGCGGCCAGCCGGACGGCCTCGGCCCCGGTGCCCGCCTCGCCGACCACCTCGACGTCCGCCGTCTCGGCGATGACCATCTCCAGCGCGGCGCGCACCAGCGGCTGGTCGTCGGCCAGCACCACCCGGATCACGCGCCTGCCCCCTCGCCCGACGGGGCCGCCACCGAGGCGGCTTCGGGCACCGGCAGCCGGGCCGCGACCCGGAACCCGCCCCCGGGCAGCGGCCCGGCCTCGAACTCGCCGCGCAGCAGGGCGACCCGCTCCCGCAGCCCGACCAGTCCGAAGCCGGCACCCGGCCCGGCGCCGACGTGCCCGACAGTACGTGACACGGCACCACGTGGCCCGGCAGCACGCGCCCGGCCCCGGCCCTCGTTGGTGACCTCGACGGACAGCTCCCCCGTCGTCCGGTGGTCCAGCGCGACCACGCAGGCGCCGACGCCCGCGTGCCGCACCACGTTGGCCACCGACTCCTGGACGACCCGGAAGGCCGCGAGATCGACCTCCGGCGGCAGCGGCCCCGGCTCCCCGTGCCGCCGGACCTCCACCCGCACCCCCGCGGCGGTGGTCGCCCCGGCCAGCCGGTCGATGTCGGCGAGGCCCTGCGGCGCCACCTCCGAGGCCTCGCCGTCGGCCCGGCGCAGCGCGACCAGCATCCGGCGCAGCGCGGCCAGGGTGTCCCGGCCGGCGGTCTCGATCTCGCCGAGCGCCTCCTTGGCCCGCTCCGGCCGACGGTCGATCACCCGGCGGGCCGCGCCGGCCTGGAGGGCGACGATGCCGAGGCTGTGCGCCACGGTGTCGTGCATCTCCCGGGCGATCCGCAGCCGTTCGGCCGCGACCGCCTCCTCGGCCGCCCGGGCGCCGAGCGCCTCGGCGTGCTCCCGGTTCTGCCGCACCGAGCGGCCGACCAGCCAGGCGACCAGCGCGAGCAGCGCGCCGCCGTCGGCCGAGCCGATGTGGGTGCCGGTGAAGATGCCCACCGTGGTGCCGCTCACCATGCCGATGTGCAGCACCAGGACGACCATGACCAGGGCGAACACGGCCCTGGAGCTGCGGCGCGGCCGGGTGGCGGTGATCAGGCAGAGCGCGGTGTCCACGGCGAGCAGCGCGCCCGGCGCCACCTGGGCCCGGGCGGACCAGCCGTCGGTCTCGGTGAACGCGGCGACCAGCAGCAGGGCGACCGAGAGCACCGGCAGCCGACGCACCAGCGCCGCGCCCGCGAAGGCCACCACGGTGTCGGCCAGGGTGAAGGCCAGGCCGCCGTGCGCGGCGGCGCCGGGGTGCTGGGCGGCGTCACCGCCCATCCGGACGGCGGGGTAGCCGGCGGCCACGCACCAGGCGAGGCCGACCCAGACCTCGGGCGGGACGCGCCGGACCAGCGGTTGAGCGGGGGACGAGGGCATGGTCCATGATCGTAACGGCGGCCCGGAACGCCGTCATCCAGCCGTGGTTGTACGGCCTGGTGACATCCACGGTCGTACGGCCCCGGGTGACCTCCGCCCCGGGAGTGTCGACGCCGGTCCGATGCGGGCCGCCGGCTCCCCCAGGCACCGTGGAGCCCATGATCGAAGTCACCGAGCTGACCAAGCGGTACGGCCGTGGACGGCGCGCCCGCACCGCCGTCGACCGCCTCACCTTCACCGTCCACCCCGGCCGGGTCACCGGCTTCCTGGGCCCCAACGGCGCGGGCAAGTCCACCACCCTGCGGCTGGTCCTCGGCCTGGGCGACCCCACCGCCGGTGCCGTCACCGTCGAGGGCCGTTCCTTCCGCGACCGGCCGCGCGGTCTGCGGCACGTCGGCGCCCTGCTGGACGCGGGCGACGTGCACGGCGGGCGCACCGGCCGGGCACACCTGACGGTGCTGGCCCGCGGCAACCGCATCCCGCTCGGCCGGGTGGACGAGGTGCTGGCGGAGGCCGGGATCGCCGAGGCGGCCGAGCGCCGCGTCAGGGGCTACTCGCTGGGCATGCGGCAGCGGCTGGGCATCGCGGGCGCGCTGCTCGGCGACCCGCCGGTGCTGCTGTTCGACGAGCCGCTGAACGGGCTGGACCCGGAGGGCGTGCGCTGGCTGCGCGGACTGTTCCGGCGGCTCGCCGACGAGGGGCGCACGGTGTTCGTCTCCAGCCACATGATGGCCGAGATGGAGCACACCGCCGACCACCTGGTGGTGGTCGGGCGCGGCCGGCTGATCGCCGACGAGAGCCTGACCGAGTTCTCGGCCCGGGCCGGCCGGGCCTCGCTGGCCACCGTCACCGTCCGGGCCGCCGAACCCGACCGGCTGGCGGCCGTGCTGACGGCGGCGGGCGCCACCGTCGGGACCGGCCGGGACGGCGCCCTCGCGGTGACCGGCCTGGACGCCACCAGGATCGGTGAACTCGCCCTGGAGCAGCGCCTGTTGCTGCACGCCCTGACCGCCACGAGCGCCTCCCTGGAGGAGGCGTTCATGGAACTGACCGCCGACAGCGTCGAGTACCCCGCCGGAGGGCCCCGTTGAGCACCACGACCGTCGACCACCACGCCGGGCCCCGCGCCCGCCCCGAGCCCCGCGCCCGCTTCGCCGACCTGCTGGCCGCCGAGTGGATCTCGTTCTGGTCGCTGCGCTCGGTCCGCTGGGTGCTCGGCCTCAGCGCCCTGGCGATCGTCGCCGCCGGCCTCAAGTCCGCGCTGTACACCCGCGACCACTACACCCCGGGCGAGGGCGACCCCGCGGTCATGGCGCAGGTGGCGCTGAACGACGCGTTCAACCTCGCCGCCGGCGACATCCTGATGCTGGTCGCGGGCGGCATCGGCGCGATCGTCATCGCGGGCGAGTACGCGACCGGGCTGATCCGCGCCACGCTGGCCGCGGTGCCCGACCGCCGGGCGGTGATCGTCGCCAAGGCCTGCGTGTCGGCGGCCGTGCTGTTCGGCTACGGGGTGCTCACCGTGGGCGTCTCCTTCGGCCTGACCCAGGCGATCCTCTCCGACGCCGGCATCGGACAGTCCCTCACCGACCCGGCCGCCCTGCGGTACGTCGCGGCGGCGGTGCTGTTCGGCCCGGTCTGCGCACTGGTCGGGCTGGGCCTGGGCACCCTGATCCGGCACGGCGCCGGCGCCGTGGTCGGCACCGTCGTGGTGCTGTTCTTCGTCCCCTCGCTGGTCACCGAGCGCTACCGGTGGAGCGCCGACCTGCTGCACGCCCTGCCGCTGCCCGCCTGGCAGCGGCTGGCCAGGACCACCCTGGTGGGCCAGCGCCCGTCCGAGTACCCGGCCACCGTCGCGGGCTCCTGGATCACCTTCGCGGCCTGGTCGCTGGCCTCGGTGGCCGTCGCGGCACTCGCGATCCGGCGCCGGGACCACTGACGGCCACCAGGACCACCGGCCGCCACCGGTCCGGCCCGGGCATCCGGGCCGGCCCCGGGTCAGGGCCCGTCCCCCACCCGGGGCCCGCGGGCCCGGAAGCTGCCCCGGCCGGAGGACATGTCGGTGACCGCCACCAGCAGCGCGGCCAGCACCAGGCCGGCCGCGACCGTCACCCCGAGCTGGAAGGCGAGCGCCCAGTCCGGGCGGGGCCCGGCGGCGTGGGCGAAGAACACCGAGCCGACGACGGCGATGCCCACCGCCGAGCCGACCCGCTGCGCGGTCTGCAACACCCCGCCCGCGCTGCCCGCCCTGGCCACCGGCACCTGCTGGAGGGTCAGCGTCTGGTTCGGGGCGATCACCAGCCCGCTGCCGATCCCGGCGACCAGCAGCGGCAGCGCCGTCGTCCAGCCCACGTGCGGCCCTGACCACAGCTGCACCGCGAGCGCCGAGGCCAGCAGGCCGGCCAGCACCAGCACCAGTCCGGCCACCACCAGCCGCCGCCCCAGGCGGCTCACCAGGCGCCCGCCCACAGCCGCGGCCACGCCCGAGCCGACCGCGAACGGGGTGATCGCCAGGCCCGCCGTCAGCGCCGAGTAGTGCAGGCCCGCCTGGAGGTAGAGCGTGAAGATGAAGAAGATCGCGGTGAACCCGGCGAAGTACACCAGCGACAGCAGGGTCCCCGCCGCGTACGAGCGCACCGCGAACAGCGCCATGCTGACCAGTGGTTCGCGCCGTCGCCCGTAGTGCAGCTCCCAGCCGACGAAGGCGGTGAGCAGCACCGCCGCGAGCGGCACCAGCAGCCAGCGGGTCGGGCCGTGCCACTGCTGCGCCTGGACGAACGGCAGGAGCAGCGCGACCGTCCCGGCGCCGAGCAGCAGCACCCCGACCGGGTCGAAGTCCCGGTGCCCGGCCCGCTCGGCGGCGGGCGGCGGCGCCGGCAGCAGCCGGTAGGCGATCGGCAGCGCGGCGACGCCGATCGGCAGGTTGACCAGGAACACCCAGCGCCATCCGTTCTCCGGGCCGACGACGTGGATCAGCAGGCCGCCGAGCAGCGGCCCGACGGCGGTGGACAGCCCGATGGTCGAGCCGAGCGCGCCGAAGGCCCGGCCGCGGTCGGCGCCCTGGAACAGCACCTGGATGAAGCCGGACACCTGCGGCACCAGCACCCCGCCCGCGGCGCCCTGGAACAGCCGCGCCAGCACCAGCCACTCCTGGTTCTGCGCCGCGCCGGCGAGCGCGCTCGCCACGGTGAACAGCGCGAGCCCGGCGAGGAAGACGGCCCGCCGGCTGCGCGCGTCGCCGAGCCGCCCGGAGGGCACCAGCACCAGGCCGAAGGCCAGCGCGTAGCCGCTGAGCACCCACTGGAG
The DNA here is from genome assembly GCF_055607525.1 of Kitasatospora sp. NPDC036993. Classification (NCBI taxonomy): domain Bacteria; kingdom Bacillati; phylum Actinomycetota; class Actinomycetes; order Kitasatosporales; family Streptomycetaceae; genus Kitasatospora; species Kitasatospora sp. NPDC036993. The sequence goes on along the minus strand of NZ_JBVJRP010000007.1, from coordinate 69,673 downwards.
GCCGCTGTCGGACATGTGCAGCTCGTCCCGTACGGTCGGCAGCGCGACGTTGACGATGCTGACGTCCAGCAGGGTCATGAACCCGGCGACCAGGCAGACCGCGAGCGCCCGCCAGCGGCGGGCGGCGGCCCGGCCGCCGACGGCGGTGGCGCCTGGCTGCGTCGGCTGCGTCGGCTGCGGGGAACTGGGCGGAGGGTCGGCGGTCATGGGAGCCCCTTCCCGGGGGTCCGGGGGCGTCCGGGCCGACGGGCGGCCGTCGGTCGACTTCGCTCGGCCCATCCTCGCCCGGCCCTCCCGGGGCCGCCACCCCGGGTCGTCACGCCGCGTCACCTGCCCAGGGCGCCCCCGGATCACGCAGCCGGGCCGCTCCCCCGGGCCGCCACCGGCCGCATCACCCGAACGGCCGAACCGGATCGCGACCGGCGCCGGTACCCCGGAGGCTGACGGCATGACCGTCGCCACCGAGACCCCGCCGTCCGCCCCACCGGTGCTGGACGTCCGGCAGCGGAACGTCGTCTTCGGCACCATCGTGCTCGGCATGCTGCTGGCCGCCCTGGACCAGACCATCGTCGGCACCGCGCTGCCCACCATCGTCGCGGACCTGGGCGGGGCCGCCCACATGTCCTGGGTGGTGACGTCCTACCTGCTGGCCGAGACGGTGGCCACCGTGCTGGCCGGCAAGTTCGGCGACCTGTACGGCCGCAAGCTGCTGTTCCAGGTCTCGGCGATCGTCTTCGTCGGCGGATCGTTCCTGTGCGGCCTGGCGACCGACATGACGCTGCTGATCGCCTGGCGGGCCGTGCAGGGCATCGGCGCGGGCGGCCTGATGGTCACCTCGATGGCGCTGATCGCGGACGTCATCCCGCTGCGCGAGCGCGGCAAGTACCAGGGCGCGATCGGCGCGGTGTTCGGCGTGGCCACGGTGATCGGGCCGCTGCTGGGCGGGCTGTTCACCGACCACCTGTCCTGGCGCTGGGCGTTCTACGTCAACGTGCCGATCGCGGTCGTGGTGGTGGCCGCGGCCGCCAGGACCATCCCCTCGGTCCGCTCGGCGGTCCGCCCGGTCGTCGACTACCTGGGCATCGTGCTGGTCGCGGCCGGCGCCGGCGCGCTGATCCTGGCGACGAGTTGGAGCGGAAACCAGTACGCCTGGGGCTCCGGGGTGATCATCGGCCTGTTCGTCGGCGGCGCGCTGGCGCTCGGCCTGTTCTGCTGGGTGGAGACCAGGGCGGCCGAACCGATGCTGCCGATGCGGCTGTTCCGCAACCCGGTGTTCACGGTCTGCTCGGTGCTCAGCTTCATCGTCGGTTTCGCCATGCTCGGCGCGCTGACCTTCCTGCCGACCTTCCTCCAGTACGTGGACGGCGACTCGGCGACCGTCTCCGGCGTCCGGACGCTGCCGATGGTGATCGGTCTGCTGATCGCCTCGGTCGGCAGCGGCAACGCGGTCAGCAAGACCGGGCAGTACCGGCTGTTCCCGATCGTCGGCACCGCGGTGATGGCCGTCGGCCTCTACCTGCTCTCCCGGCTGGAACCCGGCACCGGCACCCTCCTGGCGTCCTGCTACATGTTCGTGCTCGGCGTCGGCATCGGGCTGAGCATGCAGGTGCTCACCATCGCCGTGCAGAACACCGTCGACTACGCCGACCTCGGCACCGCCACCTCCGGGGTGACCTTCTTCCGCACCATCGGCAGCTCCTTCGGGACCGCGGTGTTCGGCACCATCTACGCCAACAGCCTGAACACCGAACTCGGCCGGGGCGTCGACGCCGCCGCCCGGCTCACCGGCGCCGACCCCGCCGTGCTCGGCCGCGCCGCCGAGAGCCCCCAGGGCCTGCACCAGCTGCCGGCCGACCAGGCCGCGCCGATCGTCCAGGCCTACTCCGACGCCCTGCACACGGTGTACCTGTGGACCATCCCGGTGGCCGTGGTCGGCTTCCTGGTGGCGCTCTTCCTCAAGCAGGTGCAGCTGCGCGACACCGCCAGGGCGGGCTCCACCGACATGGGCGAGGGCTTCGCCCAGCCGACCACCCCCGACTCCGACCCGCACCTGGAGTACTCGGTCTGCAGGATCGTCCGCGGGGTGGACCTCGACACCGTCCGGACGATCGTCTCCGACGCCGGCACCCGGGTGGACCTGGCCGGAGCCTGGGCGCTGATGGAGGTGACCGGCCACACCAAGGCCGTCGGCCACGCCTCGCTCGACCTCATCGCCGCCCGCAAGCGGGTGCCGCCCGAGGTCCTGGAGCCGGTCTTCGACCGGATGTCCGCCGAGGGCTACCTGCTCCGTGAGGGCGACCGGCTCTCCCCCACCGAGGCCGGCACCCAGGAGATCCGCTCCCTCGGCCGCGCCTGGTCCGACTGGCTCAACGCCCGCCTCGACGCCGACGCCGGCCGCCCCCGCAGCCCCGGGCTCCGCGCCGCGGCCGACGCCATCGCCTGGCGCCTCCTGGTCGAGGACCTCACCAACGGCCTCCCCGCCCACGCCCGCCCCAAGGACGCCGCCAGGGCCTGACCCGGCCGCTACAGGCGGGTGGTGTCGAGGTCGATGTCGAAGGGCTCCGGGAGGCGGACGGGCGTACCGAAGGGGTGCGGGCCGCTCTCGGCGGCGTAGCCGAGCCGGGTCGGCTCGCTGTACAGGGTGCAGCTGCGGTTCTGCCGGTCGACCAGGAGGTAGAGCGGAGCACCGTACTGGCCGTAGCGGCGGCGCTGGACGAGGCGGTCGGTCTCCGCGGTGCAAGGGGAATGACCTCGACGATCAGGAGGGTCTGATCGGGCAGCAGCGCGCCTTCGGTCTTCTCGGCGAGTTCGGCCGGCACGACGGCCAGGTCCGGGATGTACCAGTTCTCGCTGCCGGGCAGGTCGAGGTCGCCGGACCCGGACACCAGATCCAGCTACTCCAGACGCGGGGTGATCTGGCGGCGGACGACCTCGGCGGCGGACTCGTGCGCCCACGATGGCGACATGGGGGTGATGACTCCCTCGATGATCTCGGTGCGGTCGCCCGCCGTATGCCGGATCGCGTACTTCAGTGCCCTCTCGGGGTCGCTGACGATCTGTAGTCGCCAGGGACCTGGGGTGCCGTACTCACAACGCGTCTCCTTCCCATCGCGGATTCTCTCCCAGACCGTACGGCCATTCCCTCGATCGACCGGGATTGGACGTGTCTCGACCGCCTGACCTCCTTGTACGACCGGTTCGTGCCGGAATCCGTTGTCAGTCGGCCGGAACCTCCACGAGGACCGGGGCCGCCGGGGCGGGGAGGTGGCGGCGGGAGGAGAGGACGATCACGGCGAGGCTGGCGAGGGCGAGGGCCGTCACCACGCCGAGCATCACGGTGTAGGAGGCCAGCGGGGAGAGCGCCGCGAGCGCCGCGGGGAGCAGGAAGCCCGAGTAGCACAGCGCGTAGTAGACGCCGGTGATGCCGGCCAGGTCGTCGGGGGTGACGATGCGCTGGATCTCCAGCAGGCCGGAGACCACCCCGATGCCGTAGGCGGCGCCGAGGAAGACCGCGCCGCACAGGCCGAGCAGCGGGGAGCGGAGCGCCGCGTCGCCGGCGCAGACCGCCATGCCGCAGGCCATCAGCACCATGGAGACGATGACGCCGCGCGCCGAGGAGAAGGAGTCCAGGCGCTTGGCGAAGGGCTGGACGAGGGCGCCGGTGCCCAGGGTGAGGACGGTCAGCAGGGTCGCGTAGGCCAGCGACCAGTGGCCGAGCCGGTCACCGACCAGCTGCGGGGTCACCGCGTAGGCGACGCCGGCCGAGCCGAACACCCACGGGGCCATCGGCAGGATGACCCGGACGAAGCGCCGGTGCCCGGCCGCCGGCACCTTGAGGTCGGCCCAGAGGCCGCGGACGGCGACGGTACGGGCCCTGGTCTCCACGGCCTTCGGGAGGAGGAACAGCGCGGGCAGGGTGACCAGCAGGTGGGCGAGGTACGGGGTGACCATCGGCCAGGGGCCCCACTGGGCGAGCACGCCGGCCACCCCGGCGCCGAGGCCGAAGCCGAGGGTCAGGGCGAGCGAGGCGCGGCGGGCGCCGGCCCCCGGGTCTGCGGCCGGGTCGTGCGGGGCCTGGGAGAGCTCCTTGACCCAGCTGGTGCCGACCGCCATCGCGATGCCGACGGCTATGCCGGTGAGGAACCGACCGGCGTAGATGGGGAGTTCACCGGTGACACCGCCGCACAGCACTCCGCTGGCGGCCAGCGAGACGGCCACCGCGCCGATCATCAGCGGGCGCCGCCCGTAGCGGTCCGAGGCCGCGCCGCCGACCAGCAGCCCGGGGACCAGCCCGAGGACGTACGCCCCCAGGAACGCGTCCACGGTGACCTCGGAGTAGCCGCCGAGGTCGCGGTACATCAGCAGCAGCGGGGTGAACTGGTTGCCGCCCCACCCGCAGCAGAGCATGGCCAGGGCCGCGATCAGCCAGGGCCTCCCCCGGCCTGACGGTGCGACGGGACCGGCGGACGGCTGCCGGGTGGTGCTCATGGTGGTGCTGCTCCTTGTCGGATGGTCGGATGGTCGGCGTACCGGCCTGACGGTGCGTCAACATGACGGATCGCCGGGTGCCGGCGGTCCGTCGGGGCGGGCGCGCGAACGGGTGCCGCGCGCCGGAAGGACGGGAAGCTCAGCGGTCGGTGACGGTGCGGTGGGCGTCCAGGTGGGCGCGCAGCGCGGCGCTGAAGCCCTCCGCGTCGCGGGCGGCGATCCGTCCGACCAGCACGGTGTGTTCCTCGACCAGCGAGGCCAGTCGCTGCGGCTGCCGCTCCGGCCGTTCCTGGAGCAGCTGGACGGCCATCCGGCGCTGGCGGTCGCGCAGCGTCCCGTAGAAGCGTTCGGCCAGCTGGTTGCCGGCGGCCGTCACGATGCCCCGGTGGAAGGCCTCGTCGGCGTCGGCGAAGGCGCCGAGGTCGGCCAGGCGGGCGGGTTCGCGCTGCTGGTCGATCAGCCCGGTCAGCTGCCGCACCAGCGGGTCGAGGCCGTCCGGGCGGCGGGTGATCCGGCGCACGGCGGTGCTCTCCAGCGCCTCGCGCAGTTCCAGCACGTCCTCGGCCTCACCGGGCCCGACCGGCACCACGACGGCTCCGCGCTTGGGGAAGAGCTGGAGCAGGCCCTCGGCCTGCAACCGCAGGAAGGCCTCCCGGACCGGGGTGCGGCTGAGCGAGGCGCGCTCGGCGATCTCGCCCTCACTGATCAGCGTGCCGCCGGGGAGGCCCCCGCCGAGGATGAGGTCCTTGGTCAGTTCGTACGCGCGGTCCGCGGCCGGGACGCGGGCGGGAGGCGGGGTGTCGGCCATGGATCACACCGTAGCACCATAGATGCAAGCTTGGATGCAACATCCCGGACGGGCCGTGGTGACCACCGGCAGCATCGATTTCCGCAGCATCGATTTCCGTACTGCTCAGGGCCGGAACAATGCGCTTTCTCACTCCCTCCCCCAGGACCGAGGATGGGCGGGCCAGCCAGCCAGCCGGGAGGAAGCCTTGTCCCCTGTGTCGCCAGCCCTGCCGCCCGTCGATCCGGGCCTGCTGCCGCTCACCGCCGAGTACCGCCCCGAGGGCCTGTCCGTCGGCGGCGTGCTCCTGAGCGAGGCGGCCCGCCGGTACGGCACGCCGCTGTTCGTCTACGACGAGGAGCACCTGCGCCGGCGCTGCCGGGAGGCGGTGGCCGCCTTCGGCCGGGGCAACGTCGCCTACGCCTCCAAGGCCTTCCTGTGCACCGCGATGGCCCGCCTGGCCGCCGAGGAGGGCCTGCTGCTGGACGTCGCCTCCGGCGGCGAGCTGCGCACCGCCCTGTACGCCGGGGTGGCCCCGGACCGGATCGTGCTGCACGGCAACAACAAGGACGAGGCCGAACTGCGCACCGCCCTGACCGTCGGCCTGCGCCACATCGTGGTGGACAGCTTCGACGAGCTGGACCGGATCGAGCGGCTGCACCACGAGAAGGGCCTGCCCCCGGCCCGGATCCAGCTGCGGGTGGCGCCCGGCGTCGCGGCCGGCGCCCACCAGGCCATCCAGACCGGCGGCCACGACTCCAAGTTCGGCTTCGGCCTCGCCGACGGCGCCGCCGCGGCCGCGGTGCGCCGGGCCGAGGCCTCCGCCGCCGTCCGGCTGGAGGGCGTCCACGCCCACGTCGGCTCCCAGGTGCTGGACCCTGCCGAGCTGGCCGACGGAGCCGCCGCGGTGGCCCGGTTCGCGGTGGAGCACGGCCTGCGCCGGCTGACCGTCGGCGGCGGCCTGGGCGTGGCCTACCTGAGCGGGCAGAGCGCCCCCTCCTTCGCCGTCTGGGCCGAGCGGGTCCACGCGGCGGTGCGCGGCGCCGGCTGGAGCGGCGAGGTGGGCGTCGAGCCCGGCCGCTCGATCGCCGCCAGGGCCGGGCTGACCCTGTACCGGGTCGGCACCGTCAAGCGGATCGAGGACGTGCGCACCTACGTCAGCGTCGACGGCGGGATGAGCGACAACCTGCGCCCCGCGCTGTACGGCGCCCGCTACGAGGCCTTCCTGCCGCGCTGCCCCGAGGCCCCCCGCCCGCGGCGCGCCCGGCTGGTCGGCAAGCACTGCGAGAGCGGCGACGTGATCATCGACGACGCCGCGCTCCCCGCCGACCTGCGGGTCGGCGACCTGCTGGCCACCCCGGTGACCGGCGCCTACGGCTACGCCATGGCGTCCAACTACAACAAGCTGCCGAGGCCCGCCGTGGTCTTCGTCCGGAACGGCGAGGCCCGTCTGGTGGTGCGCCGGGAGACCGAGCACGACCTGCTCCGGCTGGACGTCGCCGCCACCGGGGACGGCACCACGGGCAGCACCGGGGAACCGGTCGCTGCGGCGCGGGCGTACACGTCCTGATCCACGACACAGGCCTTAGCCTGGGCCGATGCTGAACAGCGCCCGCCTGCTCGTCCTCCTGGAGATCGCCCGCCGGGGCACCATCGTGGCCGCGGCCCAGGCCCTGCACCTGAGCCCGTCCGCCATCTCGCACCAGCTCGCCCGCCTGGAGCAGGAGCTGGGCGTCGCCCTGGTGGAGCGGGCTCCGCAGTCGCTGCGCCTGACGCCCGCCGGTGTCCGGCTGGCCGAGCACGCCCAGGCGATCGCCGATCTGATGGCCGTGGCGCAGGACGACCTGCGGGCGCACTCGGAGGGCGCGGCGGGCGTGCTGCGGCTCGGCTTCTTCGCGTCCGCGGGGCTGGATCTGCTGCCCCGGGCGCTGGCCGCGTTCGCCGCCGGGCACCCCCAGGTGGAGCTGGAGCTGATCATGGGCCAGCCGCACGAGCTGGTCCCCGACCTGGAGGCGGGCCGACTGGACGCGGCCGTCGTCTTCGAGCACCCGCTGGACCCCTGGTGCCGCCAGGCGGCGGTGGACGTGCGGATGTACTTCGACGAGCCGCAGCTGGTCGTGGTGCCGCTGCGGCACCGGCTCGGGCGGCGCTCGGTGGTGCGGCTCGCCGAGCTGGAGGGCGAGAGCTGGATCGGCACCCACGGCGGCAGCACCGGCGAGCCGGTGCTCGAACGCGCCTGCGCGGCCGAGGGGTTCCGCCCCCGGGTGCGCTGCCGCAGCGACCACTACCAGGTCACCATCAACCTCGCGCGGGCCGGCATGGGCGTCGCGCTGATCCCGGCACTCGGCCTGGCCGACAGCGCCGGGGTACACGTCTGCCGGCTGGACCACCCCCAGCTGCACCGCCGGATCGGCGTGGCCACCCGGGCCACCAACCTCAACCCGGTGCTCCAGGCCTTCCTCGCCGAACTCGGCTCCGCCGCGGGGGAGATCAGGTCACTGCTCGACATGCAGTGGGCCTGAACCCCCGGCGGCGGTTCGTCGTTCTCCGGCCTCCGGCCGGCCACGTCGTGGCCGGCCGGTTCGGCTGGGCCGGTTCAGGCGGCCCGCTGGGCCCAGGCCGCGAGGGCCCGGCCGACGTCGCGGATGGCGTGCACGGCGGCCCGTTCGGTGCTGGGGCCGAGCGCCACGTCCCAGTGCGCGACGACCGCGTAGGCCACCCGCCGGGCGCCCACGATGACGCCCGCGTCCGCCCGCACCCCGGTGTCCGTGCCGGTCTTGTTGGCCACCAGCAGGTGGCCCGGCAGCGGCTCCGGGAAGCCGGGCGCGTACGGGTCGTGGTCGATCAGCGCGGGCACCAGACCGTGGTCGGTGTTGGCGCGCATCCAGTCGAGCAGCCGGGCGGACGCGCCCGGGGAGGCCATGGTGCCGCGGACCGCGAGGGCCACCAGGCGGGCCAGGTCGCGGGCGGTGCCGGTGGCGAACACCGGCGGGACGTCCGGCCCGCGCTCGTCGCGCACCCGGTCGTGCAGGGTCAGCCGGTCCAGTCCGAGCCCGCGCGCCAGCCGTTCGACGGCCGGCAGGCCGACCAGGCGCAGCAGCGCGTTGGTGGCGGTGTTGTCGCTGACCGCGGCGGTCAGCCAGGCCAGGTCCTCCACCGTCCAGCCGGGCCGGCTCAGCCGGCCGAGCAGGCCGGTGCCGCCGGTGACGTCCTCGGGGAGGATCGCCACCGGCTGCCCGGCCGTCAGTTCTCCGCTGTCCAGCCGCCGGGCGACCTCGGCCAGCAGCAGCAGCTTGGAGGCGCTGGCGACGGGCAGCACGACGGTGTCGTCCACCCCGACCGCGCCGCCGCCGTCGGGGGCCTCCGCGTCGGGGGCGTCCACGTCGACGGCGGCCACCGCGAGGGTCAGCGGCAGCGCCGCCGAGCTGCGCGTGGCGGCCGCCACCTGGGCGAGGCTCATCGGACCCGCACCACCTCTCCGGCCCGGCTCGCGGTCGGCCGGCCGCCGCGCACCGCGACCCGGCCGGCCACCACGACGGTCTCCACGCCCACCGGCGGCAGCAGCGGCTGCTCGAAGGTCGCGCTGTCCAGGACGGCCTGCGCGTCCAGCACCACCAGGTCGGCGACGGCGCCGTCGCTGACCACTCCGCGCCCGGCCAGCCCGAACCGCCCGGCGGGCAGGCCGGTCATCTTGTGCACCGCGAGCTCCAACGGCAGCAGCCCCTGCTCGCGCCCGTAGTGGCCGAGCACCCGGGCGAAGCTGCCCGCCCAGCGCGGGTGCGGACGGCCGGGTTTGGGCACGCCGTCCGAGCCGATCATCGACAGCGGGCTGGCAAGCACCCGGCGGACGTCGTCCTCGCGCATCGAGTGGCTGATGATGGTCACCTCGCCCTGTGCCTCCAGCAGCAGGTCGCAGACGTAGTCCACCGGGTCGGCGCCGCGCTCGGCGGCCAGGTCGGCGATCCGGCGGCCCTCGGCCGCCCGGCGGGCCGGGGCGGCGGCCACCGAGATCAGGTCCCAGCCGCCGTTGCCGACGGTGTTCTCCCAGCCCTCGACGCCGTTCGCGATGTCCGCCCGGACGCGGTCCCGCACCTCCTTGCTGCGCAGCCGCTCCAGCAGCGCGGCCGGGCCGCCCTCGCTGGTCCACGGCGGCAGCATCGCGTGCAGCACGGTGCTGCCGGCGGTGTACGGGTAGACGTCGCAGAGCACGTCCACGCCGTCGGCGCGGGCCTGCTCCAGACGCGGCAGGGTCCGCAGGGTGGCGCCCCAGCCGTGCCGGCCCGCGGTCTTGTGGTGGGAGACCTGGAGCGGGGCGCCGGAGCGCACCGCGATCTCCAGCGCCTCCTCCAGCGCCTTCTCCACCTGGGACATCTCGTCGCGCAGGTGCGTCACGTACGGCTTGCCGTGCCGGGCGGCGACCTTCGCCAGGGCCACGATCTCCTCGGTGTCGGCGTAGACGCCGGGCGGGTAGATCAGCCCGGTGGAGAGCCCGGCCGCGCCCTGGCCGAGCGCCCGGTCGAGCAGCCCGCACATGGCGTCCAGCTCCTCGGGGGTGGGCGGCCGGTCCTCGAAGCCCATCACCCCGGCTCGCAGCGTGCCGTGGCCGACCAGCGAGGCGATGTGGTTGCGCCGCAGTTCGGGCCGCTGGCCGGCGGCGAAGGCGTCGAAGTCCTCGGCGGGCAGCACCGGGCCGAGGCCGAAGGAGACCCGCAGGTGCCCGGCCAGCTCGGGCAGCCGCCCGGGCAGCGCGGGGAACAGGCTGATCCCGCAGTTGCCGCTGATCTCGGTGGTGACGCCCTGGAGCAGCGGGGCCAGCCGCAGCTCGTCCAGGGCGTCGCCGTCGGTGTGGGTGCCGCCGCCGAACGGGGCGGCGAGCGCGTCCGAGTGGGTGTGGACGTCGATGAAGCCGGGGGTGACGACCCGTCCGGTGACGTCCAGGGTCTCGGCCGCGGTCACCGCGCTGCCGGGCGGCAGGACGGTGACCCGGCCGCCCCTGACGGCGAGGTCGGCCGGGCGGGCGGGTGCCCCGGTGCCGTCCACCAGGGTGCCGCCGCGCAGCAGCAGGTCGGCCGGGGTCGTGGTCACGTCCGCTCCCATCAGTCCCATCGTTCCCATCAGAGCACCGTCGAGAGGAAGGCCCGGGTGCGGTCGTGCCGGGGGGCGGTGAACACCTCGGCCGGGCTGCCGGCCTCCACCACCGCGCCCTGGTCCATGAAGACGACCCGGTCGGCGACCTCGCGGGCGAAGCCCATCTCGTGGGTGACCACGATCATCGTCATGCCGCTGCGGGCGAGGTCGCGCATCACGCCGAGCACCTCGCCGACCAGCTCCGGGTCGAGGGCCGAGGTCGGCTCGTCGAAGAGCATCAGGGTCGGTTCCATGGCCAGTGCCCTGGCGATGGCGACCCGTTGCTGCTGGCCGCCGGAGAGCTGGGCCGGATAGTGGTCGGCGCGGTCGGCCAGGCCGACCCGGTCGAGCAGTTCGCGGGCCTGGCGCTCGGCCTCCGCGCGCGGGCGGCGCTTGACCGCGATCGGGCCCTCCATCACGTTCTGGAGCGCGGTGCGGTGCGGGAAGAGGTGGAAGCGCTGGAAGACCATGCCGATCCGCTCGCGCTGGTGGCGGATGTCGCGCGGCCGGCGCTCGCGGAGCTTGTCGCCGGTGGTGCCGTGCGGCTCGTAGCCGACCGGTTCGCCGTCCACCTCGATCCGCCCGGCGTCGATCTTCTCCAGGTGGTTGAAGCAGCGCAGCAGCGTGGACTTGCCGGAGCCCGAGGGCCCGATCACGCAGAGCACCTCCCCCGACCTGACCTCCAGGTCGATGCCGCGCAGCACCTCCAGGTCCCCGAAGTGCTTGCGCACCTTCCGGGCCGACAGGACCACCTCGGCGGCCGTCCCTCCCGGCGCGTCCAGGTCGATCGTCCTCACTTGCCCTCCCCCTTCTTCGTCACACGCTTGCGCGCTCCGCCGCGCCCGGGCCGCAGGTTCGCCAGCACCCTGCGGTGCAGCGGCGGCGGGGCACCGGCCGGATTGAACTTCCGCTCCACCGCGTGCTGGGCGATGCTCGCGATGGTGGTGAGCACCAGGTACCAGATGGACGCGACGATCAGCAGCGCGATGACCTCGAAGTTGGCGAGGTAGAGGTGCTGCGAGACGGTCATCAGGTCGGCGCCGGCGATGACCGAGACCAGCGAGGTGGTCTTCAGCATCGAGATGAACTGGTTGCCGAACGGCGGGATGATCACCCGCATCGCCTGCGGCAGCATCACGCGGGTGAGGATCTGCCGGTTGGACATGCCCAGCGAGGCGCCGGCCTCGCGCTGCCCGGGGTCGACGCTCTGGATGCCGGCCCGGACGATCTCCGACATGTAGGCGCCCTCGTTGATCGACAGGCCGAGCAGCGCCGCCACGAAGCCGGTGATCAGGGTGTTGGACTGCCAGCTGACCAGCTTGGGCCCGTCGAACGGGATGCCGATGCTGATCTCGGGGAACAGCAGCGCCAGGTTGAACCAGAAGATCAGCTGGACCAGCAGCGGGGTGCCGCGGAAGAACCAGGTGTACGCCCCGGCGGTGGTCCGCAGCACCGGGTTGTCGGACAGCTGCATCACCGCCACGACCACGCCGATGACGATTCCCACCACCTGGGAGATCAGGGTGAGCTGGACCGTCACCCAGAGCCCGTCCAGGATCACGCCGTCGAACTGGTACTTGGCGACGATGTCCCAGTGCAGGTTGGGGTTGACGATGACCGTCCAGGCGAGCCAGACGGCGAAGAAGGCCGCCGCCAGCACGGCGAACCAGCGGGCCGGGCGGGGGCGCCCGGTCACCTCGAAGGCCAGGTCGTCGTCGACGGCTCCCGCGGCGGACGGCGCGTGGCCGGCCGGGACGGCCTTCGGGGCGCTGTCGGGCTTCAGGGGGTCGGCGGGCATCGCGGGGTCTCTCATGTCGGTGCTCATCTCGTCGGTGCCGCCGTTCTCACTGCGCCGCGTTGACGGTGGCGCGCTCCACCGCGCTGCCGCCGACCTGGTAGGTGTCCAGGACCTTGCGGTACTCACCGCTCTCGATCAGCTCCTGGAGCGCCTTCTGCACCGCGTCGCGCAGCCCGGAGTCCTTCTTCGCCACCGCGATGCCCCACGGAGCCGTCCCGTACTGGTCGGGCAGCACCTCGTAGGAGCCGCTGTTCTGGACGAACATCTGCGCCACCGGGTAGTCCACGATGGTGGCCACGGCCCGCTCGCTGTCCAGCTGGAGGAGCCCGGTCGGGGCGTCCTCGCTCTGCGAGATCGTCATCTTGGTGGCGCACTTGGCGTTCTGCTGCTCGCCGATCTCCAGGTTGGAGCTGCCCTTGGCGAGGACCACCTTCTTGCCGCAGAGGTCCTCGATGGACTTGATGCCCTCCGGGTTGCCCTTCTTCGTCATGATCACGCCGCCGGTGCGGAAGTAGTCGACGAAGTCGACGGCCTGGCGGCGCTGGGCGCTGTCCGTCATGGAGGACATCACCAGGTCGTAGCGGCCGGCCTGGAGGCCGGGGATCAGGCCGTCGAAGGAGGAGTTGGAGAGTTCGAGCTTCAGGCCGAGCTTCCCGGCGACGGCGGCGGCGAGGTCCGGGTCGACCCCGGTCAGTTCGGTGGTTCCGGGCTTGTACATCTCCATCGGCGGGTAGCCGACGGAGGTGGCCACTCTGAGCACGCCGCTCTGCTTGTTCTTCTCGGGGAGCAGCTCGGTGGCGCTCTTCCCGGAGTTCTGGCCGGCCTGCGCTGCTCCGGCGGCCGGGGAGCCGCCCTGGTCGGAGCGCCCGCAGGCGGTGGCGGCCAGGACGACCAGGGACAGTGCGGCCAGACAGCGCAGGGAACGGGGGCGGTTCATCGGCTACTCCCTCGGGCGGTGACGGTGCGCCGATGCTGGCAGCCGAATCCCGGTGAACGGAAGATGATGAAGCTATTGCTGCCTCACCAACGATTTTTGTACGGCTGACCGCTCTGTCCTGCGGACTTCCGCCCGCGCCGGGTCAGCCGGTGAGCCAGGGGGCCTCGGGCAGCTTGGCGTCCGCCTGCCGTCCGGCGAGGTCGACGGTGGTCGGGGTGCCCAGCCCCGGCATCCGCATCGTGACCCGGCGCAGTCCGCCGTCGCCGTCGACCCAGTAGGTCAGCGGCGAGCGGGCACCGTCGGGCGCGGCGCCCTGGGCGCGCGGACCGGCGATGCGGTCGTGGTCGCGGCCGTCGATCCGGTCCCGGCCCAGCCAGCGGGCCCCGGACTGGGCGAGCAGCAGCGGGTTGTCGGGACGGTCCGCGCCGAGTTGGACCAGCAGGTTCAGCCCGGCGTCCAGCGGGTCCGCCGTGTAGGTCCGGGGTGACCAGCCCTGGCGCGGGATGTGCTCGGCCAGCTGCCAGGCCGGGGCGTCGGAGCCGGTGCCGGTGCTCGTGCCGGTGCCGGTGCTCGTGCCGGTGCCGGCCGTGGGGGCGGCAGTGGAGGCGGTGCCGGCCGGCTCGGGGGCCAGGCCGAGGCCGCCGGTGTCCCAGACGATCAGCCCGTGGTCCATCGGGCCGCTCGCGCCGGTGGTCCGGTAGCGGCCCACGCCCCGGTGGTTGCGGTAGTCGACGATCCCCTCGACCCGGATGCTCACGCCCCCGCCCTCGTCGGCCGTGAGCACCACGGACACCGGGCTCGCCTGATAGAGGTTCAGCCGCGACAGGGCGAGCCGGCCCGCCTCGTCGGTGGTCACCGGGCGTTCGGTGGCCTCGTCGGAGACCGCCCGGTAGGCGACCAGGCCGCCCGCCGCGGCGCCGCACACCAGGATCGCGATCAGTGCCGTGAGCCGGCCGGCCCGTCGGGGCGCGCGGCCGTCGGCCTTCGTCTTGCGGGGCATGCGGTCCGCTCCCTTTCCTCGGTCGGTCATGACGGTCGGGCGGGTCCGGGGACCGTTCGGTCCCCGGACCCGCCCGACCTGTCCCGGTGCGGGTCTCCCCGCACCGGGCTCCCCACGCGGGGCTCCCGGAAGAGGCTAGCCGCGCCGGGCGGACCTGCGCCTACGACCCGTCAGCACCATCGCGGCGCCGAGGGTGATCAGCCCCGCCGCGCCGGTCAGCAGGACCGGCATCCCGTCGCCCGCACCGGTGTTGGGCAGGTGCCCGGGTGCGGGGGCCGGCGGCGCCGGCGGTGCCGGGGGCACCGGAGCCGCCGTCGTCGGCGCCGGGGTCGGCGTCTCGGTCGGGGTCGGCGTCGGCGTCGGCGTCGGGGTGGGCGTCGGGGTGGGGATCAGCGTGTTGACGGCCGTCACCTCCACACCGGCGTCGAGGTTCGCCGGGGTCAGCACCAGCGGGCCGAAGACAGTGACCTTCGGGGCCTCGTAGCCCTCCGGCGGGCTCAGCTCCTGCCAGTAGTACGTTCCGGGCAGCCCGGTGCCCTGGCAGAGGCCGTCGGCCGCGGTGGTGCAGGGCTCGCCGACCTTGGCGTCGGGCTTGTCGCCGGTCGGCTGGAGCCCGTCGGTCCCGTTGGTCTCGTGCCACAGCTGGAACTTGGCGCCGGCCAGCGGCTTGCCGTCCTGGTCGTGCTTGACCAGGCGCAGCGCGCCCTCCTGCTGACGGAAGCCGAAGTCGTAGGTGTGGTCGTTCTCGCCGGGGCCTCCGGTGGTCAGCGCCCGCTCCGGGTACTTGCCGTCCTTGGGGACGATGCCCTTGGAGTCGATGAAGCGGTTGTCACCGACGTCGTGGCCGGTCGGCACCCACTGGAAGAGGGGGCCGTCCTTGGCGTAGTCCGCCGGGTCGTCCAGCTTGATCGTGTACTTGGTCCGCGGCTTGAGGCCGCCGTCGACGTTGCTGTCGTCGAAGTAGTACTCGCCGCGCTTGGTCGTCTTGGTGGTGCCGACGAGCTTCCCCGACTCGTCGTACAGGTGGACGGTCGCGCCCGGCACCGGCTTCTGGCCCGGCAGTTGGAGGCCGCTGCGCTCGGGGTCGTACCAGACCCGGTTGCCGATCTGGAGCGGAGCCTGGTCGCAGAGGACCTCCAGGTCGCCCATCGCGGCACCCTTGCCGAACGCCGGGTACGGACCGACCGGGTTGAGCCGCAGGCCGCCGTCCGGCTTGCCGTCGCGCTTGACGAAGGCGCTGCCGTAGCCGAAGGCCATGCCGTTGCTGTCGTAGCCCGAAGTCGCGATGGAGTCCTCGACCTTCGAGAACGCCATCCCGGCGTTCGCCGGGTTGTTGTGGCCGATGCGGAAGTTGTCGAAGAACCGCTGGCCCCGGGCCGTGGAACCGCAGCCCAGGTTCGTGTCCAGCACGTAGGTGCCGTTCGCCGGGCAGGCCTTGAGGAGGTCACCGCCGGACAGCACGGTGGACATCGTGCCGGCCGTCGGTCCGGCCGCCGACTGGTCGCCGAAGCGGTCCCGGAAGGCGAGCAGCATCGAGCCGTCGGTCTCGAAGGCGATCTCGGCCACCGCCGGCTCGGGGTTGGCCATGTAGTTCGCCCCGCAGGCCTGACCGTTCTGCGAGGACGGGAAGGTGTCCTGCCACGGGAACCAGGCGGAGCCGGGGCACGGCCCGCCGACCGTGGTGCCGCGCGGGTAGTCGAGCGGCTGGTCCAGCACGGGCGCCTTGAAGGTGCCCGTGGCCAGGTCGAACGGCAGCACCAGGGCGCGCAGGTCCGAGGCCTTGCCGGCGGACTCGCCCGAGCAGACGCCGCCGGCGAAGAGGACGCCGTCCTGGAGGCCGAGGCCGTACGGACGCCAGTCCCCGGCCGCCGGGCAGCCCGGGTCGGGGATCGGGTAGGCGGCCTTCGGCTCGGCCGCCGTCGCCGCGGTGGCGTCGTAGCGGTAGAGCTTGCGGTCGTGGAGGTTGACGACGAACAGGTCCTTGCCGTCGTCGGTGACCTTGATCGCGCCGAGGCTCTCCTTGCCCACCGCGGGCAGGAAGCCGTCGTCGTTGCCCGGGCCGTGCGGGGTGGTGCCCGCGTCCGGGACGGTGGCGAACAGTGTGGTCTTCTTCTGCGCCACGTCGGTGACGTAGATGCCGCCGGGGCCTCCGGGGCCGTAGCTGGTGCTCCGCTTGGCCTGGGCCGAGGCGAACACCCGCCGGTCGGCCTTGTTCCAGGCGATGCCGTAGAGGTTCCCGGTCTGTTCGCCCGTGGCCAGGTCGGTCACGGTCGCGTCGGTGCCCGCCACGCCCCGGGAGTTGTACGGGTAGGACACCAGCGTGTGCCCCGCCCCGCCCTCCCGGGTCGCCGGCTGGCAGGTCGTCACCAGCGGCGCGTTCTTCTGGCAGTAGTCACCCGGGCTCCACAGCCCCGTGGTGAGTTCGACCGTCTTGCCGCCGGAGAGGTCGACGAACTCCTCGTTGGAGCTCAGCTGGTTCGGCGCGCCGTCCAGGCCCTGGCGCGAGGCGAAGGCCGGGTAGAGCACGCCCGGCTTCGGATTCACCACCTGGACCCGGTACTTGCCGCCGGTGAGCTTGGTGGCCGGCGCCAGCGTCACCGTTCCGTCGGCCGCCGTGGTGCCCTCGACGGACACCCCTGCGGCATCGGTGAGCGTCACCTTCACGCCCGCCGTCCCCGATTCGAGTCCGGGCGTCCACACCCCGTCGGTGTCCACGGCCCGGATCACCCGGACCTTCACCGTCCCGTCGCCGGCCGCCGGGAAGGCCGAAGGGGCCGCCGCCAACGAGCAGGCGCCGATCGCCACGGCCAGCGCCACCGCGCCGCCCGCGGTGCGACGGCCGGAGGCCCGGCGCTCGGGCCCGCCCGACCGCCGGTCCGGGCCGCGCCCGGTACCGACGGTTCGTTCACTTGTCGTCGTCATCCCTGCTCTCATCGTCCAGTTGGGCCTTCCGGCCGGCCTCGCGAGCGAGTTCCCGAGTGGCGAAAAGCCGTCATTGTTAACGGGAGCTTAAAGGGGATTCACACAAGTTCGCCGGGAAACAAGGAACTTTGACGTTTCCCCAGACGTCACAAGGCCGTCACGGTCCACTGCCCGCCACCGCCGCCGGGCGACTGACCAGCGGCGACCGGCCGGGCACCTTCCGAAACCCCCCACGACCGCCGCCACGTGCGGTCGACCGTCGAACACGGTTCCCCCCGGAACCGTCCACACCGCTCCCCGACTCGCTTACCCCACGCACAACTTGCGCAACAACCGGGCACCGGGTGGCCGCACCGCGGCCCGGACTGGCACGATGTCCGAATGCGCATTCTGGTCATCGGCGGAACCCGCTTCATCGGCCTCCACTTCGCGGAGGCGGCACTGGCCGCCGGACACGAGGTCACGGTGGTGCACCGGGGCCGGTCCGGCGCCGGACTGCTCCCGGACGCCACCCACCTGATCGCCGACCGGGACGCCGGCCTCGCCACCGGGCTGGCGCTCCGCCCGGTGGCCGAAACCGCCCGCGGGATCGGGCCGTTCGAACCCCAGCCGGAGACACTCACCCCCGCCGGGGAGGCCGAGCTGCTCGCCGCCTGGCACCGGCGGTAGCCGCCGCGGCCGCCGGTCCGGCCCCGGCCCGGACATCTCCCGGGCCGGGGCCCACTCCGCGTGCCCGCGCACCCGCACCCTGACGGCACGTCACGACGGTGCCCCCAAGGGGGCGGGCCGCTCTCCGCTTCCGGCAACCGGCGGAGCTCCGAAGTGGACAGGCTGTTCTCCCGGCTCCCAGCGGACTCACCCGGCCGGCCGTCATCGACCGACCGTGCCGCCCCGCGAGCCGGCCCCCGAGGAGCCCCGGCATGACGTCCCCCGCCGGGCCTCAGCCGGCGAGCGGCGGGTTGAGCCGGGCGAAGGCCTCCTGCCGGCGGTACGGGAAGTACGGGTACGGCGCGGTGCGGGCGCTGGCCGCGTCCAGCCGGGCCACCTGCTCCTCCGTCAGGGCCCAGCCGACCGCGCCGAGGTTCTGCCGCAACTGCTCCTCGTTGCGGGCCCCGATGATGACCGAGGAGACGGTCGGCCGGCGCAGCAGCCAGTTGATCGCCACCTGGGGAACGGTGCGCCCGGTCTCGGCGGCGACCTCGTCCAGCGCGTCGACCACCCGGTGGAGCAGCTCGTCCTCGACCGGCGGGCCGTAGTCCGCGGTGTCGTGCAGCCGGCTGCCGGCCGGGAGCGGCTGCCCGCGCCGGATCCTCCCGGTGAGCCGGCCCCAGCCGAGCGGGCTCCACACGAGCGCGCCGACGCCCTCCTCCCGGGCGAGCGGCATCAGCTCCCACTCGTAGTCGCGGCCGACCAGGGAGTAGTAGACCTGGTGGGCGGCGTAGCGCGGGCGGCCGTGCCGGTCGGCCAGGGCGAGGGACTTCATCAGCTGCCAGCCGGAGAAGTTGGAGACGCCGGTGTAGCGGATCTTGCCGGCCCGGACCAGGTCCTCCAGGGTCGCGAGCACCTCCTCGATCGGGGTGCCGGCGTCGTAGGCGTGCAGCTGGAACAGGTCCAGGTAGTCGGTGCCGAGGCGGCGCAGCGCGTCGTCGACGCTCCGGACCAGCCGGGCGCGGGAGGTGCCGGCGTCCTGGGGGCCCTCGCCGGTGGGCAGGCCGGCCTTGGTGGAGATCAGCACCTGGTCACGGCGGCCGCGGACGGCCTGGCCGAGCACCTCCTCGGAGGCGCCGTCGGAGTAGACGTCGGCGGTGTCGAAGAGGGTGACCCCGGCGTCGATGGCGATGTCGAGCAGCCGGCGGGCCTCCTGGACGTCGGTGGTGCCCCAGGCCCCGAACAGCGGCCCGCGGCCGCCGAAGGTGCCGGTGCCGAGGCTGAGCGCGGGCACCTTGAGCCCGGACGTGCCGAGCCGGCGGTACTCCATGTCGGTGGTGGTGGTCATGACGATTCTCCCCTCGAAGCCCATAATGGGACTCTCGTTCCGTTAGGATGTCCTGAACCTAACAGACTCCACGCCTCTAATGGAACAGGAATCCCGTTAATGGCCGTCGAGCCCCCCTCGCCCGCGCAGCCCGAGCCCTCCACGCCCGGCACCGTCCGCCCCGGCGGCCGGACCGCCCGGGTCCGCGCCGCCGTCCTGCGCGCCGCCGAGGACGCCCTGGTCGAGCACGGCTTCAGCGGCCTCGACCTCGGCGACATCGCCCAGCGGGCCGAGGTCGGCCGCACCACCGTCTACCGCCGCTGGGGCAGCACCACCGCCCTGGTCGCCGACCTGCTCGCGGACATGGCCGAGCAGTCGCTGCCGCACACCGACAGCGGTTCCCTCGCCGGGGACCTGCGGGCCAACGCCCGGCTCGTCCGGCGCACCCTGGCGGATCCCCGGCAGGGCGCGCTGTTCCGCGCCGTCCTCGTGGCGGCGAACTGCGACCCGGACGCGGCCGAGGCACTGCGGCACTTCTACCGGCGCCGGGTCGAGGAGTGGGCGCCGTGCGTCACCGCGGCCGTCGAGCGCGGCGAACTCCCGCCGGACACCGACGCGTTCGAGGTCGTCCGGGCGGTCTCGGCACCGCTCTACTACCGGATGCTCACCACCGCGGAGCCCTTGGACGAGGCCGCCGCCGACCGCGCGGCCCAGGCCGCCGAGGCGGCGGCCAGGGCCGGGGCGTACCGGCGCCGGGGCGACTGACCGTACGGACCGCGGGCACGGCGAACGGCCGCACGGCGCAGGCGCGGTGTGCGGCCGTCGGGCCCGGGGCGGTCAGCCCTCGTCCGGGTCCTCCTGGTACTCCTCGCGCAGGCTCTCCAGCAGGCCCGCCCAGAGGTCCGACTCCTCCGGCCCCTGCCCCAACTCCTCCACCAGCGCGGCGAACTCGTCCAGCGCGGCCCTGGCGTCCCCCTCGCGGATCCGCTCCTCCAGCCCGGCCGGCAGCGCCAGCGCGCCGATCAGCGCGGGCAGTGAGTCGGCCGCCCGCCCGCCGTCGCCGCGGCCGTGGTCCCAGCCGTCCGGATGGTAGATCCGCACGGCGCCGGTGTCGCCGGCCACCATCAGGTGCAGTTCGTCGAACCTCCCGACGCAGTACCCCCAGTTGCCCGGCGGGGTGTCGTCGTCCGACGTGCGCTCGCCGAACAGCTCGTCCAGGTCCGCCTCCCACATCCCGCGCCCGGGCAGGTCCGTGGCGTCGAAGCCGACGAAGTCGAGCCCGACGGCCGGCACCCCGACCTCGCCCAGGAACGCCCGGGCGCCCGGCGCCGTCAGCCGCTCGGGCAGGGTCTCGGGGCGCCAGAGCGTGCCCGGGCCGAAGCAGGACTCCAGCCAGGCCGCGGAGGGGTTCCCGGCGGCGGCCGGCAGCCCGGCGTCGAGCGTGGTCATCGGTGCGTCTCCCCCGGTCGGAACGGTGCTCCGCCGCCATTCAAGCGCACCGCACCGACAGCGAGGGCCGCCGGGGAGCACCCCCGACGGCCCTCGCCGAACCGCGGCCTGACGGCTTAGAAGAAGCCGTCGTCCTCGTAGTGGTTGTTGACGACCACCTGCGGGTCGTCGTCGAAGGCCTCGTTCAGCAGCGCGCCGCCGACCAGGCCGGCCGCACCCGCGCCGATCAGCGCGCCGGTGCCGAAGCGCCGCCCGCCCTGGGCCTGCTGGCCAGGCACCTGCGGCTGGCCCTGCTGGACCTGTTGCGGATAGCCGCCCTGCTGCACCGGCTGCGGGTAGCCGCCCTGCGCCGGGGTGTAGAACGGCGGGAGGTTGGTCTGCACCCGCTGGGCACAGGCCACGCAGGCCTCGATCTGGCGCGGGACGCCCCACTGCGGCGACCACAGCACCGCCGCACCGGCGGCGCCGTGCGAGGGGTCGAAGAAACACGTCACGGGGGAACTCCCTGCTCCTGGCTGGTTCATCGGAACGACGGGCGCGGCCGCGGGCGGCACCGGGGCCGCGAGCGGCATGGGCGGGGCAACCGGCGGCGCGGGCGGCGCCGCGGGGGCGGCCGGAGCGGGGGCGGCCGGAGCGGGCGCGGCGGCGGGAGCCGGTTGCAGGACGTCCACGCCGAAGTCCGTGGCGATGCCCGCGAGCCCCTCGACGTAGCCCTGCCCGACCGCCCTGAACTTCCAGTCCGCGCCGTGCCGGTACAGCTCGCCGAACACCATCGCCGTCTCGCGGCCGGCCTCCGACGCCACGTCGTACCGGACCACCTCGGCGCCGCTGTCCGGGTCGGTGACCCGGATGTGGGCGCCGCCGACCTGCCCGAAGGACTGCCGGCGCTGAGCCGCGTCGTAGATCGCCACCGCGAAGACGATCTTCTCCACCGAGGCGGGGACGTCCGCCGTCGTGACCTCGATCTGCTCCCGGTCGACCCCGTCGCCGGACCCGCCCAGGTGACGGACCGAGCCGTCCGGGCTCCGCAGGTTGTTGAAGAACACGAAGTGCTGGTCCGAGGCGACCTTCCCGGACGCCCCGCAGAGCAGCGCGCTGGCGTCCAGGTCGTACCCGGGCCCGGCCGTCCAGCCGATCCCCACCCGGGCCACCCGCAGCCCGGGGGCCTGCTTGCCCAGGGAGACGTTGCCGCCCTTCGTCAGGGCCACGCTCATGGAACTTCCTCCACCACCGTACGAGTACCGCTGTCCGAATACGACAACGCTGTAGAACTCGCGACGGTTCCCGGTCGAACCGTCAGCTTTCCGTCAGGGCCCGAGCCGGGGGTCGGCGAGTGCCTGGCGGACGTCCTGGCAGCGGGTCACCAGCCGGAACGGCAGGCCGTCCGGGCCGACGACCCGAGGGACGGGGGTGCCGGCGCGCAGCCGGGTGCAGCCGCCGTACGGGTCGGCGACCAGGGACGTCGGGGAGAGGTCGGGCACGGCCACCGACCCAGCCCACGGCCACCGTGCCGACACCCTGGCGGGCCGTCAGGGCCGGACCTATTGTCAGCGCACATGACATGTCTACGCCGCGTCGCCGGACTGGCCGCCGCGCTCACCGGAACCCTCGCCGCCCTGCTGACCCCGGCCGTCGCACAGGCCGCCCCGGCCGGCTGCCGCACCTCCGCCACGGTGCCCCTGGACGCCGAACAGTCCCGCCTCCAGGACGCCCGGACGGCGGCCTTCACCGAACGCTCCGGTCTGGGCGGGCTGCTCGACGGCTTCCCCTCGGCCCTGTGCGCGGCCCGCAACGCCCGGCAGGCCCAGTGGGTGGTGGAGACCTGGGGCCGGGCGCTCTGGCAGGCCGGTCTGGACCGCGCCCAGGGCCGCCGGCCGAGCGGTGAACTGCCCGCCGGGGACGACCGCCCGCTGTACTGGACCAGGCTCGCCATGACCGTCCGGCTCGCCCACTGGCAGCCCCGGTTCGACGTCGACCACGCCGCGCTGCGGGTCCGCTTCGAGGACGCCTCGCGCGGCCTGGACGACGGGTTCGGCTCCGCCCCCGGGGTCCGGCGGATCTTCCTCAGCGGCTTCGACCCGTTCGGCCTGGACGTCGAGCCGCGCCGCGCCAACCCCTCGGGCGCGGCCGTGCTGCGACTGCACGGGCAGCGGATCACGCTGGCCGACGGCAGCGCCGCCGAGGTGCGGGCGGTCGTCCTGCCGGTGCGCTACGGCGACTTCGACGGGGGCATCGCGGAGCGCGCCTTCGCTCCGCACCTGCGGCCCGGCCGGCAGTCCGCCGACCTGATCACCAGCATCAGCCAGGGCTACCCGGGCAAGTTCACCCTGGAGGAGTGGGCCGGGCGGGCCCGCTCCGCCGACCCGGCCACCGACAACGTGGCCGCGCTCTCCGGCGGCACCACCGAGCACCCGGTGGACGCTCCCGGCCTGGCCCCCGGGCCGCAGTTCGTCCGCACCACCCTGCCGGTCGACGCGATGGCCTCCGTCCAGCAGCCCTTCCCGGTGCTGCTGAACACCTTCGTCACCGAGATCCCGGCGGGCGCCACCGCCCCGGTCTTCCGGCCGGACGGGCCCACCCCCGGCTCCCGCGCCGTCTCCGGCGGCGGTGGCGGGTACCTCTCCAACGAAGTCGCCTACCGCTCCAACCGGCTGCGCGTGTTCCTCGCCCCCGACCTCCCGGGCGGCCATCTCCACACCCCGGTCCTGACCGGCCTGCCGGCCGACCCGAACCGGCTCACCGCACCGGAGTTCGAGCAGAACGAGGCCGCGATCGGCGACGAGGTGCGGGCGATCCTGAGCACCGTCCGGCTCTGACGGGCCGCCCGGCCCTGACGGCCCGCCCCCTGGCACCCGTTACGCCGGGCCGGCGTAGCGGGTGCCCGCCGCGCGGGCGCGCGACTCGGCGATCTCGGCGTGGGCGGCGTCGCGGCCCGCCCAGTGCGAGCCCTCGACGGACTTGCCGCGCTCCAGGTCCTTGTACACCAGGAAGAAGTGGGTGATCTCCAGCAGGTCGAACTCCCGCAGGTCACCGATGTCCCGCAGGTCCGCGTAGCGCGGGTCGCGGGCGGGGACGCAGAGCACCTTCTGGTCCGGGCCGCGTTCGTCGCGCATCACCCACATGCCCACCGCCCGGCAGGTCAGCACGCAGCCGGGGACGGCCGGCTCGCCGCCGAGCACCAGGGCGTCCAGCGGCTCGCCGTCGCCGCCGAGGGTGCCCTCGACGTAGCCGTAGTCCGCGGGGTAGCGGGTGGCCGTGAAGAGGGTGCGGTCCAGGCGGATGCGGCCCGCCGCGAAGTCCATCACGTACTTGTTCCGCGACCCCTGCGGGATCTCGATCATGACCTCGAACTCCACCGCGGCCTCCTCCTCGGCTCCTCCTCGGTTCCTGGGGGCGATTGTCCGTCGTTCGAACGCCCACCGGCGGCACCCCGCCGTTCGTGGGCGTGCACGACCGTCCGCCCCGCCCGTGTCCGGCCCCGGCCCGCACGCGCCGCAGGGCCGCCGCATCGTCCCAGGTCTCGATTGTGCGGCGGAACTGACGGCCCGACAGTGCTTCGTCCACGATTCCCCTACGGTGACGCCTGCAACAACCGTCACCTGCAAGAGGGGGCACGCCCATGTCCCGGAGCCGGAAGCTCCACCGCCTCAGCAACCCCGACACCGACGAACGCCGCGCCCAGCGCGCGCTGTTCCGTCACCTCCGCGACGACACCAACGCCAACCGTGGCCGGATGGCCAAGCGCGTCCGCGAGCTCCAGCTCCTGCTGGCGATGGACCCGGTCGACTTCGAAGGGCTGATCGCCCGTCTGATGGAGGCGATGGGCATGAAGGTCGAACTCACCGCGCGGTCCAGGGACGGCGGGGTCGACGTCCGCGGCGCCGACCCCGACCCGTTCCGCGGCGGGAACGTGATCGTCCAGGTGAAGCGCTACCGGGACACCGTGGCGCCCTCGGCCGTACGGGACCTGTACGGGACGCTGCGGCACGACCAGACCGCGACCAAGGCCGTCCTGGTCACCACCAGCAGGTTCGGCCCCAGCTCGCACCAGTTCGTCGCGGGCAAGCCGATCTCCCTGATCAACGGCGCCGAGCTGGTCGGGCTGCTCAGGCACCACGGCTTCCACGAGGTCTTCGCGGACGCCCAGGACGACGCCTCCGCCGAGGCCGGCGCGCTGGACGGGCTGCCCGCGATCGAGGTGGCCGCCGAGCCCGCCCGGCTGCTCCTGCACTGGACCGGCGAGGAGGAGTACGACATCGCCGCCCTGGTCTGCCAGGGCAACACGGCGCTCTCCGACGACCACCTGGTGTTCTACAACAACGGCTCGACGCCCGACGGTTCGGTGCGCCTGGTGACGGGTTACGGCGACGCGAACGCCTGCCTGATGGTCGACTTCGACGGGCTGCCCGCCCATGTCGACCGGCTGGTCGTCATCGCCGCCGCCGACACCGAGAACCACCCCGGCGCCACCATGGGCGGCTTCGCCGGGCCGGCGCTGATCCTGGAGGCCGGCGCCGGGCAGGACGCGGCCGTGGTGCACCTGGCGGACGGCGCGGAGACCAACACGGCGATGCGGCTCGGCCGGTTCGACCGCGAGCCCTCCGGGGACTGGGAGTTCACCCCCGCCCTGGCCGGGTACCCGGGCGGGCTGCGGCAGGCCGTGACGGCGTACGGGCTGGAGGTCGTGGACGCGTGACGGGTCGGGGGCGCCCGGCCGAGGCCGGGCGCCCCCCGGGTGCGGACCTCAGCGCACGACCGGCAGCTCCAGCACCGATGCCCGGTCGCCGCCCCAGCCGATCCGGTAGTCCGCCCGTCCGTCGGCCGGGAGCAGTTCGAAGGAGTCGGGGTTGGCGGCGGCGACGGTGAGCCGGATCCGGTCGCCGGCGCGGAACAGCACCGAGACCGGCTGGAGGTCGATGGCGACCTTCTGGGGGCGGCCCTGCGGGAGGTCCGCCGCGTCCTCGGCGGCGTAGCTGCGCGGCGTGCGCAGCCGGCGCCAGTCCGGGTTGTCCGCCCGGTCGGCCACCGCCCGGTCGGCCAGGGCGAGTTGCCCCTCTGTCAGATAGGTGACCCGGCCGTCCGGTGCGACGTCCTCCAGGTAGACGTGCAGGGCGCCGCGCGCCGAGCCCGCGAGGCCGGTGACGTCGAGGGTGACCTTGCCGTTGCCGGTGACCCGGGTGTCGGCGGTCAGCGGCGCGGTGGTGTAGCCGAGCAGCTTGGCGTCGACGGCGGCGCGGTCGGGGTAGACGACCTCGTCGCCGCTGAGGTTGGTGTTCCAGCGGTCCAGCGGTCCGGTGCCCGCGGTCGGGTCGAGACGCAGCAGGTCGGAGCCGGTGCGGTGGCCGTCGGGACGGCCGGCCAGCGTGCCGCCGGCGCCGAGGTGGAACCGCTGGGTGCGGGTGCCGGGCACCGGCCAGCGGTCGGTGGTGCGCCAGACGCCCTCGTTGAACGTGTAGTAGTGCACCTGCCGCCGGCCGTCGGGCCTGGCGTCGCCCCGGACGTAGCGGTCGAAGAAGTCGAGCACCCGCTGGTCGTTCTCGGTGCGCTCCTGCGCGGTGAGCGGGCGGGCCGGCAGGAACGGGTCGGCGAGCCAGGCGGCGCCGTGGTTCCAGGGGCCGATCCAGTCGTCCTGGGTGTTGGACAGGCCGGTGAACTGGGAGAGCACCCCGTTGGCGGTGCCCGCGTCGAGCCAGCCGGCGCTGGTCAGGACGGGCACCCGGCCGGCCTCGACGGCGTCGGTCCGCTCGCCGACGCTGCCGACCGTCCAGCTCTCGGGGCCGTTCCGGTAGTCGCGGTGGACGCCGGTGTGCGCCATCTCGACCAGGTTGGCGTTGGCCGCGTGCTCGGCGCGGGCCGCGGCGAGCAGGGCCTGGCCGTCGGGGCCGTCGACCGGCCGGGGCTGGAGTCCGGTGAGGCCGACCTCCGCGCAGAGCCGCCGGGTCGAGTCGTCGGTCTCGCAGGTGGTGCCGCCGGCCTGGTCGAGGACGCGCAGCACCAAGCCGTACCGGGCGACCCTGGGTTCGATGAGCACGCCCCCGGGGCGCACCAGGTCCTCGTACGGGTCGAAGTCGTAGGAGACCGGGGCGGCGGCGGTGATGTGGTGGTTGCCGAGGGAGGTGGCGAGCATCGCGGTGTCGCCGCCGTAGGAGATGCCGGTGGTGCCGACCCGGCCGTTGGACCAGGGCCGGCCGGCGATCCAGTCGCTGAGCGGGCCGCTGTCGGCGGTCACGTCGGCGCCGAGTTCCGAGGTCAGGGTGCCGAAGGAGGCGCCGGTGCCGCGCAGGTCGGCGACCACGTAGGCGTAGCCGCGGGCGGTCCACTGCCTGGCCGCGCTGCTGACGCCGCCGGTCTCGCCGGCCTTGACGGCGGCCCGCCAGTAGCGCTGGGTGACCAGGACGGTGGGCAGTCGGGCGCCCGCCCGGGTGCCCTCGGGCAGGTAGACGTCGACGGCGATGCGGACCCCGTCCGGCATGGTCACGTAGCGCGACTGGAGCTGTGGTTCGGCGGGCCCGACCGGCCCGGCGGCGGCCGCCGGTGCGACCGCGAGCCCGAGCACCACCGCGGCCGCGACCAGCGCCGCCGGCAGGCGGCGCGACAGCCCCCGCCTCATCGGACGGTCGCCTTCCAGGGGCCTTCCTCGGGGCGCGCCTCGTCGTCCGTCCCCGGCCAGGGCGGCATGGTGACGGCGGTGATCCGCAGCGGCTCCCCGGCGTCCCCGTCCGCGCGGAACTGGAACGCGGTGCCCAGCGGTATCGACACCGCCGTACCGGGCGCGAGCCGTACGGTCTCCTCGCGCCCGCCCTGGCGGCGCCAGAGCTCGCCGCTGCCCGCGGTGACCTGCCACAGCTCCTGCACGGTGGCGTGCGAGACCGCGCGGGTCACCTGCCCGGGGGCGAGCGCGAAGACCGCGAGGCTCCCCTGCCCCTCCAGCACCAGCAGCGGGTACACCTCGGCCCCGTCCGGGGCCGTCACCACGGGGGCGTCCCCCACGTCCGCGGTGTCGAAGGGCTGCTGCTGCCCTGACTGACTGCTCATGTGTGACGACCTGGCCTCTCTCGTCCGACCGAGTAGCGTGGTCTCGTCCCCCACCGCCGATGGGACCACGGGCGCGCGGCCGTCCGCCAGAGCTGACTACCCTGAGACGACCCCGAGTTGGCCCTGACCCTCTCCGGACGGGGCCCGGCCGTCTCCGGCCGGCGCCTGAGCGTCGCCGGCCGGCGGCCCGCCGTCGCCGAAGTCGCGTACGGCCTCGGTGACGATCGCCTCCAGCCGGGCGTGGTGGGCACCGCGCCAGTAGGCCTGGCCGCAGTCGGCGCACTGGGCGAAGGCGTCGTAGGAGCGCTCGGTGCCGTCCCGCAGCTGCTCGCTCACCGAGGTCTTGGTGGCCGGGCGCAGCATGCCGTTGCAGGTGGTGCAGCGGCTCCAGGGCGCGAGCGGCGGGGCGAAGCGGGAGAGCACGTCGCGCAGCTGTTCGGCGGGGCGGTGGCTGTAGACGTAGGCGCCGGCCCACAGTTCGCGGCGGCGCAGCAGGCCCCGGTCGCGGGAGAGCATGATCCGCTGCTCGGCGGCGGAGCGGGCGGCGAGGGCGGCGTCGCCGATGTCGGGGTTCTCGTACGCGGCGTCCACGCCGAGCAGGCGCAGCCGGCGGGTGAGGGTGCCGAGGTGGACGTCCAGCAGGAAGCGCGGCGGGGCGGCCGAGGGCTGCGGCCTGCTGACGGCCCGGACGGCGATGGACTCGCCGTCGGCCGGCACGTGCGCGTCGGTCACCGCCAGACCGTCCACCAGCAGGCCGCCGACCTCGGTGAGCGGGACGCCCAGGGACTCGACGACGTGGCCGAGGGTGGAGGCGCCGTCGGTGCGCAGCACGGTACGGCCGGCCCGCCGGGGTGCGGAGACGAAGAGGTGCAGTTCGGGGGCGAAGTCGAGCCAGATCTGGGGTCGGTCCACGCGGCCAGCATGCCAGCGGGCGGCGGGCCGGGGCCACCGGGTTTCCGGCCCGCCCACGGGGGGCCGCCACCATGGGCCCGGGCGCCGCGGGGCCCGGGGTCAGGACGCCGCTGCCACCGCCACCGCCGGTGACACCGCGTGACCGCGGTCCCGCGCCGCCCAGCGGGCGACCGGCCCCATCGCGTGCCCCGCCACGAGGAACACCCCGCCCAGGACCAGCCAGCCGGCCAGGCCCCCGTCCAGCAGCAGCGTGGTGAGCAGCAGCGGCCCGAGGGTGCGGGCGACGGCGACTCCGGTGCCGAAGAAGCCCTGGTACTGGCCGGTCCGTCCGGGCGGGGCGAGGTCGAAGGCGATCTGCCAGCTGCCCGCCGACTGCCGCATCTCGCCGGCCACCTGGAGCACGGAGGCCGCGACCAGCAGCGCGCCGACCGCCCAGACCGGCACGTCCAGCGCGGACAGTCCGAAGACGGCGCAGGAGCCGAGCAGCAGCAGTCCCGCCGTGCGGACCGCCCGGGCGGCCGGGCCGAGCCCGGTGACGCCGCGCGCCGCACGGACCTGGAAGGCCAGCACCGCGAGGGTGTTGAGCACGAACAGCGCCGAGCCGAGCCAGCCGACGCCGGGGGCGCGCTGGGCGATCCAGAGCGGGATGATCAGGCTGAGCAGCGGCATCCGCAGCAGCAGCACGGCGTTGACCGCGGTGACGGCGGCGTACCTGCGGTCGCGCAGCACCGCCAGGCGCGGCCCGCCGTCCGGCTCCCCCGGCACGGGCGGCGCTTCCGGCAGCCGCCGCAGCAACTGGGCGCCGATCAGGAAGCCGAGCGCGGTGACGGCGAAGGCCGCCAGGTACGCGGTGCGGGTGCCGACGCTCAGCGCGACGCCCCCGATCGCCGCGCCGACGGCCAGTCCCCCGTTGAGGGTCGACTGGATGTGGGCGAGCAGCGCGGTCCGCTCCGCGGGCGGCACCAGGGCGGCGACCAGCGCCTGGCGGCTCGCGGTCAGGCCGGACTGCGCGGTGGCGTAGAGGCAGACCGCGAGCAGGAACAGCGGGTAGCCGCGGATCACCAGGAAGGCGGCGACGACGGCCGCCGTGCCGAGCGCGAGCGCCACCGCGGTACGGCGCGGGCCGCGCCGGTCGGCGAGGTGGCCGAGCGGGACGCCCGCGACGGAGCCCAGTGCCCAGGCGAGGGTGAGGCCGAGCCCGAGGGCGGTCGGCGACATCCCGACCACCCGGGTGAAGTAGAGCGCGGAGCAGGTGTAGTAGGCACCGTCGCCCACGGCGGCGGCCAACTGGGCGGCGGCCAGGGTCCGCTGGGGCCCGGCGGGCGGCAGGCCGCCCCAGCGGGCGGCTCGTTCGGTCGACATGCCCCTCCTCCTCCTTCTCTCGTTCTCGGGCGGCCACGCGGCGGGCCCTCCGGACGGTCACCCGGTCCGTCCGGGTACTCGCCCGGCCCCGCCGCGTGACGGCCCGGTCCGGCCGGGTGCTCACCCGCACGCGTCCACCTGCGTAAACGTCTTCACGGTCCGTCACTCCTGCCCGCGACCGCCGGACGGGCGGCGCGCGGCGCCGGTCTCCGCGACCGCCCGCGCCGGTACGCCCCACCCTAGTGAGGAACCGGCCCAGTGGACCGGTCCAGTGATCAAGGAATTTCCTGGGCCAATCCGATCCGCCGCCGCACCGCCGACCGACCGATGAACCCGCGTGCGAGGGGCGCCAGTTGGCGCCTCCGAGCCCCTCGGGACGGTCCGGAACCGGCCCCGCCCGCGCCTCCGAAGCGCCGTCCGTACCCGCTCCGACTCCGCCCGCGCGGAACGCCGGGGAAGCGCGATCGGGCAGACCAGGGGCCAACTTTGACCGTGTTGACCCGTCAGTAGCGCCCTTTTATGCTCGACGGCGTTCGCGATCCGGCACCGGGCCGGGGCCGCCGCGCCCGCCCGATCCGTCGCCGCCTCCGGCTCGAAGGGTTTCTCCCATCAGCACCTTCATCGCCCCCTCCGACTCCACCGGCCGGCCGGGCGACGCCGGACGCCCTCGCGCCCACTCCCCGACGGACGCCCCGAACACCCCTGGCACTCCTGGCACTCCTGGCACTCCGAACCCCCCGAGCAGCGCCGACGATCCGGACGTCCGGGCCACGGACGGCCCCACCCGCCGCCGACGCTTCCTCACCTACCTGCTGGCCGCGCCCACCCTCACCATCGCCGCCCGCCTGGGCCTCGACGCCGCCGCGCCCGCCACCGCGCGGGCCGCCGCCCCGACCCCGGCCGGGGCCACCGTGCCGTCCCCGGCCCGGGCCGCCGCACCGGCCCGCGAGACCGCCCTTCCCCAGCAGCTGATCGGCCTGCCCGGCATCCCGGACATCGTCGACCTCGGCGACGCGA
Organism: Kitasatospora sp. NPDC036993; assembly: GCF_055607525.1. Lineage (NCBI taxonomy): Bacteria > Bacillati > Actinomycetota > Actinomycetes > Kitasatosporales > Streptomycetaceae > Kitasatospora > Kitasatospora sp. NPDC036993. The sequence continues at coordinate 38,864 of NZ_JBVJRP010000007.1, read as the reverse complement.
TGATCATCGCCGGGCTGCCCACCTCCCACCTGCTGGTCCTCGAAGTCACCACCGCCGGACGCGCCGTGCTGCACCTACCCCGGCTTGAGGTCGGCCAGGGACTCACCACCGCGATCGCCATGATCGTCGCCGAGGAGCTGGACGCCCGGCTCTCCGACGTCGACGTCCCGCTCTCCGACTCCCGCCCCGAACTCTGCTTCAACCAGCTGACCGGCGGCTCCACCTCGATCCGCGCGCTGTACGACCCGGTGCGCGCCGCGGCCGCCGCCGCCCGGGCCCGGCTGGTGACCGCCGCCGCCGAGCGCTGGAACGTTCCCGCGACCACCCTGCGCACCGCCGACTCCGCCGTCCTCGCCCCCGACGGCCGCCGGCTCGGCTACGGCGGCCTCGCCACCCGGGCGGCCGGCGTCACCACACCCGCCGTACCCTCCTTCCCCAAGTCCCCCGAGCAGCTGCGCCTGGTGGGCAGGCCGACCGGCCGGATCGACGCCCGCGACATCGTCACCGGCCGCGCCACGTACGCCGGGGACCTCCGGATCCGGGGCGCCGTGCCCACCGTGGTCGCCCGCCCGCCCACCGTCAACGGCACCCTCAAGTCACTGGACGCCTCCGTCGCCCGCGCCATGCCCGGAGTGCTCGGCGTGGTGCGGATCCCCACCGGCGTCGCCGTCCTCGCCGAGACCTTCGACCAGGCGCTCAAGGGCCGCGACGCGCTGCGCACCACCTGGAACCCGGGCCCGGTCGCGGGCCTGTCCGACGCCGACGTACGGTCCCGGCTGCGCGCCGCCCACCTGCCGTCCCCGCCGCCACCGCTGCTCTCCCACCGCGTGGAAGGGGAGTTCGACTTCGCCTTCGTCAACCACGCCCCGATGGAGGTGCTCACCGCCGTCGCCGACGTCCGGCCCAACCGCGCCGAGCTGTGGTTCGCCTCGCAGAGCCCGATCCTCGCCCAGGGGACCATCGCCGCCGAACTCGGACTGCCCGAGGAGGCCGTCACCGTCCACGTGGTGCGCGGCGGCGGCTCGTTCGGCCGCCGGCTGTTCTTCGACGCCGCCCTGGAGGCCGCCCAGGTCTCCAAGGCCGCGGGCCGCCCGGTCAAGCTGATGTGGACCCGCAACGACGACATGCGCCACGGCCGGATGCGCCCGGCCAGCCACCACCTGGTCCGGGCCACCTACGGCCTCGGCCGGGTCTTCAGCTGGGAGCACCACATGGCCGGTGTCCGGACCGACCTCGGACACGGCCTCGGCGACATGCTCACCGCGGCCGGCTACAACCTCCCACTGGCCGGGCTCACCGCCTCCGAACTGTTCTTCCTGCTCACCGAGAGGATCCCGTACGACGTCGGCGTGCCCACCCAGCTGCTCGCCGAGCTGCCGCTGGATCTGCACACCGGCAGCTGGCGCTCGGTCTACTCGGGCACCGTCCGGGTCTCCGACGAGATCATGGTGGACGAGGTCGCCCGCCGGATGGGCCAGGACGAACTGGCCTTCCGCCGCGCCCGGCTGCGCGGCGCCGCCGGGCGGGCCGTGCTCGACGAACTCGCCAGGAGGGGCGACTGGGGCCGCCCGATGCCCCCCGGCCTGGCCCAGGGCATCGGCTACCACGACGAGAACAACTCCACCGCCGCCTACCTGGTCGAACTCGACGCCACCGACCGGGCCAACCCCCGGGTCACCAAGGCCGTCATCGTCGCCGACGTCGGCCGGGTGATCAACCCCAAGGGCCTGGAGGCCCAGCTGACCGGCGCCCTGGTCGACGGCATCTCGGTGATCCTCCAGGCCGGCAACCATCTCGACAACGGCGCCTTCCGGGAAGGGAGTTACGGCGACTTCCACTACGCCCGGCAGCGGCACACCCCGCCGGTGGTGGAGATCCACCTGATGCCGCCGAGCGGACCGCCGGGCGGCGCCGGCGAACTCGGCGTCCCGGCCGCCTCCGCCGCCGTCGCCAACGCCTACGCCCGCGCGACCGGCACCAGCCCGCGCTCCTTCCCGATCAACTTCTGACCGTCCGCCGCCCTCTGACCACCAGCCGCCTTCCGACCCTCCATCGCCTTCCGACCACCAGCCGAGGAATCCCGACTCCCCATGCCGAGCCACACCTTCGTCCTCAACGGGCAGCCCGTCACCGTCGAGGCCCCGGACGACATGCCGCTGCTCTGGGTGCTGCGCGACAAGCTCGGTGTCACCGGCCCCAAGTACGGCTGCGGGGTGGGCGTCTGCCGGGCCTGCACCAGCCACCTGGACGGCCGGGAGTTCCAGCCCTGCACCCGGTCCGTCAAGGACTGCGCGGGCCGCACCGTCACCACCATCGAGGGCCTGGCCGACGGCGAGGTCCTGCACCCGGTCCAGGAGGCCTGGCTCTCCTGCGACGTCGCCCAGTGCGGCTTCTGCCAGCCGGGCCAGATCATGACCGCCGTCGCCCTGCTGCGCCGCACCCCGAACCCGACCGACGCGGACATCGACCAGATCCAGAACATCTGCCGCTGCGGCAGCTACCCGCGCATCCGCGAGGCGATCAAGCAGGCCGCCGCCCGGCGGGCGCACTGACCGGGCCCTGCCCCACTCCGTCGCTCGGAACCCTGGCCACACCGGTCCGGACCACCTAGGCTGACCGGACCCCAGTCGCCGAGCCGCGCGAGGATGACGCATGATCAGGCGCCGTTCACTGCTCGCCCTCGCGGGCCTGGGCGGGGCCGCCGCCCTGCTGCCCGCCGGTCCCGTCCACGCCGCCCCGCCGCGCACCATCGACCTGCCCGCACCCACCGTCGGGCGCCCGGTCGGCACCACGACCCTGCACCTGGTCGACCGCGACCGCCCCGACCCGTTCGCGCCCGTCCCGGCACCGCGCGAACTGATGGTGCAGTTCTGGTATCCGGCGCGCGGCACCGCCGGCCGGCCCCGCGCGCCGTACATCACCCCCCGGGTCGCGGCCGCGATCGAGCAGAACCTGCCGCTGGATCCCGGCACCCTCACCCGGGTCCGCCCCACCGCCCGCGCCGGCGCACCCGTCCACCCGGGCCCGCTCCCCCTGCTGCTGCTCGGGCACGGCCGCACGGGCGGGCGCAGCAACTGCACCGCGCTGGCCGAGGAGCTGGCCGCGCACGGCTACCTCGTCGCGTCCGTCGACCACACCTACGACGCCGCCGCCGTCGAGTTCCCGGACGGCCGGCTGGTGCGCAGCGTCCTGCCGGAGAACCCGCCGGACTGGGACGCCGCCGAACGCGAGGAGATCGCCGTGCGGGTCGCCGACCTGCGCTTCGTCACCGGCGAACTGACCGGCTGCCGGCTGCCGTTCCGGGTCGACCCGGACCGGATCGGCGTGCTCGGCCACTCCATGGGGGGCGCCACGGCCGCCGAGGCGCTGCGCCAGGACCCGCGCCTGCGGATCGGCCTCGACCTCGACGGCGGCCTGTTCGGCTCGCCCGTCCCCGAACTCGGGCTGGACCGGCCGTTCCTGCTGCTCACCGCGCTCGACGACCACGACACCTGGCAGCGCTGGCGCGAGCACCACCACGCCTGGGGCCGCCAGCTGCGCACCCTCGGCGCGGGCCACCTCAGCTTCACCGACCTGCCGCACACCGCCGCCCCCGGCCACCTCGCCGACCACCTCCCCGCCGGCGCCTACGCCTCTCTCCTCGGCACCATCGCCCCGGCCCGCGCCACCGCGCTCACCCGCGCCTACGTCCTGGCCTTCGCCGACCGCTTCCTGCGCGACCGCCCCGCCCCGCTCCTCGACGGCCCGTCACCGCGCCACCCCGAGATCGAGTTCCACTGGAGCCACGCGTAGCCGGCTAGCCGGTCGGGCCGGCCTGCGGGTCGCGGCCGAAGAAGGCGGCGAGCCGGTCGTACGCCGGGGCGTCCTCGGGGACGGTGACGGCGGGGCCGAAGGCGTGCTGCTCCTCCTCCGCGCCGCGGTACTCGGGTTTGAGCGCGCCGGCCGCCCAGGCGAGGGCGGCGAGCGCGACCTCGTGGTCCAGGCCCTCGGTGGACTGGCCGGTGGCGTGGGCCAGGTCCCAGCCGTGGACGGCGAATTCGGCGATCTGCTGGTCCACGGGGAAACGGGCCGGCAGGCTGCCGCCGCCGGGGAGCGCCAGGGTTCCCGAGAGGTCGCCGGCCGCGCGCCAGGCGCCGACCAGTCCCTCCGCTCCGGCCTCGAAGGCGTGCAGCCAGTCCTCCTCGACCCGTTCGAAGGGCTGCGACCAGTCCGGCTGCCCGCCCTCCGCCCGTACGGTGAACTGCCGCAGGTCGTGCAGGAGGTGGCTGACCAGGTCGCCGACGTCCCAGGTGCGGCAGGGCGTCGGGTGGGCCGCGAGTTCGACGCCGGTGCCGTCGATCAGCCCGGCGGTCTGGGCGAGGGCCCTGGCGAGCAGCTCGATCGGGTCGTCCGCTGTGGTCATGGCACACCTCTCGGTCCTGGGTCCCGGTGCGGGGGCACGGGTCGTGCCGGGCGATCGTAAGCGCGGACGCCCACCACCGCCCGGCGCGACACCGGGCCCACCGCCACCGGTGGCACCGGGGCCTCTGGTGCCACCAGTGCCACCGGCTGTCAGGCGGCGAAGCCGCCGTCCACCGCCAGCTCGGCGCCGGTCACGTACCGGCCGTCCGCACCCGCCAGGTAGGCGACGGCGGCCGCGACCTCCGCGCCGGTGCCGTAGCGGCCGAGCGCGGTGAGCCCGCTCTGGAACTCCGCCGAGGTGCCGTCGGCCGGGTTCATGTCGGTGTCGATCGGCCCCGGGTGGACCAGGTTGGCGGTGATCCCGCGCGGCCCGAGTTCCCTGGCCAGCGCCTTGGTCAGGCCGATCAGCGCGGCCTTGCTGGTCGCGTACAGGGTGGCGCCGGGGAAGGCGACGCGCTGGGCGATGCAGCTGCCGACGTTGACGATCCGCCCGCCCTCCGCCAGGTGGACGGAGGCCGCCTGGGCGTACAGGAAGGGGGCCCGGACGTTCACCTCCAGCACCCGGTCGACCTCCTCCAGCGGGTAGTCGCCGATCGGGCCGACAGCGCCGACGCCCGCGTTGTTCACCAGGACGTCCAGCCTCCCGAACCGCTCGACGACGGCCTCGACCGCGGCCCGCACCGCCTGCGGGTCGGCGCTGTCCGCCCGTACGGCCCAGCCCTTCCGCCCCATCGCGGTGATCTTCGCGGCGACCTCCTCGGCCCGCTCCGCACCGCCCTGGTAGGTCACCACCACGTCGGCGCCGTCCTCGGCCAGCCGCAGGGCGACCGCCGCCCCGATCCCCCGACTGCCGCCGGTCACCAGGGCCACCTTGCCGTCCAGGCCGCCGACGCCCTCGAGGCCGTCACGCACCGCCGCACCGTTCATCGTCATATCTCCAGAACTCCTCGTTCCGATCTCGGACATGACTCGATCCTGGTCCGAGGCGTTTCAAACCTCCGGCGGTATTCGGACGTTGAGTTCAACGTTCAACCAACTCCCTGAAGGCCCCGGCGAGCCCCACCGAGCCCCCGGAAAGCCACCGCACCCCGGCGCGCGCGCCGTCTACCGGTAGTACGACCCGACCGCGGGCTGCCCCGTGTAGTTCGGCCCGGACGCCGGATCGGCTCCGACGTACTCGAAGGGCAGTACGACCGGTCGTCCGCCGTCCAGGAGCAGCAGGTGCCGACGCGCCCGGTACTCGAACCCGGCCGCCCGCAGCGCCGCCACCACCGCGCGGGCCGCACCGGAGCCGTCCGGCCGGCGCACCGACTCCGGGTCGAAGTGCGCGGCGAACCGGCCCTCAGGGGTCAGCCAGGAGGCGGCACGGGCGATCGCGCCGAGCTGGTCCCCGAGGTAGTGCAGCCCGTGCACACAGGTGATCAGGTCGTAGGACCGCTCCGGCACCCAGTCCGCGACCGCCGCCGTGACCAGCCTCAGGTGCGGCAGGGCGGCCGCGTCCGGCGGTGGGGCCGGCGGACCGACCAGGTCCACCCCGGTCAGCTCCACGTCCGGCCACCGGGCCGCGGCCGACGGCGGTCCCGGGGCCGACCGCCGCGCCGCCTCCACCAGGGCCCTGCCCTCGCCGCTGCACAGGTCCAGCCACCCGGGAGCCGTGCCGCCGTGCTCCGCCAGCCGGTCGAGCGGGTCGAAGCCCAGCTCGCGGGCGTAGCTGTTCACCCCGGTGAGCCCGCGCTCGCGGTTCATCGTGCTGTTGGCCACCACCGAGGAGGCGGTGAGCTCGCTGTCGCCGATCAGTCTGACCATCAGCCGACCCTACCGGCAGCGGAAACGGCCGCTCCCGTACCGGAAACGGCACGGGAACGGCACGGGAGCGGGTCCGGCTCCGGGGGAACACGCCGGGACCGGCCGGAGCGGCCGCCCCCCGGGGGGCAGGGACGGCCGCTCGGCCGGTCGACCGGGCTCCGTCAGGCGGCGTCCCGCCAGACGGTCAGGTGCTCAGGTGCTCAGGCGACAGACGCTCAAACCGTCAGCGCCTGGCCCGGGAAGATCAGGTCCGGGTCGCCGCCGATGGTGCGCACGTTCTTCCGGTAGAGGCTGTCGGTGTCGGTACCGAACTTGGCCGCGATGTCGCTCAGGGTGTCGCCGCTCCTGACCGTGTAGTCGCCGCCCGCGGTGTTCTTCGGGGCGACCGGCGCGGACTGCGCGGGCTTGGCCGAGGGCTGCCCCTTGGGCGCCTGCTGCTTGGCCGCCGGTGCGGCGGCAGGCTTGACCACGGGCTTCGCGGCGGGCCTGGCGGCAGGCTGCGCCGCCTTCGGGGCGGGCTTGGCCGCCTTGGTGTTCGAGGGGGCGGCCGCCGGAGCACCGCCCTTGCCCAGACCCGCCTTCTGCGAGCAGACCGGCCAGGCGCCCGGACCCTGCGAGGCGAGGACCTTCTCCGCGACGGCGATCTGCTGCTCCTTCGTCGCCTTGTGGGCCTGGGAGGCGTACGCGGTCCCGCCGTACGCGGCCCAGGTGGACGGGCTGAACTGGAGCCCGCCCTGGAAGCCGTTGCCGGTGCTGGTGCTCCAGTTCCCGCCGCTCTCGCACTGGGCGACGGTGTCCCAGGTCGAGCCGGTGGCGGCGGAGGCCGAGGTGGCCGTGACGAGGCCGGCCACCGGCAGGGCCGCGACGGCGGCGCCCGCGACGACCGCCATCCGTACGCGGTTGCGCTTGGTGGTGGCGGTGGTCTCGGTGGCAGCGGCGGTCTCGTGACGGGGTTTCATACAGGTCCTCTCGACGAGCCCCGGGCGGGCAGGCGGAACCAGGCCCGGGACATGGGCCGGCAGTCTTTCGCTCACCTCACTCGACGGCGGCCGGGCACGTGTCGGACGTGCCGTGCCGCCCCGGTCACCCCCGCACGCCGACGGCCTGTTCGAGCCGGCCTGGTCGGCGGACACCGCCCTCGCGCCGTGGGTCAGTCGGCGGGCAGTGCCTCGGGGTGAACCCGGGTGGCGCTCGGTGCGCCGCCAATGAAGCTAGGGGCATCACCCGGACGCAGCAAGCAATTCTTGGACGTCGCAGGTCAGTTGACTGTTACCGGCGGTATCGATCTAGAAGCTGCATGCGATTTGACCAGCTTTGACTGAATTTTCAAGATCAAATGGTCATATTCCGTGCCCTCGCTCACACCCGTCCATCCGAGAAAGCCGGCGCACCCTCCACGCGGAGGAACCGTCAACTGACGCACCGTCACCATCGCACCCGGAGTTCCCCGTTCCGCGGCGCCGTCGAGTGGCATCCGCCACACTCACCACGTACCGCTACCGGAAGAGCACCCTCAGTGGCGGCCGTCGAGCTCCGCGTCCCGCGCCAGCAGCGCCGCCTGGACCCGGTTCTCGCAGCCCAGCTTGGCCAGGATCCGGCTGACGTAGGTCTTCACCGTCGCCTCGCTCATGTGGATCCGCGCCCCCGCGTCGGCGTTGGACAGACCTTCCCCGAGCAGCGCCAACACCTCCGACTCGCGCCCGGTGAGCACCTCCAGCCGACGCCGCGCCGCCACGCTGCGGGCCGCCAGCGAGGCGCTGCGCCCGGAGGCCAGCGAGTCGACGATGTGCCGGGTGGCGGCCGGGGACAGGAAGGCGTTCCCGCCCGCCGCCGCCCGGACGGCCTGGATCAGCTCGTTCGGCGCGGTGTCCTTGAGCAGGAAGCCGGCCCCGCCCTCGGTCACGGCGCGCAGGACGTTCTCGCGCTCCCCGAAGGTGGTGAGGATCAACGCCCGCGCGCCGGGAACGGCCCTCGCCAGCTCCCCGAGCGCCGTCAGCCCGTCCATCACCGGCATCTGGATGTCCAGCAGCACCACGTCCACCCGGTGCGCCCGCGCGAGTTCCAGCGCCTCCCGGCCGTCGGCGGCCTCCGCGACCACCTCGATGTCGGCGGCGGAGCCCAGGATCATCCTGATCCCGGCCCGGATCAGCGGCTCGTCGTCGGCGACGAGGACTCGGATCACGCTGGTCATTCCCCTCGAACGGTGCTTCGGCTGCGGCACCATCCTCACATCCCGGCCGGACCGTTCGGAACCGCCCCGATCCGGACCGCCACGGTCCGAAACCGGCCCGGCCCGCCCGGGCCGGAGCACCCGCCCGCGCACGGGGGCACTCAGCCCCTCATCACGTACTCCTGTTTGTCCACCAGCACCCCGTCCCGGAAGCAGAATCGCGCCACGTGCTCCTCGTTCCAGCCGGAACCGGGCACACCGTCCAGGCCGTACCAGCGGCAGTGCGCGCCCGCCGGCACCTCGGGACCGCTCCCCTTGTAGGTGTCGGTGAAGAAGTCGTTGCCGCGCGGCAGCGTGCGCAGCACCTCCGCCTCGGCGGTGCCGACCTTGATCTGATCGAACATCGGCTTCGCCACGCTGGCGTCGTTGGTGCCCTGGACGAAGGCGACCACGCCCCAGACCAGCAGGCCGAGCACCGTCAGCGCGACGGTGCCCACCCCGATGGCACAGCCCAGCGCGGGGCTGCGCCGCCGATGCCCCTCCTCTGCGGGCGTCAGGCCTTCCGGCATCCAGTCCTCGGCCCCGGCCGGCCCGGCCGCCCCGTCCTGCTCGGCCCCTTCGTACGGCAGGACGGCCGCCAGCCGGAAGCCCTGCGCCGGAGTGGGCCCGGCGTGCACCATCCCGCCGACCAGCCGGGCGCGCTCCCGCAGGCCGGTCAGCCCCTGCCCGCCGCTGACCGCCGCGCCCGCGCCGGTGCGCGCGCCCACCAGCTCCGGCGCGCGACCGTTGGTCACCTCCACCACCAGCGCGTCCGGCTCGTACCGGAGCGCGACCCCGATCGACGCGCCGGGGGCGTGCTTGTGCGCGTTGGTGAGCGCCTCCTGCACGATCCGGTACGCCGCGTGGTCGACGGCGGCCGGCAGCGGGCGCCGCTCGCCCTCCCGCCTGAGCCCGATCTCCGCCCCGGCCGCCCGGGAGGACTCCACCAGCCCCTCGACCCCGTCCACCCCGCCCCGGCCCGACACCCCTGCGGCCACCCCGGTGGCGGGCGGCACCGCCGTCGACTCGTCGTGCAGCACGCCGACCACCTCGCGCAGCTCGCGCATCGCCGCCACCGCCGCCTGCCGGAGCACCCCGACCGCCTCGCGCTGCCGGTCGGTGAGCGTGCGGTCCACCTCCAGCGCGCCCGAGTGCACCGAGATCAGCGCCAGCTGGTGGCCCAGGCTGTCGTGCATGTCCTGGGCGATCCGGTGCCGCTCGCGCAGCCGCGCCTGGTGCACCACCATGACCCGCTCGCGCACCAGCTGCTCGTTGCGCTCGCGCAGCGCGTCCAGCAGGGCGCGCCGCTGCGCCCGGTAGCGGCCGTAGAGCCCGGGCAGCACGGCGACCAGCAGGAAGAAGCCGAGCGACAGACCGAGGACCAGCTTCGGCGAGAGGGAGGCGGCCTCCTTGAGCACGCCCGTCATGGTGAACAGCACCCAGCCCACGACGAAGGCACCGACCAGCGACCAGACCCGGCGGATCCGCGCCCCGGCCGTCCAGCCCGCGCAGACCAGCAGCGGCATCGGGCCGGCCGCCCAGCCGGCGAGGGCCGCGGTGACCAGCAGCACGGGAGCCGGCAGCCCCTTGCGCAGGACGAACAGCACCATGACGGCGAGACCGAAGGGCACCGCCAGGCCGGAGCGGGTGATCAGTTCCAGCAGGGCGGCGAAGCCGCCCATCACCAGGGCGAGCACCGCCTCGCCGACCACCCGCCGGGGCCGCCAGGGCCCCGGCAGTGCCGTCCGTACCGCCGTGTCCCAGGCCCGCGCGATCGCTTCCACCCGTCGAGGCTATCCGCCGGACCCAGGTGCCCGCCGTCCTCCTTCGTCGCCCTCCCGCGCCGACGAAAGTCGCCGCCCGGCCCCACCCACCGGGGGCGTACGGCGCCCCGGCCGGAGCCCGGGCCAGGCCGGGCCCCGAGCTGCCCCGGGGCCCGGCCTGCACCAGCATGGACGGCATGCCGAGCGAATCCCGCCGCACCACCGTGGTCAACCTCAAGGGCCACCGCGACGACACCGGCTACGAGGACGTCGTCTACGTCGGCCGCGCGATGCACCGCGGCGGCTGGCACCTCGCCGAGTCGCCGCTGCACTGCCCGTACCGACCGGGGCCCGACCTCACCCGCGAGGAGATGGTGGTCGAGTACCGCGCGTACCTGCTCGCCCGCCCCGACCTGCTCGACCTCGTCCCCCCGCTGCGCGGCCACCGCCTCGGCTGCTGGTGCGCCCCGCTCCCCTGTCACGCCGACGTCCTCGCCGAGCTGGCGGACCACCCGCCGAAGAGGTGAGGAGAGAGAGGAGAGGCGCGGTCCCCGTCGTTCCTCCCCTACCACCGTTTCGTACGCATCGCTGCCTGTTCGGTATCCTCCGGGCGGGTGGCGGCGCGGGGCCGCCGGTGGGGAAGCGAGAGCCGCATGCAGTCATCGTCGTCCACGGGTCCGGCGCGCGAGACGTCGTGGCAGTGGGACGAGGCGACGGACGGCGGCGAGGCTTCCGAGGACGTGATCACGGGCGGCGGCGAGCGCCGGCGTCCCAGCCGACGCGGGCTGCTGTTCGGAGCCGGGGCGCTCGCGGCGGGCGGGGCCGTCTGGGCGTTCGGCCGTTCGGGCGGGGGCGGGGCCCTCCCCACGCCGGGGCCGACCAGGCCGCAGCCGACCGCCCTGTCCGGGCCGACGCCGCTGTGGACCTACCGCGGGCCCGAGGCGATGATGCCCGAACGCCTGGTCGACCCGCCGGACCGCCCGGTGTACCTGTCCAAGGCCGGCCTCCAGGTGCTCGACCCGACCCAGGGCACCGCCGCCCGGCTGCTGGTCTTCGACCCCCCGCCCCTCCGGGACTGGCCCAGCGACCTCGACATGCTCGGCAAGGTGGCGATCGGCCCCGACCGCCTCTACGCGGCCACCTACGAGGGCCACGTCGAGGCCCGCCACTTCACCGACCCGGCCGCCGACTGGAGCCTGCCGCTGCCCGACGAGCTCCAGGGCCAGACCACCAAGCTGGCCGGCTACGACCGCGGCGTCCTCTACGGCTACTCCTGGGGCCTCCCGCACGGCGAGGACACCCCGCCGGAGAACCGGATCTTCGCCCTGCGGGCCGCCGACCGCTCCTTCCTCTGGTCCATCCGCACCGAGCGCGAGGAGCAGCCGGTCACCCCCGCCACCAGCACCGGCGGCAACCGCCTGGCCTGCGTCCGCTTCCTCGGCAACCGCCCCCAGCTGGTCGTCAGGAACGCCGCCGACGGCCGCGAGCTGTGGACCGCCCCCGGCGACGAGGACCTGCGCTGGTGCGCCACCGGACCGGCGAACGTCCACGTGCCCGACGGCACCGGCGGAGTCCGCGCGCTGCGCGCCGACGGGGAGCCGGGCTGGACGTACTCCCCCGCCCGCGGCGAGTCCTGGCGGGCGCTGCCGCCCGTCCCCGACGGCCCCCGGGTGTACGTCCCGCGCGACCACGGCATCGTCACCGGCCACGACGCGGCCACCGGCGCCGTGCTGTGGACCTGCCGGCTCCCGTACACGCTGGACCGCCGCAGCCGGCCGCTGGTCGCGGGCGGCACGCTGTTCGTGCCCGGTACGGCGGTCGGCGGGGTCAGTGCGATCGACACCGCGACGGGGAAGCTGCGCTGGAACTTCCGCGACTCGGGCCCCGGCCGGGACGTGTGGACCCTCGCCGCCGACGCGGAGCGCCTGTACGCCGGCCACGACGACATCCTGCACGCGCTCCCGCTGCACTGACACCACCGCGCCGGGACCACCGCACGGGGAGCACCGGCGCCGGGGCCGACGCGCTCGACGGCGCACGAATCCCGCTGCACGGGCCGCCCCGCGCACGGCAGGATGGCCCGATGCAGGTACGCCCGATCTCCCCCGACAAGCTGGCCGAGCTGCTCGCCGACCGCATCGCCGCGCTGCCCGACGCGGGCGCCCGCCGGCTGCGGGTGGCCGTGGACGGCGCGGCGGCGGCCCGCCCCGAGGCGCTCGCCGACGCCCTGGTGGAGCCGCTGCGGCTGCGCGGCCACCCGACGATACGGGTCTCGGCGGCGGACTTCCTGCGCCCGGCCTCGATCCGGCTGGAGTACGGCCACCACGACGCGGACGCCTTCCACGACCTCTGGCTGGACGACGGCGCCCTGGCCCGCGAGGTCCTCGACCCGCTGGAGCCGGACGGCAGCGGCCGGGTGCTGCCCTCCCTGCGCGATCCGGTCACCGACCGCTCGACCCGCGCCCCGTACGCCGAACTCCCGCCCGGCGGCGTGCTGTTGCTGGACGGCGCCCTGCTGCTCGGCCGCTGGCTGCCGCTGGAGCTGACCGTCCACCTGGCCCTCACCCCGGCCGCACTGGCCCGCCGCACCCCCGCCGACCAGCGGTGGACGCTGCCCGCGTTCGCCCGCTACGAGACGGAGACCGTCCCCGCCGAGGCCGCCGACGTCACCGTCCGGGTGGACGACCCGCGCCACCCCGCCCTGGTCGAGCGGACGTGACCTCCGGGGCCGGGCCGCGCTGGCAGTACGGGCACCAGAACACCGCCCGGTCGCGCGGCGGCGAGCCCTGACGCCCGGTCGTCACGGGGGTGACACAGCGCGGGCAGGGCCGCCCTGCCCGGCCGTAGACCCAGTGCTGGTAGCCGGGCCTGGTGTCGCCGGTGGTGATGTGGCCCGGGCGCAGCTTGTTGGCCTCCAGCATCTGCCGGGCCCGCGCCACCAGCCGGTCTGGGTACGGGAGTTCGCCGACCTCGGTCCACGGCGTCACGCCCGCCACGAAGCACAGCTCGTTGGCGTAGACGTTGCCGATCCCGGCGAGGTTGCGCTGGTCGAGCAGGGCCTCGACGACCGGGCGGCCCGGGCGGGCGAGGAGCCGGCGGACGGCCTCGACCGGGTCCCAGTCGGGGCCGAGCAGATCCGGGCCGAGGTGGCCGACGATCCGCCGCTCGTCGGTGGTGCGCAGCAGTTCCACGACGGGCAGCCGGTAGCCGACGGCGGTGCCCTGGTCGGTGCCGAGGACGGCGCGGATCTGCCAGGCGGGGCCTCCGGTCCACGGCTCGCCGGGGCGGTAGACCTCCCAGCGGCCGTCCATCCGCAAGTGGGTGTGGAGAGTGAGACCGCCCTCGAAGCGGGCGAGCAGGTGCTTGCCGCGCGGGGCGACCTCCAGCACCCGGCGGCCGGCGAGGTCGGCGGTGGCGTGCGCGGGCACCCGCAGGTCGGCGCTGGTCAGCAGCTGTCCGGCGAGGGCCTCGTGCAAGTGGGCCGCCACGCGGTAGACGGAGTCACCTTCTGGCATGTCTCCATTCTGGTCCGCGTGGCGGCCCTGCGGCTCACCGGCCCCTCAGCTACTACTCCGAGTGTTCCGGGGCGGACTGGCCCTCGCGCACCACGACCACCGGGCAGGGCGCGTGCTCGGTGAGGTGGCGGCTGACCGAGCCGAGCAGCACGCCGGAGAAGCCGCCGAGGCCCCGGCTGCCGACGACGAGCAGGGCCGCGCCCTTGGCGGCCTCCAGCAGCACCTGGGCGGCGTTGCCGGGCATCACGCTCTCGGTGATCCGCACGCCCGCGTCGTCACCGGCCACCTTGGCGATGGTCTCGGTGAGGGTCTGGCCGGCGAGCTCCTCGGGGTTGAAGGTCTCGACGGTCGGCACGCCCTGCCCGGCCCAGCCGTAGAAGGCCGGGTACTCCCAGGCGGCGATCGCGTGGACGGCTCCGCCGACGGCCTTCGCGTAGTCGATCGCCCAGCGCAGCGCCTGCTCCGAGGCGGGCGAGCCGTCCACGCCGACGACGATCCGGGGATTGGCGCTCATGCCTTGCTCCTTCGGTTGCTCCTGATCGGTCCCGACCCTCCGAACATAGATCAAATCGGACAAACAATCGGTATCTGCCACGCCGGAGGCGCCTCCGGCATTCAATTCCAGCGCGGCGGGCCGCTTGGAGCTGGGATGATGCCCGGATGCCGAGCAAGCCCCGCCGCCGTTCCGGCGGCTTCGCCGAGGTCCTGGCCGCACTGCCGCCGAAGGACGGGGAGAGCGAGCAGCGGGAGCTTCACGATCCGCTCGCCTCCGGCGGCTTCCTGGACGCCGGGGGCCGCTACTGGCGACCGGCCCGCGGCCCGGTGGACCGGCGGCTGGCCCGGCGGCTGGCGGTCGCCGCCGACGAGATGGCGCTGGGCCTGGCGGGCCGGCTGGACGAGGTCTCCCCCGGCCGCTTCGTGCCCGCGCTGCTCACCGCCGAGGAGCGCGCGGAGGCCTGGCTGCGGGCCTGCTCCGCCGAGGCGTACTGGGCGTACGAGTTCCGCGCCTCCGGCGGCCAGTCGCTGCTCTACCTCGTCATCCACTGCTGAGCCCGCCGGGAGGTGCTTCCTCCGGGTTTCCCGCCCGGTCAACTCCGGTATGCGGCCCAGGCGTTGGCCATCCGCTTGACCTGTCCCGGGGTGAAGCGGGTCATGCAGGAGTCGTAGCTGTAGTCCATGAAGTCGTGGATCGGGTCGAGCCCGGGGCTGGGGCAGGTGTCGCGGCCCTCGGGGCAGCCGGAGGCGGCGGAGCGCTCGGGCGGGGTGTCGTCCACGTAGTCGCCCGGGGCCCGGCAGCCGCCCTGGAAGGTGTGGAAGAGGCCGAGCCAGTGGCCGGTCTCGTGGGTCGCGGTGTCGCCCTCGTCGTAGTGGGTGGCGGTGCCGCCCGGCAGGGAGGCGTCGAGCACGACCACGCCGTCGTCGGTCGGGTTCGTCCGGTACGCGTTCGGGAAGGTCGACCAGCCGAGCAGGGACTCGCCGAGGTGGGCGGTGTACAGGTTGAGGGTGCCCTGGTCGCCCTTGCGCAGGGCTGTCTTCATCGCCTGCTCGGCGGACGATTCCGGCGTCATGCCGTTGTACCAGGAGGCGTTGTCGGTCCAGTCGGTGCCGGCCAGTTCGAAGTGGAACGGGCTCGGGGCGTTGCCCTCGCCCTGGCCGCCGTAACTCTCGTTGAGGTGGTCGATCTGGCCGGCGACGGCGGCCTGGTCCAGCCGCCCGGCGTCGCCGTCGTGGATCACGTGGACGAAGACCGGGACGGTGGTCGGGGCGGTGGCCCTGACCCGGCCGCCGCCGAGTTCGGCGAGCCGCCCGTCGAGGTCGGCCTGCATCGCCCCGGCCTCCTCGGCGCTGACCTCGTTCGGGTCCCGCCCCGGCCTGCCGCCGGCCGGCCGGCGGGCCGCGGCACCGCCGGCACCGGCCGTATCGGCAGCGGCCACATCGGCACCGCCCACAGCGACGCCGTCCACAGCGGCGCCGTCCGCGCACACGGCGGCCGGAGCGAGGGCGGCTGCCGGAACCGGGGCGGCCCCGCGGTGCACGGCCGGTGCGGCGAACTGGCTCAGACCGGCCGCGGCGACCAGCGCGGCGGCACAGGGGAACAGGCGGGGGGCACGCGAGCGCCCCCGGGCAGTACGGCGCATCTGCGCTCCTGACAGGGGAGTTGACGGAGTCTCGGCCGCGCCCCGGGCCTGCCCCGGCCGGACCCGCCGGTGCCCGGCACGGACCCGCCGAGACTACGACGCCGTGAAGTCGATCTCCCGCAGGGCGCGCGCGGCCGCCCGGTCGAGTACCACGGCCGACGCACAGCCGGCCGGCAGCCGGCCGGCTTCGAGGATCCGGCCGCGCAGCCGGTCGACCGCGGCCAGGTGCCGGGCGAAGGCGTAGCGCGAGACTCCGCGCCGGCGCCGCCGTTGACCGTCCAGGGCCTCCGCCGGGTCGGCGTCGAGCAGCAGCAGGTGCACCCGGCGGCCCTGCCGGACGGCCGCGCGCACCAGCCACGCCCGCACCCAGGGCTGGGTGCCGCAGTCGTGCACCGCGAGCGGCCCGCCGTCCAGCACGGCGCGGCGCAGCCGCCGGTAGTGGGCGAGCCGGGCGAGCGGGCGGTAGAGCGCGTACGGGACGAAGCCGGGCAGCCGGTCGGCGTACTCCTCGCGGACCAGCTGGGAGTCGATCAGCGGGGCGCGGACGCAGCGGCGCATCAGGGTGCTCTTGCCGCTGCCGGGCAGGCCGGTGACCACCAGCAGGTCCCCGGCCGGATAGCGCAGGGCCGCCGGTCCCGGCCCGCGCAGCTCGTGCAGGGCGGGCGGCTCGTGCGGCACGGCCAGCACGACCCGCTCCCCCTCGGTGCGCGGCGACGGCACCCTCGGCACCACCGTCGCCCGCGCCGTTCTCGTCCCGCTCACCCGGTCTCCCCCCGCCGTTCCCCGCTCAAGGAGCATGGCGCATTCCCAAGAGCGAGTAAAGGGCGACCGGTGGAGCGGGCACGGACGGCCCGGGCCGGAGCAGGGCCCGGGCCGGCGCCGGGTCTCAGCCCAGCTGCGGGGCGACCCGGGAGGCGATCAGCTCCAGGTGGTCGAGGTCGTCCAGGTCGAGGATCTGGAGGTAGATCCGCTCGCTGCCGACGGCCGCGTACCGGCCGATCCTCTCGGCCACCTCGTCCGGGGTGCCGGCCAGGCCGTTCTCCTTCAGCTCCGCCACGTCGCGGCCGATCGCGGCGGCCCGGCGGGCCACCTCGGCGTCGTCGCGGCCGACGCAGGCCACCAGGGCGTTGGAGTAGGTGAGGTCGTCGGCCGAGCGGCCGGTCCGCTCGACCGCGGCACAGACCCGGCCGAACTGGGCGGCGGTGTCCTCCGCCGAGGCGAACGGCAGGTTGAACTCGTCCGCGAAGCGGGCGGCCAGGGCCGGGGTGCGCCGGGGGCCGAGCCCGCCGACCAGCACCGGGATGCGCTCCTGGGCGGGCTTGGGCAGCGCGGGCGAGTCGGTCAGCGTGTAGTACTGCCCGGCGAAGTCGAAGGTGTCGCCGAGCCGGGTGTTCCACAGCCCGGTGATGATCTCCAGCTGCTCCTCCAGCCGCCCGAACCTCTCCTTGGGGAAGGGGATGCCGTAGGCGGTGTGCTCGGCCTCGTACCAGCCGGCGCCGAGGCCGAACTCGACCCGGCCGCCGCTCATCGCGTCCACCTGGGCGACCTGGATCGCGGTGACGCCTGGCAGCCGGAAGGTGGCGGCGGTCATCAGGGTGCCCAGGCGGATGGTGCTGGTCTCACGGGCGAGGCCGGCCAGGGTGATCCAGGCGTCGGTGGGCCCGGGCAGGCCGTCGACGTCGCCCATCCTCTGGTAGTGGTCGGAACGGAAGAAGGCGCTGAAGGCACCGAGCTCCTCGGCGGTGCGGGCGACCTTGAGGAGGGTGTCGTAGCTCGCACCCTGCTGGGGTTCGGTGAAGACGCGGAGATCCATGCCGCCCATTCTGGTACCGGCCGTCCGGTGGCGGTACGGGCCGTCCCGGTGGTCGTACGCCCGGTGGTCGGCGGTCGTCGCCCCGGTGGTCGGCGCGGCGGACCCGGCGGGTCACGGAGCGTTCCCGCTCCGGCCCCGGTGCGCCGCCGGGGTGGCCAAGGTCTCAGCACGGAACCGTCACGGGCGTCCGTTCCCGTCGCGGGGCTCGCCTACCGTGGACGGATGTTCGCGACCTCCGACGATTCCTTCCGGCGTTCCCCCGACGAGCCGGCCGGCTGCCCGCTGCCCGGCATCGTGACGGCCTTCACGCCCCGGCTGGCCGAGTTCGCCTTCGAGCCGGGTTTCGTCGCGGCGGTCGACCAGCACACGGCGATGCTGCGGGAGCTGCTGTACGCGCAGGGGCCGGAGCTCGCGCCCCGGCCCGTGGACCGTGAGGAGTTGTCGGACTACGCGCTGGGCTTCCTGGACGCGCTCGCCGAGATCGGCTGGCGGGAGCCGGTCGGCTACGACTACGCCGTGATGCGGCTCACCGCGATCTGCTGGCTGGTGCGCGAGCAGGGCCTGCTGGAGGTCTGAACCCCCGGCAGGCCCTGCCGCCCCGGTTGCCGGACTACCGGTTCTGCTCGCCCTCGATGCCCGGAGCGGGCGGGGTGCCGGGACCGGTCTGGGTGGTCGGCCGGACCGGCTGGTTGGACAGCGCGTCGGAACGGCCGGCCTGGTAGGAGCTGCCCCGCAGCCGGGCGGTCTCCCGCTCGGCGCCGTCCAGCCACCGCTCCCAGCGCTGGCGCATCGGGGTGATCAGGCCGCCGCCCACACCGACCACCAGCACGCCGACGACGGCGGCGAGCACGGCGATCAGCACCGGTCCGGTGATCGTGGTGGCGATCCCGGCCTGGCCCAGCGCGGCGATCACGCCGAGGCCGACGATGAACGCCCAGACCAGGGTGGCGACCGTCCGGCCGTACGAGGCGCCGGACAGCGAGTTGCCGACGATGTCGCGCACGCCGTTGGCGATGGCCATCGCGACCACCACGATCACGATCGCGACGATGCCGCGCGGCAGCCAGGCGACGATGCTGTGGATCATCGTGCTGATCGGGTTCGAGCCGAAGACGCCGAACGCCAGCTGCAGGGCCATCAGCAGGACGATGTAGTAGACGACCTTGCAGATGATGCCGGTCATGTCGTACTTGGAACCTTGCAGGCGGGCGGCCATCCCGGACCGCTCCGCGACCCGTTCCGAGCCGACCCGGCGCAGCACCCGGTCGAGGATCTTGGCGATCGCCTTCGCCACGAACCAGCCGATGACCAGGATCGCCAGGAAGGCGATGAACTGCGGAATGACCTTGGCGATCTTGGACCAGGCCTCGGTGAAGCCCGACCCGAAGTCGACGGACAGTGCGAGCTGCTGAGCCATGGAGTCCTCCACTCGGTGACACGGCGCCACGAGCGGGCGCTTCCGGCCCCCCACCCTTCGTGGATAGCAGGCGCCCGCTCCGGCCGCGCGCGCCCGCCGTCCGGGCTGGTCCCCTCGGGTGAATCCCGGCCCCGTCCGCACGCGTACAGTGGCGGTGCGGGGCTGGCCACGGGGTGGGACGGACGGGACGGTGCGGCAGTGAGCGGCACGACGGCGGGCGGTACGGCAGTGGGCGGTACGGCGGCGCGCGCGGTGGACCACCGGGCGCTGCACTGGCGGGTCCGGCCGGAAGCGGCCCGGGCCGCCGTCCTGGTGCTGCACGGCGGCGAGGAGCACAACCTCGCCAGGCCCGGGCGCCTCAACCTCCCGCTGCTGCGGATGCACGGCTTCCTGCGCGGGCTGACCAGGGCGACCGCGGGCGCCGGGGTCGCCGTCGCGACCGTCCGCTACCGCCACCGCGGCTGGAACGGCGACCGGGCCGACGCCGCGCGGGACGCGACCGCCGCGCTCGACGAACTGACCGCGCTGCTGGGGCCCGTGCCGACCGTCCTGATCGGCCACTCGATGGGCGGGCGCGCGGCGCTCCTGGCCGGCGGGCACCGGTCCGTCACCGGGCTGGTCGCCCTCGCGCCGTGGTGCCCGGCCGAGGACCCGTGCGAACAGCTCGCCGGCCGTGACGTGCTGATGCTCCACGGCGACCGCGACACCGTCACCCCGCCCGCCGAAACCCACGCCTTCGCCGCCCGCAGCCGCGCCGCGGGCGCCCGGGTCTGCGGCTACACCGTCACCGGCAGCGGCCACGCCATGCTCCAGCGCATCCCCGACTGGCACCGCGCCACCACCCGTCTCACCACCGCCCTCCTCGGCCTCCGCCCCCTCCCCGCCGAGACCGCCTCCGCCCTCGCCCTCCCACCGGCCTCCCCCGACGCCCTCACCCTCGCCCTCCCGCCCCAGCCCCGCCACGCCCCGGCCCTCCCGGCGAACCCCTGACGAAGCGGCCCCCGCGCCCGGCGGACTCGGCGAGGCGTTCACGGCCTGATCGGGCCCGAGGGCCGCGCCGCCTCAGATCCGTCGCAGCGAGCGCCATGTCACCGCCGCACCGGTCGAGCCGGCCATCAGCAGACAGGCGCAGGCCACGGCCGCCAGGGTGCCCGGATCCAGGTGGAGGGTGACGGGGGGCTCCGGTGCTCTGGGAGAGGCCGGAGGCCAGGCCGGCCAGGGGCGGAAGGGCGGCCAGCAGGCCGAGGGCCGTGCCGATGACTGTCACCAGGGCGGCTTCGGCCGCGGCGAACAGGACCAGCTGTCCGGCGGTGCCTCCGGCCGAGCGCAGGACGGCGAGGTCGCGGCGGCGGCCGTGGACGGACAGGGCGGTGCCGTTGGCGGTGGCGATCGCGCTGTAGCCGACCGCGACGGCGATCAGCATCCCGGCGAGGCTGTCGGTCAGCCGGGCGTCGGTGTCGTAGTCGTCCAGGGCCTAGCGGACCGCGTCGTGGACGGCCGTACCGGGGACCACCGGGACGGGCGCGCCGTCCGCCGGGACGAATCCACGACGGCGGCGGCGACGAAGCCGTGCTCGGTGCCGTCGGGGTCGGTGTGGGTGTCGAGGGCGAGCCCGGGCGGCACCAGCGGGGTGAGCAGGCGGGGTGGCAGGGCGTAGGTGAGGACGAGCGAGTGCGCGAAGTGGGTGCGCATCGCGAAGGGGTGGCGTCGCAGCAGGTGTCGCACGGTCGACTCCGGTGTCTGGTGCGGGAATTCGGAGCGTGACGGGGAAGCACGGAATCGCCCTCCGCCGCAGGCCGCGGTAGGGGTGTTGGCGCGCGTCCTCATCATGGCGCACATCTTTGAACACGTTCAACTCAAGAGTGGGATGGATGCACAGGGGAGCGTGAACACCCGCTCGACAGCGGTCCGGGGGGCGCCGCGGCGCGGCCGTACCACCCTGGGCCGCACCCCGCTCCCCCCGCCCGGGTGGTTTCGCCGCCCGGGACACCGTCGGAGACGGTCGGTGGACGGATGATCCGTCCCGGGGCCGTGCGCGGGCGGCCAGGGAAGGACGGTTCGGGACCATGAGCACCACACGACGCATGCTGCTGGGCGCGGCGCTGATCGCCCCGCTGCTGGGTCGGTTCACCGGGACGGCGGCCGGCGCCGTGGACGGCGGCACCGGGGGTATCGGGAGCACCGGCGGCACCGGGAGTACCGGGAGTACCGGGAGTACCGGGAGTACCGGGAGGCTGGGCACCCTCTCCGACGGCTGGGTGGAGCTGCGCTGGACCCCGGAGGCCCAGACCCAGCTGGACCGCTTCCAGGCGATGGTGGAGGCCGTCGCCCCGGCACGGCTGGTCCTGGGCGAGCACGGCATGTCCGTCCGGCTGCCGATCCAAGCGGCCCAGGGCGACCCGTCACTCGCGGACCCGCCGAAGGCGTACGGCGACGGTGCGCTCGACGGTGGCGTCTCCGTCCGCACCTCCCAGGGCGTCTACCGGGTGGTGGACCTGGTCGGCGCGATCAAGGACGGCCTGGGCTCCGGCCGCTGCGAGGTCAGCGGCGCGGAGATGGGGCACCGCTCGGCGTTCCGCTGCGGCCTGACGGAGGGGAAGCTGACGGCCGCACCGGTGCCCGCGGGGCAGCCGATGAAGGTCCGGCTCAGCGAGGCGCCGCTGCGCCCGACCCAGGAGGCGGTGGACGCGTACACCACGAGCTTCGGCGCGCACCCGGTCACCGTGGACACCGTGCTGGCGTACGTCACGGCCGAGGGGACGTACACCCCTCCCCCGGCCGCGCAGGAGTAACCGCGGTGGCGGCAGCAGTGGTGGCCGCGGTGCTCCCGGAGGCCGGGCGGTCGCCGCGGGACGCCCGAGGCTGGGCGGGCACGCCGCCGCCGAAGCGGCGCTCGCGGTCCGCGTAGGCCCGGACGGCGCCGCGCAGCCTGGCCAGGTCGTAGTCGGGCCACGGCGTCGGGTCGAACAGCAGCTCGGCGTAGGCGAGCTGCCAGGGCAGGAAGTTGCTGATCCGCTGCTCCCCCGAGGTGCGGATCAGCAGGTCGACGTCCGGGAGATCGGGGACGTACAGGTGCCGGGCGAGGTCGGCCGGGCCGATCTGCTCCGGACGGATCCCGCCCGACACCGCCTCGGCGGCCAGTCCCCGGGCGGCGGCGGCCAGTTCCTCCCGGCCGCCGTAGTCCACGCACACCGTCAGGGTCAGCGTGCCGTTGTTGGACGTCAGGCTCTCCACCAGCGCGATCGAGGAGGCCAGCGACTCGTCCACCCGGTCCCGCCGCCCGCACCAGCGGATCCGGACGCCGAGCGCGTGCAGGCTCTCGGCGCTGCGGGTGAGGCCGTCGGCCAGGGAGTCGAAGAGCGCGGTCAGCTCCTCGGGCGGGCGGCCCCAGTTCTCGCTGGAGAACGCGTAGAGGCTCAGGTGCCGAACGCCCAGCCGAAGCGCCGCGTTGACCAGGCGCAGCGCGGCCCGCTGCCCGGCCTGGTGGCCCTGCCGGGCGGGCAGCTGCCGGGCTTCGGCCCAGCGGCGGTTGCCGTCCATGATCACGGCGACGTGGGCGGGCGCGTCCTCCGCGGGTACGTCCTCCGCGGGTACGTCCTCCGCGGGCGCGGACCGGGTGCGGCGGAGGGGTGTGGTTCCGTCGGTGCGCAACGGCGTGAGGCCCTCGGTCAGGACGCGCGAGCCCACCAGGGTGACCTCGTCGTACTGGAGTTGGGCGCCGAGCAGCACGGCGTGCAGGAACGGGCGGCACTCGGGGGCGGCGAGCCAGGTGGCGGGCAGGGCCCGCTCCAGCAGCCGGTGGAGGTGGCCCCGCTGGCTCGCGACCAGCTCGTCCAGGGCGTCCCGGCGGGCGGCGCCGGGGTCGGCGCGGGGGTCCGCACCAGTGTCGGCGCGAGGGCCGGCCGGGTGGTCCGCCCGGTGAGCGTCCCGGCCGAGGTCGGCGACGGTCAGCCCGAGGCGGCGCAGGTCCTCGCCCGGCAGGTAGCAGCGGCCGGCCGCGAGGTCGAGCGGGAGGTCCTCCAGGATGTCCGCCAGCTGGCAGGCCTCCCCCAGTGCGGACAGCGCGTCCGCCGCCTCCCGGCCCCGCGCGCCCAGCAGCGGGGCCCACAGCTCGGTGATCGTCCCCGCGACGCCCCGCAGGTGGCGGCGCTGGTCCTCGTGGGTCCCGAAGGCGGGCGGGCGGGCACCGTCGGCCCGGGTGGCGTCCAGGAACTCCTCGACGAGCGCCGGGTCCAGCCCCCAGCGCCGCACCGTGTCCACGAACGCCCGGCGCAGCGGGTGCCCGCTGCGGCCGGCCGCCAGCTCGGCCAGGGTGTCGGCCCGCCAGCGGGCGAACCGGCGCTCCCGCTCGGCGGGGCCTTCTGTACGCCCTTCCGTACGCCCTTCGGTGGCGTCGGCGTCGGCATCGGCATCGGCGATCCGGTCGGAGCGGGAGGCGAAGCCGTTGAGGGCGTGGACGTACGGCCGCACCTCGGGGGGCAGCGCGTCGCTGATCGCCCGCAGTGAGGCCAGGTGGTCGGCCACCTCCTGCTCACAGAGCCGGTACGACTCCGCCAGCTCCGGCCCCCACTCCAGCCCCGGTTCCGGCTCCGGCGAACCGCCCGCCGCCCCGCTCCCCGCCATGCCCCTGCCCGCCCTCCGCCGACGCCGTGCGAACACCCGGTCAACGAGGCGGAGGCGCAACGGTGGCGATCCGGCCGGAGGCACCGGAGGCCGCGCGCACTCAGCCGAGGTCGGCCGGGGACTCCACCACCACGCCGTACAGGTCGCCGATCGTCGCCAGTGCCGCCCGGTGGACCTCGGCAGCCGACAGCCGGGTGCCCGCCGACTCCAGCGGCCGGGTGGCGCAGGCGGCGGCACCCCCGGCCGGCCGGTTGCCGCGCAGGAAGGCCCCGGCCGTCCCCGGCGCACCCGTTCCGCACGGAACGACCGTTCCCGGGAACGGTCGTTCCGCCCTGCCCCACAGCCGTTCCGCCCTGCTCCGCCGTCGCTACGCCCGCTCCTGCTGCGCCGCTCGCCAAGCCTCCCAGGCCACCAGCGGCGCGAGGTACGACCAGCGCCGCGAGCCGTCCGGGCAGGTGCCGCCCTCGACCAGTTCGGAGACCGTACGGCGGGTGAACGGCACCCAGACGGCCATGTCGTGCTCGAAGGTGCTGTGGCAGGCCTCGCGGCGGCGGTCGATCCCGGCCGCGTCGAGCCGGGAGCGGACGGTGGCCACCAGCGTGTAGCAGGAGGCGGGCTCGCTCCAGCCCAGCCAGGTGATCACGGTCGGCCCGACGTCGGCCGGCAGCAGGCCCAGCTCCTCCTCCAGCGCCCGCAGGACCAGCCCGTAGAAGTCCTCGGCGGCGCCCGGCTCGTCGCGGTACTTCATCGTCTCGTTGATCCCGACCGTCCACTGCGCCGGGAAGGTGTTGACCGCCAGCGAGCGGCGGAGCAGCAGCAGCCTGCCCAGCCGGTCCCGCACCGCGACGCAGGCGCTGACCATCGTGGGCGGCGCGACGGCCACGAAGCTCGTCAGGCCCTCGTCCAGCGCGCCGCGCAGCAGCCGGGCCACCTCGGGGTCCTCCCGGCCCAGCCGGGTGCTGGCCATGCACTCCGCGTAGTCGCTCTCGGCGATGTCCACCTCACAGACCCGCGCGCCGCCGTGCTCGCCGTGATCGACCGTCAGCCGCGTGACGTACGCCGTCCGGCCCGCCGCCCCGGCCGCCCGCTGGCGCGCCACCTCGTCCGCCCACCCGACCGCGTCCAGCACGTGCGGGCGCACCACCCGCCCCTGGTACGTCGTCACCAGCGTGCCCGGCGTCAGCGGCCGGGTCGCCGACCAGGTGATCAGCGGAGCCAGCCCGTCCGCCCGCACGTCGTGCGCCCGGGCCGCCGCCGTCAGGCTCGCCCGGCGGACCCTCGGCGCCGGCACCCGGGAACCGAGGCGCGAGCCGCCGAACTTGGCGAAGTCGTACACCAGGTTGGTCAGCACGCCGAGCAGCAGGGCCCCACCGATCCCCAGCAGCCACTCCATCCAGGACCCCCCGTGTCCGCGATCGACCCGCCCCATTGTGGAGGTGCGCCGCTGCCGAGGGAAAGGGCCACGGGCCACGGCCGGGGCCGGTGTTAGGGTGATCGGCAGTCAGCCGGCCGGTTCGCAAGCGCGGGGGAACTGAACGATCGTGCGGGCGAACAGGATTGCCGCGTCCACGGACCGGCCGACCGTCCGCTCCACGGCCCGGTCGGCCCTGCGCTCCGCCGCCCGGTGGGTGGCACGCCGCTCCCCCGCCGCCGCCTGGTACCTCCTGCTCTGCCTCGGCACCGGTCTGGCCGCGTCGGCCGGGCTCTGTCTGCTGCTCGTCGTCCTCGCCCTCTGCCTGGTCGGCGTTGGCCTGCCGCTCCTCCCGCCGGTGCTGCGACTGCTGCGCCGCTGCGCCGAGTTCCACCGGCGGCGGGTCGGCCGGCGGCTGGGCGGCGACCGGCCGCGCACGCCGTACGGCGACCGGGTCTCCGTGCGCGATCCGGCCGTCCGCAAGGACCTGGTGTGGCTGCTCGCCCACGGCACCGGCGGGGCGGTGCTGTGCGCAGCGGCCCTCACGCTGTGCAGCCATGCCGTCAACTGGCTGACGGCACCGGTGTGGTGGCAGCTCCTGCCGGACCAGCGCGGGAGGATCATCCTGCTGACCGTCGAATCCTGGCCGATGGCCGTCGCGGCGGCGGCCGGCGGGGTCGGCTACGCCGTCCTCGCCCTGGCGCTGCTGCCGCCGATCGCCGACCTGCACGCCCGGGCCTCCCGCCGGCTGCTCGTCGCCCGGCCCCGCACGTCGCTCGCCCGGCGCGTCCGGGAGCTGACCACCAGCCGGTCCGCGGCCCTGGACTCCCACGCCGCCGAACTGCGCCGGATCGAACGGGACCTGCACGACGGCGCCCAGGCCAACCTGGTGGCCGTCTCGCTCCGGCTCGGCATGATCCGCCGCGCTCTTGACCAACGCCCCGAGCAGGCCGCGGAGTTGGTGGACTCCACCCAGCTCGTCGCCGAACAGGCCCTGGCCTCGCTGCGTACCCTGGTGCGCGGCATCCACCCGCCGCTGCTCGCCGACCGCGGGCTCGCCGAGGCCGTACGGTCGCTCGCCGCGCACTGCGCCGTCCCCACCCGGGTCGAACTCGACACGCCGCCCCGGGGCGAACTCGACGCGCCCGCCGCCGCCGAGGCCGCGGCCTACTTCGTGGTCTCCGAGGCGCTCGCCAACGTCGCCCGGCACAGCGGCGCCCGCGCCGCCCTGGTCCGGCTGCGGATCACCGCCGACTCCATCGCCGTCCGGGTCGAGGACGACGGCCGGGGCGGCGCCGCCGACGGAGCGGGCACCGGGCTGCCCGGCCTGCGCCGCAGGGTCGCCGCCTTCGACGGCACCACCCGCCTGTCCAGCCCTCCCGGGGGCCCGACCGTCCTGGAAACGGAGATACCGTGCGGATCCTGATCGCCGAGGACAACGCCCTGCTCCGCGAGGGCCTGGTCCTGCTGCTGCACAGCGAGGGCCACGAGGTCTGCGCGACCGTCGAGCACGGCGACGAACTGCTGCCCGCCCTGCTCGACCACCGCCCGGACGTCTCCGTGGTCGACGTCCGGCTGCCGCCGGGCTTCCGCGACGAGGGCCTGCGCGCCGCCGTCGAAGCCCGCCGCCGGCTGCCCGACCTGCCCGTCCTGATCCTCTCCCAGTACGTCGAACGCGCCTACGCCGCCGAACTGCTGGCCCAGAGCGCCACCGGCGTCGGCTACCTGCTCAAGGACCGGGTCGGCCGCGCCGAGGAGTTCCTCCAGGCCCTGCGGCGCGTCGCCGAGGGCGGCACCGCCATGGACCCGGAGGTGATCTCCCAGCTGATGGCCCACCGCACCGGCCCCGACCCGCTGGCCGCCCTCACCCCGCGCGAGCACGAGGTGCTCGCCCTGATGGCCGAGGGCCACAACAACCCGACCATCGCGCGGCTCCTCTTCCTCGCCGAGAGCTCGGTGAACAAGCACATCGGCGGCATCTTCGGCAAACTCGGCATGCCCACCCCCGACACCGGCCACCGCCGGGTGCGCGCCGTCCTCACCTACCTGCGCGCGCTCGCGGACGGGTGACCGTCCGCGGACGAGGCGCCGTCCTGCGCCGGCCCGCCGTCCTGCGCCGTCTCATCCGCCCGAGCCGCCAGCCGCAGCTGTTCCTCCTCGACGATCAGCTCCACCAGCGACCGCTCCGACACGTCCACCGCCTCCGGCGTCGACTCCGCCACCTCGCTGCGCCGCGCGTAGTCGTCGAACAGCCTGCCCTTCGCCCGCAGCAGGTCCAGCATCCGCTGGTCGACGCTGTCCGCCGCCAGCAGCCGGTGCACCCGCACCCGGCGGACCTGCCCCATCCGGCGGGAGCGCGCCACCGCCTGCTCCTCCAGGGTCGGCTTGACCTGCGGCTCGCACAGGATCACCACCGAGGCCGCCTGGATGTTCAGTCCCACGCCGCCGGCCTGGATCTGGCAGAGCAGCACCGCGTGCCCGGACACCGCACTGAACGCGTCCACCACCTCCTGCCGCCGCGCCGCCCCCAGGGAGCCGTCGACCGGCCCGAACGGCCGCCGCTCCAGGGCCTCCCGGACCGCGGCCAGGACATCGCGGAAGAACGAGAAGACCACCACCTTCAGCCCGCTCTCCGCAGCCTCGCCGACGATCTCCAGCAGCCGCCGCAGCTTCGCCGAATCCGCCGGGTCCGCGTACCCGGCCCGCCGCATCGCCGGGAAGTTGCCCGCCGCGACGGCCGACCGGTAGGCCGCGAGGTCGGCGGGCGCGAACTCCTCCCACTCGTCCACGTGGACGACCTCGGGCAGTTCGGTGAGCACGTCCTGCTGGTTGCGGCGCAGGTACGCCGGGGCCACCGCCTTGCGGAACGCCACCGGCCCGGCGGCCGCCGAGTCCGGCCGGACCTCCGGCACCAGCTCGGGCTGGAGGTACTGCACCAGGCTGCGGAACTCCTCCACCCGGTTCTCCATCGGCGTCCCGGTCAGGAACAGCACCCGCTCCACCCGCTCCACCCAGGCGGCCACCGCCCGGGAGCGCTGCGCGGCCCGGTTCTTGACGAAGTGCGCCTCGTCCACCACGACCATCCCGACCGTGACCGCCTCCGCCACCTCGGCCGGCTCCAGGCGGCGCAGCCCGTCGAAGGTCACCACCGCGACACCGCCCTCGCGGAGCCACTCGGCGAGCGCCGCCTCCCGCTCCTGGCCGTGCACCCGGTACGCCCGCAGGGTGCTGCGCGACTCCACCTCCCGGGTCCAGTTGATCAGGACACTGGCCGGGCAGACCACCAGGAAGTGGGTGCTCTCCCGCGCCCGCAGGTGCGCCAGCACGGCGATCGCCTGGATCGTCTTGCCGAGGCCCATCTCGTCCCCGATGATCACCCGCTTCCGGGCGAGCACGAACCGCGCGCCGAACGCCTGGTAGCCGCGCAGCGACACCCGGCAGTGGGTGTCGTCCAGCGGCTCGGCCCTCACCCGGTCCGACAGCTCCTCCGGCAGGAACCCCTCGGCTGCGGCGAGTTCGGCCCCGGCCTCCTCGACGATCCCGCCGAGCACACCGTAGTAGTCCGCCGAACGCAGCTCGAAGTCCGTCCACGCCTCGACCGCCTCGACCGGCGGGCGCAGCAGGTCGACCGATGCCTGGGCGAGCAGCACCGGGACGTCCTGCGCCCCGAAGCCGGCCAGCACCTTCTCCAGTCGCTCCACCGCCGCCTGCGCCCGCGCCCGCCGCTCCCGCCCGGCGAACAGCCCGCGCAGCACCCCCCTGGCCGGCTGCGCGGCCACCACCAGCGGCTCCAGCTCGGCCTGGACCCGCTCCGCGGTCTCCCTGGCCCGCCGTGCGTCCGGCCCCGCGGCCACCAGCCGCTGGAGCGCGACGACCAGCGCGGTGCCCAACGGGTCCTGCCGGTCCACGTCCAGCCGCACCGCCACCGTCTGCTCGACCGCCCTGGCGATCTGCCCGGCCGCGGCCAGCGCCTGCGCCGCCGTCTGCGCCCCGACCCCGGGGATCAGCTGGAGCGTGTAGCGGGAGGCCTCCGCCACCTGCCGCACCGTCCCCAGCCCGGCCGCCTCCAGCGCCCCGACCCGCAGCCGGCCCTCGGTCACGTCCCTGAGCCGGGCCGTCGGGATCGCCCCCAGCTCGTCCGCCACCAACCGGTCCCGCAGCCCGAGGTACGCCGCCCGCACCTGCTCCACGGCTCCCCGGTGGTCCGCCACCACCGCCCCGGCCGCCGCCCGCAGCCCGTCCGCCTCGGCGAGGACCGCCCCGGGCCGCCGCCCACCCCGCCGCCGCTCCCCCACCGCCTGGCCCCCGTCCCGCTCCGTGTCCTCGGACGCCCATGATCCCACCCACCGGAAGGGGCCGTCCGGCCGGTCCGTACGGGGACGAGGGCCGGACGGGGCTCGGGATCGGACGGGGCTCGGGATCGGACGCCCGGCGGTGGGCTCCCGCCGGGCGGGGAGGGGCAGTCGGCGCACGGCCAGGGCCGTCGTCGTCCACGGTGGGGCCGAGCAGTACCTCGGCGGGGATCCGCCGGACCGGGACACCGTCCCCGAACTCCCGGGCGGCGTACGGCCGGCCGGCGGCCCGGTGCCCGAACCGGCGGACGCGCCCGCCGCGTTCCACGGCGGCCCGTCCCACCCCCGGGACACCCGCCCGGGGTCCGACCCCGCCGGCCGGGCCTGGGTCGACCGCGACCGCGGGCGGCGCCGGCCCGAAGGCCGGACGCCACCCGCGATCGTGGCAGGCGGCGCCACCGGAGATCCGTGGCGGAGCGGGCGGCTGCTCGGCGGCGCGGATCAGCCGGGCTGCTCCTGCTCGGCCTCCACCTGGGCGTTCCACTCCCGCTTGGCCGCCCGCCAGCCCTCGTCGCTCTGACCGAAACGCCAGTAGCCCGAGATCGACAGCCGCTCGCGCGGGATGCCGTGCTCCAGGCGCAGCAGGCGCCGCAGCTCCTTCACGAAGCCCGCCTCGCCGTGGACGAACGCGGATGCCGTACCGGCCGGGAACTCCAGCGCGCCCACCGCCTCGACCAGCGCCTCGCCCACCGGGCGTGCGCCCCGGTGCAACCAGCTGACCTGGACCCCGGCGGGCGAGAGGATCTTCTGCTCCTCGGCGGCGTCCGCGACCTCGACGAAGGCGTGCACCACCGCGTCGGCCGGCATCCGCTCCAGCGCCGCGGCGATCGCGGGCAGCGCGCTCTCGTCGCCCGCCAGCAGGTGCCAGTCGGCGCTCGGGTCGGGGGCGTAGCCGCCGCCGGGGCCCAGGAAACGCACCGTCTCGCCGGGCTGCGCACGGGCCGCCCACGGACCGGCCAGGCCCTCGTCGCCGTGCACCACGAAGTCGACGGTCAGCTCGCGCAGCGCCGGATCCCAGTCCCGCACGGTGTACGTCCGGGTGGTCGGCCACTGCTCGGGCGGGAACTCCTCGCGTATCCGCGCCATGTCGAAGGGCTGCGGGTAGCTCACGCCCTCGGGGGTGAAGAGCACCTTGATGTAGTGGTCG
The DNA here is from genome assembly GCF_055607525.1 of Kitasatospora sp. NPDC036993. NCBI lineage: Bacteria > Bacillati > Actinomycetota > Actinomycetes > Kitasatosporales > Streptomycetaceae > Kitasatospora > Kitasatospora sp. NPDC036993. The sequence goes on along the minus strand of NZ_JBVJRP010000007.1, from coordinate 8,269 downwards.
GTGAACTCGGTGGCGTCGAAGTCGTCCAGCCCCGCACCGCCGAGGACCAGGCGCACCATGTGCGGCGTGATCCGCTCGGTGCGCAGCACCTGTGTTTCGCGGGCCCGTGGTGTCCGGCGGGTCGGTCGGTCTGCCATGACGCCTCCTGGGCATGGTCGCACTTCGTGGTTAGGCTTGCCTAAGTTAGCACCTCGAAGTGGCGCGCGGTCCACCCGGCAGCCGGTCGCCATGCCGTCCCCGATCGGGCAGGCGACCGGCGTGACCTCTCGTCACCCGTGCGGTTCCGGGGCCGGAGGGCGGACCCTACGACCGGATCCAGCGGAAGACGGCGACCAGCAGCGCCGCCGTGAGCGTCAGCAGGATGCCCGCTTCGACCAGTTGGATGGGGACGAAGTGGTCGACCGGGTGGTAGCGGAGCCATGCGGTGGCGTCGTCGGCGCAGGTGACGGCGGTCTGGCAGGCGTCGATGCCGGCGCGGCTGCCGTCGGGGAGGACGACACCGCGGTCCAGGAGCCAGGCGTTGGCGGGCTTGGGGGTGCTCAGGGTGGCGACCTGTTCCACGGCGGAGTGGAAGAAGGGCCGGGCCCAGAGGACGAGGCCGTGGGCGGCGGCGACGAGGGCGCCGGTGAGGAACATCGCGGGCAGGGTGCGGCGGACCAGTCTGCCGACGAGGACACCGAGCACCAGGGCGAAGAGGGACCAGGCGACCGGGGCGAGCCCGAGAGCCGGGTAGGTGAAGAACTGGAACGGCGGGTCGAAGCCGACCGGGCCGTTCAGTATGTCCGTCCACCACACCCAGCTCATCAGTGCGGCGAGCACGCCGCTGACGGTCAGCACGGCCAGCCCGGGCACGGCGAGCCGGACGGCCAGCCAGCGGGCCGGGCTGACGGACTGTGCGCGGATCAGGCGGATGGTGCCGCGTTCGTACTCCTGGGCCAGCAGCGGCGCGCCGACGAACACGCCGACCAGCAGCGGGAGCGCGGTGACGGCGGGCTGGAGGACCTCCAGGTACCAGAAGCCCGGGCGGTTGATCGGCGCGAAGAGGGTCCAGCACCGGGCCTCGTCCATGCTGAGGGTGTTCCAGGCACCGCTGTAGCAGCCGGTCCGGCGCAGGACGCCCACGATGTGCCGGCAGGCGATGTGGATCCAGGCGAGTTCGGCCACCGCCAGGGCCAGCAGCACACCCATGGTCCTGAGCAGGAAGCGGTTCTGACGCAGCGCCAGCCAGAACAGGCCGCGCAGGCCGGGGGCGGCGACGGCGGTCGGAGCGGTGGCGCGGTCGGGCAGGACGTCGGTGCTCATGCGGACACCCCGTTCGGGCGGTACGAGTCGTCGGCGGAGGAGGCGGAGGCGGCGACGGAGGCGGCGACGGAGGCAGACGAGGAGGCGGCAGGAGCCGCCGCGGGTGCCCGGAGGTAGCCGAGCAGCAGGTCCTCCAGGCTCGGCCGCTCGCTCTCCCACCGGCCGTCCACCGGTTCGCCGGTGCGGACCAGCGCGATGGAGCGACGGCCGCTGACCCTCTGTTCGACCACCGACCCGGCCGGGAGGCCGGGCTCCTGGGCGGCCGGCCCGGTGAGCAGCTGGTGGCCGTCGAGGATCTCCTCCAGGTCGCCGGCCAGCCGGACGCCTCCGCGCTGGACGAGGACGAGGTGGTCGATGACGCCCTCCAGCTCGGGCAGGATGTGCGAGGACAGCAGGATGCTGGTGCCGCGTTCGGCGGCGGCCGACATCAGGGTGCCCATCAGCTGGTGCCGGGCGAGCGGGTCGAGGTCGGCCATCGGTTCGTCGAGGAGCAGCAGGTCGGGGAGCTTGCCGAGGGCGAGCGCGAGGCCGACCCGGGTGCGCTGGCCTCCGGAGAGCGAGCCGACTCGCGCCTTGGGCTTCAACTCACCCTGGTCGACGATCCGTTGGGCCAGTTCCCGGTCCCACACCGGATTGAGCTCGCGGCCCATCCGCAGCGTCTCGGCGACGGTGAGGCCCGGGTACAGCGGTTTGTCCTGCGGCACGTAGGCGACCCGGGCGCGCAGCTCGGGCGTACCGGGCACGGCGCCGAGCACCCGCAACCCGCCCTCGGTGGGCGCGAGCTGGCCGGCGGCGAGGGCGAGCAGGGTGCTCTTGCCCGCGCCGTTGGGGCCCACCACGCCGCAGATCCGTCCGGCCGGGACGGTGACGTCGCAGCCGCGCAGGGCCCAGCCGCTCCGGTACATCCTGCCGAGGCCGGTGGCCTCCAGCGCTGCTGCCCCCAGGGCCGGCGCCGACGCGGGCGCCGTGGTCGTCGGGTCTTGCACCCGGTCCCCCCACTGTTCTCGGTTCGGTGTTGCCGGGGAGTCTCAGGCCCCGGTGTCGGAGTCCTTCGCCTCGGCGCCGGGAACCCCGGTGTCGAAGCGCTGCTCCAGGACGGAGGCCATCAGCGCGGCGATGTCCTCGCGCTCCAGTCCGGCCGCCCGGGCCCGGTCCACCCACTCGACCAGTTCCGCGCGCAGCGGCCCGTCCGCCGCGGCCTCGGGCCGGGCGAGCGAGCGCCGGACGAAGGTGCCGAGCCCCGGGCGGGGCTCGACCAGCCCTTCACGTTCGAGTTCGCGATAGGCCTTCAGCACGGTGTTGGGGTTGATCGCGGTCTGCTCGACCACCTCACGGGCGGTCGGCAGCTTGTCTCCGGGCTGGAGCAGTCCGAGCCGCAGGGCCTGCTTGGTCTGCTGCACGATCTGCTGGTAGGTGGAGACGCCGCTGCGCCGCTCGATGCGGTATTCGATCACCCGTGCTTCAGCCTTTCACTAGTTCAATAGTGGAATAGTGGCCCACCGCGGTGCGCGGGTCAAGCCGGCCCCGGGGCCTCATCCGGAGCGGTCAGGGGCTCCGCAGCAGGAGCAGCCCGTCCTGCCCGACCAACTGCCGGTAGCCGCGCTCCCGGTAGACGTCCAGCATCCGGGCGGTGTCGGCGGTGGCGCACGGGGACCGCACGCTCGGGTCGCGCAGGTCGACGGCCACCCACTGCGGCCCCGGCCCCACCGGTTCCCGGCACACCAGGGTGACCTCCGCCCGGCGGGTGAGCTGGGCCGCGAGCCGGTTGGAGGCGGCCACGGTGGCGTCGTCGGGTATCCGGTCGAGCAGCGCCCTGGTCGCGGTGAGCCGCGGCGAGGTGCGCCAGGCTTCGGGCATCACCACCTCGTGCAGCGGATAGAGCGGCAGCGTCACGGCGGTCACCAGAGCGGTGACGGCCAGCGCGCGCCTGGCACGCCGGGCGTCGACGCGGCGGAGTGCGTCGACCAGGGCCGCCAGCACGATCGGCATCAGCACCGCGCTGTAGTGGTAACTGACGCCCCAGTAGTGCGGGTTGGCGGAGAGCAGCCGCCAGGCCAGGGTGGGCACGCAGAGCAGGACGAGCGGCGAGCGCAGGCCGGCGAAGCCCGCGGTGGCGGCGAGCAGGAACAGCAGCAGCCACTTGACCGGCGGCCAGCCGAGCCGCAGCGGCAGGGCCCGGAGCGAGGGCTGCCCGCCGCCGTCCAGCTGCTGCCAGTAGTCGAAGCCCCCGGCGGAGTTGAAGGCCGGCAGCACCACGAGCACGGTGAGCGCGGTCGCGGCGAGGCCGACGCCGGCGAGCGCGAGCCCCGGCAGCGGGCTGCGGCGCCGCTCCCGCCCGGCCTGCCAGGCGATCAGGACGCCGACGGCGGCCACCGTGAGGCCCAGGTCCTCCTTGACCAGCAGCAGCGGCAGCGACCAGAGCGCGGCGGCGAGCGGCCGGCGGCGGCCGAGTGCGGTGGCGGCGAACGCGATCAGCGGGACGGCGAAGGCGATCTCGTGGAAGTCGTCGGCCGCCGCCCGGACGATCCCCCAGGAGGCCCCGGTGGCGCAGCCGATGATCAGCGCCACCCGCGGCCCGGCCACCTCGTGGGCCCAGCGGGTCAGCGGGACGACGGCCGGCGCCATCAGCAGCGCCTGGGCGACGAGGAGGGTGACCGGGCTCGGGAACACCCGGTAGGCGGGGGCGAGAGCGGCGATCAGCGGGTGGAAGTGGTCCCCGAGCAGGTGGTAGCCGGGCCCCTTGATCGGCACGATCGGCGCCTGCCCGTGGGCGTACGCCCGGACCGCCTGCTCGAAGATGCCCAGGTCGTAGGCCTTGCTGAGGCCGCGCCGATACCGGTTGACGGCGACGCAGGCGTAGAGCGCGGCGAACCCGGCGGCCAGGCCCCAGGCGAGCGCGACGGGGCGGCGGACCGGAGGCGGCGCGGACGGAGGAGCGGACGGCCCCGGCAGGGCTCGGGGCGGGCTGAGCGGGGAGGAGGTAGCGGGCATCGGCAAAGTACCCTTTCACTATTCGAATAGTGGAAGGGTGATGGAAGCCCGGACAGCCGTCAAACCCGCCCGGACCACGCCGGCCGGGCCTTCGGGCTGCCCTCACGGAAGCGTTGACGTCGGATTCACGCCAGCCCGACCCCCGTTCCGCTTGGTGGACTTCGGGAAGTACCCCGAACCCACCGACAGGACCTCCGGCATGCCCGACACCACCCACCGACCCGACCGACTCGCCCCGGCAGCCCCGCCCACACCGGCCGCCCCGGGCGCACCGGAGCCCCGGGCCCGCCGCGGCGGCACGCTCGCCGTCCTCGCCGTGACGACGGGCGTCTTCTCCATCGTCACCACCGAGATCCTGCCGATCGGCCTGCTCACCCCGATCGGCGCCACCTTCCGGATCTCCGACGGCACGGCCGGGCTGATGATGACCCTGCCGGGCATCGTCGCCGCGGTGGCCGCGCCCGTCGTCACCGTCGCGACCAGGCGGGTGGACCGCCGCACCATGCTCTGCGTGCTGCTGCTCGTCCTCACCTTGGCGGACCTGCTCAACGCGCTCGCCCCCGACTACTGGGCGGTGCTGACCGCCCGGGTCGTCCTCGGCCTGGTCATCGGCGCGTTCTGGTCGATCGGCTCCGGGCTCGCGCCGCGCCTCGTCCCCGAGCACCGGCAGTCGCGGGCCAACACCCTGGTCTTCTCCGCCGTCCCGCTCGGCTCGGTGCTCGGAGTGCCGGCGGGCGTGTTCCTCGGTTCGCTGGCCGGCTGGCGGGCGGCCTTCCTCGCGGTGGCCGCGCTGACCCTGCTCGCGCTGGCGGCCCTCCTGCGGTCGCTGCCGCCGCTGCCCCCGCTGAGCACCACCGATCTGGGCGTGCTGCGCGGGCTGCTCGCCGGCCGCGGCACCCGCACCGGCATCGCGGTGACCGTGCTGATCGTGGTGGCGCACTTCGGCAGTTACACCTACGTCACCCCGTTCCTGACGGACACCACCCACGCCGGTGCCGGGCTGGTCACCGCCCTGCTGCTCGGCTACGGCGCCGCCGGACTGCTCGGCAACGTCCTGGCCGGCGGCCGGGCGGCCGGTGCGCTGCGACCGGTGTTCGGCGCGGCGGCCGTGCTGCTCGCCGCCGCTGCCCTGCTGCTGCCGTTGCTGGGCACCGGCGGTCCCGGAGCCGCCGCCGTGCTGGCGCTCTGGGGTCTGGCATACGGCGCCGTCCCGGTCTGTTCGCTCAGCTGGTTCCTCGCTGCGGCCCCGCACGCCCCGGAAGCCGCCGGCGTGGTGTTCACCTCGGTGTTCCAGGCCGCCTTCTCGGCCGGCGCGCTGACCGGCGGTCTGGTGGTGGACCACTCCTCCCCCGGTACGGTCATGCCGCTCGGCGGAGCGGTCGCCCTGCTCGCCGCGGCGGCGGTGTGGCGGTACGGGCACCGGGTCCGTCCCGCGCCGACGCGGTGACACCGCCGAGGCCGTGAGGCACCCGCGTCCGCGTCCCGGGCCCCTGGCCGCCGGCTCCGTCCGTGGTGAGAATGCCGGGGTGCCGTCTGCCCTCCCGTCCGCCCGTGCGGCGGGGCCGGGCGGACTGTACCGCAGGCCGGGACGGTCCCGGTCGACAGCGGACGGAAGGACGGCGAGCGGATGGACCCGGCATTCCAGGGGCGGTTCGGCGACTACCAGATCGAGATCTACCTGAAGGGCCTCGGCGGCGTGCTGCCGACGATGCCGATGACCTTCGCCGAACTGGAGGCACGGGCGGGCGCGGCGCTGGCACCGTCGGTGCTCTCCTACGTCGCGGGCGGGGCGGGTGACGAATCCACCCAGCGGGCGAACATCGCCGCCTTCGACCGGTGGGGCCTGGTGCCGCGGATGATGGCCGGCGCGAGCACCAGGGACCTGTCGGTGGAGCTGTTCGGACAGCGGCTGCCAAGTCCGCTGTTCATGGCGCCGATCGGGGTCATCGGCCTCTGCGCGCAGGACGGCCACGGGGACCTCGCCACCGCCAGGGCCGCCGCCAGGACCGGTGTGCCGATGGTGGCCTCGACCCTGACGGTCGATCCGCTGGAGCAGGTGGCCGCCGAGTTCGGCGACACCCCCGGATTCTTCCAGCTCTACACGCCCACCGACCGGGCGCTCGCCGAGAGCCTGGTGCACCGGGCGGAGGCCGCCGGCTACCGCGGCATCGTCGTCACCCTGGACACCTGGGTGACCGGCTGGCGCCCCCGCGACCTGGCCACCGCCAACTTCCCCCAGCTGCGCGGCCACTGTCTGGCCAACTACACCTCCGACCCGGTCTTCCGCGCCCGTCTCGCCAAGGCGCCGGAGGAGGACCTCCAGGCGACCGTCCTGGAGTGGGTCGGCGTCTTCGGGAACCCGCTGACCTGGGACGACCTGCCCTGGCTGCGCTCGCTCACCGACCTGCCGATCCTCCTCAAGGGCATCTGCCATCCCGAGGACGTCCGCCGGGCCAGGGACGGCGGCGTCGACGGCGTCTACTGCTCCAACCACGGCGGCCGCCAGGCCAACGGCGGCCTGGCCGCCCTCGACCTGCTCCCCGACGTGGTCGAGGCCGCCGACAGCCTGCCCGTCCTGTTCGACTCCGGCATCCGCTCCGGCGCCGACGTCGTCAAGGCGCTCGCCCTCGGCGCCACCGCCGTCGGCGTGGGCCGCCCGTACGCCTACGGGCTGGCCCTGGAGGGCACCGACGGCATCGTGCACGTGCTGCGCTCGCTGCTGGCCGAGGCCGACCTCCTGATGGCCGTCGACGGCTACCCCACCCTCGCGTCCCTCCGTACAAACGGTGCACTGCGCCGGACATGACGCACAATCAGGCCACTGGGTTCACCGGAAACCCAGTGGGGCTTGCCGGGACATTCGGGACGGCTCTACGCTCGAACGGCATAAATCGGGTCCGTACGTTCCCGTACGCGAGGAGGTCCGCCATCATCCGCGTCCTGCTGACCGCCTTCGAACCGTTCGGCCGCGATCCCCTGAACTCGTCCCTGGAGGCGGGCCGGCTGGTCGCCGCCGGTCCACCGGCCGGAGTGGCCCTGAAGTTCGCCGAGCTGCCCTGGGTGTTCGGCGACTCGATCACCGAACTGCGCCGGGCGGTGGCCGGGTTCAAACCCGACCTGGTCATCGCCACGGGCCAGGGTGGCAACCGTCCGGACCTGACGGTGGAGCGGGTGGCGATCAACCTCGACGACGCCGTCCGGACACCCGACCGAAAGGGCAACCAGCCGATCGACCAACCGGTCGTGCCGAACGGGCCGGCCGCGTACTTCTCCTCCCTGCCGGTGAAGGCCTGCGTGGAGGCGGTCCAGCAGGCCGGAATCCCGGCCACCGTCTCGCACACCGCCGGCACCCAGCTCTGCAACCACGTCTTCTACGGGCTGGCACACCTGATCGCCACCGAACACCCGGAGCTGCGCGGCGGGTTCGCGCGCCTGCCGTACCTGCCGAGCCAGACGTCCGGCCGGGAGCAGAGCGCGTCGATGTCGGCGGAGACGGCGGCCGAGGGAGTGCGCATCCTGATCCGCAGCGCCGTGGCCACCCTCCAGTCCCAGGCCGGCGGCGCGACGGCCGCACCGCGACGGCGGCCGTGGCTGTCCCGCCGGGGCGGCTGATCCGACCATCTGACCGGAAATACGAAAAGCCCCTGATCCGTTGGGATCAGGGGCTTTTCGGAAGAATTGTTCGGCGGCGTCCTACTCTCCCACAGGGTCCCCCCTGCAGTACCATCGGCGCTGTAAGGCTTAGCTTCCGGGTTCGGAATGTAACCGGGCGTTTCCCTCACGCTATGACCACCGAAACACTATGAAACTGTCAACCGCACCAACCCATACAAACCCGGGTCGGGGTCGTTGTTTCAGAACAACACAGTGGACGCGAGCAACTGAGGACAAGCCCTCGGCCTATTAGTACCGGTCAACTCCACCCCTCACAGGGCTTCCATATCCGGCCTATCAACCCAGTCGTCTACTGGGAGCC